>DEZI01000027.1:0-99929 GCA_002364755.1 Stenotrophomonas maltophilia
CTGGCCCGGATCGCCTGGGGCGTCTTTAAGAGTGGCCAGAACTTCGACCCGACCATGCTGAAAGTCGGTCAAGCCCGCTTCCAGCATGCAGGCTTGACCACGAACATACGATCTCGACTCTACAACGGGCGGAAGCGCGGAAGAGCGGTCGGGCACGCTCGACCTCTACGAACAGCGGGGGCAGCCGCGGTTGCGGCGGTCAGTCTTCGATGCGCAGCACGGCGCCGGGCTTCAGCACGCTGCTGCCGCTCAGGCCGTTCAACGAGAGCAGGGCCTTCACCGGCATGCCGTAGCGGCGGGCGATGGTCCAAGCCGATTCACCGTTGCGCACGGTGTGGCGGCGGTTGCGCGGGCGGTCGGCCGCGCTGGCCACGGTCCTGGCGACCTGCGGGGCCGGCTGCAGGCTTGCGCTGGGGGCCACGGCGGTCGCTGCGGTCGCAACCGTGGCGACGTCGGCAACCGGGGCTGAGGCGGCGGCCACCGGGGCCAGCACGCGGGTGGTGCCTGACGGGCGGCCGTTGCCGGCCAGGGCCGGGTTCAGGCGGGCAATGCGGTTCGGGTCCAGCGCACGCTGCGCCGCCCACTGCTGCACGCTGGTGCCCGCTGGCAGGGTGTGGCCCTTCAGTACCGGCACGGTGCGGTCCAGCGAGGCCATCACGCCGGGCTCGTCTTCGGCATCCTCCAGCACACAGGCCAGGGCATGCAGCTTCTCGACGTAGGCGTGGGTGACCGGCGACAGGCCAGGCAGCGCGGCCGGTTTGGCGTTCTGCGCGTTCATCCCCGCCTTGCGCATCGACTGCAGCACGCGGTACTCGCCGGCGTTGTAGGCCATGGTGGCCAGGCGCCAATCGCCGCCGAACATGCCGTGCAGCGTCTTCAGGTAACGCACCGCGGCCTGGGTGGAATCCACGGCCGACAGGCGGCCGTCGTAGCCGTTGGCCATCGGCACGCGGTGGTTGCGCGCGGTGGTGGCAATGAACTGCCACAGACCGGTCGGGCCGCTGCCGTTGCGGGCGCTGGGGCGGTAGCCGCTCTCCACGAACGGGATGAGCGCGAATTCGGTGGGCAGGCTGGCCTTGCGCAGTTCTTCGACCACGTAGCCGAACAGCACCAGCGCGTCGTCATCCTGGTTGGCCAGGCGCGAGGGGGCATGGGCGAACTGCTTCTGCCAGCGCGGGCTGGTGGCCTCGGCGTCGCAGGTCGGTTCAGCCAGGCCCTCGCGGAAGCTGGCGAAGATTTCCTGGCCGTTGCGGACCGAGGCGGCCGGCAACAGGGCCGGATCGAGCGGTAGCGCCGACGCGGCGGTCAGGTTCTGGCTGATGCCGGCGCCCAGCGACTGCGCGCCCGCGTTTCCGGCCAGCCCCAGGACAAGGCCCAGGGCCAGCGGCAGACTTCGGCGCATCATGCGCGGAAGCCGTCTTTCCAGTGCCGGAGACCGGCCATGACATCGACGTCGTCCACGACATCGCGCCCCAGGTGCGCCGACACCGCCGCGCGGATCGGCGCGGTGTGCACACGCAGGAACGGATTGCAGTCCAGCTCGTTGGCCAGGGTTACCGGCAGGGTGGAACGGTCATCGCGGCGCATGGCCAAAGCCTCCTCTTGGCGCTGCCACAAGGCAGCGTTGGCGGGGTCGACATGCCGCGCGAAGACGGCATTTGACACGGTGTACTCATGGGCGCAACAAACCAGCAGTTGCACGGGCAAGGTACCCAGCTTGCGCATCGACGCCAGCAGCTGGGACGGCGTACCTTCGAACAGGCGCCCACAGCCCAGGCTGAACAACGAATCTCCGCTGAAAAGATGTTCAGCAGTGTGAAACGCGATGTGGCTGCGGGTATGCCCGGGCACGGATAGTACGTGGAACATCCGGCCCAGTGCCTGAACGCGTTCACCTTCGCCCACCCGTTCGGTGGCGGTCGGGATGCGCTCGTCGACCGGCGCGATCACCCGCGCGCTGGGGAAACGCGCCTGCAGCGCGGGCACGCCGCCGATGTGGTCGTCGTGGTGGTGGGTCAGCAGGATGGTGTCCACGCGCAGGCCTTGATCGGCCAGCGCCAGCACCGGCGTGGCATCGCCGGGGTCGACGACCACGGCGGCGCCATCGTCGGCGATCAGCATCCAGATGTAGTTGTCCGCAAATGCGGTCAGGGCAGTCAGTCGCATAGAATTGGACCATGCCCCTGCTGCAGAGCCACCGTCAAGCGAGCCTGGTGCCGTGGTTCGACAGCGAGCCGGCGGCAGCCCTTCGCCTGCTTGAGCGCCAGCTGCTGCTGCCAAGGCTGGCCGGCCTGCCGTCCCAGCCCTGGCTGTGGATCGCACCCACGGCCGCCTGGCTGGAGGATGCGCAGCTGGGCGGCCGCGGCCTGCGCCTGTACCGCGAGGGCGCCGGCTATGCCGGTGACACCCGCTGCGCGCTGCCGCTGCCGCTGGCCAATGAAAGCGTCAACGCCATCGTGCTGCAGCATGTGACCGCCGCCGATGCCGATTACCTGCTGGATGAGTGCTCGCGCGTGCTGATGCCCGGCGGCCAGTTGTGGCTGAGCAGCCTCAACCCGTTCAGCCCCTTCCGCACCCGCTGGCGCCAGCATGGGCTGGTGGTGCGCACGCCGCAGCGGCTGCGCCTGCTGCTGGCCCGCCATGGCCTGGAATGCGATGACACCCGCTACCTGGGGCCGCTGTGGCAGGGCGTCGGCAGCCGCCATCGGGCGGGCTGGGCGCCGCTGCGCGCGGCCTGCCTGTTCCATGCCGAAAAACGTACGCTGGCCCTGCCTGGGCCGACCCCGCTGCCGGTGCGCTGGCACGGCACCGTTGCTACCTGATCTGGAGTTGTATTGAAAACCATCGAAATCCACACCGACGGTTCCTGCCTCGGCAATCCCGGCCCGGGTGGCTGGGCCGCACTGCTGCGCTACAAGGGCCACGAGCGCGAGCTGAGCGGCGGCGAAGCGCATACCACCAACAACCGGATGGAGCTGATGGCCGCCATTTCCGCGTTGGAAAGCCTCACCGAAGCCTGCGAGATCGTGCTCTACACCGATTCGCAGTATGTGCGGCAGGGGCTGACCCAGTGGATGGCCGGGTGGATCCGCAAGAACTGGAAGACTGCCGGCGGCGACCCGGTGAAGAACCGCGAGCTGTGGGAGCGCCTGCATGCGGCCACGCTGCGGCACCAGATCGACTGGCGCTGGGTGAAGGGCCACTCCGGTGACCCCGACAACGAGCGGGTCGACACCCTGGCGCGCACTGCCGCGATCCAGATCCGCGACGGCAGCCCGGTAAACTGAGCCCATGCGTCAGATCATCCTCGATACCGAAACCACCGGCCTGGAATGGAAGAAGGGCAACCGCATCGTTGAAATCGGCTGCGTGGAGCTGTTCAAGCGCCGCCCGACCGGCAACAACTACCACCAGTACATCAAGCCCGATGTCGACTTCGAGCAGGGTGCGCAGGAAGTCACCGGCCTGAGCCTGGATTTCCTCGCCGACAAGCCGGAGTTCGCGCAGATCGCCGAGGAGTTCCTGGCGTTCATCGATGGCGCCGAGCTGATCATCCACAACGCGGCGTTCGATCTGGGCTTCCTCGATTACGAGCTGTCCCTGCTGGGGCCGCAGTTCGGCAAGATCACCGACCGCTGCACGGTGATCGATACCCTGGCGATGGCGCGCGAGCGATTTCCCGGCCAGCGCAACTCGCTGGATGCCCTGTGCCGGCGCCTGGGCGTGGACAACTCGCACCGTGCGCTGCACGGCGGCCTGCTCGATGCGCAGATCCTGGGCGATGTCTACATCGCGCTGACCTCGGGGCAGGAAGAGATCGGTTTCGGCCTGGAAGACGACAGCGGGGCCGAGGGCGCCGCGCTGCTGGCCTTCGATACCAGCAAACTGCTGCCGCGCCCGCGCGTGGTGGCCACGGCCTCGGAGCTGGAGGCGCACACCGCGCGGCTGGAACGCCTGCGCAGGAAGGCCGGCCACGCGTTGTGGGATGGCCCGAAGGTGGAAGAGGTCGCGAGCGCGTAAGCGCGGTGGTAGTGCCGGCCGCTGGCCGGCATCCACGATGTGTCATCCACGCATGGCGTGGATCTACCGGTTAATGGCAGCGCACCAGGATCACGGTGATGTTGTCGGATCCGCCACCGTCCAGGGCCGAGGCGACCAGGCTGTCCACGCATTCCTGCGCGCTGGCGTCGTCGTAGGCGAGGGTGCGGGCGATGTCGCGGTCGTCGACTTCCTCGGTCAGGCCGTCACTGCACAGCAGCAGCTGCATGCCCGGGCGCAGTTCGCCGCTGGTGGTGGCCACGTTCAGATGGTTCGGGTCGGTCACGCCCAGGGCCTGGGTGACCACGTTGCGGTGCGGGTGGGCGCGCGCCTGTTCGGCGGTCAGGTTCCCCTGCGCCACCAGTTCCTGCACCACACTGTGGTCCTGGCTGAGCTGGGCCAGCTGGCCGTCGCGCCACAGGTAGGCGCGGCTGTCGCCGACCCAGGCCACTTCATAGCGGTTGCCCTGTACGCGTGCGGCAACCACGGTGGTGCCCATCGGCAGGGTGTCGTTGCGCCGCCGCGAGGCACGGATGATCTCCTCGTCGGCGGTGCGGATGGCGTGCGCCAGCGGCGCGCCACGACGGATCTCGCGGACGATGGTCTCGCGTGCCAGGGCGCTGGCCACCTCGCCGCAGGCGTGCCCACCCATGCCGTCGGCCACCAGCCACAGGGCCAGCTCGCTGTCACCGTAATAGGTGTCCTCGTTGAGCTCGCGGCGCAGGCCGGGGTGGGTGAGGTGTCCGAATTCAATCATGGTGGTTGCTGGGCGGGGTCATGCCGGGGAGAACGGCATCATCACGGCCAAGCGGACATCCGGCAAGGCGTTCAGTCAGAAAATTTTCACATGATGGGGGGCAATGGCTTGTGGTCTGCCGCGCTTCCTCGTATGATGCGCGTCCCCGGTTCGCCGGGGGACACCTGGAGAGGTGGCAGAGCGGTTGAATGTACCTGACTCGAAATCAGGCAGGCGTTTATAGCGCCTCGGGGGTTCGAATCCCCCCCTCTCCGCCAGATAATTGAACTAAGCCCTTGAGTTTCAAGGGCTTTTTTCATTTCTGGCTTAGCTAGTATGCCATCTGGTATGCCATGGGAAGCTGGCTGCTGCTGGACCATTCTGGACATCGTGGAGCCTATAAGCGGCGCGCATCGGCCTTGCTGGTCGAGGCGTTCGCATGCCAGTGCTTATGGCAGCTAATCTTGATACCTGTTGTGGCCTGATGGCCGCTATTCGAGCTTATTCAGGTAGAGATGGGCTTCGAAGGAAGATGGTTATCAAAATGCAACCCTTGTGCGATCATCATGCTAGTGTCCGGGTAGTTGCTGATGGATAGCAGGCTTTCCCCGATGGACCCTACAAGGAATTGCTGACCCGGATGTGCGATCTTTCCGGGTGCACACGGATGATGAACGAACGCTTCGCAGATTTGACCCAGCCACAGCGCGATCGTCTCGCGTTCGTGGAATTGCGCGTGCGCTTCATCGGGGAGATACGCCGTCAGGACTTGGTCACGCGGTTTGGCATCCAGTCCGCCGCCGCATCCAGGGACTTGGCGCTGTACAAGGAGTTGGCCTCGGGCAACATCGACTACGACTCCAAGGTCAAGTCCTACGTATTGGGGCCGGACTTCCAGCCCATCTTCGACTTCCCTCCGGAGCGGGTGCTGTCGTGGTTGACCCAGGGCTTTGGCGACGGTGAGCCTATGCGGCTCAAGGCATGGGTGATGAGCGAGAGCCCGTCACGGCTCGCGCATCCGGATCTGGACGTGCTAGCGAGCGTGACCCGGGCGATCCACCAGGAGTGCCCGCTCGGCATTGAGTACTACTCCATCTCCAGTGGTCGCACCGAGCGGGAGATCGTCCCGTTCGCGTTGATCGACAACGGCTTGCGCTGGCTCGTCCGCGCCTTCGACCGCAAATCGCAGGAATTCCGGGATTTCGTCATTAACCGGATCAAGTGCCCCGTGGCGCTTAAGGCGCAGCTAGTGGCGCCCCACGAGATGAGTGATCAGGACATCCAGTGGACCAGGATCGTGGAACTGGAGTTGGTGCCGCACCCCAATCAACCGCGTCCCGAGATCGCGGAGATGGATTACGGCATGACTAGCGGCATGGTGAAGATGAAGCTTCGGGCAGCGGCTGCCGGCTACATCCTGCGCAAGTGGAGCGTCGACTGCTCCGCAGACCACAGCCTTCGTGGGCCGGAGTACAGACTATGGCTCAAGGACCACTTGGCCTTGTACGGCGTCAAGAACGCCGTGCTGGCACCAGGGTATGCGCCCTTGGATGCGGCCCGAGCAGGAGCGGAATGTGACTGAACAATGGCTACCACTGCCGGCGCCGGTCGCGTCGGTAGAACAAACGAATGACGAGAATTGAGATGAAACAATCCTACCTACCGACATTGCTGCAGATGAGGATGCTTGTCGGCTTCCTTGGCGAGCGTGCTCAGTACGCCTGGTGGCCAACGGCGTTCTATGAGGCATCAAGCAAGCTCTTCCTGGAGCCGGTCTTCTCGAAAACGTCTCGCCTCGCTCAGTACCACGGTGTGCTGGAAGCAGCCAGACGATTGCACGACGAGCATTTGAGCGTGGGTAGCTACCACCTGTTCCGGTTGCCCGAAGAGGTCGAGCAAGACCTGCACGCGACCGTGCAAAGTAGCGTGGGAGAAGAACTCGCCAGCCAGGCGCCACAAAGCAAAGAGGCTGCGCTTGATGCGTTGAAGCGATTGGCTGCCACGGGCGGCACTTCCAGCGTGGGTCCAACGGCGGTCGGGGGCATCAAGGATCTCGATTCCACCGACACACTGAAGGCTATCGCTGCGGCCTATCTATCGGCGTTCACACAGAACGCCAAAACTTATCCGTATCTGGTGGGGTGATCGTGGCCGACAACACGCCCTACACGACTCAGTTGCAAGCAGGCCTTGGGCTCGTCAACGAAACCAAGACGCTGCTCGACCTGTGGTCGCCTGGCATGTCGGCGAACCAGTTGCATCAGGTCGCACTGGAATCGGGTCGATTCCCCACCGTTACCGCGCGCCGACTTCGCAACATCGTCGTCGAATGCTTCGCTCCACGCTATCTCGTGGCAGGTGGTGCACCAGCAGCACATCTCAAGCGGCTGTCCGCAACGATATCCACGGCTGACCTGACGCAGCTCATGCTCGTTTTTACGAGTCGGGCCAACCCGATCCTTGGCGACTTCGTGCGCCACGTTTACTGGGCTCGGTACGCCGGTGGATATACCCAGATCACCAATGACGACGCGCGGACCTTTGTCGAGCGCGGCATCGATGACGGCAAGACCATCAAACGCTGGTCGGAAACCACTGTACGGCGTGTCTCCGCCTATCTGACCGGATGCTGCGCCGACTACGGAATGCTCGAACGTGGACTGCGCTCAAGCCGTCGCATCCTGCCGTTCCGTATTTCGCCAGCCGTGGCCGCTTACTTGGCCTACGAACTGCACTTTTCCGGCGTCGGTGACAACGCTCTGCTGACCCACGAAGACTGGCAGCTGTTTGGCCTGGCGCGCGAAGACGTGCTGGAGGAAATCAAACGGCTCTCGCTGAAGGGGTTGCTCATCGTCCAGGCTGCTGGCGACGTGATTCGCATCAGCTGGAAACAACAAGACATGGAGGCGCTCTGCGATGTCCTCACTCAAAGCTGATTTCGACGAGTTGCGCGAGCGCATCCGCCACGGGCGTGAGCTCGGGCATGCGAGCTTCGAGCCGATTTACTACCTCGTCTTCCCACCAGAGCAGATCCTCGAGGTGAAGCGGCAAACGCCCGCTTGGGTGGCCAAGCTGCATCAGGAAGGCTGGGACGTGCACACGTTCTCCATCGCTGAACAGATCTGGGCCCTGCTCAAAGACGACCCGTTTTGGTCGCTGTGCGTGATGGAGGACAAGTCCGCTCCGCTGGATTGGCCACGTACCAACAAGGCGCTGGCGGACATTCTGACGGCGGATAACGGCCTGCTGAAGCGACTTGAGGATTCCCTGCAGCCGCTCGAAGGCCAGCAGAACGCGTTGCTCTTGGTAACGGACCTTGAGGCACTGCATCCGTTTATGCGCATCGGCGCAATCGAAAGCCAGCTCCAGGGCAAGTTTCATGTGCCGACGATTTTTCTGTACCCCGGCGTGCGAACCGGCAAGACGCGCCTGAAGTTTCTCGGCTTCTACCCGGAAGACGGCAATTACCGCTCCGTCCACGTCGGCGGCTGAACAGACAAAAGAATCCTGGGATAAACCTATGACCATTCGCTCACTCTTCGACCCAAGCAAGGACATCTACCGGACCATTGAGAAGGTCATCACCTATGGCGCCTCGCAAGAAGGCCGCCTCAAGGCTGAGATCTCCGAATACGTGGTCACCGAAAGCATTGAGGAGCAGTTTCGCAAGCTCCTCGATCGCATGCAGCTCGCGATGGAGTCCGGTGGTGAAAACGAGGTGGGCGTCTGGGTTTCAGGCTTCTACGGCTCTGGTAAGAGCTCGTTCACCAAGTACCTCGGTCTGGCGTTTGACGATCAGCGCACCATCGACGGCACGCCGTTCATCAATTACCTGCAGGACCGCCTGCATAAGCCACAAACCAAGGCCCTCCTCAGCACTGTGGCGAAGCGCTTCCCGGCCGCCGTGGTCATGCTGGACCTGGCGAGTGAAATGCTCGCCGGCGCCACGATGGAAGACGTCTCCACCGTCCTCTATTTCAAGGTGCTGCAGTGGGCCGGCTACTCGCGCAACCTGAAGGTTGCCGCTTTTGAGCGCATGGTCGAGAAGGACGGCCGCACGCCCGAACTCCATGAGCGCATCGCCCAGGCGCTGCCAGGTGCCACCTGGGCTCGCGTGCAGAACAACCCACTGGCCATCGATGGCTTGATTCCGAAGATCGCCCATGAGATGTACCCGGCCCTCTTCCCGGAGGCCAAGTCATTCTCGTCCAGCACCGAGGGCTTCTTCCAGTTCGAAGACCAGCGCGTGCAGGAGATGATCGACATCGTCCGCGAAAAGAGCGGCAAGCAGAACATCATCTTCATCGTCGACGAAGTGGGGCAGTACGTGGCCTCGCGCGACAACCTTATCCTTAACCTCGATGGCCTGGCCAAGAACCTCAAGCGGCTCGGCGATGGCAAGGCTTGGATCATCTCCACTGCGCAGCAGACCCTCACTGAGGACGACCCACGCGCTGCACTGAACTCCGACAAGCTCTACAAGCTCAAGGACCGCTTCCCGATCCAGATCGACCTCGAATCGAGCGACATCAAAGAGATCTGCTATCGCCGCCTGCTCGGCAAATCGCCGGCCGGCGAGACCGAGCTTGGCAAGCTGTTCGATGCCCATGGTCAGGCCCTGCGGCACAACACCAAGCTGCAAGACGCTAAGTACTACGACGCGGACTTCAGTAAAGAAAGTTTCACCAATCTCTACCCGTTCCTGCCGGCGCACTTTGACATCCTGCTGCACCTACTCGGCGCGCTCGCAAAGTCCACCGGCGGCATCGGACTACGCTCTGCGATCAAGGTGATCCAGGATGTTCTGAAAGGTGAAGGCGGCTCCAAGGCAATGGCCGATCAGCCGGTGGGCTGGCTGGCCACCACGGTAACGCTGTACGACGAACTGGAAAAGGACATCCGCCGTGCCTTCACGTCCATCCACCAGGCAGTCGGCAAGGTACAGATTCGTTTCCCGGATTCACAGCTACATCAGGACATCGCCAAGTCCGTCGCCGTGTTGCAGATCCTCGGCAACTTGCCAGTCTCGGTGCAGAACGTCGCCAGCCTGATGCACCCCTCCGTCACGGCACCTTCGCAGCTCGACACGGTAAAGAAAGCCGTAGAAGAGATGCTGAACGACGTGCATGTGCCGCTCGGCGAAAAGGATGGCAACCTGGTGTTCCTCAGCGAGAAGCTACGTGACATCGAACAAGAGCGCGGTGCCATTGCACTGCGCACCGTGGACGTGAAGCGCATCTTCAACGATGCGTTGCGCGAGTCCTTCGATCCGCTGCCCCGCGTCAGCCTCCACGGGACGATGGCCGTCGCAACGGGCCTGAAGGTCCAGGCCGGCAGCGCCATCACCAGCCTGGCCGGCGATCAGAGCACCATTCAAACCATCGTGGAACTGGTGCCCGCCAGCGACTACGAGACCGCCAAAAATCGGATGTTGGATGACTCCCGCAGTCGGGCGGGCAGGAATGTCATTGGATTGTTGGCGCGCTCCAACTCTGATCTCGACGACCTAGCAAACGAAATCTATCGCTGCCAGCGCATTGCCGAGCTGCACCGTAACGAGCCCGACCAAGAGGTCAAGGACTACTGCACCGGCCAGCTCGACCGTGCCGCCAAGCTGGCGACTCAACTGCAGAGCAAGATCAAGCAAACCCTACAAGCAGGCTCGTTTGTGTTCCGGGGGCAGGCCACGGCGGTGTCGGCGTTGGATGCCGACCTTCTAGAAGCCGCCAAGAAGCTGCTCGCCGATGTTGCCGACCAGGTGTTCGACCGGTACGTAGAAGCCCCAGTACGTGCCGGAACCGACACCGCCGAGAAATTCCTGAAGGTCGCCAATCCCGCTGCCATCAGCAGTGCCCTGGACCCGCTCGGCCTGGTGCAAACCGTGGCCGGTCGCGCGTCGTTCAAGACCGACCACAAGGCGATGATCAGCATCCGCGACTACATCGACAAGCGCGGTACCGTCGATGGCAAGCGCCTACTCGACGATTTCAACAGCGATCCGTTTGGCTGGTCGCCAGACACGACGCGCTACATCGTGGCCGCCATGCTCATGGCGGGTGAAATCAAGCTCAAGGTCTCCGGGCGTGAAGTCACGGCCGCAGGACAGCAGGCAATCGATGCGCTGAAGACCAACAATTCCTTCAAGCAGATCGGTGTCGCGCTGCGTGACGAGCGCCCGTCCATCGAAACGCTCGGGCGCGCCGCTGAGCGACTCACCGAGCTGGTCGGTGACATGGTCATCCCGCTGGAACAAGAGATCAGCAAGGCGGCGGCGAAGCATTTTCCGCACTTTCAGCACGACTATGGCTCCTTGGCCGAAAAGCTCAGTGGCCTCGGCCTGGCGGGCAGCGATCGCATCCGCACCTTGAATCAGGACATTGCCGACGTCCTGTTCACGGATGCCTCCGACGCCCCTCAGCGGTTGGGCGCAGAAACATCCGCCATTTACGACAACCTCAAGTGGGCGCTGGAAGTAAAGCGCGTGCTCGACAACGGGCTCGACGCCACTTTGCGGGACTTGCAGGCCCATCGCCGTGACATCGAGGCATTGCCCGACACCGGCGTGCCGGGCGAACTGCGCCGCGAACTGAGTGAAGACTTGGGCACTCTGTCCGAGCGCCTCGGCAAAGAGGACTTCTACAAACACACTGCCGACTTCAACTCGCAGCTCACCCACCTGAAGGGCCGCGTGCGCGATGCGGTCATCACCCTGTCTGATCAGCAAAAGCTGCGCCTGAAAGAAGGGGTTGAGGACTTGCAGCGTATTCCCGAATGGGAAGAACTCACCCAGGAAGAGCGCGGCAACGCCGTCAACCGACTGGATGGCCTCACCCTGGCAGCCACGCAGGACTTGGCCGGACTCAAGAAACTCCTGGCCCGTGACTACGACATCAACAGCACCATAGAAGACCTCAAGCGCTCCATCCAGCGCCAAGGTCAGGAACGGCTGCGCCAGCGCATGGAGGAAGAGCGCGCCAAGACCGGCGAGAAAGGGCCAGCCAAGCTGACTAGGTCGATCGCGGTGCCTGTGAAGATGACGTCTGCCGCAGACATCGACTCGTTGATTCAGCAGCTCCACGAGATCAAAGCGCAGCTCGGTCTCTACGCCGAGATCGAGGTGTCGTTTGTCGTCGGCGACCAGCCAGGAACGGGCGGGAGCTGACTATGGAGCTGACAACTGAATCCAGGCAACACATCGAGCATGTCGCTGGCGAGGCGCTCACCCAGCTCGACAGCATCGCTACGGCTGCCAAGAGCAAGCTTCACGACGGACGAACGCTGGGCTCTGATGCCCTGGCGAGCATCAATACGATGACGTCCAGTTCGGCCATTCAGAAACTGGATCAGATCAGCCAGGCAAACCGAGAGAGCTATCAGGTATTGGCAGCCGAGCCGGCGATTGCCCGTGTTGTCGTGGTGGACGAGGAAGGCGAGGAGCGCACCTATTACATCTGCCGAACCACGCCGGTCTCAGGCTTCCCCAATCTCGCCAGCTATCGCGCCCCAGTCGGGCGCCTGGCCTCCTTGGCGATCGGGGCCGAATTCACACTGCCCAACGGAACCGTTGTTGAGGTGTTGGAGCGCGCCCAACTCAGACCCGCCGCAATGGCTGATGGCTGGGATTCGCGCGATACCGTGGTTGAGGCTGAACACTTCGGCCCACTCACCATCGAGTCGCTGCGGGCGTTGCTGACCGAGGTCGCTGGTGCAGAAGTCACCGAAGATATCTTGGGCCAATTGCTGGCCGAAGAGACCGTCACGGCCAACATCGTCGATGGCGTGCGCCGCAGCGTCATCACCAAGATGGGACTGCGCGATCAGCCCGTTCTCGATCAATACCAGGACGAGATTTTCCGTCTTCCCCTCGACAAACGCTTGCTGATTCTGGGTCCTCCGGGTACTGGCAAAACCACGACCCTGATCCGCCGTCTGGGCCAAAAGCTCGACACCGCGTTCTTGGAAGAAAGCGAACAACGGCTGGTCGAGACGGTAAGTGAAGCCCAAGGTATCGCCCACGTGAACAGTTGGCTGATGTTCACGCCCACTGAGTTGCTCAAGCAGTACCTCAAAGAAGCTTTCGCACGCGAAGGTGTTCCTGCCTCTGATCTGCGCATAAGAACCTGGCAGGACTACCGCCGAGAGTTGGCCAGGAACGCTTTTGGCGTCCTCAGAACCGCGTCGGGCGGCGGTACCTTTGTCCTGAAAGACAGCCTGCCAAGCCTGAACGCAGAGGCACTGGATCGCCCGATTCAGTGGTTCGACGACTTAAACACGTGGCAGCGCAACGCCTACGTGCAAGAGCTGCATGAAGCCGCCAACATGCTCCGCGAAGCCAAGGCGCCAGAAGTCCAGAGCTTGGGCGAGCGGCTGCACAGCATCCTGACGCAAGCAAGCGATGGCGCGCTGGCGTCCACCTTCGCATCGCTAGCAGCCGAGCTCCCCAAAGTACAGGCGCTCGTCGCCAGCCTGAAAGAAGCTTCTGACGGCAAGATCAAGGCAGCGCTCAACCTCCAGCTCAATCGCAATCGGGCGTTCCTTGATGAGTTGGCGCGCTTCATCGACGGCCTGCAGCAAGCCCAGACCACCGATGCCGACGAACAAGACGAGCTTGATGCTGATGAGGAAGAAGACACCACAGCACCGCGCACCGGTCGTGCCGCCGCTCTCACCGCTTACATGCAAGCGGTGAGAGCCCAAGCCCGATCTGCAGCCTCAAAGCGTACGGTCAGCAAGACGTCGCGTAACGGCAAAATCATCGAGTGGCTGGCCGATCGCGGCCTGACGGAAACCGATCGCGCGGAGGTGGGGGCGAGCCTACTGGTGCAGACCAACGCGCGCCGCTTCGTGAACCCGGTCAAGCGCTATCTCGACGGCATTCCCAAGCGCTACCGCGCGTTCCGGCGCGAACGCCAGCAAGCCGGGAGCTGGTATCGCAACGAAGGCTTCGAAGCCCGCGATATCCATCCGCTCGAACTGGACATTGTGCTGCTCGCCATCCTGCGCGCCGCAGGCGACTTGATCAGCCGGCCCAACGTCCTGCGCGATATCGACAGCCCCGCTTGGTCGGCACTCCAGCCCATTCTGGGCCATTACCGCAACCAGGTATTGGTGGATGAGGCGACCGACTTTTCGCCTATCCAGCTTGCCTGCATGGCCGCCCTGTCGCATCCACGGCTGCGCTCGTTCTTTGCCTGCGGTGACTTCAACCAGCGCCTGACCACCTGGGGTGCCCGCTCCGCCGATGAAATGAAGTGGGTCTTTGCCGACTTCGACATCAAGGAGATCACCGTCTCCTACCGGCAGAGCAAGCAACTGAACGATCTGGCTCGTGCCATAATTCGCGCTGTCGGCGGCACCGAGCAGAACGTCAGCTTGCCTGCGCATGTGGACAGTGGTGGCGTAGCGCCCGCGCTCCTGGAGCACGCAACGGACACAGCAATCGTTGTCAGTTGGCTGGCAGACCGCATCCGAGAAATAGAGCGTTTCGTCGGCCAGCTACCGTCCACCGCCATCTTTGTGAATGCCGAAGACGACGTGGCACCGGTGGCTGAGGCGCTGAACGAAGCCCTGTCCGAACACAACATCCAGGTCATTGCCTGCCGCGAGGGTCAGGCGGTGGGCCAGGAAAGCAACGTGCGCGTGTTCGACATCCAACACATCAAAGGCCTGGAGTTCGAAGCGGTGTTCTTCGTGGGCATTGATCAACTCGCCGCACTGCATCCAGCGCTCTTCGACAAATACCTGTACGTGGGCACCACGCGTGCGGCCACCTACCTGGGCGTGACCTGCGACGGCGGTTTGCCGCCCGCCATCGAGAGCCTGCGCGCTCACTTTGGCCAGGATTGGCAAGCGCCCGGTTCACTGCAAGCAGGCACAGAACAATAGGAATCGATTGATGGCATTCGACCAAACAACAAGAAACCGCCTCCAGCGCTTCGTCAACGACGCGCGTCGAGTGCTGGAAGAGGAGTTCACCCGCCAGCTGCAGAACGACTACGGCATGGACCCGAATGCGGGCAGCGTCGCGGAACTCACTAGCCTGCGCCATATCAACGACGCCCAGCGCGAAACCGCCCGCATCCTGCGCGACACCCTGGCGCACTACACCGCCAGTGGCGACATGAATGCCACCCAGGGGCTGGACCGTATCGTCCGCGAGCAGGCCTTTACCGTGCTGAACCGCCTGGCGGCGCTGCGTATGGCTGAGGCGCGTGGCTTGTTGGTCGAATCAGTGGGCAACGGTTTCCAGGCCAAGGGCTTTCAGCTCTATGCGCGACTGGCCGGCACCGGCCTGGGTGAAACCGGCGATGCCTACCGCGTGTACCTGTTCAGTGTGTTTGATGAACTCGCGCAAGACCTGCCGGGCCTGTTCGACCGCTACTCGCCGCAAGGGCGCCTGTTCCCCCGCGAGGCGGCGCTGCTACAGGTGCTGAACCTGATCAACGATGCCGACATCGCCCCGCTGTGGAGCGAGGACGAAACCATTGGCTGGATCTACCAGTACTTCAACTCTAAAGAAGAGCGCAAGGCCATGCGCGATGCCTCGCAGGCACCGCGCAACAGCCGCGAATTGGCTGTGCGAAACCAGTTCTTCACGCCGCGCTATGTGGTCGAGTTTTTGGTGGACAACACGCTTGGGCGCCTCTGGTTCAATGCCACCGGCGGCGCAACCGGCCTGCGGGAGCGCTGCCAGTACTTGCTGGTGAAACCGGACGAAACGCCCCAAGCCGCCCCCAAGCTGCGCGACCCGCGAACCCTCAAGCTGCTGGACCCGGCCTGCGGCTCCATGCACTTTGGTCTATATGCTTTCGATCTCTTTGCCGAGATCTATCGCGAGGCCTGGGCGTGGGAGCAGCAGCATGGGCCCGGTTCGCTGGATGTTTCCACCCAGCCCCAGGCAGCACTCAAGCCACTGAGCCAAACCTACGACGATGAGGCTGCATATCTGCGCGACGTGCCACGCCTAATCATCGAGCACAACATCTATGGCGTAGACATCGATCCGCGCGCTGCGCAGATCGCATCTCTGGCACTGTGGCTGCGAGCGCAGCGTGCTTGGCACGATGCCGGTGTGAAGGCCAAAGACCGCCCGCCGATTGGGCGAGGCCATGTAGTTGCCGCCATTGCGCCGCCGGCAGAGCGTGAGCTGCGCCAGCAGTTTGCCGCCAACCTCGATCAGCGCGATGCCGAGCTATTCGAGAAGACCCTGCAACTGCTCAAGGGGCTGCCGGAGCTGGGTGTGCTGCTACAGGTCGAGCGCGAGCTGCCGCATTTGATCCGTCAGGTCTACGTCGGCAAAGGCACGGGCCTGTTTGCCGAACAGGAGCAAGCGAACTGGCAGCAGGCTGAGGCCCGCCTGCGCATGGCACTTACTGAGTTCGCTCAGGCGGCCAAGTCGACGTATCAGGGACGCCTGTTTGCACAGGATGCATTGCAGGGCCTGCGGCTCATCGATCTATGCCGTGAAGTGTTCGATGTAGTGGTAATGAATCCGCCATTTGGCGCACTGGCTGCCAACACCAAGAGCCAGCTCGCCAAAGCCTACCCGCGCAGCAAGAACGACCTGCTGGCCATCATGGTCGAGCGTGGCCTTGAACTGCTGCGCCCTGGCGGACGCATCGGCGCCATTACTTCCCGCACCTGTTTTTTTCTCTCCAGCTTCCAGAAATGGCGCGAGGACGTGGTGCTCGGTATCGGTCGTCCCGAAGTGATGGCCGACCTGGGATTTGGTGTGATGGATGATGCCATGGTGGAGGCAGCCGCCTATGTATTGGAGAAACAGGCATGACTACATTTGTGCGACTGCTTGTCGAAAACGACAAAGCCACTGATTTGCTGGAGAACTGTTCTGCGCTCCGATCAGGCAAACAAAGCGCCAAAGTCTTTGAAGTGGAGCCAAACTCCTTTCGAGCTGTGCCTGGTGCTCCCTTTGCTTACTGGGTTAGCGAAGCTGTAAGAAGTATCTTTAAGAGATGGAGCGCCTTTGAACAGGATGGGCGAGCCGTTCGTCAAGGCATGGCTACTGCTGATGACTTCCGATTTGTCCGTGGATGGTGGGAGGTCGAATCGAGCAATGATCGCTGGCCTGGTTTCGCGAAAGGTGGAGCATATTCCCCGTTTTATGCCGACCTCTATTTGGTGGGAAATTGGGAAAATGACGGCGAACAGATACGAAACTTCTTTGATCCAAAAACGGGGAAGCTAAATTCTCGGCCGCAGAGTACGGATTTCTATAGAAGGCCTGGCCTGACGTGGCCGCTTCGCGCAAGAAAGTTCTGCCCACAAGTGCTTCCCGCTGATGCTGTAATCAGCGTCCGCGGTTCGGGCATTTTCTCTGAGAATCCGCTCTTATATTTGGGCTTATTTTCGAGCAGTGCTGTCGATCTCTTGTTGCGAATGTTGTCCGGTCGAGAAGGCCACCCGCAATATGACATGGGCGATATCTCTGCACTACCGCTTCCGCCGGTGGCACCAGAGGTCTCAGGCACTATCAAGAGCCTCGCCCTGCGCGGCTGGTCGCTCAAGCGCACGCTGGACACTATCGAAGAGACCTCTCACGCGTTTGCTCTACCTGCCGCGCTTCGCTCTAGCCTGGGCAATTACGATCCGCCCGCTATTGAAGCAGAGCTTCTTCGTATTCAGGCGGAGATCGATGCCATCGCCTTCGATCTTTATGGCTTCAGCGAGGCTGACCGCGCAGCGGTGCACGGCATTCAGGGCGCAGCCAACGAGGGAGATTCCGAAGCGGGCGATGATCAGGGCGACGAGGCAAGCGACGACGAAGACAGCGTTGCCCCCATCGACCACACGACGGGCCTGCTAAGTTGGGCCGTCGGTGTGGCCTTCGGACGCTTCGACTGGCGCCTGGCCACTGGCGAGCGTGCCGCACCCGCCGAGCCTGAACCCTTTGACCCACTTCCTGCCAAGAGCCCAGGCATGCTGCCGGACGGGGCCGCGCCCTTCCATATGCACGAAGGCATTCTGGTGGACGACCAAGGCCATCCCCATGACCTCGCGCGTCTGGTGGAGGAGGTGTTGGCTCGCGTGGATGTCGCGGTGCCGGAAGACGTGCGCCGCTGGCTGCAGCGCGACTTCTTTGCCTTCCATCTGCAGCGCTATTCCAAGAGCCGCCGCAAAGCGCCTATCTACTGGCCGCTGTCGACAATATCCGGCAGCTACACACTGTGGGCTTATTACCCCAGCCTCACTAGCCAGACGCTGTACACGGCGATCAATGACTTCATCGAGCCCAAGCTCAAACAAGTCGGCGCTGACGTGACGGCGCTGCGCAACAAGGGTTCGGCTCGCACGCGCGACGACGAAAAGCAGTTCGAGGCGTTGCAAGCCTTTGAGCTGGAGCTGATCGAGCTGCGCGACACCTTGCTCAAGCTCGCGCCCACCTACAAGCCCAACCACGACGACGGCGTGCAGATCAGCGCCGCGCCGCTGTGGTCGCTGTTCCGCCACAAACCTTGGCAGAAGGTGCTCAAAGACACCTGGGCCAAGCTGGAAAAAGGTGACTACGACTGGGCGCACCTGGCCATGAACTACTGGCCAGAGCGCGTCCGCGAAAAGTGCAAAACCGACAAGAGCCTCGCCATCGCGCATGGCCTGGAGGATTTATACATTGAGCCCGAGGCAGCACCGAAGAAGATACGTGGCAGGAAGAAGACCGGAGGCGATGAATGATTCAGGATGTCAAAGCGCTACCGGTCAGCTTTTATTTCAGCCCGGATGGGGCAACTTCGTTTTTCATTCCGAAGTACCAACGCGAGTACGTGTGGGGTGGAAAGAACTGGGACGCACTGTTCAACGACCTGGAGGAGTCACCCAGTGGGCACTTTCTGGGCTCCATCATCTGCGTGAACACCCAGCAAGATGGCATGGCCGGTGGCCGACTTGAGCTGATCGACGGCCAGCAGCGGTTTACCACCATCAGCCTGTTGTTCTGTGCGTTCTACGACAAGCTGAATGCCATTCCGAATCCGGATCGCCGTCTGCTGGTGGAGCTGGGCAACCTGGAAAGCCGCATCTTCGTCCGCACTTCTGGCCAATGGCGTCTGGAGCCCAGCGAGCAAGCGCAGAACAAGACAGATTTCCAGAAGGTGCTGAGCGATCTGTTTCCCAAGCAGGTGAAAGCGCCGAAGGGCTTGAGCAATTTCGGAAACCGCCGCATTGCGCGCGCCTACCGCTACTTCTGTGAGCGACTGGAAGGGCTGAGCCAGGACAGCGCACTGGCCCTGCTGGAAAAGCTCAAAGCGGCCATGCTGGTCAAGATCGAGGTGCGCAGCCATTCCGACGCATTCATGTTGTTCGAGTCGATTAACAACCGGGGTATCCCGCTCTCGGCCATCGACATCATCAAGAACAACCTGCTGGCCGAGTTGGACAAGCGTCCGGACTATGGCATCGACCGGGCATTTGACGAGTGGAAAGACCTGATCGACCTGTTGCCCGACCCGGCGGTGCAGGAGCGCTTTCTGCGTCAGCTGTACAACATGTTCAAGTACCTCAAGCGGGTCGAGGTCAAAGGCTGCACCCGCGCCACGCGCTCGAACCTGATCACCATCTACGACACGCTGCTGCGCAAGCGCCCGGTGTGGCTGTTCGGCGCGCTGCAAGCCAAGGGCAAGACCTACTCGGCCCTGCTCAACCCTGCAGTTGCACGAGGGGAATGGGGAGATGCCGCCGCAGTCGCCTTGCAGGACCTGCAGCGCCTGGGGGCCGCGCCGGCCTACGCGTTCTTGTTGTGGGCCAGCCAGGTCGCGCAGAACCAGAAGTGGAATGAGGGCGACGCATTGAGCCGCTTGGCCGCTTTGCTCACCAAGTGGTTCTTCTGGCGGAACCTCACCGATATGCCGCCGACCCGTGAACTCGACCCGATGTTCATGGAACTGGTCAGCCACCTGCTGACGCAGATTCGCAGTGGCGAGATCACGGCGCTGGACGGCTTCATCCAGCAGAGCAGTAATTGGTTGCTGGGACGGGCAGCCCCACAAGATGTTTGCGAGTCGCGCCTCAAGGGCGATGTGTACCTGGAGAATTACGACGCCACGCGGTTCATGCTCTGCAAGCTGGAAGAGACACACCAAACCCGTGAAAACAAACGCGACCTGTGGGTGCATGACGCCAATGATCGCCCCGTTTTTACCGTCGAACACATCCTGCCGAAGACCGAAAACTTGGGGCCGGGCTGGGTGACGATGCTCGAAGGGAACCAGAAAGGCACTGCGGCTGCCATTCGCGAGCGCTGTGCGCACCAGCTCGGCAACCTGACCCTGAGTGGCTACAACTCCAAGCTCGGCACGATGGAATTCTTGAGGAAGCGCGATCGCAAGAACGATCAGGGTGATTTCATTGGCTACCGCAACGGCTTGTACCTGAATGCCGACTTGGCCAGCCGAGATGATTGGAACGAGGCCGCCATTACGGCGCGAACAGACAAGATGCTCAAGGAGGTGATGTCCATCCTGAGCCTGCGGGGTGACAAATGACGATTGCAGAATTCATTCGAGAAAGCGTGCTGCGGCCGCGCCTTAAGCAAGCTGGCGCCTTGGTGGTGTACGACGCCGACAAGCGCTACCGCGAGCAGTGTTTCGATCTGGCGGCCGACAAGGTGCGAGTGGTGGATGCGTCTGAAAGCAGCATCGAAAGCCGTGAGGCGGCGCTGCAGGCACTGCGAGAGGTGGGTCAGCCCAAGGCGCCGCTTGAAGGTGTGTTGATCTACGTACCTGCTAAGCGCCCGGAAACCGACGAGCAGAAGCAAGCTGATCCATTCGCCCTGTACGCAGAATGCGGCGCGGTGTTCCCGCAAGATGATGGCGACGAGTATCTGAGCCTGTGCCTGCGCGCCAGGCCGGATCACGCGACCGAGATCCGGCAGGTCTTTGCCACCTCTCCCTCTGGGCCGACCTTTGCAGTGATCGATGCCATTGGCGGCGGTGTGAGTTGGCCCCAGTTGCGAGCCACTCTGCGGGTGGAGTCGGGCCGCGAGATTTTGGCCGCATTGCTGGCCCCGAGTACCAGCCAAGCCGAAGCGCTCAAGGGGCAGGAAGGTTGGGTGCAAGAGGCGCGGGATTTCCTCCGCGCTACCTTGGGCTTGAGCGTGAAGACCCGCGGCAAGACCTGGTCTGCCCTGGCGGATGAACTGTGGCGCTATGTGCTGTTCAGTGAATTCGTGTTCGATTTGCCAGTGGCACTGCCAGACACACTGAAGGGTGTGCCGCACGCACCGATGGAAGCCAAACCCATCGTCGAGGATGTGTGCGACCGTCTGCGCAGCGACCCGAAGTCACGCGCGATATACATCGAGCGCGCCGAGACCACCGAGGCGGAGCTCAACCTGACCGATCTGTGCGGTGCGATTGAAGACCTGGGCGAGCGCGACACGTTTCCTTTCGAAGAGCGGACCTTCCTACGCACCGCGATCAAGGGCATTGTCAGCGGCGACACCGATGCCACGCGCCGTGTGCTCACTCGCCATAAGAGCTCGGTATGGCTCGGCAAGGGCGAAAGCCAGGCCCAGTGGGAGTTGGTGCGGTCTGGCTTGAGCCTGGTTGAGGCCTGCGACGATTTTGAGCGCCAGCTACCGGATCACTCCCGCTCGCAAGCGGAGCTCATCGACTTCTACCTGGGCAGCCTACGCGAGGCAGATCGCTTGCAGCGCGAGTTTGAGCAAGCGGCGGGCGACTTCCTTGACCCACATGGCTTGATGCATGAGGTTATCGGCCAGGCTCGGGCTCGCTACCGGCGCCTGGCCGAAAAGGTCCAGGGCGTGTTCGTGAAGCACGTCGAGACTACGGGATGGCCGCCGACTGGTCGACTGGCCAACGCCGATGCCTTTGATCGCCTTGTGGCAGATCGTCTCAAGGAAAGCGGGCGCAAGGTGGCCTACCTGATGGTGGATGCCCTGCGTTACGAGTTGGGCGTGGCCCTCGAAAAGCTGCTGGCGGAAGACGGTCCCGTCGAGCTGCAAGCGGCCTATGCGCAGCTACCGACCATCACTCTGGTGGGCATGGCGAGCTTGCTGCCGGGTGCTCGCACGGGGCTGATCCTATCGCTGGAGAATGATTCCCTGGTGCCGAAGCTGGCAGGGGCACCGGTGAGCAATGTTGCGCAGCGAATGGGCGTCCTGAGCAAGAAGTACGGCGACCGCTTCGAGGAGATGCCGCTCAACGATTTTGTACGCGGCAATCCGAAGTTTGCCGAAACCGTCGACCTGCTGGTGCTGCGCTCCACCGAGATCGATAGCCAACTGGAGAGCAATCCAGAGACAACACTGGGGCTGATCCCCGGCACGCTGAAGTTGATTCGGGTGGCGCTGCACAAGCTGCGTGGTATGGGCTTCAAAGAGGCGGTCATCGTCACCGACCATGGCTTCTTCCTGAACGCACAAGCGGAGGCTGGCGATGTGTGCGTGAAACCCCAAGGCAAATGGCCGGTGAACGCCCATGACCGCATCATGTTGGGCGACGGCACCGCAGACGGTCATAGCCTGGTCGTCAGCGCTGAGAAGGTCGGCATTCGCGGTGATTTCACTCAGGTGGCGTTGCCGCGCAGCATGGCCCCCTATCGCTCGGGGCATCTGTATTTCCACGGTGGGGCATCACTGGCGGAAGCCGTTGTGCCGGTGCTGGTTGCTCGGTTGGACACCGCCGCACATGCGGAATTGCGCAAGGTGGTGGTGGAGCTGAGCTACAAGAACGGCGCCAAACGAATAACTACGCGATTGCCGGTCATCGAAGTGATACTGGTGGCCGACGACATATTCTCGCAAGACACGAGCGTTGAGATTCTGTTGGAGGCACAGGACAGTAAAGGCAACGTGGTGGGAGAGCCGCGCCCAGGCGGGGAAGTGAACCCCGCGACCAGAACCGTGACCCTGATGCCAGGCCAACGCAAGCAGATTGCGCTGCGGATGGATGATGAGTTCAGAGGCAAGTTCTCGGTCAAGGCGCTGAACCCCACAACCCTGGCGGCCTACAGCAATCTCGCGCTTGAAACCGACTATACGGAATGAGCCCTATGGACGAAATCGACCAAAAATTAAACGCCACATTCGACGGCAAGGTGCTACGCAAGGACCTGCTGCATCGAATCAAGAAAGGCACCAACGTCCCGACGTTCGTCCTGGAGTTCCTGCTTGCCAAGTATTGCGCCAGCAATGACCAGGCAGAGATGGATGCCGGCATGGAGGCAGTGCTCTCGTCTCTGCAGGAGAACTACGTGCGGCCAGACGAGGCCAACGCCGCGCAGTCCAAGGTCGCCACCAAGGGCAAGCACCGGTTCATCGACAAGGTTCACGTTCGCTACGTCGAGAAAGAGAAGCGCCACTGGGCATCGCTGGAAAACTTCAACTCGCAACGCATTGCGATTGGCGAGAAGTTTTACCGTGACAACGACAGGCTCCTGGAAGGCGGTATCTGGGCCGAAGTCACCCTGGCGCACAACGACATCGATGAGGACGACTACGCGTTCTCTATCGAGGACTTGCGCCCGATCCAACTGACCCGCTTCGACTTTGACCGCTACGCAGAAGGCCGAGCAGCTTTCACCCGCGATGAGTGGATCGCAGCGGTGCTGCGCTCCGTCGGTTTGGAGTCCAGCAAGCTCTCGAAACGCGTGCAGATGCATTTCATCGCGAGGCTAGCTTCGCTGGTGGAGCCCAATTACAACTACATCGAGCTGGGACCACGCGGCACCGGCAAGTCCTACTTCTTCAGCGAGTTTTCGCCCTACGCCACCTTGATCTCGGGCGGACAGGCGACCAAGGCAACGCTGTTCTACAACAACGCGCGCCGCAAGGTGGGCTTGGTCGGCTTCTGGGACACGGTCGCCTTTGATGAGGTCGGTGGGATCAAGGTACGTGACCCGGACACCATCCAGATCATGAAGGATTTCATGGCCAACGGGCGCTTCTCGCGCGGCGCCGAAGTCATTGCCGATGCCAGCCTGAGTTTTGTCGGCAACATCGATGTGTCTGTGCAGCAGGTGGTCAACTCCAACGAGCACGACCTATTCCAACCACTTCCGCCAGAGCTCGACCTGGCAGTGATGGACCGATTCGCCGCGTATATTCCAGGCTGGGAGATGCCGAAGAACAGCAGCGAGTTCCTGACTAGCAACTACGGGTTCATCACCGACTACCTGGCGGAGGCCTTCCACTACCAGTTCAAGCACACGAACCGGTATGAGGAAGTGAGCAAGCGTATTCGACTCGGTAAATCGATCGAGGGGCGCGACGAAAAAGGCATCAAAAAGACCGTCTGCGCATTCTTGAAGGTGCTGCACCCGAACGGCCCACCGACTGACGACGAGTTCGAAGAATACGTGGCCTACGCGACCGAGTGCCGGCGCCGCGTCAAGGAGCAGATGAACAAGCGCAAACCAGATGACGAGTTTGCGCGCATCAATCTGTCCTACTTCAAGGCTGGCGGTGAGGAAGTGGTGGTGTTCTGTCCGGAGTCGAAGGATGCGCCGGCAACACAAGAGCCGGCGCGTCGTCGTTTGAGCCAGGCAGGTGAGCAGCCCATCGAAACAGTCGAAGTGCAGCCGGCCGTGCAGCCCGCGCCTATCGTTGCGACAGAATCTTCAATGGCCCCGTCGCCGATTCCGCCAACACCAGCAGTGGATGCGCCACCAGCAGTGGAGCTTAAGGAGCAGCACTTCAGCATCCTTTATGGCGACACGGGTTACAGCTATGAATCGATTCTTGGCCCCTACTTGCAGGGCGCGAAGGCCGTCGTCATCGAAGACCCGTACATCCGGCTGCAACACCAGATCCAGAACTTCGTGCGCTTCTGCGAGACGGTGTTAAAAGCCGGTACCGTGAAGAAGATCAGCCTAATCACCGGCTACGACGACAAGACCCAGTTGGCCGACATCGCCGAGAAGCTCGATGAGCTGAAACAGAGTCTGCTGGAGCTGGATGTCGAACTGGAGGTGAAGCTCAACCCGAACATGCACGATCGGGAGATTCGTATCGACAACGGCTGGGTGATCAAGATTGGCCGAGGGCTGGATTTCTTCCAGAAGCCCGGAGGTTGGTTCGAGGTGGGCGTAAATGATCTCAGTTTGCGTAAATGTCTTGAGACCAAGGTTGATATATTCAGGGTTGGAATAAATATTTGACCTAGTTTTCCATAAAAGAAATTCAGTTTAATTTTATTGATATGATTGAAAAAAATTCAAGTACATATCATTTTGATGAGGCTGGCGGTTGCTGGCTTCGCGTGTAGATGCTCCGCGATGATGCATCTGCTTTGGATATGGCTGTATGAAAGAAAGATCCGATTGTCTGTACTGTGTTTTGGTCGTCGCAGCATCCATCATCGCTGCGGTTGCTCGATGTGCTCTGTCTTCAGGCAGTGAAGACATCGACCCTTTTAATTGATACTGCATTGGCATACGCACAAGGCCCGGCATCGTCCGGGCCTTGTGCGTTTGTGCCGTAAGAAGCGAGGAAAATACGATGCATCTGCTTGAAGCAATGGCCTATGCCGGTGCTAAGCCGTGGCACGGTCTGGGCAATAAGCTTGAACAGCAACTGAATCGCCCAGGGTTCCGTAGACACCTCGCAGCCATAAACTATGGCTTAGGCGGAGGTGATTATGAGCACGAAGCGGTACACCGATGAGTTCAAGACCGAGGCGGTCCGACAGATCGTTGAGTACGGCCGTCTGGTAGCGGAGGTTGCCGAGCGACTGGGCGTGTCGATCCATAGCCTTTACGGCTGGAAGCGGCAACAAGGCAAAGGCGATGTTGGACGGCGTGTTGAGCAGGACCAGAACGCGGAAGTACGCCGCCTCAAGGCTGAGCTACGCCGGGTCACTGAAGAGCGAGACATCCTAAAAAAAGCCGCCGCGTACTTTGCAAAGGGGTAAGAGCAAAGTACGCCTTCATGAAGCAGCACGCAGATGAGTTCAGCCTCGCGGCGATGTGTCGGATGCTTAGCGTCCATCGCAGTGGCTACTACGCCTGGCTGAAAGAGCCGGCAAGCGATCGCGATAGAGACGATCAGCGATTGCTGGGACTGATCAAGCTCAGCTGGCTGGAAAGCGGCTCCGTGTGTGGCCACCGCAAAGTGACCACAGATCTGCGCGAGCTTGGCGAGACGTGTAGCCGTCATCGCGTGGCCCGCTTGATGAAGAGCGAGGGGTTGCGAGCTATGGTCGGCTACGGTCGGCGACCGCGCCCACTGAGTGGTCCAGTCGGATCAGTCGCCAAGAACATTCTCGCCCGCAGCTTCAACGTCAGTGAGCCAAATCGCGCGTGGGTCACGGACATTACCTACATTCGCACCTACGACGGCTTCCTGTACTTGGCGGTAGTGCTTGATCTGTTTTCGCGTCAGGTCGTTGGATGGGCAACCCGGCCAATTCAACATACGGACCTGGTTTTGCAGGCGCTATTGGCCGCAGTGTGGCGGCGCAAACCAAGCCCCGGGCTTCTACTTCACTCCGACCAAGGCACACAGTTCACCAGTGAAGACTGGCAGAGCTTCCTGCGCGAGCACGACATCGTGTGCAGCATGAGTCGGCGAGGCAACTGCCATGACAACGCGGCGATGGAGAGCTTCTTCCAGCTGCTGAAGCGGGAGCGGATCAAGCGGAGGATCTACAGCAATCACGACGAGGCCCGCGCCGACGTCTTCCAGTACATCGAGATGTTTTACAACCCAAAACGGCGACACAGTTCCAACGACGGGCTGTCCCCGGTAGAGTTCGAGAAGCAGTACGCACTAAACGGCTGACGACTGTCTACAAAACCTTGGGCGATTCAATCCACTGCTGTGCGTGCTTGGCATTCTTCCAGCCTGGCTTCAGTTCGGCGTGTACCTGTTTTGCTGCCTCTTGGAAGGATGGCATCACCGGTGCGGCCACAGGGGTCTCCTTGATCGCCGCGGGGTCTTGCCCCAGTGCAATCTCTTCGCGCATCTCGCGAGCCAGCTTGCCGGCAAGAGCGACGCCCACGTGCGGGTAGCTGCCTAGGTCGGCGTTGCGCCGCTTGCCAGTGACACAGGGCTTACGTAGCGCAAGACCCACTTGCCTCGGCCCTTCTGTGTGCGTGAAGGAAGCAGACTCAGGCCGGTAACTCCGCCGTGTGGCAGTGCTGCGCTTCCGGGAGTGATGCTTCGAGCTTTGATGTCGGCTAGCAGTGCCATGCGTGCCTGGTATGCCATCTGGTACGCCATCCAGTATGCCATTTCGCGTTGGGTGGTGATGGGCGTTGCTGGACGGTGCTGGATGATGTAACTTGTAAGTCATTGAAATTAAATGGCAAACATATGTTTTTTGCGATGCCACTGGATTTCCTTGGACGGATCTATGGCAGTCCCCCTCTCCGCCAGATCAAAAAAGAAGGGCTGCCGAAAGGCAGCCCTTCTTTTTTGATCTGGCGCGGGATGCGATGCGCGCTTTGCGCGCTTCGCCCCCTGTGTTGCTGCGCAACGCATGGGCCCCTCCCTTTGCCTGCCTCTCCCCGCCCCTGTCGGGGCAGATGCATCAGTAGATCCACGCCATCGCGAGCTGCGGGTTAAACTGCCTGCATCAATTGCTGGAGCGTTGCCATGACCGCTGAAATCCTCGTGCCTGTTTCGTTCGGCGAGCTGCTGGACAAGATCTCGATCCTGCAGATCAAGTCCGAGCGCATCAGCGATGAAGGCAAGCTGGCCAATGTGCGCCGTGAGCTGTCGGCGCTGGAAACCACCTGGATGGGCCACCCAGCGGCGGTGAAGGACATCGCCAGGCTGCGTGCCGATCTGAAGGCGGTCAACGAGCAGCTGTGGGACATCGAGGACGAGGTCCGCCTGAAGGAGAAGGCGCAGGCCTTCGACCAGGCGTTCGTCGACCTGGCCCGCAGCGTCTACCTGCGCAATGACGAGCGCGCGCGCATCAAGAAGGCGATCAACCTGGCGCTGGGCTCGGCGTACGTGGAAGAGAAGTCGTACAAATAACCCCACGCCCTGCGTGGAGAGTGCGGGCCACGTGCGGCCCGCACCGGTCGCTCAGCCGAGGTGATCGGTCACGTAGCGCTCGAACGCGGCGATGCCGTCCTCGACGGTGATCAGTTCCATCACATCGTCGAACTCGATCTTGGTACCCCACTTGAGATCGGCCGCCGTCTTGCCCAGGTACTTGCGCGCGGCATCGTCGTAGCGGTCCACGCAGTAGCGCCGGTCGGAGTAGGGGCCGCTGCGGTGCGGGTTGCTGGCCGCATGCAGGCCCAGCACCTTGGCCCCCATCGCGTTGGCGATGTGCATCGGGCCCGAATCGGGGGTCATCACCAGGTTGGCGCGGGCCAGCAGGGCCGGCAGCTGCTTCAGGGTGTCCCTGCCCACCAGGTCCAGCGCCGGCGTCGCCAGCTGGGCCAGGATGGCATCGGCCATGCTGCGCTCCAGTTCGCTGCGGCCACCGCACAGCACCACCTGCCAGCCGCGCGCGCTGGCGTGGTTGGCGACGGCGGCGTAGCGGTCGGCATACCAGTTGCGCATGACGTGGCTGGAACAGGGCGAGATCATCAGCACCGGGCGGCCATCATCGGGCCACTGCGCGGCGGCCCACGCGTAGGCCGATGGCGGCACAGCCAGGTCCCAGCTCACCTCGGTCTGGCGCAGGCCCAGCGGCTCGCAGAAGCTGCCCATCGCATCGAGCACGTGTATGCCTGGGCGATCGGGGATGCGTTCGTTGATGAACAACCCATGCAGGTCCTTGGAGCGGCTGCGGTCATAGCCGATGCGGCGCTCGGCCGGAATGAAGGCCGACAGCAGGTTCGCGCGGAAAGCCACCTGCATCTGCAGCAGGGCCTCGAAGCGCCCCGGTGGCAGCTGCCTGCGCAGCTCCTTGACCCCGGCCATGCCGGTCTTCTTGTCGTACGCATGGAAGACCACGCCGGGCAGGCCATCAAGCAGCTTGTAGCCGGCCTTGTCGATGATCCAGTGGATCGGCGTGTCCGGGCGCGCGGCCTGCAGGGTGCGCACCAGGGGAACCACGTGAGTGACATCCCCCAGGGCAGACAGGCGCAGGAGGCACAAGGATGAGGACGCTGATGCCATGTGTTGTTAGACTCAATGGAATGGTCGTATTTGACGCCAATGAAGCGCTGACGCCGTGCCGCGAGGGTCGCGGCATCGGGGCCATTCTGTTCGACCGCGAGCGGCTGCGGCAAGCCGACGTTGGCCTGTTCTCGCCCCAGCACTGGGGCAGCAAGGCCCGGCCGGTCGGTGAAGGCGGTCGGGGCAGTGCCTGGTTCGTCGATGCCTCGTTCGGCCCCGGCGTGCTGCGCCACTACCTGCGCGGCGGGCTGGCCGCAAAGCTGAGCCGCGACCAGTACATCTGGCGCGGCTCGGACCGTACCCGCAGTTTTGCCGAATTCCGGCTGATGCGGGCCCTGCGCGCGCAGAAGCTGCCGGTCCCCCGGCCGATCGCCGCCTTCTACATGCGTGAGGGCATGCGCTACCGCGCGGCCATCCTGATGGAACGCATCGAGGGCGTGCGCTCGCTGGCCGACCGCGCGCTGGTGGCCGGCCGTGGCGCGCCGTGGGAAGAGGCGGGCCGGCTGATCGCGCGCTTCCATCGCGCCGGCCTGGACCATGCCGACCTCAACGCCCACAACATCCTGTTCGATGGCAATGGCCACGGCTGGCTGATCGACTTCGACCGTGGAGTCATCCGCATCCCGGCCACCGCCTGGCGCGAGCGCAACCTCAAGCGCCTGCTGCGTTCGCTGGTCAAGCTGCGCGGCGAGCGCAGCGTGGAAGACGTGCAGAAGGACTACGCGCGGCTGCGTCGCGCCTATGACATGGCCTGGAACCGGGGCACCTGATGGACTGGTCGTTGCGTTTTCTCGGCGTCGGCAATGCGTCGGCGGTAGAGCTGGGTTCCCCCATGTCGGTCATCGAGCGTGATGGCCGGCCGTGGCTGACCATCGATTGCGGTGGCGAGGGCCTGACCGCCTTCAAGGCGCACTATGGGCACCTGCCGCAGGCGCTGTTCGTCACCCACGTGCACCTGGACCACGTGGCCGGCTTCGAGCGGCTGTTCGTGGATACCTTCTTCAACACGCACCGGCGCGGCAAAGTGCGCCTGTACGTGCCGGCCACCGTGGTGCCGCTGCTGCACAAGCGCGTGGGCGATTACCCCAACGTGCTGGCCGAGGGCGGTGCAAACTTCTGGGATGCGTTCCAGCTGGTCGTGGTGGGCGATGCGTTCTGGCATGAGGGCGTGCGCCTGGAAGTGTTCCCGGCACGCCACCATTGGCCGGAGACCGCCTATGGCCTGCGCCTGCAGGGCGCGTTGACCTGGAGCGGCGATACCCGGCCGATTCCGGAGATGCTGGCGCGCTTTGCAAATGACAACGAACTGATCGCCCACGACTGCGGACTGCACGGTAATCCGTCGCACACCGGCGTGGACGACCTGGAACGCGAATACAGCGCCGAGCTGCAGTCGCGGATGATGCTCTACCACTATGCCAGTGCGGCCGACGGCCAGGCGTTGGCTGCGCGAGGGCACCGCGTGGCGCAGCCGGGCCAGTGCGTGCCGCTGGCGACCCCGACGGCGCCGCACGTGCTGGCGCAGGATCCGCCGTGAACACCTCCGGTCAGCCTGCCGACGCGGCGCTGGCGGCCGAGCTGGAACATCTGGAACGCGCGCTGCACACCCCGCAGGTGCGCGCTGATCGTGCGCGTCGAAGGTGAAGGCGGCGCGTCGGTAGCGCCGGGCCATGCCCGGCGAAGAGCGCCAACCGAGGTTGGCAGCTACCGGAGCGGGGCATCGCCCAAAAAGGCGGTGGCCCCGCCGGCTGACCTCGGCGCCCGCGTCGATCGATACCGTTGCTGCCTTCCGGCCCTGGCGGGATTTTCGACCTAGCGTCGCGAGGGGCCGACGGGGCCACCATAGAGACGTTGGCCGCCCAAGGGCGGCCGGTTCACGGATCAGGGGAAGCAGCGCGTCGCGCGCCGGAGACCACAGCCGGACTGCACATCGGCTGGCCGATGGCAGGCGCGCATTCTAGCGCAGGCGTGGGCTTGGACGCCAGCTTCATGCGATGAATCGGCTGTAACCCGTACACAGGCAGTACGGTCGGCGCGTTTCCCCGTTGCTAGAATGCGGCCGCAGGAGGAACGACCTCCCCCGCATCGGGAATCAATGACCAGGACGGCCTGGCCCTACCAAGAGGAGGGCCGTCATGGCCTGGATCTATCTGTTGTTCGCCGGCCTGCTGGAAATTGTCTGGGCCGTGTCCATGAAGCAGTCCGAAGGCTTCAGCAGGCTTACCCCCACCGTGGTCACCCTCCTCGGCATGATCGCCAGCTTCTGGCTGCTGGCCGTGGCCATGCGCACGCTCCCGCTGGGCACCGCCTACACGATCTGGACCGGCATCGGCGCCGTGGGCGCCTTCGTGGTCGGCATCGTGTTCCTCGGCGAGCAGGTCAGTGCGATGCGCATCGGCGCGGCCGTGCTGATCGTCTGTGGCCTGGTGCTGATGAAGCTCTCCAGCAGCTGAGGACGCGCGATCAGGCGGAGATGCCCGCCGTGCCAGGCACGGCGGGCATTCACCGCAGGCGCGTTTCCATGTGCACCGCATGGATTCCCGGGCCGTGGCCGTCCGTCACCCGCTGGGTGACGTGGAAGCCCAGCGCGGCGTAGAAGCCCTCGGTGTGCTGGCTGGTGCTCAGCACAACGCGCTCCACGCGGGAATCGGTGGCGGCCTGCTGCAGGCGCACCCGTGCGAGGTGGCGGCCAAATCCTTGTCCGTGCCGGGATTTCTCGACCATCCCCCAGCAGAACCCGGCGGTCCCATTTGCAGGAGGAGACAGCCCTCCGCAGGCGACGACGCTGCCGTCGAGTTCGATGACCTGGTAGGTGTGTTCTTCCGCCAGCTCACGCAGGAACGATTCGAAGTCCGGGCGTTCCTCCGGCGCGAAATAGGCCGGCAGATTGCTGTCAAAGATCGCCATGCAGGCGACCAGATCGTTGCGGTGATAGGGCCGGGTCCTCATGGGGTGACCATAGCGCATGGGGCCGGCTGGGGAGGGGTATCGGGCGGCACGTCATCCACGCATGGCGTGGATCTACTGATCTGTCTGGAGTAACAAGCCCCTCTGTTGAGTGGCTGCCCCGACAGGGGCGGGGAGAGGCAGGCGGAGAGAGGGGCCCATTCGTTGCGCAGCAACGCATGGGGCGAAGCGCGCAAAGTGCGCATCGCGTCCCGCGCCAGAGAAATAGAAAAGGCCCCCCGAAGGCCGGCACGTCATCCACGCGTGGCGTGGATCTACTGATCTGTCTGGAGCAACAAGCCCCTCTGTTGAGGGGCTGCCCCGACAGGGGCGGGGAGAGGCAGGCAAAGGGAGGGGCCCATTCGTTGCGCAGCAACGCATGGGGCGAAGCGCGCGCAGCGCACTTCGCGTCCCGCGCCAGATAAATAGAAAAGGCCACCCAGAGGGCGGCCTTTTCTATTTATCTGGCGGAGAGAGGGGGATTCGAACCCCCGAAGCGCGGTTTAGACGCTTACACACTTTCCAGGCGTGCTCCTTCAACCACTCGGACACCTCTCCGGATCCCTGCCATCGGCAAACGCCTCAGCAGGGGCGCAGATTCTAGCGGGCGGCGCGGCAGTACACAAGCACCCCCAGTCATCGATGTGCAGCGGGTGTGTCGGAGGCGAGGGGGCTGGACAGGCATGGCACAATGGAACATCCGATGGAAGACGGTGGCCTGATGTCCTATCTCGTGCTTGCCCGCAAGTGGCGTCCGAAGCGTTTTGCCGAGCTGGTGGGCCAGGAACACGTGGTCCGTGCGCTCAGCAATGCGCTGGACAGCGGCCGGGTCCACCACGCGTTCCTGTTCACCGGTACCCGCGGCGTGGGCAAGACCACCATCGCGCGCATCTTCGCCAAATCGCTGAACTGCGAGCAGGGCACCAGCGCCGACCCGTGCGGCCAGTGTGCGGCCTGCCTGGACATCGACGCCGGCCGCTACATCGACCTGCTGGAAATCGATGCCGCGTCCAACACCGGCGTCGACGACGTGCGCGAGGTGATCGAGAACGCGCAGTACATGCCCTCGCGTGGCAAGTACAAGGTCTACCTGATCGACGAAGTGCACATGCTCTCCAAGGCGGCGTTCAATGCGCTGCTGAAGACGCTGGAAGAGCCGCCGGAGCACGTGAAATTCCTGCTGGCCACCACCGATCCGCAGAAGCTGCCGGTCACCGTGCTCAGCCGCTGCCTGCAGTTCAATCTCAAGCGCCTGGACGAGGACCAGATCCAGGGGCAGATGACCCGCATCCTCGCCGCCGAGGAGATCGAGGCCGACGGCAGCGCCATCGTGCAGCTGGCCAAGGCCGCCGATGGCAGCCTGCGCGACGGCCTGTCGCTGCTGGACCAGGCGATCGCCTATGCCGGCGGTGCGCTGCGCGAGGACGTGGTGCGCACCATGCTGGGCACGGTCGACCGTACCCAGGTGGCGGCCATGCTCGACGCACTGGCCGAGGGCGATGGCCCGCGCCTGCTGCAGGTCGTGGCCGCGCTGGCCGAGTTCTCGCCGGACTGGAGTGGCGTGCTGGAAGCGCTCGCCGAAGGCCTGCACCGCATCCAGGTGCAGCAGCTGGTGCCTGGCGCCGCCGCTCCGGTCGACGGCCTGGACGCTGCCGCGTTCGCCGAGCGCCTGCGCCCGGAGGTGGTGCAGCTCTGGTACCAGATGGCCCTGAACGGCCGTCGCGACCTGCCGCTGGCGCCGAGCCCGCGTGCCGGCTTCGAAATGGCGGTGCTGCGCATGCTGGCGTTCCGCCCGGCCGCCGCGGTGCCGCCGGTGCCGAAGTCGGTCGAAGGTGCGACGGGCGGGAGTACTGCAGGCGGCAACGCCGGTGGTGGCCATGCCGCCGGTGCCGGCAGCAACGACGCCGCACCTGTAGCTGCAGCCGCTGCGGCGAGCCCTGCAGCGGTGGCTGACGTGGCTGCCCCGATGCAGGCTGCGCCGCGCGAGCCCGAACCCGAACCTGGGCCGGCCCCGCGACCGGAGCCTGAGCCGACCCCGGAGCCTGAACCGGTTCCGGTGGAAGAACCCGTGTCGCCGCCGCCGGTGACGGCCGAAGCGGCGCCGCAGGTGGCCGAGGCGGATGATCTGCCGCCGTGGGCCACCGACGAAGCCGACGCGCGTGATCAGGCGCTGGCGGCGGAAATGGACGTGCCGGTCGCGATGGCGACGCCGGAGGCGGCCATGGTCGCCCCGTGGCAGGAACCGCCGGCCCCGGTGGCAGTGGCGGCCGAGCCGGAGCGCCCGTTCCATGCCGACGGCATCGAGATCGCCCCGGCTGGACCGGTGGCAATACCGGCGCCGGCAGCGCATCAGGGCAGCATCTCCGACCTGGCCAGCGCTGAAGACTGGCTGGACCTGGTGGCCAACAGCGGCCTCAGCGGTCCTTCGCGGCAGCTGGCGGCCAACGCGGCCTTCATCAGCTGTCAGGGCGGCACCTTGAAACTGGGCCTTTCGCCCGGATTTGAGTACCTGCGTTCCGAACGCGCGCTGTCCGCCCTGGGCGAGATGCTGGAAAAGGCTCTGGGTCAGGCGCCGAGGATCGTGGTCGAGACCGTGGAAACCGAGCAGGTCCCGGCCGAGACCCTGCACCAGCGTGCCGATCGCCAGCGTGGCGAACGGCAACAGGCCGCCGAGGCCATCTTCATGGACGATCCGGAAGTGCAGCTGCTGATCCAGCAGCATGGCGCCCGGGTTGTTTCCGATTCCATCCGTTCTTTTGACGAGTAAGACACTATGCGCGGCAACATCGCCCAACTGATGCAGCAGGCCCAGAAGATGCAGGAAAACCTGCAGAAGGCCCAGGAAGAAATCGCCAAGATCGAAGTGACCGGCAGCGCCGGTGGCGGCATGGTCAGCGTGACCCTGACCGGTGCCAAGGAATGTCGCAAGGTGCGCATCGACCCGTCGCTGGCCAGCGACCCGGAAATGCTGGAAGACCTGATCGCCGCCGCCTTCAACGATGCCTCGAACAAGATCGATGCCGAGTCGAAGTCGAAGATGGGTTCGGCCACCGCCGGCATGCAGCTGCCGCCGGGCATGAAGCTGCCGTTCTGATGTTCAGCGTGGCACCCGTGCAAGCGGGTGCCATCAACTGCGTAGAGTCGAGCGTGCTCGATTGTTCCAACCTTCAGTCGAGCATGGCTCGACTCTACAGATAATCGTCGAGCGTGCTCGACGCAATGAAAGCCTGCCGCCGTGTCCGCACCCCTGCTTGAACAATTGATCGATGCGCTGCGGGTGCTGCCTGGCGTCGGTCAGAAAACCGCGCAGCGCATGGCCTACCACCTGCTCGAGCGCGAGCGCGAAGGTGGGCAGCGGTTGGCCGAGGCGCTGGCGCTGGCGGTCGAACGTATCGGCCATTGCGCGCAGTGCCGCGATTTCAGCGAAACCGAGCTGTGCCCGACCTGTGCCAACAACAGTCGCGAGCGCAGCCAGCTGTGCGTGGTCGAATCACCGGCTGATCGCCTGGCCATCGAAAATGCCACCGGCTTCCGCGGCGTCTACTTCGTGCTGCAGGGCCGTCTGTCGCCGCTCGATGGCGTGGGCCCGCGCGAACTGGGCCTGGAGCAGCTGGAACAGCGGCTGGCGCAGGGCGAAGTGCAGGAACTGATCATCGCCACCAGCGCTACGGTTGAAGGCGAAGCGACTGCGCACTATCTGGCCCAGCTGGCGCGCGCGCGCCAGGTGCAGCCGAGCCGTCTGGCGCAGGGCCTGCCGCTGGGCGGTGAACTGGAATATGTCGATCGCGGCACGCTGTCGCATGCCTTCGGCACACGCAGCGAATTCCGCGACTGAGCGCGGCCGCGCGCGGCGTGGCCGGCCTACAATGCGGAAGACATCCCGCCGAGGCCGACCATGACCACCGAAACCCTCTTCAGCAAGATCATCCGTCGCGAGATCCCGGCCACCATCGTCTACGAGGATGACGAGGTGCTGGGCTTCAAGGACATCGCACCGCAGGCGCCGGTGCACGTGCTGTTCATTCCGAAGAACGAGATCATCCCGACCCTGGACGACCTGCAGCCGTCGCAGGCACACCTGATCGGAAAGCTGGCTCTGGCGGCAGCCGCGTATGCGCGCAGCGAAGGCTTCGCCGAGGATGGCTACCGCATCGTGATGAACTGCCGCGAAGATGCCGGGCAGACGGTGTTCCATATCCACATGCATCTGCTGGCCGGTGCGCCGTTGGGCCATTTCGGTACGCCGGGGCGTTGAGGCAACGGCATCCACGCATGGCGTGGCTCTACTGCCGGCGCGCGTCGGTATCGCGGTAGATCCACGCCATGCGTGGATGGCAGTCGCCAGGTAGATCCACGCCATGCGTGGATGGCAGTCGCCAGTAGATCCACGCCATGCGTGGATGGCACCAACAAGAAGGCCGCCCGAGGGCGGCCTTCTGCGTCACGCAGGACGTGGCAGGTTTACCACCAGCCCCAGCCGCGGTAACCGCCCCAGTACGGGCCCCACGGACCCGGGCCCCACGGGCTGTACGGGTAGGGCACGACATCGACCTGGCGCTGTTCCGGCCACAGGTAGATGACGTCGGCCGCCAGCTTGGGCAGGCGGTAGTCGTACTCGCCAATGCGGGTGTTGGCGTAACCGTCGATCTTGCCGATGAAGGTCACGTCGCGACCGGCCTCGAACACCGCCGGATCATAGAAGCCGGCGCGGCAGGCGATGAAGCGGCCGTCGCTGGCGTCGGACGAGGTCTGGTTCGGGCGGCCACTGCCATTGAGCGGGCGCGAGATGATCTGGAAGCAGGTCTCGCCCTGGCCGGGCTGGGTTTCGATGATGCGGCCACCCCAGCGAACGGGGGTGCCCACCTGCTGGGTGGCAACCGAGTCGCGCGGGGAAACCACGCTGAACTGACCCTGCAGCGGCTTGGGGGCCGTGGCGCAGGCCGACAGGGCCAGGGCGGCCACGGCGGTGAGAAGGAACTTGGTGTTCATGAAGTAGCTCCGGAAGTCGGGCGATGCCTGCGCAGGTCCCGCAATAATGGGGCGAGCTCGGTACGAGTGCCAGCGTAGCGCGCTTCGGCGAAACGCTGGCTGAGTGCGATGAGGGCAGGATCGGGGCGCTGGGCATGGACCCGCTGGGCCCAGGCCAGGGCGGGTTCGTGCGGCTCGCGGGCCAGCCCCAGCCGTGCGTAGCGGCGGCCCAGCCGGTGCCAGGCGCGCAGGAGCGGGTCGCGCTCGCGTTCGCCACGGGCCAGCAGCCAGGCCATCCAGCCCATCGCCAGCAGGGCGGTGGCCACGAAACCGGCCAGCAGCTGGCCGGGCTTCAGCTCATCCAGGCCCAGCGGCTGCAGCAGCTGCTGCTGGCGGCGCGCGTCGAAGGACAGCACCAGGTCGTTCCAGCCTCGGCGCAGCCAGTCGCCGATCTGCCCGGCCTGCAGCCAGCGCTGCTGCAGGTCGAGGTCGGCGCCGGCCGGCAGCCGGTCTTCCAGCGTGTCGAGGATGCGCTCGGGTGCCACTGCCGCGGTCGGGTCCACCCGCACCCAGCCACGTTGGGGCAGCCAGACTTCGGCCCAGGCGTGGGCATCCATGCGCCGCACGACCCAATAGTTGCCGAGCCGGTTGCGGGTGCCGCCGGCAAAGCCGGTCACCACGCGCGCGGGGATGCCGGCGTTGCGCATCAGAACAACGAAGGCCGAGCTGAAGTGCTGGCAGAAGCCGGCCTTGTAGTCGAACAGGAACGCGTCCTCCGGATCGCGCCCGGGTGCCGGGGTTTCCAGCGTGTAGGAGAAATCAGCGGTGATCCAGTCCAGGGCGCGACGGACAACGGCTGCATCGTCGTCACCGGCTTCCTGCCGCCATTGCCGGGCCAGCGTTGCCGTGCGCGGGTTGAAGTTGGCCGGCAGCTGCAGCGCCGCACGCCGCTGGTAGGGCGACAGTTCGGCATCGAAGCGCGTCGCCGGTGCCGAGTGCAGGCGCCAGCGGGTCAGCGCGGAGAGCGGGCGCTGGCTGGCTAGGCTCATCTCGGCGTTGAGCGCGGTGCCTTCCGGGGCAGCGGTGGGCAGGTCCAGGGCCACCAGCAGTCGGCGGTCGGTGGGCTCGTAGTCGATCTGGTAATCCCAGCCTGGGCCTTCGTGGGTCACCTGCGCGGGCCGGCGGTAGTCGGCGTCGCGGTCACGCCTCCAGACGTGGCCATCGAAGCGGGTCAGCACTGGACCACGCCAGTAGCGCTGCTGTGGCTGCGGCACGGGGCCGAAGAACTGCACGCGCAGCGCCGGGGTGTCATCGGCCATCAGGTCCAGCCACTGGTCCGGCTCCATCGAATCGGACAGGCCGGGGGTGCCGACCGCGCGTTCGGGCACGCCCCACAGCGGCGCGGACAGCCGCGGGAACAGCCAGAAGCAGGCCAGGGCGAGGGGCAGTCCGATCAGCAGCAGGCGGCCGACGCCGCGTAGCTGGCCGGGCAGCGGCAGCGCCGCGCTGCGGCCTTCGTTGTGGGCCAGCCGCTGCAGGGCGAGCAGGCCGCTGATGCCGGCCAGCGCGGCCAGCAGCGTGGTCAGGGGCCCCTGGTCGAGCAGGAAGGCGGCAAACGGGCCGAACAGGGCGAAGCCAAGCAGGCTGCGTGCATCACGCACGCTGCGCAGTTCGCTGGATTTGATCGCCAGCATCGCCGCCAGCAGGGCGCAGCCGGTATCGCGCCCTGGCCGCACCGCGCCCATCTGCCAGACGATGGCGCCCAGCATGGCCAGCACCAGCAGCAGGCGCACCGGCATCGGCAGCACGCCTCGCAGCGACAACGCAGCGGTTGCCACGCCGGCCACCGCGATCAGCGCGGCCAGTGCGCTGGGCAGCTGCAGCAGCAGCGGCAGCAGCGCCAGCGCGGCGCTGGCCAGGGTCCAGTTGCGCGCGTTGCGGTCCAGCAGGAGGGCGGGCTCAGTCATGGGGCATCAGCGCCAGTGCGCGCAGGCACGCATGATGATGGCTCGCGCCCTGGCCGGGGCCGAGCGCGGGCTGCGAGGGCAGCAGCAGGGTGTAGCGTCGGCCTTCGCGTTCGGCGCTGTCGACCCAGCGCGCCAGGCGCGAGATGCGCGCTTCCGTCGGCAGGGTGGAGAGCGCGCGCCAATCCAGCACCACTTCGATGCCGACCGGCTTTTCGTATTCGCGAACCAGCAGCGTGTCGCGGCGTGCCGAATGCTTCCAGGCGATGCTGCGCGGCGGGTCGCCTGCGCGGTAGGGGCGCAGCTGGTGCAGCTCCTCGCCGCTGGCGTGGGCGCGGGTGTGCAGCAGGTCGCTGCCCTGCTCGGGCAATGACGGCGCCACGGCCTCGGCCACCGGATGCACCAGCAGCGGTTGTTCCGGCCACACCCAGGACCACGCACGTACCAGGCCAAGTGGCTGGGTGCTGGACAGGCGGATGCGCGGCAGGTCGAGCCAGCCGCGCCGCTCGGTGGGCACGTCCAGCTCCACTTCACCATGACCCTGTGCGGACAGGTCGGTCCAGGCCTGGCTGTCGCCAACCTGCAGTTCCAGGCCGTGGCGCGGCCGCGGGTCGCGCAGCGACAGGTCGATGCGCAGGCGCAGCGGCTGGCCCGCCGGCACCGGCTCGGCCGAGATGGCGTCGATCTGCACGCCCGACAGCTGCAGGTGGGCGGCGATGGCGCTGGCGATGGCGGCCGCCGCCAGCAGCAGGGCCAGCAGCATGGCCGGGTTGTTGTTGTAGTTCAGCGCGCCCAGCAGCATCGCCGACAGCAGCACGGCCACGAACAGGCCGAAGCGCGTGGGCAGCACGTAGATGCGCCGGCGGTCGAGCCGCTGCGGCAATGCTTCGGGCGTGCGCGGACGCGCCAGGCGAAGCAGGCGTGAGCCGCGCGCGGGCATCCTCAATCCACCGCGACGGTCTGCAGGATGGCGCGCGCCAGCGCCGGCCCCGTGCTCGATTCGGACTCGCCCACCAGGCGGTGGCCGGCCACGGCGACGAACAGGGTCTGCACGTCTTCGGGAACCACGTGGCCGCGGCCGAGCAGCAGCGCGTGGGCCTTGGCCGCACGCAGCAGGGCCAGGCCGGCACGCGGCGACAGGCCCACGCGCACACCGGCATGCTGGCGGCTGCGGGTCAGCAGGGCCTGCACGTAGTCCACCAGCGCGTCGCTGACGTGGATCTGGCCGACCGCTTCACGCAGCTGGCGCACCTGATTGTCATCCAGCTGCGGCACGGCGCGCGCGATCAGGTCGCGGCGGTCGGTGCCGCGCAGCAGCTCGCGTTCGGCCTGCGGGCTGGGGTAGCCCATCGCCAGCCGCAGCAGGAAGCGGTCCAGCTGCGAATCGGGCAGCGGGAACGTACCGGACAGATCGACCGGATTCTGCGTGGCGATCACGAAGAACGGATCGGGCAGCGGATGGGTCTGCCCGTCGAGCGTCACCTGCTGTTCGGCCATCGCTTCCAGCAATGCGCTCTGCGTGCGTGGCGGTGCGCGGTTGATCTCATCGGCCAGCAGCACGTGCGAGAACACCGGACCGGGATGGAACTGGAACTGGCGCGAGCCGGCGTCATACACCGATACGCCGAGCACATCGGCCGGCAACAGGTCGGAGGTGAACTGCACGCGCTGGAAGCTCAGCCCCAGGCTGCTGGCCAGTGCATGGGCCAGCGTGGTCTTGCCCAGGCCAGGCAGATCTTCGATGAGCAGATGGCCACCGGAAAGCAGGGCGACGAAAGCCAGCCTGACTTCCGGCACCTTGCCGAGCACCAGTGCATTGACCTGATCCTGTGCCTCCCGCAGGGCTTGGCGCAGTTGATCGGTTAGCATGCTGGGCATGGGGGACGGAGCTGGCATGGTCGTCTCACGTTCGGGAACCATTCGATTCTATCCATAGAGCAATGCAGGGCGAACAGCGCGCACGTACGATTTTTCTCTGGTTATGGACGCTGGTCACAGCGGCCAAGCTGCTCGTGGCCGCGCGTCTGCCCCTGTTCGTGGATGAAGCGTTCTATTGGCAGGAAGGCCAGCACCTGGCGGCGGCGTACTCCGACCTGCCAGGATTGACCGCGTGGCTGGCGCGCCTGGGCGTGGAAATCGGCGGCCAGCACGTGCTCGCGCTGCGTCTGCCGTTCCTGGCCATCGGCGCGCTGCTGCCGTTGCTGGTCACGCGCGTCGCCACGCGCTGGTTCGGCAACGTGGCCGGCTGGCAGGCAGGCAGCCTGACCCTGCTGATGCCGTTGTCGGCCACGCTGGGCCTGCTGGCCGTGCCCGATGTGCCGATGGCATTGGCTGCGGTGCTGTGCCTGGATGCCGGTGCACGCCTTCTGCGCAGCGTCGATGCATCGTCCGCCATCAAGCTGGGCCTGGGCCTGCTGATCGGCGCGCTCAGTCACTACCGCTTCATTGGTGTGATCGGCGTCGGCTTCATCGCGCTGCTGGTATTGCCGCAAGGGCGGCGCATGCTGACCGATCCGCGCGTGTGGGTGGCGCTGGCGGTGGGCGTATTGGCCTGGTTGCCGCTGCTGGCGTGGAATGCCGACAACCATGATGCCGGCCTGAAATTCCAGGTGGTCGAGCGCCATCCCTGGGCGTTTGAATGGCGCGGAATGTGGTTCCTGGTCATCCAGCCGATGCTGGTCACGCCCATCCTGTGCATCGCGATGTGGAAGGTGGCGTTGGCCGGTACGCGCAGCGGTGGTGGCGCGCGCGTGCAGTGGCGCTACTTCGGCCTGGTTGGCGGCGTGTCCACGCTGAGCATCTTCCTGCTGGGCTTCTTCACCGATGTCGAGCGCATCAGTTTCCACTGGCCGCTGCCGGGCTACCTGGCGCTGCTGGTGGCGGTGCCGGTGGTGCTCAACGGCTGGCCGCGCTGGCTGCGCCGGACCGGCTGGTGGCTGGCCGGCACCGGCATGGCACTGGCCTTTGGCTATTACCTGATGGCATCCACGCCGTCGCTGCGCGAACAGCTGGCCGGTGACAAGTACTACCCGCGCAACTTCGCCGGCTGGGAACCGCTGGCAGCTGCCGTGCGCGACGAACTGCAGCAGATGCCGGAAGGCACGCGCGTGCTGGCCGGCAACTTCAAGGTGGGTGCCGAGCTCGGCTTCCAGCTCGGCGACGGCAACATCACGGTGCTGCCGCATCCGCTCAACGACAAGCACGGGCGCACCGCGCAGCTGGCGCAGTGGGGCCAGGTGCACGAGGGCGAACGCAGCGGACCGATGCTGCTGGTGCTGTCGCCCAGCGACCAGCGTTTCCGCGACCTGGTGCCGCGCTACCACGCGGTGTGCGCGCAGGTGGGTCCGCTGCCGCCGCCGAGGGTGGTCAGCAACGATCATGGTTTCCAGCGCTTCCTGTTGTTCCGCCTGCCTGCGCAGCGCGCCGAAGGCGAGTGCGTGACGCCGGCCGTCGCTTACCTGGATTCACCGGCCAACGGCGAAGCGGTGTCGGGCACGCTGTCGGTGAAGGGCTGGGCGTTCAAGGACGGCATCGGCCTGGCGCGCGTGGAAGTGCTGGTGGACGGCACGCCGGTGGGCGATGCGCAGTACGGTCGCGAGCTCGACATCCGCCCGCTGTGGCCGATGTCCAATGATCCGCAGCACCCGAATGCCGGCTTTGATGCCAACGTGGATACGCAGGCGCTGTCGCCCGGCCGGCATTGGCTGGGCCTGCGGCTGCATGGCCGCGATGGCAGCGTGGAAGACTGGCAGGAGCAGCCGTTCGAGGTGGAGCGATAAACCGTTGTAGAGCCGAGCCTATGCTCGGCTGCTCGTCGCTCTTTGTAGAGCCGAGCCTATGCTCGGCTGGCTGTGAGAAGCAGCCGAGCGTGGGCTCGACTCTACAGGACAGACGCAGCCGAGCATGGGCTCGGCTCTACAGAAGCCAGTGGCTTACGGCACGGCGAAGCCGGCACGGCGCAGCAGTCCGCACAGTGCGATCAGCGGCAGCCCGACCAGGGCAGTAGGGTCGCGGTTGTCGATGGCTTCAAACAGGCTGATGCCCAGGCCCTCGCACTTGAAGCTGCCGGCACAGTCCAGCGGCTGCTCGGCGGCCACGTAGCGGGCGATCTCCTGCGCCTGCAGCGGGCGGAAGCGCACTTCGGTCAGGTCCATGGCCGAAAACGATTCTCCGTTGCGTGTGAGACTGATCGCGGTGTGGAAGCGCACTGTCTGCCCGGCCATTGCCGCAAGCTGCGCGCAGGCGGCCTCGACCGTGCCCGGCTTGCCCAGCGGCTGCCCGTTCAGGTCCGCCACCTGGTCCGACCCGATCACCCATGCGCCGGGGTGCCGCGCGGCGACCTCGGTGGCCTTGGCGGCCGCCAGCCTCCCGGCCAGGGCCAGCGGGGCTTCGCCGGCCTGCGGGGTCTCATCCACGGCCGGGCTTGCGCAGTCGAAGGGCAGGCCGAGGCGCTGCAGCAGCTCGCGCCGGTAGCGGGAGGTAGAGGCCAGAAGCAGGGCAGGCATGCGACAATTCCGGGGCAGGGCGCGGCAGTCTGGCCCGGCGCCGAGGCTGCCAGCAAGCCCCTGTATGGCGGGCATTTGACAGCGGCGGTCCTGATCCTTAGTATTCAGCGGCTTATGTCCGCGAACGTGCCCGAAACGCTGGATGCTTGGCGGATGGTCGTAGCGCGAAGGCGCTTCGACGGCCAGGTCTCTTTGGCTGATTTGACTCGCCTGCAAGGGTTGGTCGCCGATACCGACGGTGAGTGCAATTACTCGCTTGAATTCGGTCGCGACGACGTCCTGCGGGTATCCTATGTGGAACTGACCATCGATACCGCGTTGCCGCTGACCTGTCAGCGCAGCATGCAGCGATTCCTGTTGCCGGTGAAGATGACCCAGAGGCTTGGCCTGATCCGCGACGAGGACGAGGAATCGTCCCTGCCCGAGGAATACGAGGCGTTGCTGGTGCCGGAAGATGGGCAGCTGCGTCCGCTGGACCTGGTCGAAGATGAATTGGTGCTGGCGGTACCCGTGGTACCGCTGTCTCCGGACGGTGAGGCAGTCAACAAGGACTGGGCACCGACCGAAGAGGAAACGAAGCAGGCCAACCCGTTTGCGGCGTTGGCGGCACTGAAGAAAGAGTAAAAGCATTAGCAGCCGGATTGTCGTCGGCGGCTGCGGCGAAAGCGAAAGTGTGCTGGGCGCTGGCGTCCTGCGCGACGATACGACGAAGCAAATCGAACCGAGTTTGGAGCAATCCCATGGCTGTCCAGAAATCCCGTGTCACCCCGTCCCGCCGCGGTATGCGCCGTGCGCATGACGCCCTGAGCGCCAAGCAGCTGTCGACCGACCCGACCACCGGCGAAGTGCACCTGCGTCACCACATCACTGCTGACGGTTTCTACCGCGGCAAGAAGGTCATCCAGACCAAGACCTCGGCCGTCGAAGAAGATTGATGTGCCGGAAGGCCGCTGCCCCAGGGCAGCGGCCTTTGCCTTCTTCCCCGGGCATGCCGGTGATCGGCAGCCTGCGCAACAGGAAACATGATGAGCAAGCGGATCTACTCGAGGATCGCGGGCACCGGTAGCTATTTGCCGGAAAAAGTCCTGACCAACGCCGACCTGGAAAAAATGGTCGAAACCTCGGACGAGTGGATCCAGTCGCGCACCGGTATTCGTGAACGGCACATCGCGGCCGAAGGCGAAACCACCAGCGACCTCGGCTACCACGCCGCGGTGCGTGCGCTTGAAGCGGCCGGTATCGACGCTTCCCAGCTCGACATGATCGTGGTCGGTACGACCACCCCTGATCTTATTTTCCCGTCCACCGCGTGCCTGATCCAGGCCAAGCTCGGTGCGTCGGGCTGCCCCGCCTTCGACGTCAACGCGGCCTGCTCGGGCTTCGTGTTCGCGCTCAGCGTGGCCGACAAGTTCATCCGTTCCGGTGATGCCCGCCATGTGCTGGTCATCGGCGCCGAAACACTCACCCGCATTGTCGATTGGGAAGACCGCACCACCTGCGTGCTGTTTGGCGACGGTGCCGGCGCGGTCGTGCTCAAGGCCGACGAAGAAACCGGCATCCTCAGCACCCACCTGCATTCCGATGGCAGCAAGAAAGAGCTGCTGTGGAACCCGGTCGGCGTCTCGGTCGGTTTCAAGGATGGCAGCGGCAACGGCGGCGGCACCATCAACATGAAGGGCAACGACGTGTTCAAGTACGCCGTCAAGGCGCTGGACTCGGTCGTGGACGAAACCCTGGAGGCCAACGGCCTGGGCAAGTCCGACCTGGATTGGCTGATCCCGCACCAGGCCAACCTGCGTATCATCGAAGCCACCGCCAAGCGGCTGGACATGTCGATGGACCAGGTCGTGGTCACCGTCGACCGCCACGGCAACACCTCCTCCGGCTCGGTGCCGCTGGCGCTGGACGCCGCAGTCCGTTCGGGCAAGGTCGAGCGCGGCCAGCTGCTGCTGCTGGAAGCCTTCGGCGGCGGCTTCACGTGGGGTTCGGCCCTGCTGCGCTATTGATGGCGTAGTTACGACAACGTGAAGTCTGTCGTTACGGCCCCTCTGGGGCCGTAACGCGTTCAGGAGATCCGTCATGGTTGAGCCCATCGTCATCGAAGGGCAGCGCGCCTGGCTGAAGCAGTACGGCAAGGGAAGCCGCGCATTCGCCTTGGGCCTGCTCAATTTCATCGCCCGCCGCTTCCACCTCGATGCCCTGCGTCCGCCGCCGCACCGCGGTGGCGACGCCGCGCGCGAGACCGAGGCCCGCCGCCTGGGCGAGCTGCACGCACAGGGCGTGAACGTGCCCGAAGTGATCGGCAGCGGCCACGCCGCGCTGGTGATCGGCGACAACGGCGGTTCCTTCAATACCTGTCTGCGCGAAGCCGATGACGCCGGTCGTGACCGGCTGGTGGCCGCCGCGATGAAGGCCCTCGCCGAAGCCCATGCCCGTGGCGCGTATTTCGGCCAGCCAGTGCCGCGCAACCTCACCTGGGACGGCCAGAACGTGGGCTTCATCGATTTCGAGGAAGACCCGCTGGAAGTGATGGACCTGGCCGAGGCGCAGGCGCGCGACTGGCTGATGTTCGGCTATGGCGTGGCCAAGTATTACGCCGACCGCCCGCAGCACCTGCAGGCGATGATGGCCGAGGCCATGGATGGTGTGCAGGCGCCGGTACGCGCGCACGTGCATTCGGTCAGCGGCCGGCTGCAGGGCCTGGCTCGCGTGTGCATGAAGCTTGGCCGCTCGGCGCGCGCGCTGGCGCAATCGATCTTCATCACCCATGGCGCCACCACGCTGGGCCTGATCATGGTGGTGGGGCTGTGCGTGGACTGGTTCGCCGATGGCGAGCTCGACATCCTTCAGCTGTTCTGCTGATCGCGGTCCGCCGGGCATGGCCCGGCGCTACCAGACCGTTCGCCGGGGATTGCCAAGCGCTACCGGTAGCGCCGGGCCATGCCCGGCGGGTCGGGGTCCATACGCCCTGCATACGCGCACGTACAGACGACACGGGGGATTCGCCCTTATCATGGCCCGCTTCGATTGCAACAAGCGGATGACCGCGTGACCGTATCCACCCTCGCATTTGTCTTCCCCGGTCAGGGCTCGCAGTCCGTGGGCATGCTGGCCGAGCTGGCCGAGCTGCACCCGCAGGTGCGTGAAGCCTTCACCGAAGCATCCGATGGTGCCGGCGTCGACCTGTGGGCGCTGTCCCAGGGTGGCCCGGAGGAAATGCTCAACCGTACCGAATACACCCAGCCGGCCCTGCTGGCGGCGAGCATCGGCGCGTGGCGCGCCTGGAACGCCGTCGGCGGTCCGCGCCCGTCGGTGCTGGCCGGCCACAGCCTGGGCGAATACACCGCCCTGGTCGCTGCCGGCGCGCTGAGCCTGCATGACGGTGCGCACCTGGTGCGCCTGCGCGGCCAGCTGATGCAGGAAGCCGCGCCGGCCGGCGTCGGTGCCATGGCCGCCGTGCTCGGTGCTGAAGACCAGCTGGTGCTGGACGTCTGCGCCGAAGCCGCTGGCAGCCAGGTCGTGGTGCCGGCCAACTTCAACTCGCCGGGCCAGATCGTCATCGGTGGCGACGCCGCTGCGGTCGACCGCGCGCTGGCGCTGCTGGCCGAAAAGGGTGTGCGCAAGGCCGTGAAGCTGGCCGTCAGCGTGCCCTCGCACACCCCGTTGATGCGCGAAGCCGCCAACCGCCTGGCCGAAGTGATGGCCGGCCTGTCCTGGCAGGCGCCGCAGCTGCCGGTGGTGCAGAACGTCGATGCCAAGGTGCACGACGGCGTCGACGCCATCCGTGCCGCGCTGGTGCAGCAGCTTTACCAGCCGGTGCAGTGGACCGGTTGCGTGCAGGCCCTGGCCGCCCGTGGCGTCACCCGGATCGCCGAATGCGGTCCGGGCAAGGTGCTCACCGGCCTGGTCAAGCGCATCGGCAAGGCCATCGACGGCCGCTCCCTGGCCACCCCGGGCGACTTCGAAGGCGCCCGCGAGGCGTGGTCGGCCTGATCCCCCTGTTCCTGCCGACCGTGCCGGTGGCCGCTGCAAGCGGCACGGGCGCGGTCGCTGCCCACGTCTGAGGACAACATCATGAGCAAGCCCCTGCAGGGTGAAATCGCACTGGTCACTGGCGCCAGCCGTGGCATTGGTGCCGCCATCGCCGATCTGCTGGCCGCCCAGGGCGCCACCGTCATCGGTACCGCCACCACCGACTCCGGCGCTGCCGCGATCGGCGAACGCCTGGCCGCCCACGGTGGCCACGGCCGCGCGCTGAACGTCACCGACGCCGCCGCGCTGGAGACCGTTCTGGCCGACATCGCCAAGGAATTCGGCGCGATCTCCATTCTGGTCAACAACGCCGGGATCACCCGCGACAACCTGCTGATGCGCATGAAGGACGAGGACTGGGCGTCGATCATCGACACCAACCTGACCAGCGTGTTCCGCACCAGCAAGGCCGTCATGCGCGGCATGATGAAGGCACGCAAGGGCCGCATCATCAACATCGCATCGGTGGTGGGCGTGACCGGCAATGCCGGCCAGGCCAACTACGCCGCTGCCAAGGCCGGCATCATCGGTTTCAGCAAGTCGCTGGCCAAGGAAATCGGCTCGCGTGGCGTCACCGTCAATGTCGTCGCCCCCGGCTTCATCGATACCGATATGACCAAGGCGCTGCCGGAAGAAGCCCGCACCGCCCTGATCAACGATATCGCCCTCGAACGCCTCGGTTCGCCGGAAGACATCGCCCATGCGGTGGCCTTCCTGGCCAGCCCGGCGGCCGGCTACATCACCGGCGAAACCCTCCATGTGAACGGCGGCATGTACATGCCGTAAGCAAGGGGCGCATGGATTGCGCCGCAAGTGGTTGATCTGTTGGGTTTTTTGCATGCATGCAAGGCCCCGCCGGTTTCCACTACACTATCCCACGGCCATCGCCATCCGATGGCGATCATTTTTGAACCACTACTCCATCTGGAGCGATACCCCATGAGCACCATCGAAGAACGCGTCAAGAAAATCGTCGTCGAACAGCTTGGCGTCAAGGAAGAAGAAGTCACCAACAGCGCATCGTTCGTCGATGACCTGGGCGCTGACTCGCTGGACACCGTTGAGCTGGTGATGGCCCTGGAAGAAGAGTTCGAGTGCGAGATCCCGGACGAAGAAGCCGAGAAGATCAGCACCGTGCAGGCCGCCATCGACTACATCAAGGCCCACGTCAAGGCCTGATGTCAGACGGCAGTGCGCGCGCGGGTTCCGCTCGCCGCGCACCGCACCCCATGGGGCCGCAGTTGCGGCCCCGTGTGTTTGAGCATCACATCGAAGCAAACCGAGTTGCCCGTTGACATCATCGGGTCAGGAGAATCAGCAATGAAGCGTCGCGTCGTCGTAACCGGCCTGGGTATCGTCTCGCCGTTGGGCAATGATCTGGCCAGCAGCTGGGAAGGCATCACCCATGGTCGTTCGGGCATCGGTCCGCTGACCAACGTTTCTGATGCCTACCTGGATCGGTTCACCACCAAGATTGCAGGTGAGGTCAAGGGCTTTGACATCACCGCCGACAACGAACTGTTCGGCAAGTACCGGGTCAGCGGCAAGGATGCCAAGAAGATGGACCCGTTCATCCATTACGGCCTCGGTGCTTCCTTCATGGCCCTGCACGATGCGGGCCTGGAGATCACCGAAGCCAATGCCGAGCGCATCGGCGCGATCGTCGGCGCCGGCATCGGCGGCCTGCTGGGCATCGAAGAGCAGACCATTGATTTCCACGAGGGCAAGAAGATCTCGCCCTTCTACGTGCCCAAGACCATCATCAACATGCTGCCGGGCCAGCTGAGCATCATCACTGGCCTGAAGGGTCCGTCGTTCTCGGCGGTCTCGGCGTGCGCGACCTCGAACCATTCGATCGGTACCGCCATGCGCATGATCCAGTACGGCGATGCCGACGTGATGGTGGCCGGTGGCGCCGAACGCGGTTCCTCGCCGACCGCCCTGGGCGGCTTCTGCGCGATGAAGGCCATGAGCACCCGCAACGATGCCCCGGAACAGGCTTCGCGCCCGTGGGACAAGGAGCGCGACGGCTTCGTGCTGGGTGACGGCGCCGGCATCCTGGTGCTGGAAGAGTACGAACACGCCAAGGCACGCGGCGCCAGGATCTACTGCGAACTGGCCGGCTTCGGCGCCAGTTCCGACGCGTACCACATGACCGCCCCGAGCGAGAACGGCGAAGGCGCTGCCCGCTGCATGGCCATGGCCATGCGCGATGCCGGCGTGACCCCGGACCAGGTCGGTTATCTCAACGCACACGGCACCTCCACGCCGCTGGGCGACCTGGGCGAAACCATGGCCATGAAGGCCGCCTTCGGCGACCACGCCTACAAGATGATGGTCAGCTCCACCAAGTCGATGACCGGCCACCTGCTGGGTGCCGCCGGCGGCGTGGAAGCGATCTTCTCGGTGATGGCGCTGCAGGACAACGTCATTCCGCCGACCATCAACCTGGAACAGCCGGGCGAAGGCTGCGACCTGGATTACGTGCCCAACGAAGCACGCCAGGCCAAGGTCGACGTGGTGATGTCCAACGGCTTCGGCTTCGGCGGCACCAACGGCACGCTGATCTTCAAGCGCGTCTGACCGATGAGGTAGAGTCGACCGTTGGTCGACTGCCTTTCGATCCGCCGCAATGATCGCTGATGGGAGAGCAGTCGACTGACAGTCGACTGTACCTGTCGGCAGCCGGAGCACCACGGAGCCGCCGCAAGGCGGCTTCCGTGCATCTGAACCCCCGAACTGGCCGCCATGACCCACGCCCCGCTGATCCACCCGCTGCCGCACCCGATCGACCTGCTGGCCCTGCAGCAGCACGACCCGGCGCGCTTCCCGCTGCTGATGGAATCCACCGCCTCGGGCACCGCCCAGGGCCGCTGGAGCCTGCTGCTGGCCGCGCAGGGCGATTGCATGCGTCTGGACGCCGACGGCCAGGTGCGCGACCAGCACGACCTCGTGCAGCTGGGCAGCTTCCTGCAGGTGCTCGACCGTGCCTGGCAGGCCGCGCGCCTGCCGCATGACGGCAGCCACAGCCTGCCGTTCCGCGGTGGCTGGGCGCTGATGCTCGACTACGAAGTGGCCAGCCAGATCGAAACCGTGTTGCCGGCGCGTGCGCGCGATGACGGCCGCCCGACCGCGCTGGCCCTGCGCTGCCCGGCCGCGCTGCTGCACGACCACGAGAACGACGCCAGCTTCGTCATCGCCGAGGCTGGCGAGCGGGCCCTGCTGGACGCGCTGGTGGCGCAGGCCTCGACCGCGCTGCCCGAAGCAGGGCAGGGCTGGCAGCCGCCGCAGTCGGTGGGCGAGGACGCACCGCAGCGCTTCACCGACGGCGTGCGCCGGGTGATCGAGTATCTGCGTGCCGGTGATGTGTTCCAGGTGAACCTGTCGCGACGCTGGAGCGCGCAGTTCGCCGCGCCGGTCAGCCCGCAGGCGCTGTACGCGCAGCTGCGCCGCGCCAACCCGGCACCGTTCGCCGGCCTGTTCACCGCGCATGGCCGCCACGTGGTCAGCTCCTCGCCGGAACGGCTGGTGTCGGTGCATGCCGGCCACGCCCAGACCCGGCCGATTGCCGGCACCCGCCCGCGCTTCGAAGGCGACGACGATGCTGCGCGTATCCAGGAACTGGTCGGCCACCCCAAGGAGCGCGCCGAGCACGTGATGCTGATCGACCTGGAGCGCAACGACCTGGGCCGCATCTGCCTGCCCGGCACCGTGGTCGTCGATGAACTGATGACCGTGGAAAGCTATGCCCACGTGCATCACATCGTCAGCAACGTCAGCGGCCACCTGCGGCCCGAGGTCACCCCGGGCGAGGTGATCGCCGCGACCTTCCCGGGCGGCACCATCACCGGCTGCCCCAAGGTGCGCTGCATGCAGATCATCAGCGAGCTGGAACAGGTGCCGCGCGGCGCTTACACCGGTGCCTTCGGCTGGCTGAACCGCGATGGCGACCTGGACCTGAACATCCTCATCCGCACCGCCGAAGTGGACGGGCACGAAGTGAGCTTCCGTACCGGCGCCGGCATCGTGGTCGACTCGGACCCGGCCAAGGAACTGGACGAGACCCGCGCCAAGGCCCGCGGCCTGCTGCGGGCGCTGGGCCAGCAGGGGTAACCGGATCCCGCCGGGCATGGCTGGTGGGTGCCGACCGTTGGTCGGCACGGTCGCCCCCGCCGGGCATGGCCCGGCGCTACCGACGGTTCATCCTCGCATGGCGTGGCTCTACTGCCGGTCGTAGATCCACGCCATGCGTGGATGAATCGCCATGGGATCGCCTGGAGCCGGTAGCGCCGGGCCATGCCCGGCGAGCGAAGCGGGGTTGGGGGCCACCGCGGTCATGACCCCACACCACCCGGCACGGTATCCTGCACGGCGGAATCGCATTCAGAGGTAGTCCATGGCGGGAGCCAAGCGCGGGTGTCTGTTCGTGGTCACGCTGGTGGTGGTACTGGGCGCCGTCCTCGCCGGCGCGGGCGCGTGGTTCTTCTACCAGCAAGGCCAGTTCGCAGACCGCCACATCACCCCGTCCGCCGAGAGCGTGGTCATCGCCAGCGGCGATGGCATGAACAGCGTGCTGCGCAAGCTGCGCGAGGCCGGCGTGGACGAAGGCCAGGACACCCAGTGGCAGCTGCTGGCCCGCCAGCTTGATGCCGCCGGCAAGCTGAAGGTGGGTGAGTACGCGCTGGACAACAGCCTGACCCCGCGCGAGCTGCTGCTGCGCATGCGTGCCGGCAAGGTGCTGCAGCACCGCGTCACCATTGTCGAAGGCTGGAACATCCGCCAGGTGCGTGCCGCGCTGAAGCGCGCCGAGCCGCTGCTGCACACCACCGACACCCTGGATGACGCCGCGCTGATGCAGCGCCTGGGCTTCGGCGGCCAGCACCCGGAAGGCCGCTTCCTGCCGGAGACCTACGTCTACCAGCGCGGCGACAGTGACATGGACGTGCTCAAGCGTGCCCATGCCGCGATGGAAAAGGCGCTGGACGAGGCCTGGGAAAGCCGCGCCGCCGACCTGCCGATCAACAGCCCGTATGAACTGCTGACGATGGCCTCGATCATCGAAAAGGAAACCGCGCTGGCCAGCGAGCGCCCGCAGATTGCCGGTGTGTTCATGCGCCGCCTGAAGATCGGCATGCGCTTGCAGACTGATCCCACTGTCATCTACGGCATCGGCACGGCCTACGACGGCAACATCCGCCGCCGCGACCTGACCACCGATACGCCCTACAACACCTACACCCGTGCGGGCCTGACCCCGACCCCGATCGCCATGCCCAGCCGCGATGCGCTGATTGCCGCCGCCCAGCCGGCCGCCGGCGATGCGCTGTACTTCGTCGCCGTGGGCGATGGCAGTGGCGCGCACGTGTTCTCGCCCAGCCTGGACCAGCACAACGCCGCCGTAGCCCGCTACCTGCAGCAGCTGCGCCAGCAACGTATCAAGGAGACCCCGGCGCAATGAGTTCCGCGCTGCTTCGCCACCCGCGTTTCGTCAGCCTGGAAGGCGGCGAGGGCGCGGGCAAGACCACCGTCATCAACGCCATCCGCGATTGCCTGCACAGCCACGGCCATGAGGTCCTGCTGACCCGCGAGCCGGGCGGTACGCCGCTGGCCGAGCGCATACGCGGTCTGGTGCTGAAGCCCGACGCTGAGATCGCCGCCGAACCGCTCAGTGCCGAAGCCGAGCTGCTGCTGGTGTTCGCCGCACGCGCCCAGCACGTGCGCCAGGTCATCCAGCCGGCACTGCAGCGCGGCGCCTATGTGCTGAGTGATCGCTTCACTGATTCCAGCTATGCCTACCAGGGCGGTGGCCGTGGCCTCGACCCGCAGTGGATTGCCGACCTGGAGCGCCGCGCCGTCGGCCTGCTGCCGGGCCTGACCCTCCTGCTGGATGTGGACGTGGCCGTGGGCCGCGCCCGCGCCAATGGACGCGACCTGTGGCCGGACCGCATCGAAAGCGAGCAGGACGATTTCTTCCAGCGCGTGCGCGAAGTCTTCCGCAGCCGCGCCCAGCAGGATCCGCAGCGCTTCGCCCTGATCGATGCCGGCCAAGTGCAGGAACGCGTGGCCGCCGATGTGGTGGCCAGCGTCGAACGCTGGTTGCAGGCCGGGGAGGGCGCATGAGCTTCTCGCCCTGGCAGCAGCGCGCCTTCGACCAGACCGTCGCTGCACTGGATGCCGATCGCCTTGGCCATGGCCTGCTGATCTGCGGCCCGGCCGGGCTGGGCAAGCGCGAGGTTGCGCTGGCCCTGGCCGACCACGTGCTGGCCCGTGGCGATGCCGCGCACGCCACGCGCACCCGCCAGCTGATCGCCGCCGGTACCCATCCGGACCTGCAGCTGGTCAGCTTCATTCCGAACAAGAGCGGCGACAAACTGCGCACCGAGATCGTCATCGAACAGGTGCGCGAGATCACCAACAAGCTGGCCCTGACCCCGCAGTACGGCGTGGCCCAGGTGGTGATCGTCGACCCGGCCGATGCCATCAACCGCTCGGCCGCCAACGCGCTGCTGAAGACCCTGGAAGAACCGCAGCCCGGCCGCTACCTGTGGCTGATCAGCAGCGACCCGGCGCGCCTGCCGCAGACCGTGCGCAGCCGCTGCCAGCGCCTGGAATTCAAGCTGCCGCCGCGCGATGAAGCGATGGCCTGGCTGCAGCAGCAGGGCCACAGCGAAGCCTCCGCGCGCGAAGCGCTGGACGCGGCGCGCGGCCATCCCGGCCAGGCCGACAACTGGCTGCGCGAAGACGGCCTGAGCCTGCGCCGCGACGTCGGCCGCGAGCTGGAACAGCTGGCTGCCGGCAAGACCGGTGCGGTGGAGCTGGCGCAGAAGTGGTGCGGCGATGAAAACGCGGCGCTGCGCCTGCGCTTCGCCGCCGATCTGGCGCTGGCCCAGGCCAGCACCGATGCCTTGACCGCGCCGGACCGATTGCACAAGCTTGCAGCCTGGTTCGATGCGGCCAACCGCACCCGCGACCTGCTGCGCACCACCGTGCGTGCAGATCTTGCAGTGGTCGAGTTGCTGCTGGCCTGGAACAAGGTGAACGAGCGGCCTGCCGCAAGGGGAAATCGATGAGTGCCAGCAACGCCCGCCAGGGCATCCTGTCCCTGGCTGTAAAGGACAAAGCCGCGCTGTACAGCGCGTACATGCCGTTCGTGAAGAATGGCGGCGTCTTCGTGCCCACGCCCAAGCGCTACTTCCTGGGCGACGAGGTGTTCCTGCTGCTGACCCTGCCCGATTCCAGCGAGCGCCTGCCGGTGGCCGGCAAGGTGATCTGGGTGACCCCGGCCGGCGCACAGGGCAACCGCGTGGCCGGCATCGGCGTGCAGCTGGCCGACGGCCAGGAAGGCGAGAACGTGCGCCACAAGATCGAGACCCTGCTGGCCGGCCTGACCAGCTCGGACAAGCCGACGCACACGATGTGAGGTAGCGCCGGGCCATGCCCGGCGGCGCCTTCGAAACACCCGTGAACACAAACGTGAAAAACTGTTGACGGCCCCTGAAAAGCCCCTATAATGAGCGGCTCAGCAACACACCGGGCGGTTAGCTCAGCGGTAGAGCATTGCCTTCACACGGCAAGGGTCACAGGTTCGATCCCTGTACCGCCCACCAAATAGATCACCTGATTTTTTCAGGTGATATGAAGAAGCCGGCCTTGAGCCGGCTTTTTCGTAAGTGCAGTAAGCATCCGGACCGATCGATGAGTTCTCAGCTCTGCCTTTCCCGCGACGAGATCCGGGAGCTAAACCGTACGCCGCAGTGTGCCGCAGATCCGATTCCTGCATCAGAATGGCATCAATACATCGACGCTCACGGCTGGCCCGTGGTGCTGCGTTCTGCAGTCCGAGTCAGTGCAGGAAAGCCAGCGGCCACGATGGCACCTTGGGTGTCAGATAGATGGAAAGAGATGTCGAACCGGTAAAAGCTTTGCTGAAATCTGGTCACGTTTGTTCCCGTCATAGTTAAAGCGGACTACAGGGGGCGTTGCATGGCGCCGAGCAGTGGGAATTTCATCCTTAGCGAGTTCCAGCAGAGCATCATTGCTCTGCAGGGCCTCAAGAACAAACTTGAGCCAGCAGTTCGCTCGTTCAAGCGGCACTCGGCGGATAAGGAGGCTCGCATCGTGATTGTCGAGCGTATCCACATCCTCGTTTGTAGCTTTCTCGATGAGTGGGGTGTCTTTACCTGGGAATGTCGGAAAGTCGGCTTCCACGAGCCTCTAGACACCGCGATGCCGGCATTGAAGCGGATTCGAATCTGGAGAGGCTTGGATAAGGTTCGATCCTCGCTGCTGGCGCATCCCTTTCGCAATAAATCCAACGTCCTGGTTAACCCTGGAAGCCTGTACGGAGTAGGTAAGTCACCGAGCCGCAACGCGGAGGTCTGCCTTCTCGGCGAGTGTGCCATCTACGCATGCGCTGTCGCGGCAGCGTTTACGCAGGAAGAGCACGCGCGGGCGATGGCGATCCTTGGCGATCACTGGCCCGACATTGACCCCGGCCCAAGTGGCGTGGATACCTTGGGCGAGGTTGACTCAGAGATTGGTGCTGTCCGAGCAGCGATTCTGGTAATGGAGCCGGCGCTCGCGCTGGTGTTTGATGGGAAGGTTGCTTCATTTGAAGCTGCCCGACGAGCGACAGCTTCTTGATCCGTTCGATAGCCTAAGCTACTCGTGTATGAAAGCACCCTAGAAATCGGTTGCCCTCCAAATTTCTAATCTCCTTGGCGTTTTTAGCCATTTCTCTCTGATGCATGCAAAAGCTGGCTTCCTGAAATCGCGTATTGCGTCAAGTATTCTGCCTGGTTGCGCTGGCTCAGCTTGGTCCTCCGCAATATGCATTCTTGGGCATTGAGGAGTCCGTCGGTTGTGTTAAACGAAGCGGGGCGCCTAAGTAGCGCCCCGCCAAAAGCCTAGATGAAGCCGTGCGAACGGTCAGTGCCCATCACAGAGTTCGGTGCCTCGCGCAGCCAAAATTTCCGACCGAGCAGCGATGAAGTCGGCATAGCTGGCGGTCGCGTAAGCGAACGCTGATGGCGCCGGCAAAAAATTGCTTCCGAATACTTTGTCCGCTCTGCCACCGTGAGCAGTGGCTAGGTTGAACAGATAGACGGTGGGGTCGTCATCACTTATCTGCTTATTGGATTCGGCGCTCAGCATGCATATGTTGCACGCCAAGTTGTCGTCTATCTTCTCTTTGTTTTTCTTTAAGAATGCTCGCGGGTAAACATGGTGGTACTCCTTCTTGTTGAATGCAGAGAGTGCTGTGGCGACGTCGACTTTTGTCCCTGTCACTAAGTTGAGAGGGTGCTGAAGCGCGAGCGCAAGTAGAAATGCTCTCGAGCGCGATGCATTGCTGCGAAACGTGACCTGCTGCCAATCGCTGGCACCTGGTGCTGTGCCGAAGTCGGTTGGAGAGCCGGTCGCATCCAAGACAAAGGCACGGACCTTCAATAGGTCGTTAGAGACAAACGCCTCACCGCCAACTTTGTATCTTTCGGAGAAGGACGCGCGCCAGAACCATTGTTTGAGACGAACTATTTCATTGTGATCTAACTTCGGCTTCTTGGAGAAGATCTCAGTGATAATTACCACAATTGCTTGGTATGAGAGGAAATCCCAGCTATGAATTCTGAATTCCGTGCTGAGTAGATCAACAGTCTTTAGTAGCGACTGTTTCGTGCTTGCAGTAAGTACGCCAAGTTTAATTTCATCGAGATCACGAAGGCTGCGCAATGCTGCATCCTTGATGCTGCCAAATTCGACGGCAGAGAGGCACTTCAAGATCGTTGTTTTGTCTATGTCGCCAAAGCCCTTCGGCTGAAGGGATGCTGCAATCTCTTCAACTTTTTCGTCGAGGTCAAAGCCGTTTGACCAAGTGGCGGCAACCATCAGATCGTAGGTGCTCAGCTTCGTGCCAGAGCTATTGATTCGCTCGAAAATTGGGCATACCTCGACAACGTCCAAATCTTTGAGGATGACTGTAGGAATTTTATAAGTGGTGAATGCTCTAATTAGCTGATCTAAACGTGCCTGGAGAACATCTTTGTCATCATGCGTTTGAAGTGCAGTGCGGAAATCCAGTAAGGCAGTCGTTTCATAAAGTTTGCGAAGCGGAAATACTGTGATTCCCGCCGGGATCGTTCCCTGTGGAGCGAACTTTTCAGTTTCAAGATCATAGACTGCCTTGAATCCAGCGGCCGTTACTGGGGCTCCGAGGCAGGAATAAACGACGGTCAATCGCTGCTGCCCATCCAGCACGTAATCTGTGGGCGTAATGTCGTCAGTCTCAGGAAGAATGAAGTCTCCAAAACTCCTTTCTGTGTTCAGTTTCGTTGGCGTTCTCCAAATGAGAATGCTCCCGATTGGATAGCTATTGACAATGCTGTCTAATAGTTTCAGTGCTTGCTCGTCATCCCATACGTATGGCCTTTGGAACTTTGGGATTTTGATGCGACCCTGTTTTATGTCCTCAAGGAGTGAGGAGAAATAGACCGTGTCGGTGCTAAGCCTGTTTGAGATGTTTGTTGCCATTGGGTCCCTCCTGTGGAGCATGCATCTTACTTCGGTCGGAGGTTCAAGTGTGAGCAGTTCATCTGGATGCAAAGAACTCACTTAAATGCATTTTCACAGATATCGATTGATTCCAAGGACCGAAGCTCGAAGTAAGAATCCAAGAGGTCGTCGCGCCTGATCGTGCGGCAGTACCTGTTGGCCAAATGTGCCCTTGGTCAGATCTAGAGCTCATTATCCTGGTGGCGCTGTTCCCGAATGCGGTGGCCAGAAAAAGGCACATGTTCGATCCCTGCACCGCCTATGGTGCTTCAGGTTGACGTAATCATCCGCGCTACAGCTCTCTTCTGCTCGCGACTCCCTTAGATGCTGAGCTGACTGAGAATCATGGTGCGTTGCATTCCAGGCGACGAGCGGCCTCGCGCACCAGTTGTCGCGCCGCCACGATCAAACCATCAGTGTGGAAGCTGCCCAGCTGTTCTCCCGGCCCACCGTCGACGCGCGCGGTGGGCGGCTTGCAGCAGATCCAGCAGCGCGCTGAGCCCCGCCAGCGAGCGACTGAGTGATGCGTGATTGTCGGCGCCGAGTCTGCGGGCGTGACATGGCTGACCATCTGCACCATCGCCTTGGCGGATGGCATCGAGGCAGGCGAAGAACGTTGGTGCCTGCACGGGCAGATTCTGTTCGTTCAATTCACACTCGATCTCGCGTGCGAGGTCTTCGGGCACATCGTTGGCGAGGTCGCCGATAAGCGCGTGCAGGCGGGGGTGGGAAGCGGTTTGATTGCTCATGGCGAAACCCTCATTAGCGTAGAGCCACCTTCAGAAGGGGAGGTGGCGGACGGTGCGGGTTGGCGTACCAAGGCAGAAAAGCTCACTGGGAGAAAAGGCCTGGCGGATCTCGCGATCCCCACGCACCGTCCGCCATAGCAGGCAGTCGGTGCATTCTCATTGCTGCGACCAAGATCGCAACATCCAGTAGCTTGTTCGTTTATTCGAGACGCCAATCCCGACCAAGGCAACCTGCATCGGCGAGGAGATCATCGATTCGTGCGAACACGGAAGTCAGTGAGGAAAGTTGCAAGCACTCGCTGGTGGCCGGGCGGTGGGCCGTTCTGTGCGCCCGCTCACTGGCCACATGGGCCTGAAGCCATCGCGAAACGAATTTGAGAGGCGGGCGACAGGCCTCGACGCGCGTATGCGGGTCGAACCCGTCATATCGCGTAGCGACTGCGTCGGGCTACACGCTGTGTCCGATAGCCGTCCTGGCGTAGATTTGGCATTGCCTGCCCCTCACATGAGTACACAAGGACGGATCATGGGAATTCCATCGCGGGTGATGTGGATCGCATTCAGTGCCATCGCACTGGGGATGCTGTTGTCTCCCGTAGCCCGCACCGCGCCACCTGCGTCCGGTATCAGCGGCAAGCGCGTCGCAACGCCGGACATCAAGGCGATGCTCGGCGAGGTCTATGCCTCGAAGAAGCCGGCCGGCTTCGAGCAGCTGGACGTGACCCCCATCGTCAGCCGTTATCTGCCTGTTGGGCTGTCGCGGGCGCAGGTGCTTGCTGCGTTCAAGGGCATCGACAGCGCACACGTGGTAGAGCAGGCCTCTGGCGCCTTGATCGTGCGCGGTGACAGCGGCCGCGCCCTGTTCGACCCCGATGCCCGCTCGATCCTGATGACCTTCCGTTTCGATGGCGCAGGAATGCTGACCGGGGTGCAGGCCATTCACATGAAAAACCAGTAGGCGGGCACATCGTGTTCCCTCCATCTGCCCGGGACATCCCCCATGCCGCTCGCCCGTATCGATCTTCGCAAAGGTAAATCCGCCGATTATCTGCAGCGTGTGGGGGAGGCCATCTACCAGGCCCTGCGCGCGGTGGGTGTTCCGGAAAACGACCGCTTCCAGGTCTTCCAGGAACACGAGGCGGGTACCCTCGTCTTCGACCCCGGGTATCTGGGCGTGGCCCGCACCGATGACTTCATCTGCGTGCAGATCACCTGGAGCGAGGGGCGCACGCAGGAGCAGAAGAAAGCGCTCTACCTGGGCATTGCCAATGGCCTGCATGAGGCGGTGGGCATACGCCGCGAGGACGTGTTCATCAATCTGGTGGAAGTAAAGCCGGAGAACTGGTCGTTCGGGAATGGGGCGGCGCAGTACGTGAGTTGATGGCCCAGGAGCAAGAGCATCCACGCATGGCGTGGATCTACTGCATTCGCAGCGTCTCATTCGTTGATGGGCGAAGCGCGCCTACGCCAGAAGGGCGGGTTCGTCGGCGTGGCCCCAGGTATGGTCCCTGCGTCACCGTGTCGCAGGGGTAAAACCCTGAACGTGGTCCAGGGTTGGCCCCCGCGCCGTAGAATGGGCGGGTGCGTCGCCCCCGATTCCACCGCCGGTTCCAGACCCTGGCATGGCTTGCCATGCTGCTGGTGCTGCTTGCCCCGCTGGTGAGCCGCTGGATGGCCCATGGGCCGGCGCCAGCCGCCGTGCCGGTGATGGCGGGCATGAACCATGATGCGATGGACCACAGCGGCATGGATCACGGCGCGCACGCCGAACACGCGCAGCACGCGATGGAAGGTCACCACGACCACCACGCGATGGCGATGGAGCACGACGAGGCCGCTGCCAAACCGGCGGTCGATCCACACGCCGAACATGAAATGGGCGTGGACTGCGAGTACTGCCTGATCGCAGCACGTCTGATCACCTTGCTGGTGGCGGCGTTCCTGCTGCTGGTGCCTTTGGCGCCGGTATGCCGGGCATTGGCGGGATCTGTCAGAGCGCTGCCCTCGCGGCTGCGCGGAACACTGGGCGCGCGTGGGCCGCCAGTGGCGTTCGCTGGCTGAGCCGCGCACGCGAAAGCCGCCGGGCATGGCCCCGGCGCTACCGATCTGGTTGAGGCCGCCGGACATGGTCCGGTGATATCGATCTGGTTGAGGCCGCCGGGCATGGCCCGGCGCTACCGATTCGGTTGAAGCCGCCGGGTATGACCCGGTGCACCCGCGTGCGACTTTCTTTCTGCTGCCCTCGTTGATGGGCGGCATTGCATGCCGTGGAAACATGAAAACGAACCCGAATGTCGTTGCCCTGCGCTGGGCGACGCTGCCGGCGCTGTGCGCCTGCGCCCTGTACACCGCACCGGCCCGCGCCGATGCGGCAGACCCCACCACCCTGGATACCGTGCGCGTGGTCGATACCCGCCATGGCGAACTGTCGGCCGTGCCCAGCGCGGGCTCGGCCCTAGGCCTGAGCGTGCTGCAGACGCCGGCCGCACTCACCATCATCGACCGCGACCAGCTGGAACAGCGCGGCGACAGCAACCTCAACGATGCGATCAGCCGTGCGGGTGCGATCAGTGCGATGCCGCACCCCGGCAATGGCCTCAGCGCGCTGTCCAGCCGCGGCTTCACCGATGGCGCATCGGTGATGCGCCTGTACGACGGCCTGCGCCAGTACGGAGGGGTAGGCGTCACCTTCCCGTTCGATACCTGGTCCATCAAGCGCATCGAAGTGCTGCGTGGCCCGGCTTCGGTCATCCATGGTGACGGTGCCATTGGCGGGGTCGTCAACATCGTGCCGAAGAAGCCGTCGCGTGGTGGCATCGAGAACGAGATCAGCGTGACCGTGGGCAGCGAGGACACCGCGCGCCTCGGCTTTGGCAGCGGTGGCGCGCTGACGCCGGAGCTGGCCTATCGGGTGGATGTGAGCGGCAACTACAGCGGCGGCTGGGTCGACCGTGGCCGCAACAACGATGCGACGTTCTCCGGCGCGCTGCTGTGGCAGCCGCGCACCGACCTGCAGCTGACCCTGACCCATGCGCAGGGCTACCAGCAGCCGATGCGCTACTTCGGCACGCCGCTGGTGGATGGCCGCCAGCTGGACGCGCTGCGCCATCGCAACTACAACGTGGCCGACAGCGAGATCCGCTTCCGTGACCGCTGGACCCAGCTGGATGCGCTGTGGACGCCGACCGCGGACGTCGAATGGCGCACGCGGATCTACCAGATCGACAGCCAGCGCGACTGGCGCAATGCCGAGGCCTACGTCTACAACGATGCCACCGGGTTGATCGATCGCTCGGACAACACGCAGATCACCCACAACCAGGACCAGACCGGGCTGACCTCGACGCTGCGCGTGCAGGGGCAGGTGGGCGGGCTGGCCAACAGCTTCGCGGTGGGCCTGGATGCCAACCGTGCGCACTTCAAGCACACCAACAACACCTACGCCGGCAGTTCCGGGCCGGTCGATCCGTTCCATCCGGTGCCGGGGCAGTTCGCCAGCGATGCACCGAACCTGCCGCGCTACCGCAACAGTGCCGAGCAGTACGCGTTGTTTGCCGAAGACCACCTGACGCTGAGCGAGCGCTGGTCGGTGCTGGGTGGGCTGCGCCATGACCGCGCCACCATCGACCGCACCGATCTGATCAGTGGCACGGCAGCATTCTCCAAGACCTACACCAGCACCGGCTGGCGCGCGGGCACGGTGTTCGCGCCGCGGCCGACGCTGAGCCTGTACGCGCAGTACTCGCAGGCGGCCGATCCGGTCAGTGGCCTGCTGATGATCAGCCCGGCCAACGGTGCGTTCGACCTGGCCAAGGGCCGGCAGTTCGAGGTCGGCATGAAGCAGGCGTTCGACGGCGGCGAGTGGACGCTGGCGGCGTACCGCATCCGCAAGACCGGCCTGCTCAGCCGTGATCCACTGCAGCCCGATCGCCGCGTGCAGGTGGGCGCGCAGACCTCGCGCGGCATCGAGGCCTCGTTGAACTGGGCGTTCGCACCACAGTGGTCGCTGGATGCGAATGCCACGGTGCTGAAGGCCGAGTTCGAGGACTTCCTGGAAACCACCGGCTTGCCGGCGGTGGTGGTCTCGCGCGATGGCAACGTGCCGCCGAACGTGGCCGAGCGGATGGCGAACGTGTGGCTGAGCTGGCAGTTCCTGCCGGACTGGACCGTGGCCGGCGGTGCGCGCTATGTGGGCAAGCGTTACGCGGACAACGCCAATGCGCTCGAACTTCCCGGCTACAGCACTACCGATCTGGCGCTGACATGGCAGGCGGCACCGCGCACGCGGCTGAGCGCGCGCCTGTTCAACGTGTTCGACAAGGCGTATTACGCGACGGCGTACTACACCAGCACGCAGTGGCTGCTGGGCGCGGATCGCCGCGTCGAGTTCACCGTCGACCATCGCTTCTGAGGGCGTCGCTGATGTCGCTGCGATCTACCGCCAAGCGCTGGACCTACCTGCTGCATCGATGGCTGGGCATCGGTGGCTGCCTGCTGATGCTGCTGTGGTTCGTCAGCGGCATGGTGATGCTGTTCATCGGTTACCCGAAGTTGACCCCGGGCGAGCGGCTGGCCGCGTTGCCGGTGCTTGACGGCACACGCGCTCCGCGGGGCCTGCCGGTGCTGCCCGACGCCGTGCAGGCCGAACCGGAAAGCCTGGCGTTGACCACGCTGCGCGGTGAACCGGCCTACGTGGTGCGCAGCGGTGCCAACGTTGGCGCGTGGTCGGCAGGCACCGGCCATGCCCTGCTGCCGGTGTCTGCACAGCGCGCGGAGCTGTCGGCGGCGGCGTTTGCTGGCGGCCCGGCGGTCCCCAGTGCGGTGCGCGTGGACGAGGATCGCTGGACGCACTCACGTGGGCTGGACGCGCATCGGCCGTTGTACAAGGTGGAAGTGGGCGGCCACCAGCCGGGCAGCCTGTACGTTTCCTCGCATACGGGAGAGGTGGTGCTGGATGCGCCCTACCACCAGCAGCGCTGGAACTACGTCGGCGCGTGGCTGCATTGGCTGTATTTCCTGCGCATGCAGTCGGTGGACCCGGTGTGGACGTGGGTGGTGATCGTTCTGTCCGCGCTGTGCACGGTGGCGGCCATCAGCGGCATCGTGGTGGGTGTATGGCGTTGGCGTTTCCGTGGCAGCTACCGCTCGGGTGCGAAGACGCCCTACGTGGAGCCGTGGATGCGCTGGCACCATCTGGTCGGCCTGATGGCCTGCGCCTTCGTGTTCACCTGGATCTTCAGCGGGCTGATGTCGATGAACCCGCTGCAGGTGTTCAGCACTACCGCAGGTGCCGTGGACGCGGCGCGCTATCGCGGAGCGCCGGTGGCGCTGGATGGCGCCGTGGCGCAGCCGCAGGCCTTGCTCGCGGCAGCGTCGAAGGAACGCTTCGCGCCGGTGGAAATCCAATGGCGGCGTATCGGCGGCGAACTGTTCGCGGTACTGCTGGACGGTCGGGGCGGTACGCGCATCGTTTCGCAGGCAGAGGGGCAGCTGCACGTCGCCCAGGCCCTGCCGACCACGTGGCTGCAGCAGCACGCGCAGGCGATGGGGTCGGCACCGCTGCGTGCGTTCGCGATCCTGCGCACGCCCGATGCGTACTTCTACTCGCGTGCGCCGGAGGCGATGAACGGTGCGGCCGTGCGGCGTTTCCCGGTGGCGGTGGCCGATTTCGGCGATGCGCACGCCACGCGTGTGTACTTCGATCTGGCGACCGGCGATCCGCTGCTGACCCTGGGCCATCGCGAACGGGTCGGCCGTTGGCTGTTCTACTTCCTGCACAGCTGGGACCTGCCGGGCATGCTGCGGCAGGAAAACACGCGGCTGGGCGTGCTGCTGCTGTTGAGCGTGGCGGGTGCGGGCCTGTGCGCCACCGGTGTGGTGATCGGCTACCGTCGCCTGCGGATGAAGTTCCGGCGCCGTCGGCACTGATGTTGGCCGCGCTTTGTACACAGCGCGGCTGGACTGCCGGTGAATCCCGCGGCACGCCCGCTTACGGAAGACCCCGTTTGCCCGGCATCATGTCGAGCAACCGTGACATGGAAATCCAGATGTCCCCCAGCATCCACCGCGCGCTGCGCATCACCGGCGACCAGTACGCCGGCCAGAAAGTCGTCGACCAGCAGTTCCACGAGTGCGACTTTTCAGGCGCCGACCTGACCGCCACCGAGTTCGTGAACTGCAGTTTCTACGACGCCGAAAGCCGCGCCGGCTGCCGCTTCAATGGCGCCACGCTGAAGGAAGCCAGCTTCCGCAGTTGTGACATCAGCATGTGCCACTTCAACTTCATCAAGGCGCTGGGCCTGGAAATCAGCGAGTGTCGCGCGCAGGGCGCGGATTTCAGCAACGCCAGTTTCATGAACCAGATCACCACGCGCACCTGGTTCTGCAGTGGCTTCATCAAGAAATCGAACCTGCGTTACGCCAACTTCTCGCGGGTGACGCTGGAGAAGTGCGAGCTGTGGGAGAACCGCTGGGACGGTGCCAACCTCAGCGGCGCCAGTTTCGCCGGTTCGGATCTGTCGGCCGGGCAGTTCGAGGGCATCGACTGGAGCAGTGCCAACTTCACCGATTGCGACCTGACCGGCTCGGAGCTGGGCGACCTCGACCTGCGCGTGGTCAACCTGCGTGGTGCCCGCGTGGATGTGCAGCAGACGGCGGTGTTGATGCAGCGCATCGGCATCACCGTGGTGCCGTAGGCGCTAACCGGCGTATGCCACCCATCCCTTGAAACTGAAGCCGGCGTAGAACAGCTCCACGCTCTCGAAGCCAACCTGCTGCAGCAGCGCCACTTCCTGTTCGGGCGACTGCAGCGGCAACCGCTCGATCATGACCTCGATGGTGCGCCGGGCATCGGCGTGGGCCACGCCGGAAGCCTCGGCAAAGGCAACGTAGCGCTGCAGCCAGCGTCGCTTGCCCGCATCGTCGGCCGGTACGCTGTGGTGGGCCACCACCAGCGGTGCACCCGGGCGTAATCGACGGTGCAGCTCGCGCAGCGTGTGCAGGCGCTGGCTGGCATCGAGGAAGTGCAGGGTCAGCAGGCAGCTGGCACCGTCAAACCGAACGTCCGGCGCATCGTCGATGTAGCCTTCCAGCAGCTCCACCTGTGCCATCAGCGGCCCCAGCGTCTGCTCCGCAAGCGCCAGCATTGGTGCGGCCGGATCCACGCCCAGCAGGCGCCACCCCGGGTGCGCTTCCGCGAAGGCCTTGAGTTCCAGCCCGCCACCGGCGCCGGGCACCAGTACCTGACCATCCTCGCGTACGCGCTCGGCCAGCAGCAGCTGGCTCATCTGCTGCAGGGCGGTAAAGCCCGGCACCTGCCGCAGCGGGCCCTCGGCGTAGCGGGCGACGGCCTGCGGATCTTCGAAGGTCGACATGGCGTGCGTCCTGCGGCAGGGCTGACATTCCACTGTACCGCGCTCGTCAAGCGCGCCTCAGCGCAGCGCCCGCGCCAGCACCTGCCAGATACGCGGGTTCTGGCACTGCGACACGTTGAAGCGCACATAGTCGGCCACGCGCTGCGATTGGCTGAAGGCATTGCCCGGCGCCACCACCATGCCTTCGCGCAGGCAGTGCCGGGCCAGAGCGGCGGCGTCGCGGCCATCGGGCAGCTGGCACCACAGGAACAAGCCCGCTTCAGGCACCAGCCACGGCGTGATGCCCAGGCGCTGCACCTGCCGCAGAGTGTGCTTGCGCGCATCGGCCAGGCGCGCGCGGATGGCCTGCATGTGCCGGCGGTAGCCGCTGTCGGTCAGCGCGATCTGCATGAGGTGCGCGGCCAGGTGGCCGCCGCCGAAGCTGGTGGCCAGCTTCAGGTCGACCAGCGCGTCAATCCAGTCCGCGCGCGCAGCGATGTAGCCACAGCGCGACGCGGCCGAGACGGTCTTGGAGAAACTGCCCACGTGGATCACCCGTGACAGCCCATCCAGTGCGGCCAGTCGCGGGGCAGGGCGCAGTTCGAAGTCGGCGAAGATGTCGTCCTCGACGATGGTCAGCCCGCTGCGTTCGGCCAGGCCCAGCAGCCGGTGTGCGATGGCTGCCGACAGCACCGCGCCGGTCGGGTTGTGCAGGCCGGAGTTGGTGATGTACAGCCGCGGCGCGTACGCCTGCAGGGCCGCCGCGAACGCGTCCAGATCCGGCCCGCTATGCGTGTACGGCACGCCGATGGCCTGCACCTGGTGCGCCTTCAGCAGCGCGTGGTAGTTGAAGTAGCTGGGGTCGTCGACCAGCACGCTGTCGCCCGGCTTCAGCAGCAGGCGGCAGACCAGGTCCACCGCATGCGTGCCCGATTCGGTCAGCAGCACCTGGTCCAGCGGCACCTCGATGCCGAGGCCGGCCGCGCGCCGCTGCAGCGACTGGCGCAGCGACGGCAGCCCGAGCGGGCTGGCGTAGTCGGTGAGTGCTGAAGGCTCGGCACGCGCCATCCGACGCAGGCCGCGGCGCAGGCCGTCCTGGTACAGCCACTCGCTGGGCATCCAGCCGCAGCCGGGCCTGAGGTGTTCGGCCGGCGTTTCCAGCGATTGCCGCGAGACCCACAGCGGATCCACCGCGCGATCCTGGCGTGGCTCGATCGCCGCCAGGGCCAGCGGCGGCAGCGGCCCGGCCACGTAGAACCCCGAGCCGGCGCGCGCGGCGATCACCCCTTCGGCCGCCAACCGCTCGTAGGCCTCGACCACGGTGGACACCGAAACGCCCATGGTCGCCGCCTGTGCGCGCACCGATGGCAGGCGAGCGCCGGGGCCATCCTGGCGTGCCGCGATACGTGTGCGCACGGCGTGGATGACGCTGTCGATACGGCTGGGGAATCGGGACATGGGCGGCGACTGTGTGGGAAGTGTGACCAGTACAGTTACTTGCGACTGTACTGGATTGTAGCTGGGTGCAGGCGCGCGGCAATGGCCCAATGGCTGCCCGGGCCGGATGTGGCCCCTGGCAACGGATATCAGCGTGGAACGGTCGGCACGTGGGTGGATCAACGGCTTCATCGGTGTGGTGATCTTTGCCGGCTCGCTGCCGGCCACGCGCCTGGCCGTGCTGGAACTGGATGCCGGCTTCGTCACCGCCGCGCGCGCCAGCATCGCCGCCGTGCTCGGCCTGGTCCTGCTGCTGGCCCTGCGGCAGCCACGTCCGGCGCGCGCGGACTTGCCCGGCCTGGCGATGGTCAGCTTGGGCGTGGTAGTGGGTTTTCCGCTGCTGACCGCGCTGGCGCTGCGCCACGCTTCGTCGGCCCACACCATCGTCTTCGTCGGCCTGCTGCCGCTCAGTACCGCGCTGTTCGGCGTGCTGCGCGGCGGTGAGCGGCCACGCCCGGCGTTCTGGCTGTTCTCGCTGCTGGGCAGTGCCTGCGTGGTCGGCTACGCGGCACGCAACGGCATCGAGGCCTCGCTGCAGGCCGATCTGCTGATGCTGGCGGCCATCGTGGTCTGCGGGCTCGGCTATGCCGAGGGCGGGCGCCTGGCCCGGCACCTGGGCGGCTGGCAGGTGATCAGCTGGGCACTGCTGCTGGCCCTGCCGGTGATGCTGCCGCTGATGGTGGTGATGCGCCCGGCGTCGCTGGGGACCATCGGCGCGCCGGCCTGGTGGGCGCTGGGCTACGTGGCGGTATTCAGCATGCTGGTCGGATTCCTGTTCTGGTACCGCGGGCTGGCTCAGGGCGGCATCGCCGCCGTGGGCCAGCTGCAGCTGCTGCAGCCGTTCTTCGGCCTGGCGCTGGCGGCGCTGCTGCTGCATGAAAGGGTCAGCGCCGGCATGCTGCTGGTGACCCTGGCGGCGGTGGCCTGCGTGGCGGGAGCGCGCCGCTTCAGTCGATGACCGCGGCGGTCCTTTGGCACGCTGTGTGTCGGCCTGCGATGTCGCGTTTGGCCCGGCATGGGCAATAATGCGATCTCTACCAGGGCATGGATCGCGATGTAGATGACGGGTTCCGGATCGCCTGCCGACGATGGCGTCACCACGCTGCTGAAGCGCTGGAGCACGGGCAACGATCTGTCCGCGCGCGATCGCCTGCTGCAGATGCTGTACGCACAGCTGCGTGGCATGGCCGCGGTGCGGCTGAGCGGTGATTCGCCCGGTCTGCTGCAGCCGACCATGCTGGTGAACGAAGCGCTGATGCGCATGCTCGACCCCGGCACGGCCTACAACGATCGTGTGCACTTCCTGGCCTTGGCGGCGCTGAAGATGCGCAGCGTCATGGTCGACCACGCACGTGCGATGGGTGCGGCCAAGCGAGGCGGCGACCAGCAGCATCTCACTCTCGAACACGCGGACCGCGAAGGCGTGGACGACCAGGATGCCGTGGACGTGCTGGCCTTGGATGCGGCACTGCTGGCCTTGGCCGATGTCGATGCACGCGCCAGTTCCACGGTCGAGTGGATGTACTTCGGCGGCATGCGCCGTGAGGAAATCGCCGCGGCGCAGGGTGTCTCGGTGCCGACCGTCGATCGCGACCTGCGCTTCGCCAAGGCCTGGCTCAAGCGCCATCTGGGTGGCATGCCTTCACGGGATGACGGTGCATGAACGACGCGGTGGACTGGGTCGCGGTCCGCGCGCTGTTCGATTCGGTCTGCGAACTGCCTGAGCCGCTGTGGGAAAGCGAACTGCATGCCCTGACCGGCGACGCAGCGCTGGTGCGCGAGACACTGGCCCTGCTGCGCGCACAGACCCAGGCTCTGGGCGGCATGCAGGGTTCGATCGACAAGGTGCTCGCCTCGCTGGATGCAGATGACCTCCAGGTGGGGCAGTTGATCGGGCCGTGGCGGCTGGTGCGGCTGCTCGCGGCCGGTGGCATGGGCCGGGTCTTCCTGGCCGAGCGAGCCGACCAGCTGTATCGCCGCCAGGTGGCGATCAAGGTGATGCGCCGCAGCCTGGATCCCGCACTGGCGGAGCGGCTGAAGGCGGAGAGCCAGATCCTGGCCGACCTGCAGCACCCCAATATCGCCCGCCTCTATGACGTGGGCCGCGCGGGCGCCGACCAGCCCTACCTGGTGATGGAATTCATCGATGGGCAGCGCCTGGATGAAGCCTGCCGCTCGCCGGACATCACCCTGACGGGGGTGCTGGGCCTGTTCTGCAAGGTCTGCCGGGCGGTGCAGGCCGCGCACGCGCAGGGCGTGATCCACTGCGACATCAAGCCGGCCAACGTGCTGGTGCGCAGCGATGACGAACCGGTGCTGCTGGATTTCGGCATCTCGCGGTTGATGAGTGACGGCAGCAGCGAGGTGGGCGCCTATGCCACGCCGCGCTACACCAGTCCGGAGCGGCGCTCGGGACGCCCGGCGGCGGTGGCTGATGACATCTACAGCCTCGGGGTGATGCTCGACGAACTGCTGGCGCTGGGTGCGCCGGACGTGCGCCTGGATGGCGACCTGATGGCCGTGGCCGCGCGCGCCCGCGCCCCGGTCGCCGCCGATCGTTACGCATCGGTGGATGCGCTGGCCGACGACGTGATCCGTTTCCAGCAGCATCGCCCGGTGCGTGCGCTGCGCCCCAGCCGCGTGCGTCGCGCACGCCTGTTCGTGCGCCGGCAGTGGCGCGCCTGCGCCGTGGCGGCCTGTGCGCTGCTGATGGCGGTGGGTTTCGTGCAGCGCATCGGCGATGCCCGCGCCCGCGCGGAAGAAAATGCAGCGGCTGCCTCCGGCATCGCCGACCTGCTGGTGGCGGCGTTCGATTCGGCGGAACCGGGCATCCGCGGTGACCGCCCGATGACGGCGCGTGAGGTCCTCGATCTCGGCGCGCTGCGGATCGATCAGGACATGTCCGCCTCGCCGCTGGTGCGTGCGCGCCTGCAGGCCGCGCTCGGCCGCGCCTACCGGAACCTGGGGCAGCCGCGCGAAGCCGGCGCGCTGCTGCAGAGCGCCGTGCTGGGCCTGCGTGACGCCGCTGCGCCGCCGCACGAGATTGCCGCGGCAGAAGCCGCCCGTGCCCTGCTGCAGGTGGAGGACGGCCAGCAGGTTGCCGCCCTGCAGGGCGCACGCCGCGGGCTGGCGCTGCTGGAGGACGACGATGACCCCGGCGTGCGCATCGACCTGCTCAATGCCGTGGGGCGCGCGCACGCCAGCCGCGAGGATTTCGATGAGGCCGCCGCCGCCTATGCCGAAGCGCTGGCGCTCGCCCGGCACGGCACCGGCGTGGCAGCCGATGCCGGCCTGATGACCACGCTGTCCAACCTGGGCACGCTGTACCGGTCGCAGGGCAAGCTGCCGCTGTCCGAGCAGACACTGCGCGAAGCTGCTGCCATCGGTGGCGGTGCGTCGCCCCTGCACGGGCCGGCCCGCCTGCGTGTGCTGCGTTCGCTGGTCTACACGCTGCTGGCGCAGGGGCGTGCCGACGAGGCGATGCGCCTGGCCGAAGAAACCTTCGCCATCACCCGCCAGCTGTTCGGCACCGGCAGCAGCTACACGGCTGCGGCCGAAGCGGCGCTGGCCGGCCAGTATCTCGATCTGGGCCGCTACAGCGAATCGCAGCAGCACTTTGATGCGGCCATCGCCACCAGCGTGCGCGTGGACGGTGCTGACAGCCTGGCCTACGCCGGCATGATCTACGGCCGGGCGATCATGGAGGAGGCGCGCGGTGACCTTGCCATGGCCGAGCGCGGGTACCGGCAGACGCTGGCCCTGCACCAGCGCCTGCTGGGCAGCCAGCATCCGCGCAGCCTGGACGTGCAGATGGTGCTGGCACGGCTGCTGATGCGTGCCGACCGCACCTACGATGCCGAGCCGCTGCTGCGCGAAGTCGGCGAGGTGTGGCGACGCACCCTGGCGGCCGATTCACAGCAGCGGGTAACGCTGGAACTGGTGGAAGTGGAATGGCTGACCCGGACTGGTCGCATCGCCGAGGCGCGCGAGGCGCTGGCCGCGTTCGATCGCCGCCATCCTTCGCCGGTGCCTAGCCTGGCTCTGCGCCAACAGATGCAGGCGGCGCTGCTGGCCGAGCGCGGTGGCGGCAGCGATGCCGCGGCGCGCTGGGGGACCGTCGTGGCCACCTTCGAGAGTTTCTACGGCGCAGATTCCACGGCCACGGCGAAGTGGCGGATTCCCTACGCAGAGAGCCTGCTGCAGGCCGGCGATGCGGCATCGGCAACGGCCCAGCTGCGGCGCGCCCGTCCGCAGCTGGTCGGTGTTTCGCCGCATTCGGAGTTCCTGCTGCGCGCGGAGGCCCTCGAAACGCAACTGGGCAATGCAAAGGTGGTCGGGGCGCGATAGGTTGCGTGCGGTTTCTCCGGTTGTTCCATGACAGGCATACGCACTGCTGGGATAACAGGGGAAACGCAACATGCAGGATGATCAACCGGTCCACCGCCCGGAAAAGCGGAGCAACGGGGTGCTGCACCGCTTTGCCAGGGCCTACGGCAAGGCACGGGAATGGCACTGCTCACGCCTGCGTGCATCGCTGGTCGGGGTGCGTTTTGCGGTATGGGGGGACAGCGGGCGTTTCACCTCGCACAGAGGCTGGCGCATTTCGCGCATCAGCCGCAACGATTGAGATACCTGAAGCCATGGGCGATACGCAGCGGCTATCGTGCGCGGGGGAAATCGGTATTGGCCGTAGCGTGGGTGCGTCACCCATGCTGCGGCGGATGAAACCTTCCCCTGTTTCCTTTGCAGGCCAGGTCGGCCTGGTGACCGGCGCGGCCCGCGGTCTCGGCCTGGCGTACAGCCGCTTGATGGCCCAGCGCGGCGCGCACGTGGTGATGCATGATGTGGGTGCCGGCCTGGATGGTCGCGGCAGCGACGCCAGCCGCATCGACGACGCCGTGGCCGCACTGCAGGCGCAGGGCCTGTCGGTGGAGGCGGCCTCGGGCGTGATCGACGAGCGTGCGTGCTGCCACGCGCTGGTCCGGGACGTGCTGCAGCGGCACGGCCGCATCGATTTCATCGTGCACAACGCCGGCTGGGTGGCGTACGAACTGCTCGAGGCGGTGGATGACGATGCGCTGGAGCAGATGCTGCGGGTGGCGGCCAAGACGCCGCTGTGGCTGGCCCAGGCCGCCTGGCCGGCGATGCGCGAGGCGGGTGGTGGCCGCATCGTGGTGACCACCTCCGACCGCGCGCTGTACCCGCAGTACGCGCAGAAGGGCCTGGCCGGTTACGCGATGGCGAAGATGGCCGCGCTGGGGCTGGCCAACGTGCTGGCGCTGGAGGGCGCCGAGCACGGCATCGTGGTCAACGCGGTTTCGCCGGTGGCCAAGACCCGCATGTGGGGCATTGACGGCGAGCCTGACGAGCTGCACCCGGACGCGGTGGCCAACGGCGTGGCGTTCCTCGCATCGACGCGCTGTCGCGAAGGCGGCTGGGTGCTGCGCGCGAGCAACGGGCAGTTCCACGCGTTGCGCCTGCAGGAAGCCGAACACGTGGTCTACCCGCGCGACCTGCGTGCGGTCGTCGCGGACAGCATCGAATCGGTGGCCCTGCAGTGGCCGGTGATCGCCCGGCCGAGTGTCGACGCACGCGGCTGAGCGCGTACCCTAGGCAGCCCTCCGCTGCCCGTGCCGACATGATCGATCTGCGCCTGCTCCGCCAGTTCGTGGCGGTGGCCGAAGAACTGCATTTCCATCGCGCCGCCGCGCGCCTGCATATGTCGCAGCCACCGCTGACGGCGGCGATGCGTCGGCTGGAGGATGAGGTCGGTACCCGCCTGATCGTGCGCGGCAACCGCACGCTGGGGCTGACTGCCGCCGGGCAGACCCTGCTGGTGGAAGCGCGTGCCACGCTGCAGCAGGCCGGGCAGGCCCTGCAGCGCACCCGCGAAGCGGCCGCCGGGCAGATCGGCAGCCTGCGCGTGGGGTATGTGGGCAGCGCCCTGTACGGCCGCCTGCCGGATCTGATCCGCCGGTTCCGCCAGGCATTCCCGCAGGTGCAGCTGCACCTGCATGAAGCCACCTCGCGGCAGCAGCAACAATGGCTGCGCGAGGAGCGCATCGACCTCGGTGTGCTGATCCCGCCCATTCCATCGACTGAGCTGGCGTTGCGGGGCTTCGACCACGATCGCCTGGCCATCGCCTTGCCGCGCAGCCACGCTTTGGCCGCATGCGAGGCGCTCAGCGTGGCGATGCTGGTGGACGAACCGTTCGTGTCGTGGCCGGCGGGCGAGGGCATCGGTTTCCACGCGCAGGTGCTGGGCCTGTGCACTGCGGCCGGTTTCACCCCGCGCGTGGTTCAGGAAGCGCAGGGCATGCACGCGGTGCTGTCACTGGTGGCGGTGGACGCGGGCGTGGCGATCGTGCCGGCCAGCATGGCCAGCTTCCGTCCGCAGGAAGTGGTGTACCGCGTGATCGACGGCACCGAGGCTGGTTTCGAACTGCAGTTCTGCACGCGGCCGGGCGTGGCGGGGCCGGTCCTGCAGCACTTCCTGGCGATGGCTGCCGAGCCGGATCTGTCGTGATCGACATCTTGGCACGCGTTCGCCCGCCGCACGGGGCCTGATACGCGGGCTGCAGCACGCGCTGCGCCGCTGCGCGGACACCGCAGCACAAGGGTTTCAGAGCAACGGGATGGCGATCCGTAAATTCCTGATCGGTGCTTGCGGGTAAGCCCTACAGCCAGCGTCGGTGCAGGCGGTCAGCATCCGTTCGCCGGCTGTCGTGGCTGGCTGGGATTGGCGTCCCACAAACAACTCTGGCGCGTGTCCGCAACATGTCCAGGGAGGACGTTTTCCGGATGACGCGGCCCGCTGGTCCGTGGTGGGTTATGCGTGGGGATCACCACGATCCGCCGGTCCGCTCCAGAGTCTGCCGGTACGCCAACCCGCATCGCCCGCCGCCCATCCGCGCCATTGCGTGGGTGTGAGTGCTGCAGCTCTGTGCAGGCAAAGCGCACCTCAACTGGGGAGTGGCGGCGGGTGGTGCACTTATCGCGGGTGTGGCGGCAGCGCCTGGCCTAACGGCATCGGCGGCGATGTACCTGGTGACCGGTGATCTGAAAGCCGCGCAGGCAGCGCTGCCGCACGCCAGTGGCGAGGCGCTGGCCACGGTGCTGCGCGTGCTGTCCGCGCTGACCCTTGCCCGCTCGCTGCTGCTGCAGCTGCTGCTGGGGCGTAGTACCCCGACGCGTGAAGGCGTGGCCGAATCGGCGTAAGCCGCGCGGGATGTCATCGCCGTGTAGGCAAGGACTCACGCGGCCTATGCCGCCGCACGCCTAGAGTCGGTCATTCCCGTCCCCCACGGAGACCTGCCATGTGGCTGCTTGATCATCTCTGGCCCAGCCGCCGTCCGTTGCCGCCGCCGATGGCCCTCGAACCGCCGTTGCCACCGCGCAGGCCGTGGCTGAAGCGCCCCGCACGGGCCGGGCGCAGCGGCATGGCACCGTGGCAGAAGGTCGCCCCGGCCACGCGCCGCACGCGCCACTAGGCCGTGCGGTCGGCGGGGTGGTTGACCCCGTCATTGACCGGGATGATGCCCAGCGCGAAGGGATCGATGCCTTCCAGGCAGGCGACGTTGTAACCGTACTGGTCCGGGTTGGAGCGGCGGCGGTGATGGGTGTAGATGCCGCAGACGCCGCAGAAGTAATGTTCCGCCACGTGGGTGTTGAACTGGTACAGGCGCAGCTGGTCCTGGCCGCGCACCACCTGCAGCCCCTCGCGGGTAACGCTGGCGGCGATGGCGCCGCGGCGCCGGCACATCGAGCAGTCGCAGCGGCGCGGGTCGACGATGCCGTCGGGCAGGTCCAGCAGCAGCTCCACCGCGCCGCAATGGCAGGTGGCGCGGTGCCGGGGCTGCACGGCCACGCCGGCTACAGAGGTGATACCCATCGCTGTTCCCCGCTGTGGTGACCCGGCCAGTATGCGCTGACAGGCCGGCCCGCGGCCGTTGCTGAATGGGTCGGTGATGCCAGCGCCAGCCGGCTTGTGGCTAACTATGCCGCCCCCCCTACGCGACAGGATGCCCGTGAGAGCCGCAGGACGTTGGATGACAGGATGTGCCATGGCGCTGCTGGCGCTGTGGGTGGCCGGTTTGTTCGCCTACCAGCTGCCCGGGCCGGGCTGGCTTTCGGCGGGCGTGGCCGTGCTGTGGCTGCTGGCGGCACTGTGGACGGCGTTGACGGTGGCGCGCGGGAAAGGCACAAAGCGCTGGACCGGCTTCTACGTGGCGTCGGTGGCGCTGGCGGGCCTGTGGTGGCTGCTGCTGACCCCGCGCCAGGACCGCGACTGGGCCGACGACGTTGCCCAGCGCCTGCACGTTGAATCCTTCGATGGCCGCCACGTGGTGCTGGACAACGTGCGCGACTTCACCTGGCGCACGGAAACCGACCATGACGCGCGCTGGGTGCGCCGCGAATACGACCTGGACCAGCTGCGTTCGGCCGATCTGGTGCTGTCGTACTGGATGGGCCCGGCCATTGCCCACACCCTGGTGTCGTTCGGTTTCGACGATGGCCGCCACCTGGTGTTCTCGCTGGAGATCCGCAAGGAGCAGGGCGAATCGTTCTCGGCCTTGGGTGGCTTCTTCCGTCGCTTCGAGATGACCCTGGTCGCTTCGGAAGAGACCGACATCCTGCGCACGCGCACCAATGCCCGTGGCGAGGACGTCTACCTGTACCGCCTGCATGGGCTGGACCGCGGCCAGCTGAAAGCGCTGTTCGCCGCCTATCTTGATGAGGCAAAGCAGCTGGACGCTGCGCCGGCGTTCTACAACACGGCCACCAGCAACTGCACCACGATCGTGTTCGACCTGGCCCGGCATATCGCCCCCGGCCTGCCGCTGGACTATCGCCTGCTGCTGTCTGGCTACCTGGCCGAGTATGCACAGGAGGTGGGTGCGCTTGTGCCCGGTGTGTCGTATGCCGAGCTGCACGCCAAGGGCCGCATCACCGAGCGCGCGCTGCACATGGCAGCGGACGAGAACTATTCCACCGTGATCCGCCGCGGCATTCCCGGCACCGAGCAGGATCCGCAGCAATGACCTTCGATTTCCCGATGTGCTGGCAGCGCGTGCTGCCGGCGCTGCTGGCTGCGTTCGTCCTGCTGGGGGGCAGCGGCTGCGCCATGGTCACCGTCAAGCAGGTGGCATCCAGCGATTCGCTGGTGAACAAGCGCGCCGACGTGCTCAACACCGGCAAGCTCAGTCCGGCCTCGCGCGAGACGCTCAGTGCCGCCGGCCTGGACGAATCGCAGTGCGAGAAAGACTTCCTGGTCTGCCGCAGCACGCTGCTGATGACCGATGACCTGAATGTCGAGCAGCGGCTGTCGACCCTGTCCGAACTGTGGGTGAAGGCCGCGCTGGCACTGACCCCGAAGAAGCACGCCGCCGGCGAGCCGCCGATGAGCGATGCCGCACTCGACGCCTGGCTGGAAGCCGCGCGCTACGGCTATGCCTACCTGTTTTTCAGCGGTCGATCGCCCTCGGACCGAGCGTTCGAGGACCGGCAGACGCAGGTACGCGACTACTACAACTACGCGGCGGAAAAGGCCGCCGTGGTGCTGTTCGCGCGTGCGCGTGCGGCGGCGCTGGCCGGCGAGGACTACAGCCGGCCGATGTCCGCCGGCAGCTGGACGCTGGCCGCCAACTACCAGCAGCTGGCGCTGAAGAGCATTCCTTCGCAGCTGGTGCCGGCCGGTTCGGTCAGCTTCGTCGGCCTGCGCAGCACCTACCGCCGCGATGGCTTCGGTGCCGAGCTGGTGATGGTGATGGACCCGCCGAAGCTGGTGGTGCCGGTGGTGGCCGCTGACGGCCCCAAGGCCGAGACCCCGCCGGACGAGGATGACGGCGCGCGTGGCCGCCGCCATCGGCACGACGACAGCGTGCCCGAGTTCAGCGAGATGTCCTCGGTCAATGTCACCGCGCTGCTGCGTTTCGAGGGCGACAGCCTGGACGATGTGATGCGCACGCGGCGGGTCGAGCTGGACGCGTATTCGCCGGAAGCGACCGAGCGCATCACCCTGCATGGCGAACAGGTGCCGCTGGCCGGCAACTTCACCGCGGCCTACGGCCTGTGGCTGGCTCAGAGCGGCTTCGCCACGCAGTCGCTGCGCACGTTGTTTGGCCTGAGCGAGGGCATCGGCGAGCCGCACATCTACCTGATGCAGCCGTGGGACCCGAACCGCCGCATCATCTTCATGCTGCACGGCCTGGCCAGCAGCCCGGAAGCGTGGGTGAACCTGGCCAACGAGATCATGGGCGACCCCGAGCTGCGCCGGCAGTTCCAGGTGTGGCAGGTCTATTACCCGACCAACGCGCCCATCGCCTTGAACCGCTACGAGATCGCCAACGCCTTCAACGACACGTTGCAGCACTTCGACCCCAGCGGGAACACGCGCGCGTCGAAGGACATGGTCTACATCGGCCACAGCATGGGCGGCGTGCTGGCGCGGCTGCTGGTGAGTGATTCCGGTGATGTGCTGTGGAACGACCTGCTGGCCAACTATGACCTGAAGGGTGAACGCCTGAAGCGCGTGCAGGGCAAGCTGGGGCCGCTGCTGCACTTCAAAGCGCAGCCGAACGTGGAGCGTGCGATCTTCATCGCGACCCCGCACCAGGGAACCGACATTGCCGGCAACAAGGTTGGCCGCCTGATCGGCCGGCTGGTGCGCCTGCCGCTGACCATCCTGGGCAAGTTCGAGGATGTGTTCCTGGCGCTGGCGCAGGCCGAGCAGCAGGTGGATGGCACCGCCAAGCCGAAGATCCCCAACAGCATCGACAACCTCAAGGCCAGCGATCCATTCGTGAAGGCCGCCGCGCAGCTGCCGATCGAGCCGGGCCTGAAGTACCACTCGATCATCGCGCAGCGCAAACCGGAACTGCCGCTGGAGAAATCCGACGATGGCCTGGTGCCGTACTGGAGCGCGCACCTGCCGGGCGCGCAGTCGGAAAAGGTGATCATCTCCGGGCACAGCGTGCAGGAAAGCCCGCAGGCGGTGCTGGAAGTGCGGCGCATCCTGCACCGTGACATCGACGACGTGGGGACCGGTAAGCCGCCGTGACCCCAGACGACCATTAAACCCGCCGCGCCACCACCGCGCCCAGCACCGCCAGGCCCACCGTGATCGCCAGGCACAGCACGTAACCGGTGTGCGGCGCCTGCTCGACAAACAGCGCGAACAATGCACCCGACAGCGCCAGCGCGGTAGCCACGCACAGCGCCTCGCTCAACTGCAGGGCCGAACTGTTGCGGCCCTGTTCCTGCGGCGCGGACAGCGACAGCGTCAGCACCGACAGGCTGGCGTAGATCATGCCCATGCCGAAACCGGTGATGGTCCAGCCGAGCAGCGCGACGGGCAGCGGCACCGCGTTGAACAGCACCGCCAGGGTGGCGGTGATGCCGATGGTCATCAGCACCGTGCCCACGCGCAGCAGCTGCTGCCGCGACCAGCCGCGCTGCTGGTGGCCCTGCAGCCACGAGCCACTGAACCAGCCCAGCGCGCCCAGGCTGAGCACGGCGCCGGCCCAGCTCGGCGACAGCCCGCGCTCTCGCTGCAGCAGCAGCGGCAGGTAGGCCTCGCATGCAAAGAACGCCGCAGCGGCGACACCACGCAACGCAATCACGCTGGGCAGGCCCCGGCGCAGGCGCAGCGTGCCCGGCGGCAACAGGCGGTGCCCGCACAGCAGCAGGCCGACCACGGCCACGCCCATGCACGCCAGCGCCAGCATGCGTTGCTGCTGGCCACCGAAATACAGCAGCAGCGCAGCCAGCGACGCACCGATGGCCCAGCGCACGACATCGCCGCTGTTGTCCTCGTCGCCGGCTTCAACCGGCGCCTGCCGCGCCAGCGCCGGCCGCAGCATCAACGCCGCCGGGATCGCCAGCAGAGGCACGATCAGGAACACCCAGCGCCAGCCCAGGTGCTGCACGATCAGGCCGCTCAGCGCCGGGCCCACCATCGACGGCACTACCCAGCCGGCCGAGAACGCAGCGAAAACCTTCGGCCGCAGCGCCTCGGGATAGTTGCGGCCGACCATCACGTACAGCGCCACCGAGATCGCGCCGCTGCCCAGACCCTGCAGCAGGCGCCCTGCGACCAGTGTGCCCATGCGCGTGGCCAGCCCGGCCAGCAGCAGGCCCAGCACGAAGCAGGCCAGGCCCCACCACAGCGGTCGCGCCGGTCCGCTGCGGTCGGTCCAGCGCCCGGCCACGGTCATGCCGACCACGCTGGTGGCGAGGGTGCCGCCGAAGGCCAGCGCGTACAGGCGCAGGCCATCCAGCGCCTCGGCCACGGTGGGCATCGCTGCGGCCACGGCCAGCGCTTCGAAGGCGAGCAGGGCGACCAGCACGACCATGCCGACGGTGGTGCTGCGGTGGGCGGGCGAGAGGATGGACTCGGGTGCGGACGTGGCCGTCGCCGGTGCTGCGGTGGGGGTGTTCATGCGGGGGAGGAGGCTCGGGCCGCGCTTGTCATCCGGCGGCGAAGGACGCAGCATGACACCTGAACCATGGTTGAGGTCAAGCAATGCAGGAACAGGAACTGAGCGTGGGCGACGTGGCCCGCCGCAGCGGCGTTGCGGTATCGGCGCTGCACTTCTACGAGCGCAAGGGCCTGATCAGCAGCCTGCGTACGGCGGGCAACCAGCGCCGCTATGCGCGCGACGTGCTGCGCCGACTGGCGGTGATCCGCGTTGCACAGCGCGTGGGCATGCCGCTGGAAGCGGTGGCCCGCGCATTCGAGACACTGCCGCAGGGCCGCGCACCGACCAGGACCGACTGGGCACGGCTGTCCGCGCGCTGGCAGCAGGAGCTGGAAGAACGCATCCACATGCTGCAGCTGCTGCGCGATGAACTGACCGGCTGCATCGGCTGCGGCTGCCTGTCGCTGAAGCGCTGCCGCCTGGCCAACCCCGACGACGTGCTCGGCGAACGCGGCGATGGCCCCATGCGCTGGGGCTGAGCCGCCTCCGGTAGCGCCGGGCCATGCCCGGCGGCGGTTGCCGGAATTACCAGACGGTGAGGGTCTCGCCGCTCTGGATGCCTTCCACGGCACGCTGGAAGGCCAGTGCCGCGCGCTGCGCGGGTACGGCTTCGAAGCCGGGGAAGTAGGGACCGTAGGACGCCAGTGATTCGGCCAGTACGTTCGGGCTGACGGCGTTGATGCGCAGCCCGCGCGGCAGCAGTTCCAGCGCGGCGGCGCGCACGAAGCCTTCCAGTGCCTGGTTCACCGCGGTGGCGTTGACGCCGTCGCGGATCGGCTGCGCGCTGATGATGCCGCTGGTGAGGGTGATCGAGCCGCCCGGGGTCAGGTGATGCTGCGCCGCCAGTGCCAACCGCACCTGGCCGAGCAGCTTGTCCTGCAGGCCGCTGTTGAACTGCGCGGCGGTCATTGTCTGCAACGGGCCGAAATGCACGTTGCCGGTGGTCGAGATCACCGCGTCGACCGGGCCGGTCTGGGCGAACAGGGCGGAGACGCTTTCATCGTCGGCCAGGTCCACGCGCAGCGCGCCGCTGCGGCGGCCGGCGGCAAGAATCTCGTGATGCTGGCCAAGGTGGCGGGCGACCGCCTGGCCAAGGGTGCCGCTGGCACCGACAAGCAGGATCTTCATCGTGGCGTCCTCATGGGGAAGGGCTCCAGTCTGCGCCGCCGGATATGGCTTTGGTAAGCGGCGTATGATTCGCATATTCCTAACCATGAGTTAGCAATGGATACCTTGCGCTGCATGCAGGCTTTCGCGTCCGTGGCCGAGCACGGCAGCTTCGCGGCGGCCGCCGTGCAGCTGCAGGTGTCGGCGGTGATGGTCGGCAAATACATCCAGCAGCTGGAAGCGCACCTGGGCACCGCGCTGCTGCAGCGGAACACACGCCACCAGCGGTTGACCGAAGCGGGCGCGGCTTACCTGGCCGGCTGCCGGCAGGTGCTGGAGCAGGTGCAGCAGGCCGAGGCCGATGTCGCCGGACTGCAGCGGCAGCCGCAGGGCCTGCTGCGTATCAGTGCGCCCACCACCTGGGGCAGCTGCGTGCTGGCACCGCTGCTGTCGGGGCTGCTGCGCGCGCAGCCGCTGTTGAACATCGAACTGGATCTCAGCAACCGCCGGGTCGACCTGATCGAGGACGGTTTCGATGCGGCGATCCGGGTCGGGCCGCTGCCCTCGGAGGAACTGGTGGCACGCCCGCTGCCGCCGTATGCGATGAGCCTGTGCGCATCGCCGGCCTACCTGCGCCGGCGCGGCACGCCACGGACACCGGCCGACCTGGCCGGACATGACTGCCTGAGCCATCTGGCGTGGCGCGGTGGCCATGGCTGGCAGCTGGCCAATGGCGAGCAGGTCGATTGGGACGCACGGTTGACCAGCAACGATGGCTACGCGCTGCGCGAAGCGGCGGTGGCCGGCGCCGGGCTCATCCTGCAGCCGACGGCGCTGCTGGCGGCGGATATCGCGGCCGGGCGCCTGAAGCCGCTGCTGCGCGGGTACGTGCCGGAGCCGCGGCCGATGCACCTGATCTACCTGCCGGACCGGAGGCCGCGCCCGCGGCTGGAGTGCTTCGTGGAGTATGTGCTGCAGCACGTGGGGTAGATCGATGCCATGCGTCGATGCCGAGGCCGTACGTCGATGCCGGCGTGTCGGTGTACCGGGAAGGCTCCATCCACGCATGGCGTGGATCTACTGGTGGTCGGGTCAATCATTGGCCGCCGACAACTCCCGCCCACGCTGCTGCGCCGCCTGCAGCGCCTTGGCCACCAGAGCTTCGAAACCATCGGCCTGGAAGCTTTCGATCGCCGCCTGGGTGGTGCCGTTGGGCGAGGTCACCCGGCGCCGCAGTTCGGCCGGGCTCTCACCGGCTTCGTCCAGCATCCGCGATGCGCCCAGCAGGGTCTGCACCACCAGCGCGCGCGCGGCCTCGGCCGGCAGGCCCTGGGCAATGCCGGCCGCCTCCATCGCTTCGGCCAGCAGGAACACGTAGGCCGGGCCGCTGCCGGACACGGCGGTGACCGAATCCATCAACGCTTCGTCATCAATCCACACCGTGCGCCCGGCGCTGGCCAGCACGCGATCAGCCTGCGCCTGTTGCTGCGCATCCACCGCCGCCGTGGCATACAGGCCGGTCACGCCGGCGCCAAGCAGGGCAGGGGTGTTGGGCATCGCACGCACCACCGGCAGCGCACCGCCCAGCCAGCGCTGCAGCTGCGCGCTGGTGATGCCCGCGGCGATCGAGACCACCAGCGGCGCCTGCGCCTGGGCCAGTGCCTGCAGCGACTGGCAGACCTCGCGCAGCACCTGCGGCTTCACCGCCAGCAGCCAGGTCTGGCCTTGGGCGGCGGCTTCGGCGGCGTTGTCATGGGTCTGCACGCCGAAATCGGCGGCCAGCGACTCTCGCAGGGCGGCCACCGGCTCGGCCACGTGGATCTGCGTCGCCGGCACGCCCTGGCGAACCAGGCCGGCAATCAGGCTGCGGGCCATGTTGCCGCCGCCGACGAAGGTGATCGATTCAACTGTCATGCGGAATTCCTTGGTTCAGGCCGGGCGCGGGCGCGCACCGAACAGGGCGGTGCCGATGCGCACCAGGGTGGCACCTTCGGCGATGGCCTCGGCGTAGTCGCTGCTCATGCCCATCGACAGGGTGTCCGCCTGCGGATGGCGCGCGGCCAGCGAGTCAAAGAGTGTGCGCATGCGCACGAAGGCGTCGCGACGGCGCTCGGCCTCCGGCCAGGGCGCGGGAATGGCCATCAGCCCGCGCAGGCACAGCGTGGGCTCGGCGCCGATGGCCTCGGCCAGCGCGTCCACGTCCCGCGGCGCACAGCCGTGCTTGCTGGATTCATCGTCGATGTTGACCTGGATGAGCACGTTCAGCGGCGCGCGCCCGGCCGGACGATGGCGGGCCAGGGCCGCCACCAGTTTGCGCCGGTCCACGCTCTGCACCCAGTCGAAGTGGCTGGCCACGGCCTCGGCCTTGTTCGACTGCAGGTGGCCGATCAGGTGCCATTCCAGCCCCAGCGCCTGCAGCGCCTGCATCTTGGCCAGGGCTTCCTGCACGTAGTTCTCGCCGAAGGCGCGCTGGCCCTGCGCGGCCAGGGCGGCCACGGCCTCGGCCGGCTGGGTCTTGGAAACCGCCAGCAGGCGCGGCGGTGGCCGCCCGGCAGCCTCGGCGGCGTTGTGCAGGTTGCTCAGGATCTCGGGCAGGGCAGTGGCCACGTAACGCGTTCCAGTGTGACAGGAGGCTATACTGCCGCCAGGGGAAAGATCCTTCCAGTCGAAGCCGTTATTGGGGAGTAGCCGCTCATGGATATCGCCGAGCTGTTGGCGTTTTCCGTAAAGAACAAAGCGTCCGACCTGCACCTGTCTGCAGGCCTGCCGCCGATGATCCGCGTGGACGGCGATGTTCGCCGGATCAACATCCCGGCCCTGGACCACAAGCAGGTCCATGCGCTGGTGTACGACATCATGTCCGACAAGCAGCGGCGCGATTACGAGGAATTCCTCGAAGTCGATTTCTCCTTCGAGATTCCGTCGCTGGCGCGCTTCCGTGTCAACGCCTTCAACCAGAACCGCGGCGCCGGTGCGGTGTTCCGTACCATTCCGTCCGAGGTGCTGACCCTGGAGGACCTGGCCTGCCCGCCGCTGTTCCGGGAGGTGATCCAGCAGCCGCAGGGCCTGATCCTGGTGACCGGCCCGACCGGTTCGGGCAAGTCGACCACGCTGGCGGCGATGATCGACTACATCAACAAGAACGAATACGGCCACATCCTCACCGTCGAGGATCCGATCGAATTCGTGCACACCTCGCAGAAGTGCCTGATCAACCAGCGCGAAGTGCACCGCGATACGCACGGCTTCAACGAAGCACTGCGCTCGGCGCTGCGTGAGGATCCGGACATCATCCTGGTGGGCGAACTCCGCGACCTGGAAACCATCCGCCTGGCGCTGACCGCCGCGGAAACCGGCCATCTGGTGTTCGGCACCCTGCACACCAGCTCGGCGGCCAAGACCATCGACCGCATCATCGACGTGTTCCCGGCCGGCGAAAAGCCGATGGTGCGCTCGATGCTGTCCGAATCGCTGCGCGCGGTCATTTCGCAGGCGCTGCTGAAGAAGGTCGGCGGCGGCCGTACCGCCGCGTGGGAAATCATGGTCGGCACCCCGGCCATCCGCAACCTGATCCGCGAAGACAAGGTCGCGCAGATGTACTCGGCCATCCAGACCGGCCAGCAGTACGGAATGATGACCCTGGACCAGCACCTGCAGGACCTGGTCAAGCGCAGCCTGATCACCCGCAACCAGGCCCGCGAGTACGCCAAGGACAAGCGTCTGTTCGAGTAAGGCGAGGCAACGGTGGGGCGGTGCGCATGCATGCCGCCGTCCCGCGATGTCCTGTCCACCGACCGATCTCTGGCAAACGCCCATTGGGAGCCCGCCATGAACAGCACCGCCAGTACCGCCAGCACCATCGATTTCACCTCGTTCCTCAAGCTGATGGCGCACCAGCGCGCCTCGGATCTGTTCATCACCGCAGGCATGCCGCCGGCGATCAAGGTCAACGGCAAGATCTCGCCGATCACGCAGACGCCGCTGACCCCGCAGCAGAGCCGCGACCTGGTCCTCAACGTGATGACCCCGGCACAGCGCGAGGAATTCGAAAAGACCCACGAGTGCAACTTCGCCATCGGCCTGTCCGGCGTCGGCCGCTTCCGCGTGAGCTGCTTCTACCAGCGCAACCAGGTGGGCATGGTGCTGCGTCGTATTGAAACGCGCATCCCGACGGTGGAAGAACTGAGCCTGCCGCCGATCATCAAGACGCTGGCGATGACCAAGCGCGGCATCATCCTCTTCGTCGGCGCCACCGGTACCGGCAAGTCGACCTCGCTGGCGGCGATGATCGGTTACCGCAACCAGAACTCGACCGGCCACATCATCACCATCGAAGACCCGATCGAGTTCGTGCACAAGCACGAGGGCTGCATCATCACCCAGCGCGAAGTCGGCATCGATACCGACAGCTGGGAAGCGGCCCTGAAGAACACCCTGCGCCAGGCGCCGGACGTGATCATGATCGGCGAGGTGCGTACCCGCGAGGGCATGGACCACGCCATTGCCTTCGCCGAAACCGGTCACCTGGTGCTGTGCACCCTGCATGCCAACAACGCCAACCAGGCGATGGACCGCATCATCAACTTCTTCCCGGAAGACCGCCGCAACCAGCTGCTGATGGATCTGTCGCTGAACCTCAAGGGCGTGGTCGCGCAGCAGCTGGTTCCTTCGCCCGATGGCCGTTCGCGCAAGGTCGCGATGGAGATCCTGCTGGGCACGCCGCTGGTGCAGGACTATATCCGCGACGGCGAGATCCACAAGCTCAAGGAGCTGATGAAGGAATCGGTGCAGCTGGGCATGAAGACCTTCGACCAGAGCCTGTTCGAGCTGTACCAGGCGGGCGAGATCAGCTACGAGGACGCGCTGCGTTACGCTGATTCGCAGAACGAAGTGCGCCTGCGCATCAAGCTCAGCCAGGGCGGCGATGCGCGCACCCTGTCGCAGGGTCTGGATGGCGTGGAGATTTCAGAGGTTCGTTGACCTGCAGCCGCATGGGCCCCCGGCCAGGGGGCCTGTTGCTGGGGACTGTTACAGGGGATTGCATATGGACATGCCGTTGGCCCGCAACGTGGTGCTGATTGATTTCGAGAACGTGCAGCCACCGTCCCTGAAGGAACTGGCGGCACCGGGGTTCAAGGTGCTGGTGTTTGTTGGTGCGTCGCAGACGCGCATCAGCATGGATGTGGCCGAGGCCATGCAGGCGTTGGGCAGCCAGGGGCGTTACATACGTTGCCATGGCAGCGGCCCCAACGCGCTGGATTTCCATATCGCGTTCCATATCGGTGATATGGCGGCCGCCGATCCTGAGGCGTTCTTCCACATCATTTCCAAGGACACCGGCTTCGATCCGCTGGTGGTGCATCTGAAGTCGCGTGGCCTGCGGGCCGGTCGATGCGCGTCGGTGGCCGATCTGCCCATGTTTCGCCAGGCGCGGCAGAGTGCTGGGGTACCTGCGTTGCCCGCAGCGGAAACGGTGCTGCCGGATGCACGGTTGATGCACCTGCGCGATTGGCTGGTGCGGCAGGACAAAGCCCGGCCTGCCTCCAGGGTGGCACTGCAGAACTCCATCGCCAACCTCTTCCAGAAGACCTTGGCTGCCACTGAAGTCACCGCGCTGGTGCTGCAATTGCAACAGGAAAAGTGGATAGTGCTGGAGGGCGATACGGTCCGTTACCAGTTGGCGGCCATGCGCGCCTGAGTGGCACTGGCGCCGCTCCCGCGCCTCTGCGATAGTCGCGCCGTCACCGCGTTCGCGGGACAGGGGGAGCCGGCATCCTGCCGGCGCGACAACGCAGGGTTCGCACATGGAATTGCACGATCCGTATCGCGCGCCGGCGGCAGCGCCTGCGCGTCCGCCGGTGTTGCCGACGGCACCGGTCAGCTTCACTGCATCCACCGCGGCGGTGTACTACTCGCCGTCCACCCTGAAGATCGCCGCGCTGTCGCTGGCGTCGATGGGGCTGTATCCGATGTACTGGTTCTGGCAGAACTGGCGCGCGATCAAGCGCGAGACCGGAGGGACGCAGTGGCCGTGGGCGCGCGCGCTGTTCTCGCCGCTCTGGTCGTTCTTCTGCTTCAGTGACCTGCGCGACGTGGCGCAGTCGCGGCGTCGGCAGCTGGCCTTTGCGCCGGCAGTGCTGGGCGTGCTGTTCTTCGTGCTCAACCTCGCCGGTCGCCTGCCCAACGGCGCCGCCCTGATCGCGATCTTCGGCTTCGTGCCGCTGTTGCCGGTCAACAGCCTGCTGCGGCAGTACCACCTTGATGGGAAAGTGGACATGCAGCGCATGGATCGCTTTGGTGTCTGGCACATCCTGCTGACCCTGGCCGGTGGTGCGGTGCTGCTGCTGGCCGTGCTGGGCTACGCGATGGGTGACGTGGATTGATGAAATGCAGTCATGACCGACTGCCATCCAGGTCGTTCAATCCCGCGGGGGCAGGGGCGTATCGTTGTCGTTCCCCCACTGGAGCATGACGATGCAGACACGTGAACTCGGCCGCAGTGGCCTGAAGGTTTCCGCCCTTGGCCTGGGCTGCATGGGCCTGAGCCACAGCTATGGCCCGCCGGTCGGGCACGGCCAGGGCATCGCCCTGCTGCATGCCGCCGTCGAACGCGGCGTGACCTTCTTCGATACCGCCGAGGTCTACGGCCCGTACACCAATGAAGCACTGGTGGGCGAGGCACTGGCGGCGTACCGCGACAAGCTGGTGATCGCCACCAAGTTCGGCTTCAAGGACGCCCGCACCGATACCGGCCTGGACAGCCGCCCGGAAAACATCCGCGCGGTGGCCGAGGCCAGCCTCAGGCGCCTGCGCACCGACCACATCGATCTGTTCTACCAGCACCGCGTGGACCCGAACGTGCCGATCGAGGACGTGGCCGGCACCGTGCGCGACCTGATCGCCGAAGGCAAGGTCGGCCACTTCGGCCTGTCCGAGGCCAGCGCTGCGACGGTGCGTCGCGCGCATGCGGTGCAGCCGGTGGCCGCAGTGCAGAGCGAGTACTCGCTGTGGTGGCGCGAGCCGGAGCGCGAACTGCTGCCGACCCTGCAGGAACTGGGCATCGGCTTCGTGCCGTTCAGTCCGCTCGGCCGTGGCTTCCTGACCGGCACCATCACCGCTGATACGACCTTCAGCGACAACGATTTCCGTAACAGCGTGCCGCGTTTCGAGGTGGAGGCCCGCCGCGCCAATCAGGCGCTGGTGGATCGCATCGGCACGATTGCCGCGGCCCGTGGCGCGACCCCGGCGCAGGTGGCCCTGGCCTGGCTGCTGGCGCAGGCACCGTGGATCGTGCCGATTCCGGGCACCACCAAGGTCCATCGCCTGGAAGAAAACCTGGCCGCGATCGAGCTGGTGCTGTCCACGGACGAGCTGCAGCGCATCGCCCAGGTGCTGGAAGAAGTGTCGATCGTCGGCGAGCGCTACAACGCGCAGCGCGCGGCGCAGGCCAAGGGCTGATCTGATCTTTGGTGGGTGCGGGCCGGTGGTGGTGGGTGCGGACCGGTGGTGGTGGGTGCGGACCGTTGGTCCGCACTCCTGTTGTTCATCCCATCGGCCCGCGCAGCGCATCCAGCACCGTACGCATCGCCACGCTGACATGGCGGCGTGACGGGTAATAGGCGTAGTAGCCGTCGAAGGTCGGGCACCAGTCATCCAGCACCGACTGCAGGCGGTGCTGTTCCAGCAGCGCCAGCACCTGGTCTTCGGGCAGCCAGGCCAGGCCGCTGCCGGCCAGTGCGGCCTCGCGGGTCATGCCCATGGTGTTGAAGGTCCACTGGCCGCTGACGCGCACGCTTAGTTCATGGCCATCCTGGCCGAAGTCCCACGGCATCAGCCCGCCGTGGGTGGGCAGGCGCAGAGTGATGCAGTTGTGCGCGGCCAGCTCCTGTGGGTGCTGCGGCACGGTGTGCTGGCGGAAGTAGCTGGGTGCACCGACCACGCGCATGCGCAGCGGCGGGCTGATCGGCACCGCCACCATGTCGCGGGCGAGGCGTTCGCCGAGGCGGATGCCGATGTCATAGCGTTCGGCGACGATGTCGGCCAGCGCGTAGTCGGCGGTCAGTTCAACGTTCAGATCGGGGTACTGCCGCAGCAGCGGCGCCAGCCGTGGCCAGGCCAGGTATTCGGCGGCGTGGCCGGTGGCGTTGATGCGGATGGTGCCGGCGGGGCGTTCGCGATATTCGGCCAGCGCGGCCAGTTCGTTCTCGATCTCAGCCATGCGCGGGGCGAGGGTATCGAGCAGGCGGGCGCCGGCTTCGGTGGTGGACACGCTGCGTGTAGTGCGGGTGAGCAGGCGCACGCCGAGGCGTTCTTCCAGGCCGCGCATGGCGTGGCTGAGGGCGGACTGGGAGACGCCGAGCTGGGCGGCGGCCTTGGTGAAGCTGCCCTGGCGGGCAACGTGGACGAAGGCCTGCAGGTCGTTGAGGTTTTCGCGGGGCATGAGGGGATGATACGGCCGGGCTGCGCCCGGCACCTGCCGAAGCAACGTCAACGTCAACGTCAAATGCGTGCATTCCGTGGGATGGCGGGATGGGCCCGGTTGAGGGGGACGCTGCAAGTACGTCCCTGTAAGCTCGGTCGCCGCATCCATGCGGCTCACGCCCCCTCAACCGGACCCACCCGCCTTCGACAGTTTCCCGCGAGCTGTCAGAACGGCAACCTGCTGTGGTGGGTGCCGACCGTTGGTCGGCACTGGGTCGGACGTGTGGGATGTCGATTTATGCGTCTGTGGTTCGTCGAATGAGTGACTTCAACAGGAGCTGCACATGAGCACTGACACCAAGCCGAAAGGCCCGGTTTCGTATTTCCCCTCCGTCGAGAAGACCTACGGCCAGCCGGTGGCGCACTGGCTGGGCCTGCTGGCGAAGAAGCCGGGCCTGAAACACATGGAACTGGTCAGCTACCTGAAGGCCGAGCACGGCCTGGGCCACGGCCACGCCAATGCCCTGGTCGCCCACCACCTAAACGCCCAGCGATGACCCACAGCTTCAACGAGCGCAGCGATCGGCTTCTGCTTTTGCTCTTCTTTTCCTCTTACGTGGCTGGACGCACCCGGAAAGTGTCCGGGGCAGGGCGGGTGGGTTGTGCAGGGGCGTGAGCCGCATGGATGCGGCGACCGAGCTTACATGGACGTACTTGCAGCGTCCCCTGCACAACCCACCCGCCCTGCCAAGCGCGGCTTCGCAGTCGAGCGAGCTCGACTCTACCGACCATACGCCCGGCCACGAGGGGCTGCGCCGTTCGCTGACTGAACGATTTCATCTGCAACTGTCATCGGGATCGTGTCTAATACCGCTCCCCACCTGCGGTCCCCACCCGAATGTCCCTCCAATCCCATGGCCCGGCGCCGTGCGACGACGCTGACGGCCACCTCGTGACCGCCGGTCCGCTGACCCCGCCCCCGGACAGTGCCGGCACCCCCGCCGACCAAAAAGCGCTGCGCCACTCGGTCGCCGAGGACGTGCAGGGCATGGTCCTGGCCACGCTGGTGGCCTCGCTGGGCCTGGCCATCTTCGCCAAGGGCGGGCTGATGATCGGTGGCATGGCCGGCGCGGCCTTCCTGCTGCACTACGCCATGGGCTGGAACTTCGGCCTGGTGTTCGTGCTGGTCAACCTGCCGTTCTACTGGGTGGCCGTGCGCCGCATGGGCTGGGAGTTCACCCTCAAGACCTTCGCGGCGGTCACCGCCTGCGGCGTGCTCACCGACATCCTGCCGCGCTGGGCCGACTTCTCGCACATCGCGCCGCTGTACTCGGCGCTGGTCGGCGGCGCGCTGGCCGGCCTGGGCATCCTGTTCTTCATCCGCCACCGCGCCAGCCTCGGTGGCATCGGCATCCTGGCGGTGTACCTGCAGCGCACCCGCGGTTGGAGCGCCGGCAAGGTGCAGATGTCCTTCGATGCCTGCCTGATGGTGGCCGCGTTCTTCGTACTGTCGCCGTCGAAGGTGATGTACTCGGCCATCGGCGCGGTAGTGCTCAGCCTGGTGCTGATGTTCAACCACCGCCCTGGGCGTTACATGGGTGTGTAACCGCACACACCGCGTTGGCCGGGCATGGCCCGGCGCTACCGGACCCACCGCGGATGTGCGTCAGCGGCCCGTCGCCTGCACCCACGGCGGGGCCAGCTTCAACAGCTGCGCATGCACCGGGCAATCCTCGGCGTGCGCGCCGGGCAGGTAGCCCAGGCTCATCAGGAACTCGCCGGTGATCTCGCCGCCGGTGAAGCGGAATGTCTTCTTGAACAGCTTCACCCAGTCGGCCTTGCTGCGCGGGTGGTGCGCGTCCAGCCACGCGGCGAAGCTGCCATGGCTGGCCCGCAGCTGCTGGATCACCTGTGCGTTGTGGATCGCGGCCAGCACCTTCAGCCGGTTGCGGATGATGCCGGTGTCGGACAGCAGGCGCTCGATGTCCTGTTCGGCATAGGCCGCCACGCGGTCCACGTCGAAGCCATCGTAGGCCGCGCGGAAGCCCTCGCGCTTCCTCAGGATGGTTTCCCAGCTCAGCCCGGCCTGGTTGATTTCCAGCACCAGCCGCTCGAACAGCTCGCGCTCGTCGCGCTGCGGGAAGCCGTATTCATTGGCGTGGTAGAACTCATGCACCGGGTGGCCCGGGGCGATGCGGCAGTATCCTGACAAGGTGTTCTCCTGGCGGGCGGGCGTCCCATTATGCGCGGCGTGCAGGCACCGGAGGCGCCCACCGGCTAGAATGGCGCCATGTCTGGAACGCCTACCTCCCTTGCCGATCACCTGCTCGTCGCGCTGCCGTCGCTGATCGACGCGACCTTTGCCCGCAGCGTCGCGCTGATCTGCCAGCACGACGAGAACGGGGCCATGGGCGTGCTGGTCAACCAGCCTTCCGAATACACGCTGGGCGAGGTGCTTTCGCAGATGGACATCACCACCGGTGATGGTGAACTGCAGGCGCGCGTGGTCCTCAACGGCGGTCCGGTGCATCCCGAGCGCGGTTTCGTCATCCACGACGATGCGCGCGACTGGGATTCCAGCCTGCGCGTGAGCGACGGGCTGTACCTGACCACCTCGCGCGACATCCTCGAGGCAATGGCCCGCGGTGAAGGCCCGGCCAATGCCGTGGTCACCCTGGGCTGTGCCGGCTGGGGGGCAGGGCAGCTGGAAAGCGAACTGGCCGAGAACAGCTGGCTGACCGTGCCGGCCGATGCCGAGCTGGTGTTCCAGCTGCCGCTGGAGCAGCGCTGGCAGGGCGCGGCGTCGCGCATCGGCGTGGACCTGTTCCGGCTGACCGATTACAGCGGCCATGTCTGAGCCGTCCGCGCCCACCCCGGTCCCTGCCGCCCCGGCGATCCGCCGCGATGGCACTGTGCTGGGATTCGACGTGGGCTCGCGCCGTATCGGCGTGGCCATCGGCAGTGCCTTCGCTGCGCATGCGCGCGCGGTGGCCGTGGTCGATGTGCACGGCAACGGTCCGGACTGGACCGCGATCGAGCGCCTGTTGAAGGAATGGAAGCCCGACGGTCTGGTAGTGGGCGATCCGCTCACCCTGGATGGCCAGGACCAGCCCAACCGCAAGCGCGCGCAGGGCTTCGCCCGCCAGCTGCGGGAACGCTTCAAGCTGCCGGTGGCGATGATCGACGAGCGTTCCAGCTCGGTCGAGGCTGCCCGCCGCTTCGCCGTCGAGCGCGCCGAAGGGCGCAAGCGCCGCCGTGATGCGGCCGCTCTCGACGCCGTGGCCGCGGCGGTGATCATCGACCGCTGGCTGTCGTCCCCCGACGACGCCACCCCCATTCCCTGACTGCCGACTCCCGCCATGACTGCCCAGCAACTCGATGCTTCCGGACGCCTGCGCCACCTGCTGACCCTGGAGGGCCTGCCGCGCGGAACCCTGCTGCAGCTGCTCGACCGGGCAGGGCAGATCCGCGATGCCGCCGTCGGCCGCGTCGGCAACAAGCGCCAGGTGCTGGCCGGCTCGGCGGTGTGCACGCTGTTCTTCGAACCCTCCACCCGCACCCGCAGCTCGTTCCAGCTGGCTGCGCAGCGCCTGGGTGCGGACGTTCTGAACTTCGATGCCTCCACCTCGTCGACGCGCAAGGGCGAAACCGCCTGCGACACGCTGAAGAACCTGGAAGCGATGGGCGTGCGCGGCTTCGTGGTGCGCCACCCCGATGACGGCGCGGTTGCCGCACTGGCCGCTGCAGCCGGCGAGGGCACCGCCCTGGTCAATGCCGGTGACGGCCGCAGCTCGCACCCGACCCAGGGCCTGCTGGACATGCTGACCCTGCGCCAGGCCAAGGGCCCGGACTTCTCCAAGCTGAAGGTCGTGATCGTCGGCGACGTGAAGCACTCGCGCGTGGCCCGCACCGACCTGCATGCCCTGCGCACGCTGGGCGTGGGCGAGATCCGCGTGTGCGGTCCGCAGTCGCTGCTGCCCGACGACGAGACCCTGAAGGGCTGCGTGGTCGGCGATGATTTCGACGCGATGCTGGAAGGCGTTGACGCGCTGATGATGCTGCGCCTGCAGCGCGAGCGCATGGAAGAGGGCCTGGTGCCGTCGCTGGAGCATTACCACGCGCAGTACGGACTGAATGCCGAACGCTTGGCGCGGGCCGGCAAAGATGCAGCCGTGCTGCACCCGGGCCCGATCAACCGCGGCGTGGAAGTGACCGACGACGTGGCCGACGGCCCGCAGTCGTGGGTGCTGCGCCAGGTCGCCAACGGCGTGGCCGTGCGCATGGCCGTGCTGGAAACCCTGCTGGGCTGATCGCCCGCGCTCGGTGCTGTCAGGGCGGGTGCCAACCGTTGCTTGGCACTGAACTGCCTGGATATCTGCCTTGGTGGGTGCCGACCGTTGGTCGGCACTGCCCCTACCTGCCTTGAAGTGGTTACCCGATAGCAAAGGACAGTTGGTGGGCACAGGCTTGTGTCCATGAACCGCGCACGCCTGAGACTAGGCCGCCATTCCCATATCGGCCACGCCTACGTCCTGACCACGGTCACCCACGGGCGTCGACGCTACTTCGATGATCCCACTGCCGCGCAGGTGGTAATGGACGTTCTCCATCGGATAGACACGGAAGGCCTGACGCAGTCGCTTGCCTACGTGGTCATGCCCGACCACATCCATTGGCTCGTAGAGCTCCGCGCATTCTCGCTGGACTACATCATGCAGCGCTTCAAATCGAGCAGTGCATTGCAGGTCAACCGAATGCTCGGCCAGTCAGGAAGATTCTGGCAATCGGGCTATCACGATCACGCAATCCGGTCTGATGAGTCGCTGTTTCGTCATGCGATGTATGTGTTGGGCAATCCGATCAGGGCGGGATTGACCACGCAGCTTGGCGAGTATCCCCATGCGTGGTGTCGATGGGAATTGGCCGGAGATTCCCAGGTACTGAAGCACCCGGGAACGGAGAGGTAGTGCCGACCAACGGTCGGCACCTACCGAAGCAGGGCAGTGCCGACCAACGGTCGGCACCCACCAACAGCAGACCAGAGTCTGGCCGTCAGCGCTTCTGCGCGAACAGCCATGCCCACATCGCCGGGTCGGCGTAGGTCGCGTCCCAGGCGTTGTGGTTGCCGTCGGGGTATTCGGTATAGCGCACGTCGCCCGCACCGGCGGCCTGGAAAGCTGCGTACAGGCGGCGGTCATCGGCCGGGGGCACCACGTCGTCCTGTGCGCCGTGGAAGATCCAGATCGGCGTCTGCCGCAGGCGCTGCGCGATCGCCGCGTAGGGATCAGCTTCGTGCGCCACCGGTTCGACGAACAGGGTCGGGCGCACCGCGCGCGGGGCCAGCACCGCGCCGCATACCGGCACGATCGCCGCAAAGCGCTGCGGTTCGTCCAGGGCGATGTTCCAGCTGCCGTAGCCGCCCATCGACATGCCGGTCAGATACTGCCTGGCGGGGTCGGCACCGAACTCGGCAATCGTGGCATCCAGCGCGGCTACGGCCACACGGTTGTTGTGTCCGCTCCATTCCTCGTCGCCGGGCACCTGTGGGAACACTGCCAGCGCCGGGAAGTCGGTCGCATGTTCGCGCAGGTACGGGCCCAGTCCGGCATGGGTCTGCTTGACGCCATCGCGACCGCGCTCACCCGAGCCGTGCAGGAACAGCACCACCGGCAGCGAGCCGGGCGTGCGTGCTGCCACCGCCGGAATGAAGACCTGGTAGTAGGCGGTCTGCCCGTCCGCCTTCACCGCACGTGATTCGAAACGGCCACGCGCGCTGTCGGGCGTGCTGGCGCAGGCGGCCAGCATCAGCAGGGACAGCAGCGGCAGCCAGCGCAGCAACGGACGGACCATGACGTTTCCTCAAGGGTTGGAAGCGTTTTCATGGTAGTGCGTCGGCGCGCGCCGGGCATCGTGCAGCGCGTCACTGCGGGCGCGGGAAACTGGCGATGATGTCCAGCTGCTCCTGCGCCTCGGCATTGCCCTCGGCAGCGGCGGCCTGCACCTGCGCCATGTCCGGGTGCATCACCACCAGCAGCGGGTTCTCGCACACCGGGCAGTCGTACTCGGTGGCGTCCTCGTCCAGCTCCATCACCATCGCCCGCGCGTTGCCTTTCCACTCGCAGGCGGCACAGGTGTGCATCTGCTCGCGCCAGCCGGGCTGGAAGTAGTTTTCAATCGTGGTGGCCATGGGAGCGTCCGGAGTTGATGCAGTCGGGGTCGGAGCCCGCTTCGCGGGATCCGACCCCATGCAGGATCAGTGCAGCAGGATGAGGGTGGCCAGGCCGAGGAAGCTGAAGAAGCCCATCACGTCGGTCACCGCGGTCACCACCACGGTGCCGGCCACGGCCGGGTCGACGTTCATGCGCTTGAGCAGCAGCGGCAGCAGCACGCCGGCCAGCGCCGCGGCCAGGAAGTTGATGATCAGCGCCAGGGTGATCACCAGCGACAGCAGCATGCTGTGGAACCACACGAACGCGATGAGGCCGACCAGCAGGCCGATCAGCGTGCCGTTGATCAGCGCCACGCGCGCTTCCTTCCACAGCAGGATGCGCGCATTGCTCTGGCCCACCTGGCCCAGCGCGATGCCGCGCACCATCAGGGTCAGCACCTGCACCGCCGCGTTGCCGCCGACGCCGGCGACGATCGGCATCAGCACTGCCAGCGCCACCACCTTCTGCAGGGTCAGTTCGAACTGGCCGATCACGCTGGCGGCAAGGAAGGCCGTGCACAGGTTGATGCCCAGCCAGACCACGCGGCCGCGCACGGCACGCTTGATCGGCGAGAACAGATCCTCCTCCTCGTCCAGGCCGGCCGCGCCCAGTGCCTGGTGCTCGGCCTGCGAACGGATGATGTCCACCACGTCATCGATGGTGATGCGGCCAAGCAGGATGTTGTTGTCATCCACCACCGGTGCGGACACCCAGTCATGATCGGAGAACTGCCGGGCGACTTCCTGGTCGCTTTCGCCGACGTCGATGGCCGGCTGTTCGTCGTCGATCAGGCGGTTGATCGGCGTGGTGTCTTCGTGGGTCACCAGCGCGGCCAGCGATACGCGGCCCAGGTACTGGTGGCGGCGGCTGACCACGAACAGGTGATCGGTGTGGTCGGGCAGTTCGCCACGCAGGCGCAGGTAGCGCAGCACCACGTCGACGTTGACGTCGGCGCGCACGGTCACCACGTCCGGGTTCATCAGTCGGCCGGCGCTGTCCTCGGGATACGACAGCACCTGTTCCAGGCGCTCGCGGTTCTCGCGGTCCATCGACTTGAGGACCTCGTCGATGACCGTATCGGGCAGGTCCTCGACCAGGTCGGCCAGGTCATCGATGTCCAGGTCTTCGACCGCGGCGATGATTTCGTCGGGGTCCATGTCCGCGAGCAGGCTCTCGCGCACTTCCTCGCCGACGTGGACCAGCACCTCGCCATCGTCCTCGGGATCGACCAGCCCCCACACCACTTCGCGCTTGCCCGGGGGCAGCGATTCGAGCAGGTTGCCGATCTCGGCCGGCGCCAGCGTGTTGACGAGCCGACGCACCGGCCCCAGCCGGCCGCTGTCCAGTGCATCGGACAGCATCCGCAGTTGGCGTGCAGTCTTGTCGTGGCGTACAGCTTCAGCCATCACAGCTCCCGCGGGATGAGAAAAGCCGCGATCCCGGCAAGGATGCGGCAAGAGGGGTGTTCAGCGCGTCATTATCGCAAGCCGATGTTTCAACGCATAGCCGCCGGGCATGACCCGGCGCTACCGGGTGACGCGTTGTGGTGGTAGCGCCGGGCCATGCCCGGCGAGCGCGTAGGGCAGCAGTCAGAGTGACGCGTTGTGGTGGTAGCGCCGGGCCATGCCCGGCGAGCGCGTAGCGCGGCAGTCAGACCGCGTCGGCCACCAGCGCCAGCCAGCGTTCGATGCCGCGGCGGTCGCGCGCGGCCAGCAGTTTGGGCGCGCGCGCGCGCAGGGTGGTCAGGTCGGCCTCGCGGATCGCGCGGCGCACTTCCAGCAGGGTACCCGGGTGCAGGCTGAACTCGCTCAATCCCAGTGCCAGCAGCAGCGGGGTCATGCGCGCATCGCCGGCCATCTCGCCACACACGGCCACCGGGATGCGATGGCGTGCGCCGGTGTCGATGACCATCTGCAGCAGGCGCAGCACCGCCGGGTGCAGCGGCGAATACAGCTCGCCCAGCGCCTCGTTGTTGCGGTCGGCGGCCAGCAGGTACTGCACCAGGTCGTTGGTGCCGATCGACAGGAAGTCGACCAGATCGATGAAACTTTCCAGCGCCAGCGCGGCGGCGGGCACTTCGATCATCGCGCCCAGCGGCACGTGCTCGGCCACCACGTGGCCTTCGCCGCGCAGCTGTTCGGTCAGCTTGAGCATGCGGCGACGTACCGCCAGCAGTTCCTCGCGGGTGCTGACCATGGGGATCAGTACGCGCAGCTTGCCGTAGGCTGAGGCGCGCAGGATCGCGCGCAGCTGGGTGTCGGAGACCGTCGGCCGCGCCAGCGACAGGCGCACGCCACGCAGGCCCAGTGCCGGGTTTTCCTCGTTGCTCAGGGTCAGCCCGGTGCGGTCAGCCTTGTCTGCGCCCAGGTCAAGGGTGCGGATGGTGACCGGTCGTCCGCTCATGCCCAGGGCGGCATCGCGGTAGGTCTGGAACTGTTCTTCTTCGTCCGGCAGCTCGTTGCGCTGCAGGAACAGGAATTCGGTGCGGTACAGGCCCAGCCCCTGCGCGCCCAGCGCATGCGCCTGGGTCACGTCCTCCAGCGACTCGGCATTGGCCAGCAGGGCGATGTCGACCTGGTCGCGGGTACGGCTGGGTTTGCTGCGCAGGCGGCCAAGCTCGCGCTGCTCGCGCGCGTGCTCCTTCAGGCGCACGCGGTAATCGCGCAGGTTGTCGGCTTGCGGGTTGACCGTGATGCTGCCGTCGGCGCCATCGATGATGAGCACGTCGCCGTCAGCGATGCGGCTGAGCACCTGCTGCACGTTGACGATGAGCGGCAGGTGCAGGCTGCGGGCAAGGATCGCGCTGTGCGACAGCGCGCTGCCGGCGGCGGTGACGATGCCGACCACGCCCTGCGCCTGCAGCTGGGCCAGCTCGGAGGGGGCGATGTTGTCGCAGACCAGGATCTCGCCGGCCAGGCCCTTCACCACCGGCGGGCGGTCGGGCTGCAGGAAGGCGTGGATGCGGCCGATCACATGGTCCAGGTCGTCCATGCGGCTCTTCAGATAGGCATCGTCCATGCCATCGAAGACCTTGGCCAGGCGGTCGCGCTGCAGGCGCAGCGCGTAGCCGGCACTGTAGGGGCCGCTGCGGATCAGTTCGTCCAGGCCATGCAGCAGTTCGGGATCGTCCAGCAGCAGCGCGTGCAGGTCGAGGAATTCGCCGACATCGTGGCTCAGTGCACCGTGCAGGCGCTGGCGCAGGTCATGCATTTCCGCGCGTGCGGCATCCAGTGCGCGGTGCAGGCGGGCCAGCTCGGCTTCCACCTGGTGTGGCGCGACGCGTTGTTCGGCCACTTCAAGTGCGTGCGGCAGGCGCACCCGCGCACGTCCCATCGCCGAACCGCGTGCGGCGCCATGGCCGGCCAGCAGCTGTACCGGCCGTTGGCCGGTGGCAGATTGGCCGGCGCGTGCGCGTGGCACGCTCAGCTGTCCTCGTCGAAGCGGCGCTCGAACAGGTCGACCACGGCGTCCATCGCCGCGGCTTCATCCTCGCCGTTGATGCGGATGGTGACCGGGGTGCCCTGGGCGGCGGCCAGCAGCATCACGCCCATGATGCTCTTGGCGTTGATCTCACGGCCCTTGGCGGCCATGGTCACGTTGCAGCGGAATGGGGCCAGCGTCTGCACCAGCTTGGCGGTGGCCCGGGCATGCAGGCCCAGGCGGTTGCTCACGGTGAGTTCTCGTTCAAGCATCGTCGACTATCGCTCCATTACGGGTGCCCGCCGCAGCTGTGGCGGGCAGTTGATCCAGTCCCTGTTCCGGATAATTCATCACCCGCAGCAACATCGGCAGACTCAGCGCCGACACCCGGCGGACCGGGGTCCCCAACCGGGCCAGCTGCCCGGCAAGGTTGGCGGGGCTGGCGCCGTACAGGTCGGTCAGGATCAGCACGCCTTCGCCACCATCGACCCGGCGCAGAGCAGCCGAGGCGAGCGGGAGAAGGGCATCCAGGTCTGCGTCGAACGGTACTTCGAAAGCTTCGGTTTTCAGCGGCAATTGCCGCAGGAGCCGGGTCGCCACGTCAAGCAGGGCGGTCCCGACCCCAGGATGTGTTACGAGGAGAATGCCACAGGTCATTACTGCACGTTAACAGGTCGAGGTGAATTGGCGATAGCAGCAGGAGAGGGGCACTGTGTCCCGTATTCAGCGATGCGGGGGTCGGATCCCTTTTCCACGGGGAAAGGGCTCTGACCCCACCCTTTTCCGACCCCATCCACGCATGGTCTGGATCTACTGTGTCGACCAAGGTCGACACCTACCAGGCGCCGGGAAAGTGTCGGAGGCGGGGCGGGTCAGCAGGCGGGGGCGTGAGCCGCATGGATGCGG
>DEZI01000027.1:100029-221053 GCA_002364755.1 Stenotrophomonas maltophilia
GGGCGTGAGCCGCATGGATGCGGCGACCGAGCTTACAGGGACGTACTTGCAGCGTCCCCCGATTGCTGACCCGCCCCGCCATCCCACTGAATGCAGCGTTTGACGTGGACGTTGACGTCGCCTCGGCGGGTGCCGGGCGCAGCCCGGCTGCCCTCAATCCTGTTCGCGGTGGTACGTGGCCACGTCATCCCAGCCCATCTCGCGGGCGTGCCGTGCCATGCGCTCGGCCAGGTACACCGAGCGATGCTTGCCGCCGGTGCAGCCGAAGGCCACGGTCACGTAGCTGCGCGTGCCATCGCCCAGCTTGGGCAGCCAGGTGTCGAGGAAATCCATCAGCTGGGTCAGGTAGCGCTGTACGTCCGGCTGCGCTTCCAGGTAGTCACGCACGCCGGGCTCGCGGCCGCTGAGTGCACGCAGGTCCGGGTCCCAGTGCGGGTTGGGCAGCACGCGTGCATCGAACACGAAGTCGGCCTCGGCCGGCACGCCGCGCTTGTAAGCGAACGATTCGAACAGCAGCGACAGGCGCGTGGCGTGGCCCATCGCGAACTCGGTGATGATGCGCCGGCGTAGCTGGTGCACGTTCAATGCACTGGTGTCGATCACCACGTCGGCCTCGCGGCGCAGCGGTGCGATCAGCTCGCGCTCGCGGGCGATGGCTTCGGGCAGTGACAGGCCGAGCTGGCTCAACGGGTGCCGGCGACGGGTGTCGGCATAGCGCTTGAGCATCGTCTCGTCGCTGGCCTCGAAGTACAGCACCTTCGTTTCCACGCCGGCATCGGTGGCCAGCTTGCGCCAGTTGACCAGCTGGCTCAGGTCGGCTTGGCCGCGGACGTCGATGCCCACCGCCAGCCGGCGCGGCGCGCCGCCGTCATGGTTCTGCAGCACGCTGCGGACGAAATCCGGCAGCAGCTGGATCGGCAGGTTGTCCGAACAGTAGTAATCCTGGTCCTCGAAGGTCTTCAGGGCGACGGATTTACCCGAGCCGGACAGGCCGCTGACGATGATCAGGGTCGGGGCGGTGGGGGTGGGGGTGCTCATGGACAGGCTCTTGGTGGTGGGGCTCAGGGCGTTCGCCGTTCCAGCAGGTTGCTGTGGCGGGCGATGAACATCGCCGCCGGGTCGATACCCTTGGTACGCAGAATGTGCAGGCGGGTGGCCGCCTCGGTCAGGACCGCCAGGTTGCGGCCGGGCATCACCGGCAGGGTGATCAGCGGCACGTCCAGATCCAGAACGTGGCGGGTACCCGAATCGCCGGTCAGGCGCTCGTAACCGTGCGGGGTGGGTTCGGTCATCGGCTTGGTCAGGTGGACGATCAGCCGAAGGTACTTGTTCTTTTTTACCGCCGTATCACCGAACATCTCGCGCACGTTCAGCACGCCCAGGCCGCGCACTTCCAGCAGGTCCTGCAAGAGCTCGGGGCAGGTGCCATCGAGCACGTCGGGGGCGATCTGGGTGAATTCGGGGGCATCGTCGGCCACCAGGCGGTGTCCACGGCTGAGCAGTTCCAGCGCCAGCTCGCTCTTGCCCGACCCGGCCTCGCCGGTGATCAGCACGCCGATGGAGTAGATCTCCATGAACACGCCATGCAGGATGACCCGCGGCGCCAGCGTGCGCGCCAAGTGGTAGGACAGGTGGTTGAGCAGTTCATGGCCGCGCTTGGGCGACAGCCACAGCGGGGTGCCGGATTCATCGGCGGCCGCGCGCAGGTCTTCCGGGCACGGCTGGTTGCGGGTCAGCACCAGCGCCAACGGGTGCGACTGCATGATCTTCTCGATGGTCTCCCAGCGCTGGCGCGGTTCCAGCGCGTCCAGCCATGACAGTTCCTCGGTCCCGAGGATCTGCACCTTGTTGGGGTAGATCGCGTTGAGGTAGCCAGCCAGCGAAGGGCGGCGGGAGACCGTGTTGCCGGCTTCCAGCTCGCGCTTCTCGCCGGCCTTGCCGGCGGCCCAGCGCAGGCCCAGCCGCTCGCGCTGCTGGTCGAACAGTTCGCGTGCGGTGATGCTGGTATTCATGCGGCGCTCGCCGATGGGGGAAGGTCCAGTGCCTCGCGCAGTTCCCCTGCATCGCCGGCCGCGCGCAGCGCATCACGGATCGACGGCGTCGAGAACAGCTCGGCCAGTTCGGACAGCAGCATCAGGTGCTGGTGGGTGTAGTGGGCGGGGACGGCCATGGCGAACACCAGGTCCACCGGTTCATCGCCGCCGAACTCGACCGCGGTCTGCAACCGCAGCAGGGCGCCGCGGGGACGGTCCAGGGCAGGCGCCCGGCCATGCGGAATGGCGATGCCGCAACCGATCGCCGTACTGCCCAGGGCTTCGCGCTGGCACAGGTTGAGGTAGATCTGTTCGGCGTTGGCCTGGCGGCAGGCCAGCAACCCGGCGGCGGCCTGCAGGACGCTGTCGCGGTCGGTGGCCGTGCAGAGCTGGGTCTGCACGGCCGCCAGGAGGTCAGTCAGTGGCATGTCTGCGGGGAGCGGTGGCGATCAGCCGCCATTGTCGCCCACCGGCAGCGGTGCGTGCTGCTGTTTTTTCTCCTTGTGCTTGATCACCAGGCGGTCGAGCTTGTCCGCCAGCACGTCGATGGCGGCATACATGGTCTGGCCGCCGGCTTCGGCGTGCAGGGTCTGGCCGGGAATATTGAGGCTGGCGTCGACGTGGTGTTCGGTCTTCTGCAGCTTGAGGGTTACCCGCGCTTCGCAGTGCTGGTCGAAGTGCTTTCCGACCCGGGCCAGCTTTTCTTCAACATACGACTGCAGGGCCGGGGTGACTTCGACATCTTTGCCAAACGTTTCGATGCGCATCGGGTTTCTCCTGTGTTCGGATGTGCCAATGAACCTCTCCGCCGGGCGCGGCGGCGCGTCAAGCGATTCTGACCCTTTCGTGCGAGGCGGAGATGTTCATGGCCTCACGATACTTCGCCACGGTGCGCCGCGCTACTGGGATTCCCGACGTTTTGAGCAGGTCAGCCAGCTTGGCGTCAGAAAGCGGCTTGCGTGGGTTTTCGTCATCGATCAGGCGGCGGATCATCGCCTGGATGGCGGTACTGGAAGCTTCGCCACCGCCTTCGGTGTCGATGCCGGATGCGAAGAACGCGCGCAGCGGCAGGGTGCCTCGCGGCGTACGTACGTGCTTGCGGGCGATCGCCCGCGAGACGGTGGATTCATGCAGGCCCAGCTCGGCGGCGATCTCGCGCAGGGTCAGCGGGCGCAGTGCCTGTTCACCGAATTCGAGGAAGCCGGCCTGCTGCTGGATCAGGCTGCGCACCACCCGCAGCAGGGTCTCGCCGCGCGCCTGCAGGCCCTTGAGCAGCCAGCGGGCTTCCTGCAGCTGGGCGCGCAGGTAACCGGCGTCGGCGTCGCCGCAGCGGCGGATCATCTGTTCGTAGCCGCGGTGGATGATTACCTTGGGCCCGGCGTGGGCGGCCAGCGCGGCGCGCCACAGGCCGTTCTGCCGCCACACCACCACGTCCGGCACCACGTAGGTGTCCTGCGCCAGCGGTGCGATCTGGGTGCCGGGGCGCGGGTCCAGCGAGCGCAGCAGGGCGACCGCGGTCTCGACCTCGGCCAGCGGCTGCTTCAGTTCCTGGGCCAGGCCGGCTACGCCGCTGCGCGGCAGGCGCTCCAGCGGGCCGGCGGCGACCTGCCGGGCCAGCGCCAGGCCGGGGGTGTCGGTGGGCAGCACGTCCAGCTGCAGCTGCAGGCATTCGCCCAGGCAGCGTGCGGCCACGCCGACCGGGTCGAAGCGCTGCACCTGGTGCAGCACGATGAGGATCTCGTCTTCGCCGGCATGGATGGCCGGCAGCAGGGTTTCGGCGATGGTCGCCAGCGGCTCGCGCAGGTAGCCGTCTTCTTCCAGCGCATCGATCAGTGCCGCACCGATGCTGCGGTCGCGCGTCGACAGGTGCGACAGGTGCAGCTGCCACAGCAGGTGGTCGGCCAGCGTCTCGACCTCGGCCACGCGCTCGGCGGCACTGCCGGTGTCTTCATCGTCGTCGAAACTGCCGCTGCTGCCGGGATTGTTCCAGTCCAGCTCGGCGGGGGCCCAGTCGTCGCCGCTGGGCGCGGCCGGTTCCGGCGGCGCATCGCTGTCGGCACCGCCGTCATCGGCGCTGTCGCTGCTGGCACCGGCGCCGGCATCGCTGCTGTCGGCCCAGTCCAGCAGGGGGTTGCTTTCCACCGCCTGGGCGATTTCCAGCTCCAGCTCGGTGGTGGACATCTGCAGCAGCTTGATCGCCTGCTGCAGCTGTGGTGTCAGCACCAGCTGCTGTCCCAACGATGTCTGCAGCCGAGTCTTCATGCCTATGCCGAAACGGAGGAGATGGGCCCGGCGGCCGCGGTCACAGCTTGAAGGAATCTCCAAGGTAGACGCGACGGACGTCGGCGTTGTCCAGGATCGCTTCCGGCGAGCCCTGGGCGAGGACGGTGCCCTCAGCGAGGATATACGCGCGGTCGCAGATTCCCAAGGTTTCGCGCACGTTGTGGTCGGTGATGAGCACACCGATGCCGCGCTGCTTGAGGTGGGTGACGATGCGCTGGATCTCGCCGACCGAGATCGGGTCGACGCCGGCGAAGGGTTCGTCGAGCAGGATCAGGCGTGGCTTGGCGGCCAGTGCGCGGGCGATCTCGCAGCGGCGGCGCTCGCCGCCGGACAGGCTGGCGCCGAGCTGGTCAGCCACGTGGCCCAGCTGCAGTTCGTCGAGCAGGCCGCTGAGTTCGCGCTCGCGGCCGGCCGAATCCAGGTCATCGCGCAGCTCCAGCACCAGGCGCAGGTTGTCGGCCACGGTCAGCTTGCGGAACACAGACGGTTCCTGCGGCAGGTAGCCCACGCCCTGCTTGGCGCGCGTGTACATCGGGTCGCCGGTGATGTCCTGGCCGTCCAGCACGATGCTGCCGGCATCGGCTTCCACCAGGCCCACGATCATGTAGAAGCAGGTGGTCTTGCCGGCCCCGTTGGGGCCGAGCAGGCCGACCACTTCACCGGCATCGAGGGTCAGCCCGAAGTCCTTGACGACTTCGCGCTGCTTGTACTTCTTGCGCAGGCCCTTGGCGACAAGCATTACTTCCTGCTCCCGGCCGTCGGCGCAGCAGGCGTCTTGTTCTTGGGCGGAATGACGGTACGCACGCGGCTGCCGTCGCCACCGGAATTCATCTCGCCGGTACGGGTGTTGTAGACCATGCGCTGGCCGGCATTGGTACCGCGCGCGCTGGTCACCTTGTAGTTGCCGGTGAGGGTGATGATTTCGGTCTTGATGTCGTAGTCGATCTTGTCGGCCACCGCGTCCATCCAGGTGCCGTCATCGAGCTGCTGCTTCATCTTGGCCTGCTTGCCGGTAAACACGGCACGCACGGCCTCGCCGTCCTTCATGTAGATCTCGGCCTCGGACGAACGCAGGTCCAGCGAGCCCTGGGTGATGACCACCCCCTGCGACAGCGTGGTCTTGCCGTCGCCGGTGAGGTTGCCGGCCTGTGCGCCGGCATCGATGTTCATGGGCTCGTTGCGGTCGGTGGACTTGGCCTGCGCGAAGGCGGGGACCAGGAGACCAAGGGCGAGCACGGCAGCAAAGGGAATCTTCATCGGGGTCCGTTCTACCGGTGAGGCTGCCCGGGCAGGCCGGGCGGCGGGTGGGGGGGGCTGCGGCCCTGCGCCAGTCGCAATGGCGACGTCGCGGGCCAGCGGCGGAATCAGCGTTGGGGCGTGTAGCGGCCCTTGGACTGGCTGAGGAAATGATACGTGTTGTTCTTCGAATCCACCTCGAACCCGACGCCGGACTGTTCCATGCCCGGGCGGGTCATGGTGACCCGGGCGTCGGTACGGGCGCGGCTTTCCTTCGGGAACACGTCCAGATGGTCGGTGCGGAAGGTGGTGGGCACCACGCCGGGGGCGGCCGGGCTGTCCCCGGAAACGTCACCGCGCAGCTTCATCTGGTCGCCCTTGGCGCTGAGCCAGACGGTCTGCGAGCGCAGGGTCCAGTGCTGGCCGTCCTTGTCGGGCATCTCGAACAGCGGGGTGGTGATGTTGATGGTCTGGTCGCCGCGCTGGCGCTCCAGCAGCGGTGCGCGCAGGGTGGTCGATTCCTTGCCCTGTTCGTCCAGCGCCACGATCTGGAAGTCGTGCAGGATGTAATCCACGCCGACGTCCTGGCCGGCCTGCACCGGCCCCTTGTCGCGGTTGCGCAGGGCCGCCCAGCTGCTCAGCAGGGCCGCGAGCAGCAGACCGATGCCGAGCACGGTGCGCCAGTTCAGCGAGGGAGCGTTCATGCGCCGAACCTCGCCAGCACCGCATCGATGTGTCCCTGCGCGGCCAGCAGCACGTCGCACAGCTCACGGGCGGCGCCACGGCCACCGTCGCTGCGGGTGGTCCAGTGCACGCGCTCGGCGATCCACGGGTGGGCGTTGGCCGGGGCCACGGCCAGGCTGACCGCGCCCAGCGGCGCCAGGTCCGGCAGGTCGTCGCCCATGAACGCCACCTGGTCCAGGCCGATGCCGTGCTGGGCGCACAGCGCATGCACGCTGGCCAGCTTGTCGCCCACCGCGATCTGGGTGTCGATGCCCAGGTCGGCGCCGCGCCGCAGCGCGGACTGGCTGTTGCGCGCGGTGATCAGCACCGGATGGATGCCGTGCTGCTGCAGAAGTTTCAGACCCAGACCATCCTGCACGAAGTACGCCTTGCTCTCGTTGCCGTCCTTGTCGTAGTACAGCCGACCGTCGGTGAGGGTCCCGTCCACGTCGAAGCAGGCCAGGCGGATACGGGCCGCGGTGGCATGCAGGTGGGCGGGGAAGGCGGGCAGGGGGGACCAGGACATCAGGGCATCAGGCTCGATTGGGACGGGTGCGGGGTACAGTCTGAATGGGGTCTACCGACTCTCGGTTAAACCACCCGGGCCCGCAACAGGTCATGAATGTTCAGCGCGCCGACCGCGCGGCCCTGGCCATCGACCACGATCAGGCCGTTGATCTTGTGGGTCTCCATCAGCCGGGCGGCTTCCACCGCCAGCTGGTCGGCGCCGATGGTGCGCGGGTTGCGGGTCATCACCTCGGAGATCTTCGCCGTGCGCACGTCGAGCTCGGTATCCAGCGCGCGGCGCAGGTCGCCGTCGGTGAACAGGCCGATCAGCACGCCCTGGGCATCGACCACGGCGGTCATGCCCAGCCGCTTGCGACTCATCTCCATCAGCGCCTGGCTGAGGCTGGCCTCGGCATCGACCTTGGGCAGGTCCTCGCCGCTGTGCATCACGTCGGTGATGTGCAGCAGCAGGCGGCGGCCGAGGCTGCCGGCCGGGTGCGAGCGGGCGAAATCGTCGGCGGTAAAGCCGCGCGCGTCGAGCAGGGCCACGGCCAGCGCATCGCCCATCGCCAGCGAGGCGGTGGTGCTGGAGGTCGGCGCCAGCGCCAGCGGGCAGGCCTCGGCCGGCACGCTGACGTCCAGATGCACGTCGGCAGCCTTGGCCAGGCTGGACTGCGGCCGGCCGGTCATGGAAATCAACACGTTACCCTGGCGCTTGAGCACAGGCAGCAGCATCAGCACCTCGTCCGATTCACCCGAATAGGACAGCGCCAGCACCACGTCGTCCTCGGTGATCATGCCCAGGTCGCCATGGCCGGCCTCGCCCGGGTGCACGTAGAACGCCGGGGTGCCGGTGGAGGCCAGGGTGGCGGCGATCTTGCGGGCGACGTGGCCGGACTTGCCCATGCCGGTGGCGACCACCCGGCCGCGGCTGCCCAGGATGGCCTGGCAGGCCTGCTGGAAGGCCTCGCCCAGCCCGTTGGCGACGGCCTGCAGCGCCTGCTGTTCGATCTCGAAGACGCGGCGGCCGCTGGCCACCAGGGCGGCGGGATCGACGGAACGGGGGGGCAGGGAGGACTCGGCCATGCGGACGCCACGCAGCGGAAGTAGAATGAGGGTTCATTTTATTAGGAAAGCCCGTTGGACGCTGACACCATCCGCAACCTGATCGAAACCGGCCTGCCGGGCGCCCGCGCCGACGTGCGCGGTGATGATGGCGTGCATTTCGAAGCGACCGTGGTCTGTGAGGCCTTCGCCGGCAAAATGCCGCTGGCCCGCCACCGGATGGTCTATGCCACCCTGGGCGACCTGATGGGCGGCGCGATCCACGCGCTGGCGCTGAAAACCGTGACCCCGGCCGAAGTCGGCTGAACCGCAGAAGATTCCCAATACATGGCCAAGATCGTTGTGACCGGCGGCGCTGCGCTGCACGGTGAAGTGAGCATCTCCGGCGCGAAGAACGCCGTCCTCCCCATCCTCTGCGCGACCCTGCTGGCCGATGCGCCGGTGGAGATCACCAACGTGCCGCACCTGCACGACGTGGTCACCACGGTGAAGCTGCTGGGCGAACTGGGGGCCAAGGTCACCATCGACCAGGGCACCCTGTCGCGCGGCAGCGCGATCGTCGTCGACCCGCGCTCGGTCAACCAGCACGTGGCACCGTATGAGCTGGTCAAGACCATGCGCGCGTCGATCCTGGTGCTGGGTCCGCTGCTGGCCCGCTTCGGCGCGGCCGAAGTGTCGCTGCCCGGTGGCTGCGCCATCGGTTCGCGCCCGGTCGACCAGCACATCAAGGGCCTGCAGGCGCTGGGTGCGGACATCGTGGTCGAGAACGGCTTCATCAAGGCCACTGCAAAGCGCCTGAAGGGTGGCCACTTCACCTTCGACATGGTCAGCGTTACCGGCACCGAGAACGTGCTGATGGCCGCCGTGCTGGCCGAGGGCACCACCATCCTCGACAACGCCGCGATGGAACCGGAAGTGACCGATCTGGCGCACTGCCTGATCGCACTGGGCGCGAAGATCGAAGGCCTGGGCACCGCCCGCCTGGTCATCGAAGGCGTCGAGCGCCTGTCCGGTGGCCGCCATGAAGTGCTGCCCGACCGCATCGAGACCGGCACCTTCCTGGTGGCCGCCGCGATGACCGGCGGCAAGGTGACCGTGAACCGCGCGCGCCCCAACACCATGGACGCGGTGCTGTCCAAGCTGGTCGAGGCCGGTGCGACGATCGAGACCACCGAAGACAGCATCACCTTGGACATGCACGGCAAGCGTCCGAAGGCGGTCAACCTGACCACCGCACCGTACCCGGCGTTCCCGACCGACATGCAGGCGCAGTTCATGGCGCTCAACTGCGTGGCCGACGGCGTGGGCGTGATCAACGAAACGATCTTCGAGAACCGTTTCATGCACGTCAACGAACTGCTGCGTCTGGGCGCGGACATCCAGGTGGAAGGCCACACGGCGATCGCCCGCGGCCACGAACGCCTGAGCGGTGCGCCGGTGATGGCGACCGATCTGCGCGCGTCGGCGTCGCTGATCCTGGCCGGCCTGATGGCCGACGGTGACACCACCATCGACCGCATCTACCACCTCGACCGTGGCTACGAGAACATCGAAGAGAAGCTGTCTTCGCTCGGTGCCACCATCCGGCGCGTGCCGTGATCCTGCGCGGCCGCTTCAGCCCCCGCCGCAAGGCGCTGCTGGCCCTGGTGCTGATCGTGCTGGCGTGGCTGGGCTATGCCTGGTACGCCAACCTGGCCATCACCAAGGGCATCGAGCAGAAGGACATGGACTGGAATGGCGATGGCACGGTCAGCCGTGACGAGATCATCCAGTCGTTCTATGCCGTTGCGGTGAACGACAGCCAGGAAGGCAATCGCCATTGCCGCACCTTCGTCTGGCGCAGCAGCGGCCAGCAGATCCGGGTGGACTGCCGTACCGAGTTCATGCCGGCCGCGACCAGATAACAGGGTAGCGCCGGGCCATGCCCGGCGAGCGCGCAGCGCGGAAGCAGAAGCCGCCGGGCATGGCCCGGCGCTACTGCGGCAGGGCGCGTCAGTTCAACGCCTTGATGGTCAGGTCCAGCGCGTCGCGGCCGCCTTCGCGCTGCAGGATGCGGGTCGGCACCGGGAACTCGGGCACGATCCAGGCGATCTGTTCCTTGTCGCCGTCCACGCGCGAGACCTTGGTGGCCTGGTAGCTCTTGCCGCCCACGGTCACCGCTTCCTTGCCCACGACCTTGTAGGTCATGTTCTTGATGCGGCCTTCGTCCACCATGCGGTAGGTCAGCGGCTTGCCGGCGGCCAGGTCGCGGGCGATCGCCAGGTTGATCAGCAGCGCATCCATGTCACCGGCCTTCAGCGCGACCGGGCCGGCACGGTCCGGCTTGATGTCGCCGGTCCAGGTGGCCTGGTTGCTGGTCCAGTTGTAGTTGGCCTGCACGTTGCGCTTCTTCACCAGCAGCGCCGAGCGGTCCTGGCTGCTCAGCGGGCGCAGCTGGCCGCGCACTTCCTCGAACACGGTGCTCTGGCTGAGGTCGGCCAGCTGATTCTTCACCTGCAGGTTGTAGCGCCACTTGCCGGTGCCTTCGTTGGCCAGGGTCATGGTGCCGTTGGCCTGCATGCCCATGTAGCTGGCCAGGTAATCCGCCTTGAACGGCTGCAGGGCCATGGCCGGCAGGCTGGCCACCGACAGTGCGGCAGCAGCGATCCAGGTCAGGGGGCGGGTCAGGGTCATCATGCTCATACTCCTTGGTATTCGATCAGGCGCAGGTCGACACGGTCCTCGCCATCTTCGCGTTGCAGGATGCGCACCGGGGTGGGGACACCATTGGCGATCCAGAGAATGGTTTCGTTCCTGCCGCCGTTGGTGCGGTACACCTTCAGTGCGTTGTAGGACAGGTCGCCGACCTCGACGTTCTCGGTCTGTGCGGCGGCCTGATAATCGTGCTGGCGCACCTTGCCCAGTTCGACGTAGCGGTAGTGCATCACCGCGCCCGGGCGGGCATCGCGCATCAGCGACAGGTTCAGCAGCAGCGCGCTCTGGTCGCCGGGCTGCAGCGGGATCGGCTGGGCGCGGTCCTTCTTCACGTCGCCGGTCCACTGCGCGGTGCCGGCTTCCCAGTTGTAGGTGCCCACGGCCTTCTTGCCCAGGAACAGGCCCTTGCGCACGGTGCTCTGGCTCAACGGCGCGTAGACGCCATTGCGCTCCTCGAACACGGTGCTCTGCTCCAGGTTCAGGCCGAGCACGCTGGCGAAGCCGCGACGGCCGACCACCTGCATGTCCACCCGCCACTGGTTGCCGCCGGTGTGGCTGACCTGCATGGTCGCATCGCCGGCTTCCTTGCCCTTGTAGAAGGCCTGGTAGGTGGCGCTGAACGGCTGCAGCGGCGGCGGCTCCCAGGCCATCGCCGGCAGCGCGGGCACGGCCGGTTCGGGCGGTGCCTGGACTACGGGCGCGGGCGTGGCCGGCGGCGGGGTCTGTGCCCACGCGGCGAAAGCGAGCACGGCGAACGGCAGCAGCAGGAATTTGCGCAACGGAGGCGTGTTCTTCATGGCGGGCAGGAACCGCAGGAGGAGGCAGGATGCCAGCCCCGCAGTCAGCGGGGCGTGTGCACGGGCGTTACCGGTTCAGGTTTCCGGCGGAATCTAGAGCCAACGGGTTAAACAGGGGGTGACCGTCGAGTGTCGGCTGACCCTCCCGTTCAGTCAGACGGCCGCCGCACAGCAGCTGCAGGGTGGCGATCAGCAGCGGGTGTTCGACTGCCAGCACCCGGTTCGCGAGGCTGTCCGCGTCATCGCCGGCCAGCACCGGCACGCGCACCTGGGCCAGCACGGTGCCGGCATCCAGCTCCGGCACCACCAGGTGCACGCTGGCGCCGTGCTCGGCATCGCCGGCTTCCAGGGCGCGGGCGTGGGTGTGCAGGCCCTTGTGAAGCGGCAGCAGCGACGGATGGATGTTGACCAGGCGGCCGTTGAAGCGCTGCACGAAGTTGGCGCCGAGGATGCGCATGTAGCCCGCGCAGACGATCCAGTCCGGGGCCGCGGCCTGCACAGCATCGCCGAGCGCCTGCTCGTACGCGGCGCGGTCGCTGAAGGTCTTCGGCGCGTGAGCCCAGCGCTGGCCGGGCCCGACGCGCTGCAGGGCGGCGGCGTCGGGGCGGTCGGAGAAGACCCCCACCACCTCGGCCGGCAGGCGGCCGGCGTTGATCGCATCAAGGATGGCCTGCAGGTTGCTGCCACGGCCGGAAGCCAGTACGGCGATGCGTGCGGTCATGCGGCAGCCATCGGGTGTCTCAGAGCCGGGAAGGCGGGTTGGCTTCGAAGGCCGCCTTCACCTGCGGGCGCAGCAGCACCACCAGGGTGAACACGCCCAGCACGGTGCCGAACGGGGTGAACAGGCAGGCGATGGCAGCCACCACCATGCACAGCAGGTGCCGGCGCCGCTGCTTCAGGCAGCGCCCGGCATAGGCGATGAAGCCCGCCAGGCCCAGCCCGAAGGACACCGCGCAGCCGCCCATGATGATGAACATCCAGCCCATGAACTGCTGCTCATGCAGCGGCGTGGCCTGGCCGTTGGAGTTCATCGGCAGGGCGCCGCTGAGCATGGCGATGCCCATCACGATGTGCATGCAGAAGATCAGCCCGAACACGGCGGCCAGGCCGGCCACCACGTAATGGAAGATCGCCAGCAGGCGCAGGTGGTCGATGTCCTGTGCGGTCAGTTCGGGCGCAACCGGGGCCGGGGGCGGCACCGGTGCGGCGGACAACGGGGGCGTGGCGTCCATGCGGGCTCCTTGGCGGTCGATCAGGCGATGCGGACGCGTTCGGCGCCGCTGGCGGTGACCACCTGGCCGATCGGCCAGTGGTCCAGGCCCTGCGCCTGCACGGCTTCGGACACCGCGGCGACCTGCTCCGGGGCGACGATCAGCACGAAGCCGATGCCGCAGTTGAAGGTGCGCCACATCTCGCTGTCGACCACGGCGCCTTCCTTCTGCAGCCACTGGAACACCGGCGGCAGCGGCCAGGCGGAGGCCTGGATGTCCAGGCCGAGGCCGTCGGGCACCACGCGGATGATGTTCTCGGTCAGGCCGCCACCGGTGATGTGGGCCATGCCGTGGATGGCCGCACCGTGCGACTTAAGCAGCGACAGGATCGGCTTGACGTACAGGCGGGTCGGCGCCATCAGCGCGTCGGCCAGCTTGACGCCGTCTTCCAGCTCCAGGTCGGCCGGCTGGCCGGCGCGGTCGTAGATGCGGCGCACCAGCGAGTAGCCGTTGGAGTGCGGGCCGGAGGAGGCGATGCCGATCAGCACGTCGCCGGCGGCCACGCTGGCGCCGTCCTTCAGTTCGCTCTTCTCGACCGCGGCGACGGTGAAGCCGGCCAGGTCGTACTCGCCCGGGGCATACATGTCGGGCATTTCAGCGGTTTCGCCGCCGATCAGCGCGCAGCCGGCCTCGGTGCAGCCGTTGGCGATGCCGCCCACGACCGCCGCGGCGGTGTCGATGTCCAGCTTGCCGGTGGCGAAGTAGTCGAGGAAGAACAGCGGCTCGGCGCCCTGCACCAGCACGTCGTTGACGCACATGGCGACCAGGTCGATGCCGATCGTATCGTGGCGGTTCAGCTGGTGGGCCAGCTTCAGCTTGGTGCCCACGCCGTCGGTGCCCGACACCAGCACCGGCTCGCGGTACTTGTTGGACAGGTCGAACAGGGCGCCGAAGCCGCCCAGGCCGCCCATCACTTCCGGACGGAAGCTGCGCTTGACCAGGGGCTTGATCCGCTCGACCAGTTCGTTGCCGGCGTCGATGTCGACACCCGCGTCACGGTAGGTGAGGGGGGAGGGGGCGGAAGACGGGGTGTTGGTCACGGGCGTCGGCGCTGGCAGGGGTTGAACGGACGATTTTAACAGGCCGCATTGGCGCAAAGTCCGTATTCGGGCAACAATTCCCCCCGGATACGTCGAGCCAATGGATGTCCTGATGCGCCGCAGCCTTATTCCCGCCCTGCTCCTTGCGCTGTGCCTGCCGGTGGCCACGATGGCCCAGAGCGGCCTTCGCACCGAGGGAGATGTCGCCACCGCCAGTGGTGCCTACGAGGCCGAAGTGCCCGTCAACAGCCAGGCCGAGGCCGACCGTAACGGTGGCCTGGCCCGTGCCCTGAGCGTGGTCCTGGGCAAGTTGTCCGGCGACCGCAACGTGACCGCGCGCCCGGGCGTCGTGCAGGCCCTGCGCAACGCCAAGGATTACGTGGCCAGCTACGACTTCAAGCAGGACCAGAGCGTCGGCGCCAGTGGCGCGCCCAGCTACCGGACCCTGCTGGTCGCCCGCTTCCGCGAGGATGACGTCGATGCACTGGTCTCGGCCCTGGGCCTGCCGCTGTGGCCGCAGCCGCGGCCGAAGCCGGTGGTCTGGCTGGCCGTGGACGACGGCAGCGGCCCGCGCCTGGTCAGCGTGCAGCAGGCCAATGCGGCACGCCCGCTGCTGAACCGCGCCATCGAGCGCGGCTACAAGCTGGGCCTGCCCAGCGGTGGTGCCGCCGAACAGGCGCTGGCCGGGGCCATCTGGCGCCAGGACAGCGCCGCGGTGTCCCGCGCTTCGTCGCGCTACTCGCCGCCGATGCAGCTGATCGGCAAGCTGTACCGCGCCAATGGCGGCTGGCAGGCGGACTGGGTGTTCGTCGACAACGGCCGCGAGCTGAACAAGTGGACCACCAAGGACGCCAACGCCATGCGCGCGATGGCCGCCGGTGCCGACGGCGCCGCCGATGCCCTGGTCAAGCGCTACGCCAAGGCGGGCGCGGCCACCGGTGCGGCCGGTACCTACCGCGTGGTGGTGACCGGCATCAACAGCAGCGATGAGTACCTGCGCCTGGCCGCCGGCCTGCGCGAGGTGCCGGTGGTGCGCAACGTCACCCCGCTGCGGGCGACGGCCGATCACCTGGAGCTGAACCTGGAAATGACCACCGGCCTGGCCGGCTTCAACCGCATGCTGGGCGAAAACGGCGTGCTGGTGCCGTCGGCGACCCTGCCGGCCCTGCCAGCGCCGATCGATGACAGCACCGGCGCACCGCAGCCGGCCCCGGTGAGCAACGAGTACCGACTGCGATGATCCTGTCGCCCGAGGCGGAAATCGCGCAGTTCCTGCGACGGCTCAAGTATGTGGCCGTCGCCCTGCTGATCGGCTGGGTGGTGTGGCTGCTGGCCCCCATCCTGACCCCGTTCGTGCTGGCCCTGGCGCTGGCCTGGCTGGGTGACCCGCTGGTCGACCGCATCGAGGCCACCGGCCGTTCGCGCAACACCGGCGTGGTGCTGGTGTTCGTGGCGATGGTGCTGGTGATCACCGCGCTGCTGCTGGTGCTGGTGCCAATGATCGAGCGCCAGATCTCCACCTTGATGGCCGCCGTGCCGCAGGCGCAGGCCTGGCTGATGCAGATCGGCATCCCGTGGTTCGAGCAGAAGACCGGCCTGGAGGTGATGCAGTGGATGGACCCCGACCGGCTGATCGAGTGGGTGCGCAGCCACTGGCAGCAGGCCGGCGGCTTCGCCACCACCTTCATGGGCTACGTCTCGCGCTCGGGCTTCACCGTGGTGACCTGGATGGTCAACCTGGCGTTGCTGCCGATCCTGGCGTTCTACTTCCTGCGTGACTGGGACAAGCTGGTCGAGCGGGTGGCCTCAGTCATCCCGCGCAACCACATCGGCACGATCACCACCCTGGCGCGCGAATCCAACGAGGTGCTGGGCGCGTTCATCCGTGGCCAGTTCCTGGTGATGGTGGCGCTGGGCGTGATCTACGCTGCCGGCCTGTCACTGGTCGGCCTGAAGCTGGGCCTGTTGATCGGCCTGGTGGCCGGCCTGATCAGCTTCATCCCGTACCTGGGCGCGGCCACCGGCATCGTGATGGCGGTGGTGGCGGCGCTGGTGCAGGCGCAGGGCATCGACCTGAAGCTGCTGCTGCTGGTGGGCGTGGTGTTCACCGTGGGCCAGCTGCTGGAAAGCTACGTGCTGACCCCGCGCATCGTCGGCGACAAGATCGGCCTGCACCCGGTGGCGGTGATCTTCGCGGTGATGGCCGGTGGCCAGCTGTTCGGCTTCCTTGGCATGCTGCTGGCGCTGCCGGTGGCCGCGGTCAGCAACGTGCTGCTGCGCTATGCACACCAGCGCTACCGGCAGAGCGAGCTGTATGTCGGCGAAAAGCCGGCCATCGTGCTTGATGGCGTGATCGACGCACCCCATATCATCCTCGACCCCTACGAGCACGGCCCGGACCCGAAGTGATTGGTGTGCCGCAACTTCCGCTGGCCCTGCATTACCCGCGGGACCAGCGCCTGGAGACCTTCATCGGCGCGCCGGACGGCGCGCTGGCGCAGCTGCGTGCGATCGCGGTGGGCGCCAGCCATGACTGGGTCTACCTGGAAGGTGCGGCGGGCACGGGCAAGACCCACCAGGCGCTGGCGATGTGTTCCAGCGCGCAGCAGGCCGGGCGCCTGCCGACCTACGTGCCGCTGGCCGGCGCGGTCGGCCGGGTGGCGGCGGCGCTGGACGGCCTGGAGCAGCGCGAGCTGGTGGCGCTGGACGGCCTGGATGCGGTGGCGGGCCACCGCGAGGACGAGATCGCACTGTTCGACTTCCACAACCGCGCACGCGCGGCGGGGGTGACGGTGCTGTACACGGCGCAGCACGCGCCGGGCGAGCTGGGCCTGGTGCTGCCGGACCTGCGTTCGCGGCTGGGCCAGTGCGTGCGGGTGCTGCTGCAGCCGCTGGACGAGGAAGGGCGGGCGGCGGTGCTGCGCGAGCGCGCGCTGCGGCGCGGGCTGGCGATAGACGAGGCGGCCATCGAGTGGCTGCTGTCGCACACCGGGCGCGAGCTGGGTGGACTGATCACGCTGCTGGACTGGCTGGACCGGGAGTCGCTGGCGGCAAAGCGGCGGATCACGGTGCCGTTCCTGCGGCAGGTGCTGGAAGAAGGCCGGCCCCGGTACTGAGGGTGGGGTTTTCTTTGCAGGGCTGCTGCCCTGCACCCGCTGCAAGCCAGAGCAACGTCAACGTCAATATCAAGTGCTGGCTTCCTGGGGGAAGGCGGGGCGCTGTGGGCGTGCGGGGACGCCGTAAACCCATCCATGGGGGCTTGGTCGCCGCATCCATGCGGCTCACACCCCGCAAGCCCACAGCGCCCCGCCTTCGACAGATTTCTGCGATCTGCCGGGACTGCGTATTGCACTGCTGTTGGTAGGTGTCGACCTTGGTCGACACAGACGAGCGAGCGCAGCGACGCGACCCGCTTTTGCTTTTCTTTTTTCTTTTCCGTGGCTGGACGCCCACGGAAACTGTCAGAGGCCGGTCGGGATGGGCTGCGCAGGGGCGTGAGCCGCATGGATGCGGCGACCGAGCTACATGGACGTACTTGCAGCGTCCCCTGCGCAGCCCATCCCGACCGGCCAAGCACGGCTTTTGATTTGAGCGCCCAGCCACGAGGGGCTCAGCCGTTCGCCGCCAACTCCGCATCCAGCGCCCGCAGCCGATCCACCGTCCCGACATCGGTCCAGCGCCCGCGATGGTGCTGCCCGGTCATCAACCCCTGCGCCATGAAGTGCTTCTGCAGCGGCACCACCGAGAACTTCGGTGGAACAAGCTCGCTGCCCGGCGCATCGCCGATCACCGCGCGCCAGTCCGCCACGATCGACGGCTGGTACACGCCGATGCCGGCATAGGTCAGGCACGGTCCGGCGCGGTCGTGGTGCAGCAGGCCCTGCGCATCCAGGCGGTAATCGCCCTCGGGGTGCTGTGCCGGGTTGTCCACCAGCACCAGGTGCGCCTGGCCCTGCGGCTCAGCGGGCAGGGTGGCGAAATCGAAGTCGGTCCAGATATCGCCGTTGACCACCAGGAACGGGGCCTCGCCCAACAGCGGCAGGGCATTGAGGATGCCGCCGCCGGTTTCCAGCGGGGTCTCGCCTTCGTGCACGAAGTGCAGCTGCAGGCCCCAGTGGCTGCCATCGCCCAGCGTGGCCGCGAACTGCGCGGCCAGCCAGGCGGTGTTGACCACCACCTCGCGCACGCCCAGCGAGGCCAGCCGCTCTAGGTGCCACACGATCAGCGGCTTGCCGGCCACCGCCAGCAGCGGCTTGGGCGTGTGCAGGGTCAGCGGGCGCATGCGCTCGCCGAGGCCGGCGGCGAAGATCAGCGCTTTCATCAGCGCACCACGCGCATCGGTGCGGCCAGCTCGGCAAGCGCCGGCTTGATGCGTTCGTCCAGCAGCTGCTGCAGCGCGGCCAGTGCGGGGTAGCGCGGCAGCACTTCATCCAGGTAGCCGATGAAGCGCGGCACGTCGTCCAGGTAATGGCCCTTGTTGTCGCGGTAGCGCAGGCGGCTGAAGATGCCCAGGCACTTCAGGTGACGCTGGATGCCCATCCAGTCGGCATCGCGCAGGAAGGTCGCGCGGTCGGGTACCGGCAGGCCGGCGTCGAGCGCGCGCTGGTGGTACTGCGCCAGCCAGGCGTCCACGCGCGGCAGCGGCCAGCTCAGGAAGGCGTCCTTGAACAGGCTCACCGCGTCGTAGGCGATCGGGCCACGCACCAGGTCCTGGAAATCGAGGATGGCCGGACCGTCGTCGACCGGCATCAGGTTGCGCGGCATGTAGTCGCGATGGGTCATCAGCTGGGCCTGGCCCAGTGCGTTGTCCATCAGCAGGCGCTGCGCCTGCTGCAGGCTCTCGGCCTCGGCGCTGTCCAAGGTAATGCCCAGGTGGCGCTGCAGGAACCATTCGTCGAACAGGCCGGCATCACGCTGCAGCAGGGCTTCGCCGAAGCGGCCGAAATCTTCGGGCACCGGGATCGCCTGCAGGCGCAGCAGCTGGTCGATGGAACGGTTGAACCAGGCATCGGCATTGCGCTCGTCCAGCACCTTGGCCAGGGTCGGGCCACCGAGATCCTCCAGCAGCAGGAAGCCGGCTTCGAGATCCTGGCCCAGCAGGGCAGGCACGCGCAGGCCGTGGTCGTGCAGCAGGCCGCGCATGCGCAGCCACGGCCGCGGGTCTTCCAGGCCGGGCGGGGCATCCATCACGATGTGGCTGCCGCGCGTGCTGGTGGTGCGCCAGTAGCTGCGCAGGCCGGCATCGACCGAGGCGCGCTCGACCACCGCGTTGGCATCGTCCAGCTGGGTGCGGGCCCACTGCAGGCGCTGCGCGCTGCGCTGGGGATCGGAGGCAGGTTCGGTCATGCAGGCAGTTCCGGGCGCGACGGGCGCGCCAAGCTCAGGGGGAAAGAGGGAAGAGGGGTGTCAGCGGCGTGGGGTGAACAGCCGCATCAGCGCCAGCACGGCCACCGCGCCGACCACTGCGCCGAGGAAACCGGCCGGTTCGCCGGGGGAATACCAGCCCATGTACTGGCCGAACCAGCCGGCCACCAGGGCGCCGACGATGCCGAGCACGATGGTCAGCAGGCAGCCCATGCGGTTGTTGCCGGGCATGAAGAAGCGCCCGAGCAGGCCGACGAAGAAACCGACCAGCAGGATGTACAGCCAGCTGCTGCTGCCGAACAGACCATTCATGTGCATGCGTTCCGCTTGGGGTGGACGCAGCCTAGCAAGGCCAGGCTGCGTCCGTCACGGGTGTGCGATCAGCAGCAGCCGTGGTCGCCGTGGCGGGTGCCGCTGTCGGCAGCCACCGGCGAACCGCTGGTCTCGCCGCGCAGGCTGGCGGCGTAGTGCTCGCTGATGACCTTGGACACGCAGGCGGTGACCTTCTTGCCCATCGGGATGTGCAGGAATTCGTTCGGACCGTGCGCGTTGGAGTGCGGGCCGAGCACGCCGGTGATCATGAACTGGGCGCCCGGGAACTTCTCACCCAGCATGCCCATGAACGGGATCGAGCCGCCTTCGCCCATGTACATCGCCGGCTTGCCGAAGAAGGCCTGGCTGGCGTCGTCGATGGCCTGGGTCAGCCACGGCGCCATGGCCGGGGCGTTCCAGCCGGTGGAGGCCTTTTCCAGGTCCAGGGTGACCTGTGCGCCGTTCGGCGGATCGCGCAGCAGCGCTTCCTTCAGCAGTTCGCCGCAGGTCTTGCCGTCGGCGGTCGGCGGCAGGCGCAGCGACAGCTTCACAGAGGTCTGCGGGCGCAGCACGTTGCCGGCCGATTCCAGCGGCGGCATGCCGCCCACGCCGGTGACCGACAGCGCTGGGCGCCAGGTGCGGTTGAGCACCAGCTCGGTCAGGTCCTCGTTCATCGGGCGCAGGCCGTCGACCATCGGGAACTTCTCGAAGATCTCGGTATCGACCACTTCAGCGGCACGCTTGGCCTGGGCCTGGCGCTCGGCCGGGATCTCGACGTTCATGCCGTCGATCAGGATGCGGCCGGTGTCCTGGTCCTCGATGCGCGACAGGATCTGGCGCAGCAGGCGGAAGCTGGACGGGATGACGCCGGAGGCATCGCCGGAATGCACGCCTTCGTTGAGCACCTTGACCGTGAAGTTGCCGCCGGTCAGGCCGCGCAGCGAGGTGGTGCACCACAACTGGTCGTAGTTGGCGCAGCCCGAATCCAGGCAGACCACCAGCGACGGCTTGCCGATGCGGTCGGCCAGGTGGTCGACGTAGGCCGGCAGGTCGTAGCTGCCCGACTCTTCGCAGGCTTCGATCAGGACCACGCAGCGGGCGTGCGGCAGGCCCTGGGCCTGCAGGGCCAGCACCGCGGCCAGCGAGCCGAAGATGGCGTAACCGTCGTCGGCGCCGCCGCGGCCATACAGCTTGTCGCCGCGCAGGACCGGGGTCCAGGGGCCGAGGTCGTCATCCCAGCCGGTCATTTCCGGCTGCTTGTCCAGGTGCCCGTAGAGCAGGATGGTGTCGTCGCCGGTCTCGGCGCCGGTGGCGGGAATTTCCAGGAAAATCAGCGGGGTGCGGCCTTCCAGGCGCACCACCTCGACCTTCAGGCCGGGCAGCTGCTGGGCCTTGGCCCAGTTTTCCATCAGGGTGACCGCCTGTTCCATGTAGCCGTTCTGCACCCAGTTGGCGTCGAACATCGGCGACTTGTTGGGGATGCGGATGTAGTCGACCAACTGCGGGACGATCTCGCTGTCCCACTTGTCATTGACGAATTGGCCGAGCTTGGCGCTGTCCATCTGAAACTCCGGTTGCATGGGCATGTGATGCCGCCATTCTACGCCTGTGCCGGGGGTAGGGTTTTTCCTACAGCACGTCGGGTATTTGGCTGGCTTTTAGAAATCGCCGAAACCGATAGGCTGTGCACATGTGGTGACGGACACTGTTTCGACCGACGGGATTGCCGCTCGGGACGGCCAGAACCACAAGGAGATACACGTCGTGCCTTGGTCAGTCGTGTTCAGGGCGGTGGTGCTGGTGATGTGGGTGGTGGGGGCGCAAGCCGCCGAGCCGATCGACATCAACCGCGCCGATGCCCAGGCGCTTCAGCAGGGACTGGCGATGGTCGGGGCCGTAAAGGCCGCGGCAATCGTCGAGCACCGGCGCAGACATGGCCCATTTCATCGCGTCGAGGACCTGACGCAGGTGAAAGGGATAGGGACAGCAATCGTCGAACGGAATCGACAGCGGATCACCGTCGGCAACACGATGTTGCCAGCGGATCCGGTACCCGGATCGGTACCGGTGCGCTCTGTACCCAGGCGTTGACAGCAGGATCGTCGGGACCGGCAGGAGGCTGGTTCACCGGACACGGACAGGAAGGCCGTGCCCACCGACCGTCGCAGGGATGCGGCACCAATCACCAGGACGGTGGCATCACAGACCTGTGGAAGGGGCTGAGATATAAACAGGACGAATGCGGCCGCGTGCAGGATGCAACGCCGCCCCCACAGCGCAGGATGCGAGGGGGTGGCAGCAGGCCGACAAGGACGTAACGAGTGCCCGGTACGACACATGGCTGTGTCGCCGGGCATTTCTCTTTCTGGCATGGGCAGAGTGTGGCGCAGCGCCTCACCACCAATGGTGTAGGTTGAGGGTTCCCCCACGGATTGGAACCTGCTGGATGCGCCTGCCCCGTCTGCCCCTGATGCTCGCACTTGCCCTGGCCCTGCCGCTGGTGGCGCAGGCTGCGACGCCTGCCGCCAAGAGCACCACCGCCACCGCCGAAGTGCGCGGCCCGACCGATCTCAAGCCCGGTGAATACCTGTGGCACCCGGAAGTGTCGCCGGCCGGCCCGATCGTGCTGGTGGTCAGCCTGGATGAGCAGCGCGCCTACGTGTACCGCAACGGCATCGCCATCGGCCTGAGCACGATCAGCTCGGGCAAGACCGGGCATGAAACGCCGACCGGCGTGTTCACCATCCTGCAGAAAGACAAGGATCACAAATCCAACCTCTACAACAGCGCGCCGATGCCCTACATGCAGCGGCTGACCTGGGACGGCATCGCCCTGCACGGCGGCAGCCTGCCCGGGCACCCGGCCTCGCATGGCTGCGTGCGCCTGCCACAGGCCTTCGCGCAGAAGCTGTTCAGCGAGACCCAGCGCGGCGATACGGTGGTGGTGGCCGACGCCAAGAGCGCGCCGATGACCCTGGCGTACCCGGCGGTGCTGGCACCGGTGAACGCCCGCGGCCAGGCGCTGCCGGAAACCGAAGGCGCCAGCCCGGCCAAGGCGTGGTGGGATGATGCGGCCGCACCGAGCGGCCAGGTCGGCATCCTGGTCAGCCTGCACGACCAGCGCCTGTACGTGCTGCGCGATGGCGTGATGATCGGCGAATCGCCGCTGCGCGCCGATGCGCTGCCGGCCTTCCAGGGCACGACGCTGTTCGTGATGGGCCAGGGATTCAGCGAAACGCCGAGCCCGCTGGATACCCAGCAGCGCCTGCACCAGTGGACCGCCTACCCGCTGCTGGGCCAGGACCGCGCGCAGGCCACCCCGGACCTGCTGGCGACGCCGTCGCTGCCGATGGCGCTGCCGACTGATTTCGCACGCCAGCTGTACCAGGTGCTGGTGCCGGGCACGACCCTGCTGGTCACCTCGCTGCCGGCCGTGCGCCCAAGCGCGGCTGAATCGGGGATGCAGCCGGTCTTGGAATCCGAACCGGCCACGCCCACCTCGAAGAAGTCCTGAGTGAATATCGTGTGCCCATGATTGCTTCACGCACGCGCTGGCAGGCCGCCTGTGGCCTGCTTGCGCTCCTTGCCGCAGCTGGCGCGACGGCGGCAGCACCGGCGGCCACCCCCAGCACCGACGACCTGACCGCGCTGCTGGCGCGCACGGCGCCCAAGGCCGACCGCCACGTCTTGAAGCTGGCGGCGACGGCTTTGCGCTGCGCGCTGCAGCGGCCGGAACTGGGCATCAAGGCCGAGCGGCTGGGTGTGATCGATTACTCGCGGCCATCCACCGAGCAACGCCTGTGGGTGTTCGACCTGGCGCGGCAGCGCCTGTTGTTCGAGGAATGGGTAGCGCACGGCCGCAACAGTGGCGGCAACCGCACCGAGCACTTCTCCAACCGCGACGGCAGCTTCATGTCCAGCATCGGTGCCTTCACCGCGCAGGAAACCTACATGGGCGGCAACGGCTATTCGCTGCGGCTGGATGGGCTGGAACCGGGTTTCAACGACAAGGCGCGCGACCGGGCCATCGTCATCCACGGCGCGCCCTACGTGAACCCGACCATGGCCCGCCTGCAGGGCCGGCTCGGCCGCAGCCTGGGCTGCCCGGCGGTGCGCCTCTCGGTGTCGCGGCCGCTGATCGATTCGCTGCGCGGCGGCACCCTGGTGTTCGCCTATTACCCTGATCCGCAATGGCTGCAGCACTCGCAGCTGCTGGCGCCGCAGTGCGGCGAGGCAGGCGTGGCTGCGCGGTGATGCGCGATCGCGCGCGGCATGATGCAATGCGCGCATGGACATAGATGCTCTGCTGCGCACCCCAAGCCAGGTGATTTCCAGCCTGGAGTACCGCCGCGAACGCTGGCGCAATGGTCTGGGCTGGACCCGCGAGATCCTGCGCCTGCCCGCCCAGGGCGATGACTGGGCGCTGCGCCTGTCGGTGGCCGAGATCGAACAGGACGCTGCGTTTTCCGCGTTCCCCCGCGTGGAGCGCGAGCTGGTGCTGCTGCAGGGCAATGGCGTGCGCCTGCGTTTCGCCGATGGCCGCGTGGCCGAGGTGCTGCCGCCTCATGGTCGCGTGCGCTTTGCCGGCGAGGAAGCGCTGGACGGCGAGCTGGTCGATGGCACCACCCACGATTTCAACCTGATGTGGAAGCGTGGGTTGTTGCAGGCCGAGCTGCTGCACCGGCCACTTGTGGGGTCGATGTTCTTCTTCTGCGAACCGGGCGTGGCCTGGGCGTTGTACCTGCTGGCCGGGCATGCGGAATTCGGTGCGGGCAGCGGGCTGCCGCCGATGCAGGCCGGGGATACCGCATGGTTGGCCGCCGGTGAAAGGCAACGGCATGCATTGCAGGGCGGCGGTGAGTTGTTGGCGATACGGGTAACGACGGCCGGGTAGCGCCGGGCCATGCCCGGCGTGATGGGGCGTCGTCAGTGCGGACCAACGGTCCGCACCCACCCCCACCGCGCAGTAGATCCACGCCATGCGTGGATGCGGTTGGGGTCAATACACGTCGCGCCGGTAACGACCGGCCAGCAGCAGCGCCTCCTTGCCGTCGGCACCAAGCACCTGCTCGATCACTGCGTCCACCGCCGGGGCGATGCCCTGCAGGCTGCCGCAGACCAGGATCGTGGCACCTTCCTCCACCCACTGCCGCAGCGTCGCGGCTTCGGCCAGCAGCCGATCCTGCACGTAACGATGCGCGCCGCCATCGCGGCTGAACACCGCATCCAGCCGTGCCAGCGTACCGTCGGCCAGCATCGCCTGCAGTTCGTCGCCGAAATGGAAATCGTGTGCGGCCGAGCGTTCGCCGAACAGCAGCCAGGTGCGGCGCGCGCCGCCGCGGGCGCGCTCATGCAGGTGCGCGCGCAGGCCGGCGATGCCGGTACCGTTGCCGATCAGCAGCAGTGGAACCTCGGCGGCCACGCCGTGGAAATTCTGGTTGCGGCGCAGGCGCAGCTGCACTGGTTCGTGCAGCACGGCGTGGTCGCACAGCCAGCCACTGCCGATGCCGGGCGTGCCGTCGGCGCGCAGCTGGCGGCGCAGCAGCAGTTCCAGCGCGCCATCGGCCATCACCGAGGCAATCGAGTATTCGCGGTGCGGCAGCGGTTGCAGTGAATCCAGCAGATCGGGCAGGTTGCCCGGCGCTACGAGGCTGGGCAGGTGCGAGCGCACCACGCGATCCAGCAGGGTGCGGCCATCGTCCAGCGGCAGCTCCGGATTGAAGTCGCGTTCGCGCAGCCAGTCGCGCGTGCTGGCCGCCGCGTGCTGCGGGCCGATCTCGGCGACATCGCCGGCCTGCCACTGCGCATCACTGCCGGCCGGTGGCTGCAGGCGTAGCCAGTACACCGGCCCGCCGAGGCTGCCGGGGTTGAGGTGCTCGCGCTGCAGCAGCGGCCACGACTGGTAGTCGGCCGGGCTCCAGTCAGGCAGCTCACTGGCGCCGCCGCCGATCTGCCCCAGCAGCTGCTGCCAGTGGCGCAGCGCGGCAGGATCGGCGTTGTCGACTTCGATCGCATCGAACATCGGGTGCGCGCCGTGCTGGCGCAGCCAGTCATCGAGCTGGTGGCCGAATGCACTGAAGTGGCCGTAGCTGCGGTCGCCCAGCGCGAGCACGCCGAACTGCAGGTGGCCCAGCGTGGGGGAGGTGCTCATCACCCGGCGCAGGAATGGCAGGGCGTGGTCAGGTGCATCGCCTTCGCCGGTGGTGCTGGCGATGAACAGTGCACGCTGGCTCTGCGCCAGCAGTGCGGCATCGACGTCGTGCAGCCCGCGCACGCGCACCGGCAGGCCGGCGGCGCGCAAGGCCTCGGCGCTGCGTTCGGCCAGTTCGCGGGCGAAGCCGGTCTGGCTGGACCACACCAGCAGCAGGGGGGCGACATCACCGCTGGCGGCGTCATCGCGCGGGCGGCCGCGCCACCACAGGGCGGTGCAGGCCAGCGCGTACAACGCCGTCGCCAGCAGCGCCCCCTGCCAATGCCGCGCAGGCGGCGCGCCCTGCCACCAGGTTTCGCCCAGGTGCAGGCGCAGCAGTGCGTAGCCGGCCACGGCCAGCAGCACCATCACGATCAGGTTGCCGAGTACGGCGCGCGACGGCCGGCTGCTCATGCGGCCTGCTCGTCGAGCAGGCGCTGGAAGGCGCTGCTGAGGTATTCGCGCGGGCCGTCGATGGCCCGTTCCAGATAGCGCGCGGCCAGGCCTTCGCGCTCGGCCAGGGCCAGGCCCTGTTCGCGGCCGAGGACGGTCAGCGCGGTGGCCCAGGCATCGGCGTGCATCGCATCGTCAGCAAGCACGGTGACGGCCGCGGCGACCTGGCGCACCGGCATGCCGCTGCGCGGGTCCAGGCTGTGGCTGTAGGCCTGGCCATCGGCCTGGTACTGGTGCCAGCGGTCGCCGGAGGTGGCCACGGCCTTGCCGTCCAGTGCCAGCACGCGCGGCGGCGTATCGGTGTGCGCGTCTTCTTCCGGCGCCGATTCCACCAGCACGCGCCACGGTTGCCCATCGGGCTTGCGGCCGTAGCCGGCCAGTTCGCCACCCACTTCGATCAGCGCAGCGGTGATGCCCTGCGCGCGCAGCCAGGCGGCGACGTGATCGACACCGAAGCCTTTCGCAATCGCAGAGAGATCAAGTTCCAGGCCGCCGGGTTGCAGCAGCGCATCATCGCGCCACTGCAGGTGCTGCCAGCCGCAGCGGGCGCGGGTGGCCTGCAGGATGGCGGCGTCGGGCACGCGGCGCGGGCCGGCCTGTGCACCGAAGCCCCAGAGCGCGACCAGCGGGCCAAGGGTGGGATCGAAGGCGCCCTCGCTGGCAGCAGCAATGGCCTGCGCGGCGGCCAGCACGTGGCGGGTTTCGGCCGGCAGCGGGCACCATTGGCCCGCGTCGGCGCGGTTGTAGCGGCTCAGGTCCGAACCGGCTTCCCAGGTGCTCATCTGCGCGACCACTTCATCCAGGCGTGCGTGGATGCCGGCGTGCAGCGGGTGCAGGTCGCGGTGGCGTGGCGCCACCAGCGACACACTCCAGGTGGTGCCCATGGTGGTGCCGCCGAGGCGGGCGATGTCGAGCAGGGAATCGGTCATGGCGGGGCGTTGCAGGCGCGATGCCGGGACGGGCCCGGCACCGCGGTCCGCGTCATTGTGGCAGCACTTCCAGGGTGGCGACGTAACTCAGGCGGCGTTTGGCGGCCTGCTTCACCGAGGTCTTGTTGTCTTCGGTGCCGGTTTCCAGCCAGTACATGCCGGCTTCGGGCCAGGTCACCTTGATCTCGCCCTTGGCGTCGCTGGTCAGCTTCAGCTCGTCCTGCGCGTTCCGGTAGCGGGTGGCGCCGCGCACGATCTCAAATTCCAGGCCGGCGGTCGGCTTGCCATCCACCAGCACGCGGAAGGTCGCTTCCTCGCCGGCGAACAGATCGTTCGGATGGCCCACGGCCAGCAGTTCGATGCCGCGGTTGGTCGGCTTCAGCGCGGTATCGTTCGGTGCGCCGCTGGTGACGAAGGTTTCCACGCGGGCCACCGACTGGCTCACTTCCAGCTTCTTCGCATCCTTGGGCAGTTCGCCGATGGTCGCGGCGGTGCCACGCCAGCGCTTGCGCTCGCCGTTCTGCTCGTAGGTGGCGAACAGGCCGTCATTGACCGAGGCGATGCGGTAGGTGCCCTGCTGCTTCAGTTCGAGGTCGAACACGCTGCGGTACTTGCCGGTGGCCGCGTTCTGCGGCTGCACGCTGCTGCCGTCCGGCGCGGTGATGACCAGCGATTCCAGGCGCAGCGGCACGTGGTTGAAATAGAACAGGTCGTTGGAGACGGCGCCGTCGACGGTGATCCACGGCGCGTTGCCGGCGATGACGGTCTGCGAGGGGAGCAGCCAGGCCTTGTGGGCCAGGGCGGAGAACGGAAGGGCAGCGGCCAGGGCGGCGGCTAGCACGAGCGTGCGCTTCATGCGGAAGACTCCAGTTGGAAGGCGTCGGATCCCTTTCCGACGGAAAGGGCTCTGACCCCCGAGGGATAGGGCGATGGGGTCAGAGCCTTTCCTGCGGAAGGGATCCGACCCCGGTCATGCAGTTACGGCTTGACGGCCAAGGTGACCTGGCCCAGTTCGGTGGCGCCCTGCGCCTTGCCGGTCTGTGCGGCGGTGGCCGGCCAGGTGAAGGGGATCTTCAGCAGTTCGCGGCCGCCGACTTCGCGCACCGCTTCCACCACCAGGGTGTAGCTGCCCGGGGCCAGCTGCTTCAGTGCCGGCTGCTGATCGGTGAAGGACAGCGCGTGCTTGCCGGCCGGGCGGGTCGGACCGGTCACGCCGTCCACCGGCACCTGCAGGGTGCGGCCGCTCTTGCGCCACCACTGGCGCAGGTCGGGCAGCCACTTGCTGCCATGGCCTTCGCTGTTGCCGGTCTGCTGGTACCAGACCGACAGGTTGGCGGCGACCTTCTGGTCGGCGCCTTCCAGCCACACGGCCACATAAGGGCGGTGGTATTCGGCGACGTTGAGCTTGGGCACTTCGACGTTGATGTCGAGGGTGGCCGCGTAGGCCGGTGAGGTGGCCAGCAGGCCGCTGAGGGCGATGGTGAGGGTGACGCGCATGGGGCGGCTCCGGAGGGAACGGACGGAAGTCAGTGGATCAGCAACAGGGCGATCAGCAGCGGGATCATCAGGCCCAGGCCGACCAGCGGCCAGGTCATGCGCCGCTGCCGCGCATGCAGGTGCAGCAGGAACAGGCCGGTGATGCAGAACACCAGGCAGGCCACCGCGAACAGGTCCAGGAACCAGCCCCACGCCGGGCCGGCATTGCGGCCCTTGTGCAGGTCGTTGAGGTAGGACACCACGCCGCGTGAGGTCGATTCGAATTCCACCGCACCGCTTTCGCGGTCGATGCTCAGCCAGGCGTCGCCACCGGGGCGCGGCAGCGACAGGTAGATCTCTTCCGGCGACCATTCGGCGGGGCGCCCGCCGATGCCGATGTCCAGCTGCGCATCCAGCCATTGCCGGGCAGGCAGCGGAATCGGCGCGTTGCCGTCTTCGCGGTCACCCAGCGCGCCCAGCAGCTTGGCCGGCAGTTCCAGCTTCTGGTTCTGCACCTGCGGCTTGGCCTCGATCTTCGCCGCGTGGTTCAGGGTCAGGCCGGTGGCCGCGAACAGCAGCATGCCGATCAGGCACACCGCCGAGCTGATCCAATGCCACTGGTGCAGCGTACGCAGCCAGAAGCCACGGCTTTGTTGCTGCTGCACAGCGGAAGAGGCAGGACGGCTCACGGCGTTTTTCGGGGCGGGTGAAGACTACCCATTACAGCATTAATGAGAATGGCTCGCAATTAGGTGTCGTTGTGTATCCCGTGCCGCCCGGAGGCGGCACGCGATGCATGCCGCAGTCAGAACTTCGCGTTCAACGAGATCCAGTAGCTGCGGCGCTGGTCCTTGGTCGCATAGTCATCCACGCAGTTGAACTCGCTCTGGCTGATCAGCAGGCACGACTGCGAGACGAAGTCCTTGTCCAGCAGGTTGTTGATGCGTGCATTGAAAGTCAGCCACGGGGTGGCGTCCCAGCTGCCGCCCAGGTGGAAGATCGTGTAGTCCTGGTAGTAGCGGTTGTGGCTGGCGCCGTTGGCGTCGAGGATCGTGTCGCGGTAGCGGTCGTAGCGGCCTTCGCCGATCAGCGACAGGCTGATGGCATCGTTGAGCTGCCAGTTGAGGCTGGCATTGGCCATGTGCTTGGCCGGGGTCGTACCGGCGATCGGCAGGCCCTTCTGCGCGCCGCTGGTCTGCTCGCTCTTGGTCCACGTGTAGTTGCCGCGCAGCTGCAGGCTGTCGAGCAGGTCGACATGCGCGGCCATTTCCACGCCACGCGTTTCGGCCTTGTCGATGTTCACGCTCTGGGTGAAGGTGCTGTAGCCCAGTTCCGCCCAGCCCGGGCCGATGTCCACGCAGTAGCCGCTGCCGGCCGGGGCCACTTCGCAGTTCGGAAAGGTGCCGCCGCTGGCGATCTTGTCCTCGAACGTGTTGATGAAGCCGGTGACGTTCAGGCCCCAGCGCTGGCCTTCGTAGTACGCGGCCAGCTCGTAGTTGGTGCTGGTTTCCGGCTTCAGGTTGGGCGAGCCCACCAGCGGCAGCACGCCCTGGCCACCGAAGCCGCTGATGCCGGGGAACAGCTGGTCCGGGCGCGGCGTCTTGTAGCCGGTGCTGACGCCACCCTTGAAGATCCAGGCGTCGCTGGCATTCCACACCAGGTAGCCGCGCGGGCTGACGTGGCTGCCGAACACGTTGTGGTCGTCGTAACGCAGGCCGAAGGTCGCGGTCAGGGTGTCGGTCAGCGACCAGTTGTCCTCGGCGAACAGCGCCCACATGCGGTGCTTCTGCTTGGTGTTGCTGCGGTAGCCGGCGCCATCCATGCCGAACACGCCGTCGATCATGTCGGTGTCGTTGTACTGGCCGCCGACGGTCAGCTTGTGCGCACCGAAGTCCAGGTCGAGCATCGTGTCCAGCACGTAGCCTTCCAGTTCCATGGTGCGCAGCGGACGCGGCAGGAAGGCCTGCAGGCGCGCCATCTCTTCGGCGTTGAGCGTACCGAGTGCATTGGTGCGGCCGGCCGCGCAGTTGTTGGCGGCGCCGGTGCGCTGGCAGACATCGTTCCACAGGGTCTGCAGGTTGGCGCGCTCGTCCAGGGTCAGCGGCAGCGAGCGGCCGAGGTTGTTGCTCTTGCTGTGGGTCAGCGAGGTCTGCCAGGTGCCGAAGCTGTAGCGGCCCTGGTGGGTCAGTGACAGCTGGTCGCGCTCGTAGCGCTGGTAGGCGGTGTAGCCCACGCGCGGCTGCACCACGCGGCGGGTGATCGTGCCGCTGCCGTTCGGGTTGGGGATGACCGCGTTGCCGACGCGCCACAGGCTGGCCAGGCTGTCCAGGGTGCCGGTCTGGCCCTCTCTGTTGTCGTACTTCTGCCGCGAGACGTCGTAGTCCAGCCACAGCTCGTGGTCGTCGTTGATGCGAAAATCCAGGCGCACGCCGGTGTTCCAGTTGGTGTTGGCCACCGACTTGCCACCGCCACCGAAGCCGATGCTGCGCTCCCACAGCGTGCCATCGGGCAGGGTCAGCGCATCCCATTCGGGGTTGGAGGCCTTGGCATCGTAGTAGCTGCCGCGCACGGCCATGCTGATGCGGTCCTTCAGCAGCGGGCCGCTGAGGTAGACGTCGGTGGTGCGCGCATCGCCGAACTGGTCGTCCTGCTGCACGGTGAAGCCCTGGCTGAGCGAGCCGTGCAAGCTGTCCTGGTTGCGGCGGGTGATGATGTTGATGACACCGCCCATCGCATCCGAGCCGTACAGGGTGGACATCGGGCCGCGCACCACTTCGATGCGCTCGATGGCCTCCAGCGGCGGCAGGTACGAGAACTGGCCGCCACCGAAGTTGTTCGGGTACAGCTGGCCGACGTTGCTCTGGCGGCGGCCGTCGATCAGCACCAGGGTGTATTCGGACGGCAGGCCGCGCATGGAAATGGTGGCGCGGCCGTTCTTGTCGGTGGCTTCCAGGCCGACGTCGATGCCTTCGACGTCGCGCAGCGCATCGACCAGGCTGGTGTACGGGCGCTTGGCCAGTTCTTCGCGGCTGACCACGCTGATGCTGGCCGGCGCATCGACCACCTTCTGTTCGAAGCCGGCAGCGGTGACCACCACCTTGTCCAGGGTCTGCGGGGCGGCGGCCTCGCCGTTGGCGAAGGCGGGGCTGGCGAAGGCGGCCAGCACGGCGCTGGTGAGCAGGTGGCGGGACAGGGACGAACGGACACGATGGCGCTGGGCCATGGCAGTAACCTCGAAGGATGCAGGGTGGTGCGATGCCGGCGCGGAGCGCGCGGCATGCACGGGGAGCCCCGGTCAGGGACAGCGGGAATGCAACAGGGGATGGAGCAGGCAGCGGCGCGCAGGCGCGACCGCAGGCGCGGTCACGCGGGGCCGAAGATCAGGCCACCGGCGGTGCCTGGCCGCGTTGCTGGCGGCGCCCGGGCGCATCGGCCCAGGGCATGTCCGGTGCGGCCAGCGGCCAATGCGGACGCACCCCGGCGTTGGCCGGGGCGAGGGGAAACAGATCCAGTTCGCTGCGCAGCCACTGGCTGGCCAGCAGCAGCGGCGGTGGCGGCGACTTGTCGGCCGCCTTGGTCGGCGTGCAGACACAGCGGCGCAGCTTGGCCGGTGCGTCTTCTTCCACCGGCACTTCACCGCCGCGGCCTTCCATCGGCTGCTGCCAGGCCTGCGCGGCGGCATCAGCCGCGTCGTGCGGCAGCAGCGGCAGGGTGCCCAGCAGCAACGCCAGCATCGCCACCCACGCCAACAGGCTGGCCAGCGCAGGGCGATGACCGCGCATGGCGGTACCGAACTGCACGAGGCGAAGCGGGCGAGGGCGGAACAGGCGACGCAAAGCGGGCAACCCCTGGGTGTGCGCCGGACCATCCGACGTCAACCGTGCGTGATTGTAATGAGAGGCGTTAGCGGTTGCAAATGAGAATTATTGCGAAATTGTCGCAGGGCCGCGGCGCTGGCCTCAGACCTCGCTCCAGCGCCGCAGCAGGTTGTGGTAAACGCCGGTCAGCTGCAGCACCGCGCCGGCATCGCCACCGGTCTGCCGCAGGCGTTCGATGGAGGTGTCCATCTCCCACAGCAGGCGTCGCTGCACGTCGTCACGGACCATGCTCTGCACCCAGAAGAACGAGGCCACGCGCGCGCCACGGGTGACCGGGTTGACCTGGTGCAGGCTGCTGGACGGGTACACGATCAGGTCGCCGGCCGGCAGCTTCACTTCGTGCTCGCCGTAGGTATCGCTGATCACCAGCTCGCCGCCGTCGTACTCCTCCGGCGCGGACAGGAACAGGGTGCAGGAGATGTCCGAGCGCAGCTGTTCACCGTGGGCCAGGTTCATCACCGCGCCATCGACGTGGAAGCCATAGGTGCCGCCGCCGCTGTAGCGGTTGAAGCGGGGTGGCAGGCATTTCAGCGGCAGCGCTGCAGCGAAGAACAACGGGCTGCGACCCAGTGCGGCGAGTACGCGCTGTCCGAGTTCTGCCTTCAGCGGCGAGGCATCGGGCAGTTGTTCGTTGTGCTTGACCTGCGCGCCCTGCGCGCCGACGGTCTCGCGACCGTCGGCCCACTCGGCCACGTCCAGCCGCTGGCGCATCTGTGCCACTTCTTCCGTGGCGAGCACGCTGGGTATGTGCAGCAGCATGGTGGTTCCTCTGTGATGCGCGGGGAAGACGCCTCCCCCGCGGCGTGCCATCAGAAGCGGATGTCCGCGCTGAGCAGGAAGGTGCGCGGGGCACCGGGGGTGTAACGGTAGCCGCTCTTGTTGATACTGGCCACGTACTGCTTGTCGAACAGGTTGTAGCCGTTCAAGCGCAGCGACACGTTCTCGTTGATCGCCCAGGACACCACCGCGTCATAGACCACATACGACTTTGTGAACGCGGGGGTGCCGACGGCACCGTCGGTACCGCGGTGCATGCCACCGGCGTAGCGCACGCCACCGCCGAGGGTCAGGCCGAACGGCAGGGTGTAGCTGGTCCAGCCGGTGAAGGTGTCGGACGGCGTGTAGGTGAGGTTGGTGGTGCCATCCGCAGCGACCTTGGCGCCTTCCTTCACCTCGGTGTCCAGGTGGCTGTAGCCGGCGGTGATCGACCAGTTGTCGGTCAGGCGACCGACCGCGGAGAGCTCCACGCCCTTGACCCGCTTGCTGCCCGTCTGCGTCGGGTTGCCGGCGTCGTCGAGCACGGTGGTGTTGATCTCATTGTCCACGTCGGTCTGGAACAGGGCCAGGTTCAACGCGAGCGAATCATCGAAGAAGCCCCACTTGCTGCCTACTTCGAAGGTCTTGGCTTTCTGCGGATCCAGCTTCGGGTTGTCGGCGCTGCTGGCCGAGCTGCTCAGCTGGAAGTTGGCACCGCCCGGAGGCTGCTGCGAAATGGCGTAGTTGGCGTAGACGCTGACCGTTTCACCGACCTTGTACAGGGCACCCAGCTTCCAGTTCAGCAGCGTATCGGAGGCTTCCAGCGTGGGATTGCGCAGCACGGTGCCGGTCGGGTTGCTGCCGCAGACCGGACCGGCGCGGCCGCCACACACCGAGGCGCTGGTGTACTCGGTGCGGTAGTGGTCGGCGCGCACGCCGGCGGTCAGCAGGAAGCTCTCGCCGAAGGAGAGGGTGTCGAACAGGTAGATCGCCGAGGTGGTGGTCTTGCCGTGCGCGTCGGCACCGTTGTGTGCCCAGCTCAGGCCACCCACGTTCCAATCGGGGTTGTACAGGTTCGCGGCAGGCCAGCTGCTGCCACCGGTGGCGGCCTGGCCGTAGCTGTCCAGTTCTTCCCGGGTGAACTCCAGTCCGGCACTGAGGGCGTGGCCCACCGCGCCGGTATTGAAGTCGGCGCGCAGGTTCAGCTGGTCGGTCAGGATGGTGTTGCGCTGGTCCTTGAAGGTTGGCAGGCTGCGCGCGATCGCGTAGGTCGAAAGATCCGCTGCGTTGGTATAGGTGATGTTGCCGGTCGGCCGGCCTCCAGCGCCACGTACGCCGGTGCCCATGAACGCGGTCAGCAGGTAGTCCTGTTCGGTGCTGCCCCAGCGGGCAGTGTTGGTCAGGCGCACGCTGTCGTTGAAGTCATGCTCGAAGCGGAACGTGGCCATCTTCGCAGTGACGTCGTCGTGGTCTCCACGGGTGCCGTAGAAGTTTTGCGGGTCCACCGGATGTCCGGCCAGCGCTTCCAGGGTCGGCTGCGGGGCCCAGCCCGGCAGGCCCAGGGTCGGCACGCCGCCATCGGGCACGTTGTCCTGCTTCACATACAGCAGGTTGAGGTAATAGCGGGTGGCGGTTCCCAGGCCGAAGGCCAGCGACGGGGCGATGCCCCAGCGCTTGTTCTGCACGTGGTCGCGGCCAGGCTGGTCGCTGTCCTGCCACATGCCGTTGATACGCAGCGCGCTGGTCGCCCCAAGCGACTGGTTCCAATCACCGGTGGTGCGGCGCTGCTGGTCGCTGCCCAGCGAGACGCTGGCCGAGGTCGCATCCTGCAGGTTGGCCTGCTTGCTGACCAGGTTGATCGCACCAGTGGGCGCCGAGCGGCCGTTGTCGGTGCCGGCCGGGCCCTTGGTCACTTCCACCTGCTCGATGTTGAAGACATCGCGCGAGATCGAGCCCAGATCGCGCACGCCGTCCACGAACAGGCTGTTGGACGTGTCGAAGCCGCGCATGAACAGCGCATCGCCGGTGGTGGTGTTGCCGTTCTCACCCGCATAGAAGGTGCCCACGCCCGGGCTGTTGCGCAGCGCTTCGGTGAGGGTGGTGGCGCCCTGCTGGTTGAACAGGTCGCTGGTGATGACCTGGATCGTCTGCGGCGTGTCCTGCAGGCGCTGGGTGAACTTCGGCGAGGCGACCTTGTCGGCCTTGTAGCCGCGGGTGGCGTGCACGTCGATCTTGTCCAGCGTGCGGGCATTGTCGGTGGCGTCTGCCAGGGCCACGGCGGGCAGCGCGGCCAGGCCGAGGCCGGCGGCCAGGCTGGCGGTGGCCAGGGGCAGGGAACGAAGCGGAGAGGCGTGCTTGCGGCTCTTGATCGAGATCATGGGATGGGCTTTGCCGGATGCGGGAAGAGCCCGTCGGCACGGTGGTCGACGGGACAGAAGGCGTGGGGATGGTTGGCGCGGAGGCGCGGGTGTGACAGACGGGCCGGCGGGCGGCTCAGCTCAGCAGTGCGGGTGGTGCATGCGAGGGGGGCTGACGGCGTGCTGCAAGGTGCACCGGGGCCACGTTGCGCACAGGCACGCGCAGGGTCTGCGGGCCCGACGCTGGAACGAGCAGGCACAGGCGATGCAGCAGGGGCGTGCCATCGTCATGGCCACCCTCTGCCCCGGACTCGATGCGCGGTGCGACAGGCTCGCGTGGCGGTGATTCGCCTGGCGGTTCGCTGGCGTGGGCATCCAGCGCCGCCGCAGAGGGCTGCAGGGTGACGTCCGTGAGGCCATCGCGCCCCTCATTGAGTGCCGACCACCCCAGCCACAGCGTCAGCAGCGCGGCGACGAGCAGCGCCCACCCTTGGCGGGCGGGCTGGCACAGCGTGGCGGTGGCTGAAGGCGAAGCCATGGTGCGGCTCGTTACAAACCGTTACGAAGTCGGCCCGAAGGATAACATCAACGATAATGATTCGCATCTGCGAGTTTGACAGGATGCTGGGGGCTCGCGGGCGCGGGTAGCGGGGACGGAACGGCGGCTCAAGCGCGCGCTGCGCGCACCAGTAGATCCACCCCATGGGTGGATGACGGTCGGCAGGGCGGCGGCGGGGGCATGCGCGCCCCCCCCCGGGTCACTCGTGGTCGTCGCGGGTCCAGATGGCGTCGTGTTCGCGCTTCACCGGGAACTTGGGCGCGGCGGTGTAGGCCGGGGCGCACAGGGCGCGGCCGTCACGCACATCGAAGCGCGCCCCGTGCAGCACGCACTCGATGCTGCCTTCGGCGGTGTTGAACTCGCCCGAGGACAGCTCGAACTCTTCGTGCGTGCACTGGTCTTCCAGCGCATACAGCTCGCCGTCGAGGTTGAACACCACGATCGGCGTGCCGGTCACTTCATCGAACACGCTTTTCATTTCACCCGGCAGCAGCTCGGCGCCGGCGCAGACGAAGGTCCAGGTATCGCTCATGCCGAAGCCCCGGCCAGCGCCTTTTCCAGGATTTCAAAGCGCAGGTCGTCGCGCTTGGGAATGCCGAAGCGTTTGTCGCCATAGGGGAACGGCTTCTTGATGCCGGTGCGCTGGTAGCCGCGGCGCTCGTAGAAGGCGATCAGTTCGTCGCGCACGTCGATCACCGTCATCTGCATGACCGGCACGTTCCACTCGCGCGCGGCATGGGCTTCGGCCGCATCCATCAGCTGCTTGCCGACGCCACCGCCCTGCTGGGCCGGGTCGACCGAGAACATGCCGAAATAGCCCTTGCCGTCGACATCGGCGACGTGGGCGCAGGCCATCAGGCGGCCCTCGCGTTCAGCCAGCAGGATGGTCGAGCGCGGGCGATCGAGGTCGCCCTGGATGCCCTCGGCATCGATGCGGGCGCCGTCCAGCAGGTCGGCCTCGGTGGTCCAGCCGGCACGGCTGGCGTCGCCACGGTAGGCCGAGGTGACCAGGGTGATCAGGGCGGGGATGTCGGCCGCCGTGGCGGCACGGAAAGTCAGGGTGCTCATGCCGCCATTCTAGGTGGCGTGGGGCCGCCCGCAAACGGGTGGGCTAATGGGATGGGGTCAGATCCCTTTCGCAGCGCGAAAAGACTCTGACCCCTGCGCGCCGGCTATGCTCGCCGTTCATCGCATTCCCGCAGGAGGCAGGAATGAACAGGCAAAGCGGAGGCGGTGTGGCGGTTGCAGGAGTGATTGGCCGGGTGGGGTCAGAGCCCTTTCGAGGCGCGAAAGGGATCTGACCCGGGGGCACTATGAGAACGTGGATCCAGGGAGGATCTTGAGGGCATGACCATGCGATTCGACGCTGTTGTCTCTGTTCGCTTCCTGTCGAGCGCCGAGGGTGGGAGGCAGGGTGATATCGTGGGGCAGGTATACGCCTGCCCGCTGTTCGTGGCGGGCCGTGCATTTGATTGCCGGCTGCTATTGCAGGAGGGACGCGCCGTGCTTGGGGAGAGCTACGAACTGCCCGTTGCGTTCCTGTCCCCGGAGGAGGCACTTGCCGTGGCCAATGTGGGAGCGGATGTCTCGCTGTGGGAGGGAAGGACGATTGCGCGCGGCCGGGTTCTGCACGTGATGGGGTCGGATCCCTTCTGCCATGCAGAAGGGCTCTGACCCCGATTGGGTTCAGGCCAGTGCAGCCATCGCCTCGGCCTCGGATTTCAGGACGTTGAGAAAGAACCGGCGCAGCATGGCGTCGGGCATCGCGCGCAGCGCCAGGTTGCGCAGGTGGAACGACCAGGCCTTGGCCGGCACGAAGGCCGGGGCCAGGCGGCGGCTGCGCTGCTGCAGGCGCAGGACCGGCGGCCGCAGGCGCTGGTCATGCCGTTCCAGTGCAGCGGCGATCGCATCGGCCTGGGGCAGTTCCGCCCCCCATTGCAGCTCCTGCGCGAGCACGCTGGCCGAGGCCAGGGCCATGCCGGCGCCTTGGCCGGCATGCTGCAGGCCGTAGCGCACGAAGCGGTTGCTGCGTGCAGTGACCTGCTGCAGCAGAGGCACGCGCGCCCGTGTCCGGCAGCTTCGGCATGCGCGGTGGCAATGCCAATCCGCCTGGTCGATATCCGTTTCACCCTGGAAAGCCTTGAGCGTGCCGGCGGGCGACCGTTGCTGGCCCTGCAGGGCGGCTTCCTGCAGGACTGCAGCGTGACGGGCTCGGACAGCCTGATGGGCGGTTTCCCGGCGGCGCCGGAGCTGCTGCGGGTGGCCACCGATGTGCTGGGCTGCCGCTTCGAGGACGACGTGGTGCGCACGCTGTACCTGCGCGCGAAGGCGCTGGAGGCGTTGACCATCGTGCTGGGTCAACTGCAGGCCGCGGGACAAGGGCCGGCCCGTGTTGACGCGCGTGAGCGGCAGCGGGTGCTGCAGGCGCGCGCGCTGCTGGATGCACGCTTCGGCGAGGAGTGGCCGCTGGAGCGGCTGGCGCGTGAGATCGGGCTGGGCGAGAAGCGCCTGCAGGCCGGTTTCCGCGTGCTGATGGGGACGTAGGTGCATGGTCACCTGCGCGAAGTGCGGCTGCAGGCCGCGGGCAGGATGCTGCATGGCGGACACAGCGTCACCGACACCGCGCTGGCGGTGGGCTTCTCCAGCCTGAGTCATTTCAGCAAGGCGTTCCGCGCGCAGATGGGCTGTACCCCGCGCGCGTGGCAGCGTGGGGAAAACAGCTAGGCGCCGGTTGAATCGCGAATGCCGTAGAGGCTGAGGTTGCGCGTGGACTATGCTCCTGCGGTGCACAGATCCGCACGGAAGCGATGAGGCATTGTCCGCATGATGCGTACCAGGGGTGGCAAGGCAACCACTTACCCGATGCTGCGCCTGCAGGTGCTGGCGGTAGCGGTGCTTGCGGTGTCGGCGTGCTCAGGGCAGACCGGCACGGTCGTGGTCGTCAGCAACATGGGCTCCCAGCGCATCGACGCGGTGCAGATCGACGCTGGCGGTCGCGTGACTGGGCTCGGGGCGATCGATGCCGATGCACAGGTGTCGATGACGCCGGTGGTCCAGCAGGACTCGTCCGTATCGGTGCGCTATCGGGAAGCCGGCCGCGACGTCGCGTGCCACGGTGATGTTTACCTGACGCAGAACCTGCGCGCACGCATCGAGGTGCAGGTGGGCGAGGGCACGTGCAAGGTTGTGGACGTTACCCGCTAGCCGGGTGGCCGAAGTCAGAGCCCTTTCGCGGTGCGAAAGGGATCTGACCCCGCTGCGTGGACTCAGCCCAGCAGCTTCCGCACCTTGGTCAGTGCGGTCATGAAGCGCTCGATCTCGGCATGCGTGTTGTAGAACGCCAGCGAGGCACGGCAGGTGGCGGCAACCCCGTAGTACTGCAGCAACGGGTGTGCGCAGTGCTGGCCTGAACGCACGGCCACGCCTTCCAGGTCCAGCAGGGTAGCCAGGTCGTGCGCGTGCGCGCCGTCGATCAGGAAGGACACCACGGCGGCCTTTTCCGGTGCTTCGCCGAGGATGCGCAGGCCATCGACCTTGTGCAGCTCTTCGGTGAAGTGCGCCAGCAGCTCGGCCTCACGCGCTTCCACGTGCTCCAGGCCCAGGCCCTGCAGGTAATCAACGGCCACGCCCAGGCCGATGAAGCCGGCGATGTTCGGGGTGCCGGCTTCGAACTTGTGCGGGGCATCGTTGAACACGGTGCCGTCGAAGCTGACTTCCTTGATCATCTCGCCACCGCCGAGGAACGGCGGCATGACGTCGAGGTGCTCGCGGCGGGCCCACAGCACACCGGTGCCGGTCGGGCCGCACATCTTGTGGCCGGTGAGGGCGTAGAAATCGCAGCCGATCGCGGCCACGTCGACCTTGCGGTGCGGCACGGCCTGCGAACCATCGACCACGGTGACGATGCCGCGCTTGCGCGCTTCACGGCAGATCTCGCGCACCGGGTTGACCGTGCCCAGCACGTTGGAGACGTGGGCCACGGCCAGCAGCTTGACCTCGGGGGTCATCGCGCGGCGCAGTGCATCCAGGTCCAGCGCGCCATCGGGGGTGATCTCGGCCACGCGTATCGTCGCACCTGTGCGCTGGGCGACCAGCTGCCACGGCACGATGTTGGCATGGTGTTCCATGCGCGAGACCAGGATGACATCACCGGCCTTCAGCCGCGGCAGCGCCCACGAATACGCCACCAGGTTGATGGCGAAGGTGGTGCCGCTGCACAGCACCAGCTCGTTGCTGCGCACGTTGAGGAAGCGCGCCAGCTTGTTGCGGGCGGCCTCGTAGGCGTCGGTGGCCTCGGTGCCCAGCGCGTGCACGGCACGGCTGACGTTGGCGTTGTAGCGGCGGTAGAACTCGTCCACCGCGCCGATCACCTGCACCGGCTTCTGGCCGGTGTTGGCGTTGTCGAAATACACCAGCGGCTTGCCGTGCACTTCCCGCATCAGCAGCGGGAAGTCGAGGCGGACGCGGTCCCAGTCCGGCGTGCCGGCAGGGGTTTCGATCGGGCGCGGCGTGGACAGGTTCATGCCACACCTGCCTCGGCCAGGGCCTTGTCCAGGCGGCGTGCCAGCTGCTCGCGCAGGGCCTCGGGCAGCACCTTCAGCGGCTCATGGCAGAACGCGGCGCTCAGCAGTGCCTGTGCCTGCGGCTGCGGCAGGCCGCGCGAACGCAGGTAGAACAGCGCGTTGGCATCGAGCTGGCCGACCGTGGCTCCGTGGGCGGCCTTCACTTCGTCGGCGTCGATCACCAGCACCGGCTGGGTGTCGATCTCGGCGTCGGCCGACAGCAGCAGGTTCTTGTTGGACAGGTTCGCGTCGGTACCGTCGGCGCCTTCGCGGATCTGGATGCCACCATGGAACACCACGCGGCTGCGGTTGGCGGCCACGCCGCGCCACAGCAGCTCGCTGCTGGTATCGCGGGCGATGTGGTCGATGCCCAGGCGGGTATCGACGTGGCGGCGGCCATTGCCGAGCAGCACGCCGTTGGCGGTCAGCTGGGCGTTGTCACCTTCCAGGCGCACGTTCAGTTCGTGGCGGCTGAGTGCGGCACCCAGTTCCAGGTCGACGCGGTGGTACCGGGCATCGCGTGCCAGCACGGCATCGGTACGCAGGAAGCTGGTCTGGCGTGCGCTGCCGGCCTGGACGCGGGCGTGCTTGAGCACGGCATCGCGGGCGACGTGGGCATGCAGCACGGTGTTGTCCAGGTGCGCCGAGTCGCCCACGCTGAAGCGGTGCTCGACAACGCCCAGGCTGGCGCCGGCACGCAGTTCGATCAGGTGGCGGTGGTGCCAGGCCAGGTCGGTCTCTCCGGCCACGCTGGCGAACACCAGCTGCAGCGGCACGTCGACCTGCACGCCTTCGTCCACGCGCAGCACCACGCCTTCATCGGCCAGCGCGGCATTCAGGCGGGCGAACACCTCGTCGCTGCGCTCGTAGCGGCGGCCGAGGAAACGCGCGGCATCCTCACCGGCGGCCAGCGCCGAGGACAGCGGTTCCAGCTGCACGCCGGCCGGCAGGCCGTGGGTGTCGCTGAGTGCGTCGCTGAGGCGGCCGTTGACGAACACCAGGCGCGGCGCCGGGATGTCTTCCAGCACGGCTGCATCCAGCACCGGCGGCGACAGCGGCGCGGCGGCGAAGGCGCGGCGCTCCAGCTGGCGCAGCGAGGTGTACTTCCAGGCTTCGCTGCGGGCGCCCGGCAGGCCATCGCGCAGCACCGTGTCGAGCACTTCGCGGCGCGCATCGCTGCCGCAGAAGGCCTGGGCCATCGAGTCGAGCAGGGCGCTCATCAGACCGCCGCCTCGCGCACCACGCGATCCTTGAGGAAATCGTAGCCCTGCGCTTCCAGTTCCAGCGCCAGTTCCGGGCCACCGGTCTTGACGATGCGGCCATCGGCCAGCACGTGCACCACGTCCGGCTTGATGTAGTCCAGCAGGCGCTGGTAGTGGGTGATGACCAGGAACGAACGGTCGGCCGCGCGCAGCGCGTTGACGCCGTCGGCCACGCTCTTCAGCGCGTCGATGTCCAGGCCCGAATCGGTTTCGTCGAGGATCGCCAGCTTCGGCTCGAGCACGGCCAGCTGGAAGATCTCGTTGCGCTTCTTCTCGCCACCGGAGAAGCCTTCGTTGACGCCACGGTGCAGCAGTTCATCCTTCAGGTGCAGCACGGCCAGCTTCTGCCGCACCAGCTTCAGGAACTGCATGGAATCCAGTTCGTCCTGGCCGCGCGCCTTGCGCTGGGCATTCAGGGCCGCGCGCAGGAAGTAGGTGTTGTTCACGCCCGGGATTTCCACCGGGTACTGGAAGGCCAGGAACAGGCCGGCGGCGGCGCGCGCTTCCGGGTCCTGGTCGAGCAGGTCGCTGCCTTCGAACTGCACGCTGCCTTCGGTCACTTCATAGCCGTCACGGCCGGCCAGGACATTGCCCAGGGTGGACTTGCCGGCGCCGTTGGGGCCCATGATGGCGTGCACCTGGCCGGGCTTCACTTCCAGCGACAGGCCCTTGAGGATTTCCTTGTCGCCGATGCGGGCGTGGAGGTTTTCGATCTTCAGCATGGTGGGGATTTCCGTGGGCGGGCCGCGGCCCGCCGATAAAGAGAATGCGTTTGCGAGGGGCAGGGGCAGGCGGTCAGCCCACCGAACCTTCCAGCGAGACTTCCAGCAGCTTCTTGGCTTCCACTGCGAATTCCATCGGCAGTTCGCGGAACACCTGCTTGCAGAAGCCGTCGACGATCATCGACACCGCGTCTTCCTGGCTGATGCCACGCGCGCGGCAGTAGAACAGCTGGTCGTCGGAGATCTTCGAGGTGGTGGCCTCGTGCTCGACGGTGGCGCCCGGGTTCTTCACCTCGATGTAGGGGAAGGTGTGGGCACCGCACTGCTTGCCGATCAGCAGCGAATCGCACTGGGTGTAGTTGCGCGCGCCATCGGCGTTGCGGTCGACCCTGACCAGGCCGCGGTAGGTGTTCTGGCCACGGCCGGCGCTGATGCCCTTGCTGACGATCTTGCTCTTGGTGCGCTTGCCGACGTGGATCATCTTGGTGCCGGTGTCGGCCTGCTGGCGGTGGTGGGTCAGCGCCACCGAGTGGAACTCGCCCACCGAATCGTCGCCCAGCAGCACGCAGGACGGATATTTCCAGGTGATGGCCGAACCGGTCTCGACCTGGGTCCAGGTGACCTTGCTGCGCGCACCACGGCATTCGGCACGCTTGGTGACGAAGTTGTAGATGCCGCCGACGCCGTTTTCGTCGCCCGGGTACCAGTTCTGCACGGTGGAGTACTTGATCTCCGCATCTTCCAGCGCGACCAGTTCGACCACCGCGGCGTGCAGCTGGTTCTCGTCGCGCATCGGCGCGGTGCAGCCTTCCAGGTAGGAGACGTAGGCCTTGTCCTCGCACACGATGAGGGTGCGCTCGAACTGGCCGGTGTGGCCGGCGTTGATGCGGAAGTAAGTGCTCAGTTCCATCGGGCAACGCACGCCCTTGGGAATGAACACGAAGCTGCCATCGGAGAACACCGCCGAGTTGAGCGCGGCGAAGTAGTTGTCGCCCACCGGCACCACGGTACCCAGGTACTGGCGCACCAGCTCCGGGTGTTCCTTGATGGCCTCGGACATCGAGCAGAAGATGATGCCCTTCTCGGCCAGTTCCTTGCGGAAGGTGGTACCGACGGACACCGAGTCGAACACCGCGTCCACCGCCACGCCGGCCAGCTTGGCACGCTCGTGCAGCGGCACGCCCAGCTTGTCGTAGGTATCCAGCAGTTCCTTCGGCACGTCATCCAGCGAGGCGTACTTCGGGCCCTTCGGCGCGGAGTAGTAGCTGAGCGCCTGCAGGTCGATCGGGGCGATCTGCAGCTTGGCCCAGTTCGGCATCGGCATGGTCAGGAAGTGGCGGTAGGCGTGCAGGCGCCACTGCGTCATCCATTCCGGCTCCTCCTTCTTGGCCGACAGGGCACGGATGGTGTCCTCGTCCAGGCCTGGCGGCAGGGAGTCCGATTCGATCTCCGTGATGAAGCCGGCCGAGTACTTGCGGCCGAGCTGCTCGTGGATCTCGCGGTTGGGGGTGTCGTCGTGGGCGACGGTTTCGATGGTTTCGGTGGCCATGGGGGGGCTGCCTACGGATCAGGAGACGACGTCGACAGCGATGGTGCGGCGCTGTTCGTCATCGACAAGGGGAAGGGGGGGCAGGATCTGGGCGAGGGTGACATCGCGCAGGGCCTCGGAAACCACGTCGTTGATCAGCCGCCAGCTGCTGCGTGCGCCGCATTTGGGCGCCATGTTGCACTGGTGGTGGTCGTGGCTGCACTCGGTGAGGGCCAGCGGCCCTTCCATCGCTTCGACCACCTCGAACAGCGAGATCTCGACGGACGGGCGGGTCAGCCGGTAGCCGCCGCGGACACCGCGCAGGCCTTCGACCAGGCCGGCCTGGGCCAGCGGCTTGAGCACCTTGCTGACGGTGGGCGGTTCCAGACCGGTGAATTCGGCCAGCTCGGTCGCACTCAGCACTTCACCCGGGCGGGCGGCGAGTACGGTCAGCACGACGGTGGCGTAATCGGTGAGTTTGGTGACGCGCAACATGGTGGATGCGAGTGGTTCTTAAAGCGGACTGAAATTGTACGCTTTTCTTCACCAGCATCCAACCCGGCCATTCAGCCAGCGCTGGGGGCGCCTGTCGGCCCGCCGGGAACAACGCACCGGGGGCGACCGGGGCGTAATGCTGCAGCATGCGGGTTGTTTTCGCAATCACCCGGAATGAGTGAGAATCGGGGTTCCTTTCGCTGCAGACCCACCCTTGCCGATGCCCAAGAAGATCCAAGCCCGCAAGTCCGCCATCCATGGCAACGGCGTGTTCGCCGTGGCCCCGATCAAGCAGGGCGAGCGCGTGATCCAGTACAAGGGCCTGCTGCGCAGCCACGGCGACGTCGATGCCGACGACAGCGGTGACGTGGAAAGTGGCCATACCTTCCTGTTCACCCTCAACGATGACTGGGTGATCGACGCCAACTACAAGGGCAACGACGCACGCTGGATCAACCACAGCTGCGACCCGAACTGCGAGGCGGTGATAGAGGAAGACGAGGATGGCGACAGTCGTGGCGACAAGGTCTTCATCGAAGCGCTGCGCGACATCACCGCTGGCGAGGAGCTGACCTACAACTACGGCATCGTGCTGGCCGAGCGCCACACCGCCAAGCTGAAGAAGATCTGGGAGTGCCGCTGCGGTTCGCCCAAGTGCACCGGCACGATGCTGCAGCCCAAGCGCTGACGGGTAAATTGGTAGCGCCGGGCCGTGCCCGGCGAGCGCCAAGCGCGGGCGGAACCAGACGCCGGGCATGGCCCGGCGCTACCAAATCGCTCTCCACCTGGCGTGCACGACCGGGTCACCGCCGTGCAATGGCCGTCCGTCGACACTGTGCGCTCCCTTTCATGGAGCACACGACATGGCACAGCGTATCGCCGGCAAGCAGGTCGCCATCCTCGCGACCCACGGCTTTGAACAGTCCGAACTGATTGAACCCAAGCGCCTGCTGGAAGCGCAGGGCGCGATCGTCACCGTGGTCTCCCCTGCGCAGGAGGCCAGCATCAAGGGCTGGAAGGACAAGGACTGGGGTGGCGTGGTAGCGGTGGACCTGGCGCTGGCCGAGGCCGATGCCGGGCGTTTCGATGCGCTGGTGCTGCCTGGTGGGGTCATCAACCCCGACACCCTGCGCACCGACGAGGCGGCGCTGGGCTTCATCCGCAGCGTGGCCGATGCCGGCAAGCCGGTGGCCGCGATCTGTCACGGTCCGTGGCTGCTGATCAACAGCGGGCTGGCCCAGGGGCGCGAGGTGACCTCGTGGCCGTCGCTGCAGCAGGACCTGGCCAATGCCGGCGCACGTTGGCGTGATGCCGAGGTGGTGGTGGACGGCAACCTGATCACCAGCCGCAAGCCGGACGATATTCCGGCCTTCAGCGAAGCGGTGGTCAAAGCTCTGGCTGCCTGAGGTGTGCCGCCGGGCCATGCCCGGCGAGCGCGAAGCGCGGGATCATCAGAAGCCGCCGGGCACGGCCCGGCGCTACCTTATTTACCGAATTTACTGAGAAGGCCGGGTCCAATTGGTGCGACACGCGGTAGCGCCGGGCCATGCCCGGCGAGCGCGAAGCGCGGGAACATCAGAAGCCGCCGGGCATGGCCCGGCGCTACCTTACTTGCCGAGCAGACCGGCCGGCACCAGGTTGCCCAGGTTCTGGTTGAAGGTGACCACCAGCTTGCCGTTCTTGACCTGTGCCGACTGCACCTGCAGCGCGCCCAGCACGCCGGCCACGGCCGGGTCCAGCTTGTAGATCGGCTCGCGGCGGGCGTAATCGCTCAGCGCAGCGTTGAGCAGGCCGCGCGTACGCGAGTCGAGGCGACCGCCCTGGCTGGCCGGGGTGAAGTCATCCACGGTCGGGTCCTGCAGGTGGAAGCCCTGGGTCTGTGCGTCATAGCGCAGGCCGCTGCTGAGCTTCACCTTGCCCAGATTGGTCGGGGTGCCGCCGGCGGTGGCCAGTGCCAGGTCCATGCCGAGGTCGAGGCGTTCGCCGGCCGGCAGGCTCAGCTGCGGGTGGCTCATGGTCAATGCGATCAGGCCGCCCAGCGCATCCTGGGTCCGCGGGAAGCTGCCGTCCAGGTACTGCTGCACGTCGCTGGCGCCAACCGCCAGTTCGCGCCCGGAAATCGAGGGGGCCGCCTGCGCACCGATCGCGGCGGCGATCAGCACGGTGGACGCGGCAAGGCGGGTCATCAGGGAACGCAGGCGCATGGCGGTGACCAAGGCGATGAATGAGGGCTACAGAGTAGCTTTGCACGCTGAATCCTGCGTGCATGCCGCTGCAACGGTTCAGTCCAGCGTTGGTTGCAGCTGCGCCGCCTGGATCTGCCAGCCCTGGCCATCGGCACGGGGTTGCACCCGGTACCAGCCGTGGTAGCGGAACACGCCCTCGCCGGTGGAGGCGCGGATGCGCACCGGGACCTCCAGCAGGCGCGGCGGCTGCTGCTGATCGCGGGGCACGGCGGAGTCGCTGTCCAGGCGCAGGTTGCGCACGTCCGGCAGCAGGCGTAGTGCCGCATCGTCAGCACGCCGCGCGTCGGGCGGGGCGATGGCCCAGGCAGCATCGATGCCGGCCTTGTTGTGGTTGAGCAGGTCCAGCACATAGCGGTTGAGCAGCCGGGAAGGTGTTTCACCATCCGCGGCGACCGCGCCGTACAACGGATCGATGGCCGGCGATGCGACGGTGGCTGCGTCGGGTGAGGCAGCCGGACGGCCTGCTTCGGCCGCTGGCGCTTCGGCGGGCGGCGGCACGGCGGCGGCATCATCGGACGGCGTCTGCCTGGAACAGCCCAGCAGGGTCACCGTCATCATCAACATCAGGGCACTGCGCATGTCTGCCTCCTCCCCGAGGCGACCGGGAGGAGGGCAGTGTATCGGCAGCGTCCGGATCAGCGCGACGTAGGCAGCTGTTCCAGTGCGTCCAGTGCCGGCAGCACCTGCGCCGCCACGGCGGCCAACGCGTGGCCGTCGGTGTCGGCGTGACGCTGCACGATATCGCGCAGCAGCTGGGTGGCGACCACCAGGGTGGCGCGCTCGTCACCACTGAGGCCGGCCGTGCGCGGGGCGCTTTCCAGCAGGCGCATCAGGTCGCGGCTGGCGCGATGTTCCAGTTCGATGGTGCAGCGCCCGGTGCACGGGTGCCCGTCCTTTTCGATCGGGGTCACCGAGATCCGGTAGCGGGTGGAGGGGCTGGCCATGAAGGTATGCTCGCCTGAGTCTGGAGGGATGTGCCCACCATAGGCAAGGCCGCGACCGGCGGCGACGGCCGGCGCTGCACGCAGTGTTCCACCCGGTCCGTTTCCGACACGGAAAAACAGGGCCACAGCCAATGCTGGTGCGGCTGTCGGCGGGGACGGTGTGTGCGCGGAAACGCTGTGTTGCGGTTTGCGCGGGGTCATGGCGCCGGCGCAAACAAAAACGGGACGGCCTGCGCCGTCCCGTCGGAAGGTGCCGTTGGGCGCGCGCTTAGAGCGCGGCGTCCTTCAGCTTCTTCAGCGGGCGCACCTTCAGCTTGGTGGTGGCCGGCTTGGCAGCGAACCACTGCTCTTCCTTGGTGAACGGGTTGATGCCCTTGCGCTTCGGCTTGGCCGGCACGCTGACGGTCGAGATCTTCAGCAGGCCCGGCAGGGTGAACGAGCCAGCGCCCTTCTTGTGCACCGAGGAAGCAACGGCGGTTTCAAGCGAGGCCAGCACCGCGCGCACGTCCTTGGCGACAACGCCGGACGCTTCTGCGATGTGTGCAACCAGGCCCGACTTGGTCAGCACTTCCTTGATCGGCTTCGGAGCGGCCGGCTTGGCGGCAGCCTTCGTCGCGACTTTCTTCACTGCCTTTTTCGGGGCAGCCTTCTTAGCGGTCTTTGCCATGGTTTCCTGTTCCGTGAACGGTTGGTTGTGTGGTCGGCGCCGAACCCCGTCGGCAAGCGCAATGTAGGGCAACTCTCGGGCGCCGCCAATAGCCCGGAGCGCGGAAAGTGCATGTTTTTTCATGCCCAGGCCGATTGAGTACATGTCCGGACGCAGGAAAACGGGGCCTGCGCTGCACTGCGCAATACGCGGCACGGAAAGCAGGAGCTGCGCGAAACCGCTGAAAACAAGGGGAAAATCCGTTTCGTGCTGGCGAGGAAGTGTCCAGCGCGCCGGCCCGGGACAGCCGCATTGCCTGCGGCGGGGCGACGCAGAGCTAACGCGCATCGTGCGAGGGTGGCCGTTCATCACCGCCACGCAGGAGCAGCACATGGGAATCTCGCGACACGCCACCGCGCATTGGGAAGGGGACCTGAAGTCGGGCAAGGGCCAGTTGAACACGCCGCAGAGCGGCCTGCTGGACAAGACCCGCTACGGCTTCAGCAGCCGCTTCGGCGACGAGAAGGGCACCAACCCGGAGGAGCTGATCGCCGCCGCGCACGCCGGCTGCTTCACCATGGCGTTGTCGGCCAAGCTGGGTGACGCCGGGTTTACACCGACCTCGCTGGATACCGAAGCCAAGGTCGACCTGTCGATGGAAGGTGGCCCGCAGCTGTCGCAGATCCGGCTGAAGGTGAAGGCCGTGGTACCGGGCATCGACGCCGCGCAGTTCCGCGCGATCGCCGATGACGCCAAGCAGAACTGCCCCGTGTCCAAGGCACTGAGCGCGGTGCCGATCAGCCTGGAAGCCGAGCTGGGCTGAGGGCGGTAACGCCGGGCCAAGCCCGGCAGGCGAAGCGGAACGGAGCCGGGCATCGCCCGGCGCCCCATCGCAATCACCAATCAATGGTGCCGCTGATCACCGTCTGCACCTGTCCGCCGGACCACACCTCGCCGTCCTCATCCACGCGCAGGGTCAGCCGCGCATCGTGGCCGACCTCGCGTCCCTGGCTGACTTCATACGGCTCGCGGCCGCGCGGCAGCGCGCCACGCAGGTCCAGCCACGCGGCAAGCACGGCATTTGCCGCACCCGAGGCGGCATCCTCGAAACGCCGCCCGTTGCCGACGAAGGCGCGCACGGCCAGGTCGAAGCCTTCGCCGCTGCCATCGCTGGACGCATAGGCGAACACGCCCATGCTGTCCGTGGATTCGGCCAGCGCGGCGACCGCGTCCCAGTCCGGTTGCAGCGCACGCAGCGCGGCTTCACCGGCCACCTGCACCACCCACCAGCTGCGGCCACCCTGCATGCGTGCCGGCGGCAGTGCGCCCAACGCCCAGCCCTGCAACGCGGCCTGCAGGCGCGGATCATCGGCCTGCGCGGTTTCGGCCAGTTGCGCGCGCGGGGTGCGGATGGCGATGCGCTGTGCGGCGCCTTCGCCGATCACCTGCAGCGGCAGCAGTCCGGCAATGCCGTCCTGCATCAGCACGCCCTCCACCGGCGCGGCCAGGCCAGCCTGCAGCACGGCGTGGGCGGTGCCGACGCTGGGATGGCCGGCGAAAGGGACCTCCTTCTGCGGGCTGAACATGCGCAGCCGGTAGCTGCTGCCAGCGGTCTGCGGCGCGAACACGAAGGTGGTTTCCGGCAGCCGGGTCCAGCGCGCAATGGCCTGCATGGCAGTGTCGTCCAGGCCCTCGGCATCGAGCACCACGGCCAGCGGATTGCCGGCGCCGGCGCGCGGCGAGAACACATCCAGTTGCAGGAAACGGCGTGCGGACATCAGGGAAAACTCCAGAGAAAAAGGACGGTGGGGCGGCGCGCGGGCATGCCGCCGGGCGTGGCCCGGCGCTACCGATGAGGCGGCATAGGGTAGCGCGGGGCCATGCCCCGCGAGCGCGCAGCGTGGCAAGGCCGCCGGGCATGGCCCGGCGCTACCAGCTTATGTGGCCGTCGATCACCGGCTGCACCTGGCCGCCGATCCACACCGTGCCTTCGGCATCCACACGCACATGGACATGGCCGTCGCGGCCGACTTCGCGGCCCTGGCTGGACACGTAGGCACCTGCGCCGCCGGGCAGGGCGCCACGTTCGCGCAGCCAGGCGCCGATCAGCGCGTTGGCGCTGCCGGTCACCGGGTCTTCGGGCACGTTCACCGCATCGCCCGGGCAGAACGCGCGCACCACGCGGCTGTGCCCCGCGGCGGGGTCATCGGCGAACACCGCCACGCCGGTCGCGCCGGTGGCATTGGTCCAGTCGCGCAAGGCGGCCATGTCCGGGGCCAGTCGCCGCACGGCGGTGGCATCGCACAGCGGCAGCAGCCACCAGCGCGGGCCGTTGTCCCACAGCTCGGGGGCATGGCCGTCGGCGGCCAGGGCCAGCAGCGTTTCCGGTACCTGGCCCGGCGCGGTGGGCAGGTGGCGGGCCGGCGGACTGGCCAGTTCGATGGTCGGCGCGTCGGCCGGGCCACTCACCCGCACCGGCAGCAGGCCCGCGGCACATTGCTGGACCAGGGTGCCGCCCTCCCCCGGTGTGGCCAGGGCGCAGGTGACCGCTGCCCAGGCCGCGCCGACGCTGGGGTGGCCGGCGAACGGCAGCTCGCTGCCCGGAGTGAAGATGCGGATGTGGTAGTCGGCACCGTCGGCGTCGGGCCGCAGGAAGAACACCGTCTCGGACAGGTTCAGCCAGGCTGCCAGCGCCTGCATGCGCCCGGCGGACAGCCCGTCAGCGCCCAGCACCACGCCCAGCGGGTTGCCGCTGCCGGGCTGGTGGGCGAAGACATCAAGCTGCAGGTAGCGGAAGGCGGCCATCGGCGGGTCCATTGGGCTTAGAATCGAAGGTTCCGCCCCTTCGGGCGGCTCCCCCACATTACACATAGCCTATCCATGTCAGCTTCCCCCCTTGTCGATCGTTGGATCGTACTGAAGTTCGGCGGCACCTCGGTGTCGCGTCGCCACCGCTGGGACACGATCGGGAAGCTGGCAAAAAAACGCGCGGAAGAGACCGGCTCGCGCGTGCTGGTGGTGGTTTCGGCGCTGTCCGGGGTGACCAACGAACTGACCGCGATCGCCGATGGCGCGCCGGACAGCCGCGACCGCGTGGCCGCCCTGGTCGAACGCCACGAGGGCTTCCTGGTCGAGCTCGGCCTGGACCGCGAGGTGCTGGGCGACCGCCTGGCCGCCCTGCAGGACCTGCTGGATGACCCGCGCGCAACCACCCGCCCGCTGGAGTGGCAGGCCGAAGTGCTGGGCCAGGGCGAACTGCTGTCCTCGACCCTGGGCGCGGCCTACCTGCACGCCTCGGGCCTGGACATGGGCTGGATGGACGCCCGCCAGTGGCTGGACGCGATGCCGCCGCAGCCGAACCAGAGCGAGTGGTCGCAGCGCCTGTCGGTGAACTGCCAGTGGCGCGCCGACGCGGACTGGATGCAGCGCTTCCGCGCGCAGCCCACCCGCCTGCTGATCACCCAGGGCTTCATTTCCCGCCACGCCGACGGCGGCACCGCCATCCTCGGCCGCGGTGGCTCGGACACCTCGGCGGCGTACTTCGGTGCGCTGCTGGGTGCCAGCCGCGTGGAAATCTGGACCGATGTGCCGGGCATGTTCAGCGCCAACCCGAAGGACGTGCCGGACGCGCGCCTGCTGACCCGCCTGGACTATTACGAAGCGCAGGAAATCGCCACCACCGGTGCCAAGGTGCTGCATCCGCGCTCGATCAAGCCGTGCCGCGACGCCGGCGTGCCGATGGCCATCCTCGATACCGAGCGCCCGGAACTGCCGGGCACCAGCATCGACGGCAGTGCCGCACCGGTGCCGGGCGTGAAGGCGATCAGCCGCCGCAACGGCATCGTGCTGGTGTCGATGGAAGGCATCGGCATGTGGCAGCAGGTCGGCTTCCTGGCCGATGTGTTCGGCCTGTTCAAGAAGCACGGCCTGTCGGTGGACCTGATCGGTTCGGCCGAAACCAACGTCACCGTGTCGCTGGATCCGTCCGAGAACCTGGTCAACACCGATGTGCTGGCCGCGCTGTCGGCTGACCTGTCGCAGATCTGCAAGGTGAAGGTGATCGTGCCGTGCGCGGCCATCACCCTGGTCGGTCGTGGCATGCGTTCGCTGCTGCACAAGCTGTCGGACGTGTGGGCCACCTTCGGCCGCGAGCGCGTGCACATGATCTCGCAGTCGTCCAACGACCTGAACCTGACCTTCGTCATCGACGAGGCCGATGCCGATGGCCTGCTGCCGATCCTGCACGCCGAGCTGATCGACAGCGGTGCGATGCCGGTGGAAGAAACCGAGGTGTTCGGCCCGCGCTGGCGCGAGATCGCCGGTACCGTGCGCCCGCGCGGTACGCCGTGGTGGCGTGGCCAGCGTGCGCACCTGCTGCAGCTGGCCGACGCGGGTACGCCGCGCTACGTCTACCACCTGCCGACCGTGCGTGCCCGCGCCCGTGCGCTGGCCGCGATCAAGCCGATCGACCAGCGCTACTACGCGATCAAGGCCAACGGCCACCCGGCCATCCTGCAGCTGCTGGAAGCCGAAGGTTTCGGCCTGGAATGCGTTTCGCACGGCGAGCTGAAGCACGTGTTCCAGCACCTGCCGGAACTGTCGCCCAAGCGCGTGCTGTTCACCCCCAGCTTCTGCCCGCGCGAAGAGTACGAAGCCGGTTTCGCGCTCGGCGTCACCGTCACCGTGGACAACCTGGAAGCGCTGCAGCGCTGGCCGGACCTGTTCCGCAACCGCGAAATCTGGCTGCGCGTGGACCTGGGCCGTGGCGAGGGCCACCACGCCAAGGTCCGCACCGGCGGCAAGGATTCAAAGTTCGGCCTGCCGATGGCGCGCGTGGACGAGTTCGTGCGCACCGCCACCGATCTGGGCACCCGCGTGGTCGGCCTGCATGCGCACCTGGGCAGCGGCGTGGAAACCGCGCAGCACTGGCGCCTGATGTGCGATGAGCTGGCCGGTTTCGCCCGCCGCATCGGCAGCGTGCAGACCATCGACATCGGCGGTGGCCTGCCGATTCCGTACAGCGAGGAAGACGAGCCGTTCGACCTGGACGCCTGGGCGGAGGGCCTGGCCGAGGTAAAGGCGCTGCACCCTGCGTTCCGCCTGGCGATCGAGCCGGGCCGCTACCTGGTGGCCGAATCGGGCGTTCTGCTGACCCATGCCACCCAGGTGGTGGAAAAGGACGGCGTGCGCCGCGTCGGCCTGGATGCCGGCATGAACACGCTGATGCGCCCGGCCCTGTACGACGCCTGGCATGACATCGAGAACCTCAGCCGCCAGGGCGGTTATGCCGAAGCGGCGTTCGATGTGGTCGGCCCGATCTGTGAGTCCAGCGATGTGTTCGGCAAGCGCCGCAAGCTGCCGGTGTCGACCGCGCCGGACGACGTGATGCTGATCGCCGACGCCGGCGCCTACGGCTACGTGATGGCCAACACCTACAACCAGCGGGCGATGCCGCGCGAAGACGTGATCGAGTGATCGCCGCCCTTCGCGCCCTGCACCCGCCCACCGACACGTCCTGCGCCTTCGCGCGGGGCGTGCCTGACCGCGCTTGAACTGGATCCACCATGACTGCTTTCGACAAACACCAGGTTTCCCGCTTCCGCTTCGTCCGCTGCGAGTTCGCCGCGGATACCGGCGTGGCCAGGCTGGTCTACGCCTTCGATGACGGCCCGGAGATGGTGGAAACCATCACCGTGCCCGGCGCCCCGTTCGTGCTGGACGAGGCGCGCGCGGCGGCGGTGCAGCGTGCGCTGCGGCTGCTGCACCTGATCGCCGGCGTCAGCTACTACAAGGCGGGCGTGCCGGAGACGGTCAGCATCGACAGCTATGCCATCGATGCCGAGACCGCGGCGCTGGTGGAAACGGTCTACCTCAACGGCCTGGGCGAATTCGCCTACCGCAACGGCCTGAACCTGCGCGGGCGTTTCCGCCTGCCGGTGCAGGGCGACGCGGTGCAGGCGCCGGTGCTGGGCCTGCAGCCGCATGCGCTGGTGGCCATCGGCGGCGGCAAGGATTCGCTGGTCAGCATCGAAGCGCTGCGTCGTGCCGGCGTGGACGAGACGGTGACCTGGATCGGCGGTTCGCAGCTGATCCGCGCCTGTGCCGAGCGCACCGGCCTGCCGACCCTGAACCTGGGCCGCGCGCTGGCGCCGGAACTGTTCGAACTGAACCGCCAAGGCGCGTGGAACGGGCACATCCCGGTCACCGCGGTGAACTCGGCGATCATGGTGCTGGCCGCGCTGCTGGAGGGCGTGGACCAGGTGGTGTTCTCCAACGAGCGTTCGGCCAGCTACGGCAGCCAGATTCCCGGCACCGGCGAAGTGAACCACCAGTGGTCCAAGGGCTGGGCGTTCGAGCAGGCCTTCGGCAACCACGTGCAGACGCAGGTGGCCGCCGATCTGCAGTACTACTCGCTGCTGCGCCCGATGTCGGAGCTGGCGGTCGCCCGCCAGTTCGCCAAGAGCGATTTCTACGACGCGCATTTCTCCAGCTGCAACCGCAACTTCCACATCCTCGGCGAGCGCCCGGTGAACCGCTGGTGCGGCGTCTGCCCGAAGTGCCACTTCGTGTTCCTGGCGCTGGCCCCGTTCATGCCCAAGACCCGCCTGGTGCGCATCTTCGGTCGCAACCTGCTGGACGACGCCGGCCAGGCCGGTGGCTTCGACGCGCTGCTGGAGTTCCAGGACCACAAGCCGTTTGAATGCGTGGGCGAAGGCCGCGAATCGCGCGCGGCGATGGCGACCCTGGCGCAGCGCCCGGAATGGAAGGAAGACGTGCTGGTGAAGCGCTTCTGCAACGAGATCCAGCCGCAGCTGGATGCCGCTGAGCTGGAACTGGCACCGCTGCTGCAGCTGCAGGGCGAGCACCGCATTCCGGCCGCACTGTGGGAACGTGTGCGTGAAGATTTCACAGCTTGAAGGAAAGCGCGTTGCGCTGTGGGGCTGGGGTCGTGAGGGCCGCGCAGCGTTTGCCGTGCTGCGCGCGCGCCTGCCTGCGCTGGCCCTGAGCCTGTTCTGCCCGGCCGCCGAGGCCGAGGCCGCGCGTGCGGAAACGCAGGGGCTGCTGGACGTGCGCGGTGAACCTACCGCCGAGGCACTGGCCGCGTTCGACGTGGTGATCAAGTCGCCCGGCATCAGCCCCTACCAGCCGATCGCGCTGGCGGCGGCAGGGCAGGGCACGGCTTTCATCGGCGGCACCGCGCTGTGGTTTGCCGAGCACGCGGCTGAAGATGGCATCGTGCACGACACCGTGTGCGTGACCGGCACCAAGGGCAAGAGCACCACCACCGCGCTGCTCGCGCACCTGCTGCGCGCCGCCGGCCACCGCACCGGACTGGTCGGCAACATCGGCCTGCCGCTGCTGGAAGTGCTGGACCCGCAGCCCGCGCCTGCCTACTGGGCGGTGGAACTGTCCAGCTACCAGACCGGCGAAGTGGCACGCAGTGGCGCCCGCCCGCAGGTGGCGGTGGTGCTGAACCTGTTCCCGGAACACCTGGACTGGCACGGCAGCGAGCAGCGCTATATCGAGGACAAGCTGCGGCTGGTGACCGAAGCCGCGCCGCGCACCGCCGTGCTCAACGCCGCCGATCCGCACCTGGCCGCGCTCTCGTTGCCTGACAGCGACGTGGTCTGGTTCAACCAGCCGCAGGGCTGGCACATGCGCGGCGACATCGTGCACCGCGGCGAGCAGCCCGTGTTCGATACCCGCAACACGCTGCTGCCGGGCCGCCACAATCGCGGCAACCTGTGCGCGGTCCTGGCCGCGCTGGAAGCGCTGGGCCTGGATGCCGTGGCGCTGGCACCGGCGGTGCAGGATTTCCGCCCCCTGCCCAACCGCCTGCAGCGCATCGGCGCGGCCGATGGCCTGACCTACATCAACGATTCGATCAGCACCACGCCGCACGCCAGCCTGGCGGCGCTGGAATGTTTCGCCGGCCAGCGCATCGCGCTGCTGGTGGGCGGCCACGACCGTGGCCTGGACTGGACCGATTTCATGCAGCACATGGCGCACGACGTGCCGCCGGTGGAGATCGTGACGATGGGCAGCAACGGCCCGCGCATCCACGCGATGCTGCAGCCGCTGGCCGATGCCGGTCGCTTCGGCCTGCACGCGGCCGGCGACCTGCCCGAGGCGATGGCGCTGGCACGCGCGGCGCTGGGTACGCAGGGCGGGGTGGTGCTGCTGTCGCCGGGCGCGCCGAGTTTTGGTGCCTACCGCGATTACGTGGCCCGCGGCCGCCATTTCGCCGAGCTGGCCGGGTTCGAGCCGGACAGCATCAGCGCGATTGCGGGCTTGGGCATCGCCTGATCCAGCGGCCCGGGGTCGGATCCCTTTCCGCAGGAAAGGGCTCTGACCCCCATCCACGCATGGCGTGGATCTACTGCAAGGCGAGTTACCATCCAGGCATTCCCGGACGGACCCGGATACCCGCATGTGCACCTTCATCACCGTGTTCCTGCCCACCTCGTTTGCGCACGTTGAAGCGGCCGCGATCTTCGCCCACAGCGGCCGGCGCCTGTTCGCGCAGGATTCGCCGAGCCTGCAGGCCGCGGCCGGGCCCGGCTGGCAGCCGTGGCTGAGCGCCGCGCACTGCGATTGCGGCACGGCGCTGGCGTCGGTGCGGGCCGAGCCGGAATGGAAGGGCGATGCCGAGCGCTGGCGGAAGAAGGGCTGGAGCGAAGCGAAGATCGCCCGTGCGCTGGCCGAGCAGTTGGCGCGGCATGCGCAGGATCAGCAGGCGCGTCGCGATGAAGCCCTGGGCGATGCCGGACAGTGGTTGCAGCGCATTGATGCCCTGCTGCAGTCCGGGGCCGCGCGCATTGGCCTGCTGGTACGCGACTACGATGGCGCGGTGGATGCCCGGCAGCCTGCGCCGCCGGAACGTCATTGGTCGCGGGGTCAGTTGGATGCAGCGGATCTGCTGGCGTTCGCGCCGGGCGCGTTGCATTGGATCGAGCGCGGGTGACGCCGCCATCCACGCATGGCGTGGATCTACTCCGGCGCACCGCGTGGATCTACTGTAGAGCCGAGCCCATGCTCGGCTGGATTTCAGTCGGCGTCCTGATCGATGAACGCGTAATCGCCATCGATCAGCTGCTGCAGGTACGCATCGAAGCTGGGCGCGATGACTGCGTAGCTGTCCGGATCGTGCAGGTAGCGCACCACCTGGCCGACGGTGCCGCCCGGTGCCGGGTCGAAATCCAGGTAGAGCATCGAGGTGCCGCCGTTGTTCATGCAGTGCGAGAAGCACAGGCGGCGGTCCATCGGCAGATCGGCGTCGATGCCGTCGCCGAGGATCTCCGGCTCGTCGTCCAGCCATTCCTCGTAGATGGACCGGATGCTGTCGTCCCACTGCTGCTGGTCTTCGAAGATCTGCGCGACCGAGCGCAGGTAGTACGGATAGCTGCCGTCCTCGACATCCGAACCCAGCATGTAGACCACGACCTCGCCGCCGGGGTACTCGCGGAAGTGTGTGCCATCCACCCGCGACAGCAACGCCAGCAGGCTGTCAGGCACCAGCGGCCACTGCGCGCGCAGGCGCTGCAGATCCTCGGCACTGGCGCCCTGGACGTGCGTCCATTGCGCTGCGTCCTCGGCCGGCAGGCGCGGGACAAGGCCAGACAGAAAGCGATCAACAAGGTTCATGTAAAAGGGGACGGAGGGGATTAAGTCGTATCCAACCACACCTGCGTCACGTCGCCAATGCAGAATGCGACCCGGGAGGGTGTTCTGCGACTTGATCCCCTCCATCCCCTTTTCAGTGGAGCAGGCGCATGAACCGATGGCGTTGTGGCGTGGCGATGGTGCTGGGGCTGGCGGCGATGCCGGCCTGGGCGGCGATGAAGACCCAGCCGGTGGAATGGAAGCAGGAGGGCACGACCTTCAGTGGCGTGCTGGTCTATGACGACGGTGACAACGACAAGCGCCCGGGCCTGGTGATGGTGCCGAACTGGAAGGGTGTGAATGAATCGGCCATCGAGAAGGCCAAGCAGCTGGCCGGCGATGACTACGTGGTGCTGGTGGCCGACGTGTACGGCAAGGGCGTGCGGCCGAAGACCGATGCCGAGGCCGGCCCGGTGGCGACCAAGCTGCGCAACGACCGGCCGCTGCTGCGTGCGCGCGCGCTTGAAGCGGTGAACGTGCTCAAGGCCCAGGCCGGCAAGGCGCCGCTGGATGCCAGCCGGATCGGCGCAGTGGGCTTCTGCTTCGGCGGCACCACGGTGCTGGAACTGGCCCGCGCCGGTGCGCCGCTGGCCGGTGTGGTCAGCCTGCACGGCGGGCTGGGCTCGCCGCTGCCTGCACAGGCCGGTGGCAGCCATCCCTCCGTGCTGGTGCTCAACGGCGCCGACGACAAGAGCGTGACCGCCGAGGACATCGGCAGCTTCCAGAAGGAAATGGACGCGGCCAAGGTCGACTGGGAATTCACCAACTACAGCGGCGCGGTGCACTGCTTTGCCGAGCGTGATGCCAACAGCCCGCCGGGCTGCCAGTACAACGAACGGGCGGCCAAGCGCGCGTGGAAGGCGCTGGATGAGTTCTTAGAGGAGCGGTTCCGGTAATCAAAGGCGTGCCGACCAACGGTCGGCACACCTTCACCGGTCAATGCGAGCGCTGCACCGCGTAACGGGCCAGGCCGCGCAGGGCTGCCACGGCGTCGTTGTCGCCCAGGCCGTCGAGCGCGCGTTCGGCGGCTTCGGCGTATTCCTCGGCACGGCGGCGGCTGTACTCCAGGCCGCCGGTGGCGCGGATGGCGGCCAGCACTTCCGGCATGGCCGAGGCGTCGCCGTCCTGCACGATGCTGCGCAGGCGCTCGCGGGTGGCGTCGTCCGAATGGGCCATCGCGTGGATCAGCGGCAGCGTCGCCTTGCCTTCGGCCAGGTCGTCGCCCAGGTTCTTGCCCAGTTCCTCGGCGTTGGCCGAGTAATCCAGCACGTCATCGGCAATCTGGAAGGCGTAGCCCAGGTGCATGCCGTAGTCGTACAGGGCCTGCTGGGTGGCCTCGTCCACGCCGCTGGCCAGCGCGCCCAGGCGGGTGCCGGCAGCGAACAGCACCGCGGTCTTGCGCTCGATCACGCGCAGGTAGGCCGCTTCGTCGGTGTCCGGGTTGTGCACGTGCAGCAGCTGCAGCACTTCGCCCTCGGCAATGCGGTTGGTGGTGTCGGCCAGGATCCGCATGACCGGCATGCGGTCCAGTTCCACCATCAGCTGGAAGCTGCGCGAATACAGGAAGTCACCCACCAGCACGCTCGGCGCGTTGCCCCACAGGGCATTGGCGGTGCTGCGGCCGCGCCGCAGGCTGGATTCGTCCACGACGTCGTCGTGCAGCAGGGTCGAGGTGTGGATGAACTCGATGATCGCCGCCAGCTGGTGGTGCTCCGGGCCGGCCTGGCCGACCGCGTGGCCGGCCAGCATCACCAGCATCGGGCGCAGGCGCTTGCCGCCGGCGGAAATGATGTGGTCGGCGATCTGGTTGATCAGTACGACGTCCGAGGACAGCCGGTCCCGGATCAGGGCATCGACGGCGGCCATGTCGGCCGCAGCAAGCGACTGGATCTGGGGCAGGCCCAGGGCGGGACGGGTGTCTTCGGTGATGGTCATGCGATCAGGCTTTCAGGCTCACCGCCAATTATAGGGTCTGGCCGTGAAATCGGGCGGAAACCGGCACGACCGGCCATTTCGCAGGCCGTTGGCCGGCCCCGCGGCGTGAATACGTATGCAGGCAGCGCCAGGCTCCGGGAGCCACCGTTAAGCTTGCGGATGTTGGTTTTCGGCCCGCTTCCGGTGGGTCCCGCATGCCCGGAGGGGGGCTGTCGATGTCGCACAATCCATGGTGGCGGGGAGCCGTCATCTACCAGATCTACCCGCGCAGCTACCTCGACGCCAGCGGCGACGGGGTGGGCGACCTGCCGGGCATCATCCAGCGCCTGGACCACATCGCGGCGCTGGGCGCCGATGCGATCTGGATCTCGCCGTTCTTCAAGTCGCCGATGGCCGATTTCGGCTATGACATCGCCGATTACCGCGATGTCGACCCGCTGTTCGGCAGCCTGGACGACTTCGACCGCCTGCTGGCCAAGGCGCATGGCCTGGGGCTGAAGGTGATGATCGACCAGGTGCTCAGCCACACCTCGCTCGAGCATGCCTGGTTCCGCGAGAGCCGCCAGGACCGCACCAACCCCAAGGCCGACTGGTACGTGTGGGCCGACCCGCGCGAGGACGGCACCCCGCCCAACAACTGGCTGTCGCTGTTCGGTGGCGGTGCCTGGCAGTGGGAGCCGCGCCGCGAGCAGTACTACCTGCACAACTTCCTGGTCGACCAGCCGGACCTGAACTTCCACAACCCGGACGTGCAGCAGGCCACCCTGAACAACGTGCGGTTCTGGCTGGACCGCGGCGTGGACGGCTTCCGCCTGGACGCCATCAATTTTTGTTTCCACGACGCGCAGCTGCGCGACAACCCGCCCAAGCCGGCGGACAAGCGCGTGGGCCGCGGCTTCAGCCCGGACAACCCGTACGCCTACCAGTACCACTACTACAACAACACCCAGCCGGAAAACCTGCCGTTCCTGGAGCAGCTGCGCGCGCTGCTGGACGAGTACCCGGGGGCGGTGAGTCTGGGCGAGATCTCCTCGGAGGACTCGCTGGCCACCACCGCCGAATACACCCAGGACGGCCGCCTGCACATGGGCTACAGCTTCGAGCTGCTGGTGGACGACTACAGTGCGGCCTACATCCGCGACACGGTCTCGCGCCTGGAAGCGGCGATGACCGAGGGCTGGCCGTGCTGGGCCGTGTCCAACCATGACGTGGAGCGGGCCGTCAGCCGCTGGGGCGGCCGCCCGTCCGACCCGCGCCTGGCCCGCATGCTGGTGGCGATGCTGTGCAGCCTGCGCGGTTCGGTCTGCCTGTACCAGGGCGAGGAACTGGGCCTGGCCGAGGCCGAAGTGGCTTTCGAGGACCTGCAGGACCCCTACGGCATCACCTTCTGGCCGAACTTCAAGGGCCGCGACGGCTGCCGCACGCCGCTGCCGTGGACCGACGCCCCGCTGGCCGGGTTCACCACCGGCAAGCCCTGGCTGCCGATCCCGGCCGAGCACCGGGCGGCGGCCGTGGCCGTGCAGGACGCGGACCCGGGTTCGGTGCTGGCGGCCTTCCGGGCCTTCCTGGCCTGGCGGCGGACCCGGCCGACCCTGCAGCACGGGGACATCCGTTTCCTGGACAGTGCCGAGCCAGTGCTGCTGTTCGAGCGTATGCTTGCAGATGAAACCCTCCTGCTGGCCTTCAACCTGTCGGCCGAGGCGGTCAGCCATCCGCTGCCGGCCGGTACCTGGCAGCAGCTGGACGTGCCGGGCCCGGATGCGGGCACGGTCGAGGGCACTGAACTGCGGCTGCCGCCGCGCGCGGTGTATTGCGCACGACGCAGCTGACCGATTTCTCCGGTGGCGGTACTTGCGGGGACGGGGCCGAAGCGCCCCGTCCCTTTTTTGTGGGTGGGCGGGTGGTCGTCACTTTCCAACTATTGGAATGGAATTGGCCGAGGTAAGGGAGGGACATTGATGGCTCCCTTATCAGACGAAGCCCTGATGCGATTTTTGAATTCTTTCCGCCAGTTGATGGTGCTGGTAGTTGTGATGCTGGTCGCGCAACCCGTCCTTGCCAGTCCCGTCGTGATCGTCGGCCCTTCGCTGGAGGATGCGTTCGAGGATTCCGATGTGGTGCCCGGCCTTAAGCAGTTGCTTGGGCATGATTACGCGGCGCTCCGGCGCAACTTCGATGAGTCGGCGGTGCCGGTACCGCTGAAGGATGGGGGAATGCTGCTGGATGGCTGGCGGATGGGGTTTCCGGCGCATCATGCTGCCGCCGTGGTGGTCTATCCCGATGGCGTGCTGCACGCGGCCTACTACAACGCTGAAGATCGAGTGGTGCGGTACTTCCCCACATCAGGCGGACAACCGCATCGGGCACTGTTGATCTGGGCGAAGCGATTCGATCTGCCTTCGGAGCAGTCGCATTCGACCAACGGTTCTGGGGAAGGCAACTCCCCGGCGCTAGTCCTGGCAACGCTTGGTCCTGAAGAGCAGGCGGCCCTTCGATCGGTGGCGGCCGCTATCTGGTCCGCGGAAATGGCCTCACGGTGGAATACGAACACCGAGGTGGGCCGCGTCCTTGGTGAGACAACCAAGTACATTCTGGACTGTTCTGCTGCCTTCAGCCTCGTGCCGAAGCCGGCGGGTTGGGTGCCCGGCTGGGCGTATGTCGTATCGACGTCAGTTCAGATCGTCGCCTATGTCACGGGGGCCTCGGCACATCGGGTCTATCGAACCTGTGTCATCGGCACCGCCAGCCGCCAGCGCTCGTCCATCGAGCTTGCCTCGGGCGGATTCTGACCGGAATGTGGGAACTGCTGGCCCAGATCGCATCCACGTTCCTCGACAATATAGGTCATGCGCGGGGGCGATTCAGCGGGCGCATTCTGCTCGTGATGATGCTGGTCATCTCGATCGGCTGCGCTTTCCTGACTTCATGATCGTCTGCCGAGTGCATCCACGCATGGCGTGGATCTACCGGGCGGGTGGATGCGCGGTGGGCGGGTAGATGCACGCCATGCGTGGATAGCGTGGTCGGTGACGATGCCCCAAAGAAAACCCGCTGCCTGCGCAGCGGGTTTCCGGTCCTGCTCCCATTGTGTGTCGCCGGGCATGGCCCGGCGCTACCGACTCCAGCCCGCCGGGCATGGCCCGGCGCTACCGGTGGGTGTACCGGGTGGTGGTCAGAACTTGTAGTTCACGCCCAGCACGTAGGTACGGCCCCACTCGATGTATTCCAGCGGGCGGTCCTTGGTGCCGGCGTAGGTGCGGTACGGCTCGTTGGTCAGGTTGCTTCCCTGCAGCAGCAGGGTCAGGCCACGCATGGCGCTGCTGTCGCTGAAGGTGTAGCTGATCTGCGCATCGGTCACGTTCTCGCCCACCACGTAGCGCAGCGTTCGGTTGCCGTTGAAGTTGCCGATCTCACCGATGAAGTCCGAACGACGGCGCTGGCTAACGCGTGCTTCAAAACCGTTGCGCTCGAAGTAGGCGGTGAAGTTGTACACGCGGTCGGACAGGCCGGGCAGGCTGATCGGATCCGAACCCACGCTGGAGGCGCTTTCCGGGTCGAGGATCTTGATGTCGCTCTTGTTGAAGGTGGCGCTGGCCTGCACGCCGAAGCCACGCAGGCTCTCGGTCAGCATGTCCAGCGGGAACGATGCGGTCAGTTCCAGGCCCTTCAGCGTGCCGCCCTTGCCGTTTTCCGGGGTGGAGAACGTACCGGTGGTCAGCACCGGCACCGTCATGCCCGGCGGCGGCACGTAGCTGCCCAGCAGGTCGGTGAAGTCGTAGTCGTCCACCGACTGGGTGTAGACGTAGCTCTTCAGGTCCTTGTAGAAGATCGCGGCGGCCACGTAGGCCTTTTCACCGAAGTACTTCTCGTAGGACAGGTCGAGCGCGGTGGCACGCCACGGATCCAGCAGCGGGTTGCCGCCGCTGCCGCCGGGCTTGCCGGTGGCGGTATCCACGCCGAATTCCAGGCCGGCACGCATCTGGTCCACGCGCGGGCGCGCGACCTGCTTGGCCGCGGCGAAGCGCAGGGTCTGCTGGTGCGGGAACATGAAGGCCAGGTTCAAGCTCGGCAGCCAGTCGTTGTAGGTCTTGCCGTTGGAATACGGCTGGATGTTGCTGCCGGCCGGCTGCGAGCTGTCCCAGTAGCGCGAATCCGAGCTCTGGTCGGTGTGCTGCATCTGCACGCCGATGTTGCCGCGCACGCCCACGTCACCGATGTCGGTGTTGAGGTTCAGGCGCGCCCAGGCGGTGGTGATCTTTTCCTGCACCACCCACGACTTCGGGATCAGGTAGTCGAGGTTGTCGACCGGGTTGAAGGTCATGTAGCGGCCGACGGCCGCCGGCACGTTCCACGCCGGGATGTAGCCGATGTCGGCAAAGCCCAGGTTGACCGGCGAATACTGCAGGTCCGAGGCGATGTTGGCATCGCCTTGTGCGCCCAGCAGGATGTTGCCTTCGGACTGGGTCTTCACCTTGCGGCGATCGGCGTAGTTCACGCCCACATCGATGTCCGGCGCCCATGAAGCGATGGCCTCGGGCAGGGCGATGGTCGCGGCAAGCTTGGCACCCTTCAGGCGGTCTTCCACCTGCGGCACCTTGCCGTAGCCGGAGCCGTAGATGGTGTTGGTCAGGAACAGCGCATCGGGGTTGGAGTAGTCCAGGCCCGGGGTGATCTGCGAGAAGCCATTCGGGCGGATCTGCAGGCCGATGGTGTCCAGCTGCGGCATCGGGGTGAGCTGCAGGTTGTTTTCCAGGTTCAGCTCATCGCGCGTGGCCTTGGAGTAGTTCACATCGGCGACCAGCTTGACGCTGCCGAAGGTGAACTCGTTGTTCCAGCCGAACGCGTCGATCTTGTCCTTGCGCTTGTTGTACATGCCGCGCACCAGCGGGTATACGCCGCTGGCGGTGCCACCGGTGAAGGTGCCATCGGCATTGACCTGCGGGTTGCTGATCAGCAGGCCCGGGGTATAGCCACCGTTGTAGTTGCTCAGGTTGAGCTCGAACTGATTGGCGGTGTCGACCTGCTCGGCTTCGGTGTGGAACGCATCGAAAGTGCTGGTCCAGGCGTTGTTGGGCCGGAACTGGATGGTGGCCATCACACCGTCGCGCTTGTTGTTGCCGGTACGACGCAGCGCCTTGATGCCATCGGAAAAGTAGGTGCCCGCGGCCACGCCCGGACGATTGCCGTTGGTGGTCTGCTCGGTGGTCCACGGCTCGTACAGGCCGACCTGGTTTTCCTGGATCGGGTTGTCGCTGTGCGCGTAGCCGATCGAGATGCCCAGGGTCTTGTCGAAGAACTGGTCGATGTAGCTGGCGCTGAAGCGGTTGCCGAATTCATCGACGTTGGCGGCTTCGCCGAGCGAGCTCTTCTGCAGGCGGCCGCTGACCGCGATCACGCGGTCGGGGAAGCTGAGCGGACGTACGGTCTGCATGTCGATGGTGCCCGACAGGCCCTGGCCGACCAGAGCGGCGTCCGGGGTCTTGTAGACGGTCACGCCGTTGACCAGTTCCGAGGGGTACTGGTCGAACTCGACGCTGCGGTTGTCGCCGGTGCTGACCACTTCACGCCCGTTGAGCAGGGTGGTGGCGAAGTCGGGCGACAGGCCGCGCACGCTGATGACCTGGGCACGGCCGGCCACGCGCTGGGCGGCCAGGCCGGGCAGGCGGCCCAGCGATTCGGCGATGCTCACGTCGGGCAGCTTGCCGATGTCTTCGGCCGAGATCGCTTCGACCACCGAGGTGGCGTCCTGCTTGATCGCGATGGCGTTCTCGATGCCGCGGCGGATGCCGGTGACCTGCACGGTGTCCAGGTTGGTGGCGGACTCGCCGGTGGTGGCAGCTTTGGTGGACTGATCGGTGGACTGCGTGGACTGTGCCGACGCCAGCGACGGCACCAGTACAACGGCCAGCGCCAGACTCAGCGCGGTGCGCTTGTGGTTCAACATTTTCCCCTCCCAGGCAATGTTGTAGAGCATCTTGTGGTCGTCCCGGCGGTGCCGTGGACGTGCGACGCGGTGGCCGCTGTCGTCGCCGCTATGGTAGGCAGCGGCTTCTCCGCGGGAATCACCCTGCATACGTATTCAATGGCTTTCACAGCGTTGTAATCGATTCCACGACGCCGTCCCGGTAGCGCCGGGCCATGCCCGGCGTTCGGAAATCGCGGTCGTTCATTGGATCGGCGTGAACCGGATCGCCTGGCCACCGCCCGGTGCCAGCAACAGGGTCAGTGCATCGGTGCTGGTCACCTCGCGCGTCTCGCGCTTGAACGCGAACGGATTGCTGCGGAAATCCGCACCATCACCATCGCGATAGATCTCGGCGCGGTAGCGCACGCCTGGTTCCAGGAAGCCCAGCGACACCGGCAGCACGCGGCCGTGTTCATCGGTGATGCTGCCCAGGAACCAGTCACGGCTGTTGCGGTCGCGGCGCACGATCGTCACGTAGTCGCCCACTTCGCCATCGAGCACGCGGCTCTGTTCCCAGTCCACCGCCACGTCCTCGATGAAACGGAACGCTTCACGATGCTGCAGGTAATGCTCGGGCAGATCGGCGGCCATCTGGATCGGGCTGTACAGGACCACGTACAGCGCCAGCTGGCGGGCCAGCGTGCTGGGAATGGCCTGGCCGTGGCGGCCCTTCAGGCTGAGGATGCCGGGCGTGTAATCGAACGGCCCGGCCAGCATGCGGGTGAACACCAGGTTGACCTCGTGTTCGGGCGGGTTCGGCGGCTGGCCCCAGGCGTTGTATTCCATGCCGCGCGCGCCTTCGCGCGAGATCCAGTTCGGGTAGGTGCGGCGCAGGCCGGTGTCCTTGATCGGCTCGTGCGGGTTCACCGACAGGTGCCGCCGGGCGGCTTCCTGCACCACGTTCAGATGGTGGCGGGCCATGAACTGGCCGTCGTGCCACTCGCGCCACAGGGGGCCGCCGGCCGGATTGCGGCGGTCGATCTGGCCGTCATCGCAGACGTAACCGGTCTTGAACTGGTCAATGCCCAACCGCGCATACAGGTCAAGCGCGGCGCCCAGCTGCTCCTCGTAATGCTCGATGGCGCAACCGGTTTCGTGGTGGCCGATCAGGTGCACGCCCTTCTTCAGGCCGTAGGCGGACAGCGCTTCGATATCGAAATCGGGCGTGGCGCGGGTGAAATCAAAGTCGTAGCCGTTGCCCACCCACATGCCGTCCCAGCCGGGATTCCAGCCTTCCACCAGCACGCCGCGGAAGCCGTGTGCGGCGGCGAAGTCGATCACCCTCTTGGTCTTGGCCGTGGTCGCGGCATGCTTCGGGCCGGTCGCCCAGCTTTCGTTGTCCAGGTGCATCGACCACCACACGCCCAGGTACTTGGCCGGCTTCACCCAGCTCACGTCGCCCAGCGCATTGGGCTCGTTGAGGTTGAGGATCAGGTCCGACTCGACCAGGCCGCCGGCGCGGTCGGCGATCTGCAGGGTGCGCCATGGCGTGGCGAAGGGCAGGGCGCGGCGCACTTTCCAGCCCTCCGCCGAGGGCGACAGCTGCGCGCGCAGGCGCTGGCCCTCGACGCGGCGCAGCCACATGCCGGCGTAGTCCACCAGCGCGGCCTCGTGGATGGCCACGTGCAGGCCATCGTGGCTGCGCAGGGTGATCGGCGTGTGCACCAGCGGCACTTCGCGCAGCGGCGTGCGCTGGTACAGGTACTCGTAGTGGATCGGTTCGCCGGCCGGAATCCACCAGGCGGTCGAGTCGGGGGCGATGGCGAACTCGGTCAGCTCGTCATCGATGATCGCCTCGCGCAGGTTGGGCTGCTCGGGGAACACATAGCGGAAGCCGAGGCCGTCGTCGTACACGCGGAACACCACGTCCAGGCGGCGCTTGCTGCCGGTGGTCTCGGCCAGCTGCACGGTCAGTTCGTTGAAGTGGTTGCGGGTGACCCGGCGCTCGCCCCAGGGCTGTTCCCAGGTGTCATCGACGCTGCGCCGCTGCTGGCCGAGCAGGGCGAAATCGCGGTCGAGGCGGCCGTCGCGCAGCTCGAAGCCGAGCGTGGAGTCGGCCACCACGGGTTCGCCGAAGCGTTCGACGCGGTAGCGCGCGGTGCCACCGTCCAGCACCACGCTGACCGTGAGCACCTTGCCCGGTGATTCCACGCTGGCGACCTGTGGCGCGGCCTGGGCCAGAGTGGCCAGGCCCAGCAGGGCCAGCCCGAACAATTGCGCGGACACCGCGCGTAGTGCAGCAGATGAAGCCGGCATTTCCCCTCCCAAGGCGCCATTGGCAGACCCGGACCATAAGCCAGCGCGACGGCCTGTCTTCACGCAACTGCCATGAATACGTATGCAACTGGCCGCAGGCCGCAGCGCCGCGTCTACCATGGGACCAAGGCACCTTGAGGGAGGCGCCGCGCCCGCGCACCGTCATGGTGGCGCGGACCCACAACGGTGCAGAGAGGGAGGGAGGTCGACGGGCGCAAGCCGGTCTGCCGCTTCGATGCTGAAGATCATTTGCCTGACGGCTGCCCTCGGGGCAGCGCTGGGAACGACCGCGCATGCGGCCGACCTGGAATTCAACGGCCGCCAAGCGCGCGCCGATGCCGCTGCCAAGGGCAGCTTCGTGTTGCATGCGCCCAAGGGTGACGTGCAGATTGCTGCCGCGCCCATGCGCAGCCAGACCGCCAGCGTGATGTTCGACGCGCTGTTTGCACTGGCCCAGCAGGAAATGGACCAGGACCGCGTCGATGCGATCCGCGATCCGTCCTTCGACGAAGGCCGCCCGGTGCCGTGCGAGTGCTTCCAGACCGGCGCGCGCTGGCCCTATGTGTGGACCCGCGACCTCAGCTTCGCCGCCGATCTTGCGCTGGCGAAGCTGGACCCGCAGCGCATCCGGCAGTCGCTGCAGTTCAAGCTGTCGGCCGCGCGCGATGGCCACACCCCCGGCCTGTTCGTCGCCCAGGACACCGGCTCCGGTGGCAGCTGGCCGATCAGCAGCGACCGCGTGGTGTGGTTCCTGGCGGCGCGCCACCTGCTGGATGATCCGACCTTCGCCGACCAGGTCTGGCAGGCGCTGCAGGGCACCCTGGCGCAGGACCGGGCAATGGTGTTCGACGCGCAGATGGGCCTGTACCGAGGCGAGACTTCGTTCCTGGACTGGCGCGAGCAGACCTATCCGGACTGGACGCGAGAGAACGTGCGCTTCATCGGCGATTCCTACGCGCTGTCCACCAACGTGCTGCACTACCAGGCCCTGCGCCTGGGCCAGCAGATGGCCGCGCAGCGGGGTGACGAGCGCAGCGAGCAGTTCAAGGCCTGGGCCGATGCGCTGGCGCTGCAGATCGATGCACGCTTCTGGCGGCAGGACATGGGCCAGTACATGAGCTACATCGGTGAAGCGGCGCACCCGGTACCCTACGCCAAGGTCGACCTGCTGGGCCTGTCGCTGGGCATCCTCGCCGATGTGCTGCCCCCCGAACGCGCGCAGCGTGCGCTGGCCGCCTACCCGATGGGACCGGCCGGCAGCCCGGTGGTGTGGCCGCAGGAAGCGCAGCAGCCGATCTACCACAACCGCGCCATCTGGCCGTTCGTCAGCGCCTATTCGCTGCGCGCCGCGCGCAAGCTCGATGATGCCCCGCGCATCGCCGCCGAGATCCGTTCGCTGATGCAGGGCGCGGCGCTGGCTGGTTCCAACATGGAGAACTACGAACTGGTCACCCAGGCCGTGCACGTGGACGAAGGTGCGCTCAGTGGCCCGGTGGTCAATTCCGAGCGCCAGCTGTGGTCGGTGGCCGGTTACCTGGCCATGGTCAGCGAAGGTGTGTTCGGCCTGCAGGACGATGGCAGCGTGCAGCCCAAGCTGCCGGCCAGCCTGGTACCGGACCTGTTCGGAAAGCAGCGCCGCATCAGCCTGGACGCCAACGGCAAGCGCTACGTGCTGGAGCGGGCGAAGCAGCTGGGCGACGGCCTGCTGGTGGCCGGCAAGGTCAAGACGCGCGGTACGACCACCACCGTGCAGCTGGTGCCGGCCGCTGCCACGCCACGTGCTGCCGTGGCCAGCGCCGATGCCAATGCGCGTGCACCGGCCACACCGGCCGCGCCGCAGGCCAGACGCAGTGGCAAGGGCTGGACCGTAGCCGTGGCCGCCGACCAGCTGCTGTGGCAGGACGGCAAGGCCGTGCAGCCGGCCAAGGGCGTGGCGCGCGTGGGCGACGATGGCCTGCAGCATTGCCTGAGCCTGACCCGTCGCGAGGGCGCGCTGGAATCGCTGCACAGCCCGATCCTGTGCGTGGGCCCGCAGCAGGTACTGCGCGGTGACCGGCAGTGGCGCTTCACCACGGCCAAGGCCGGCCATGTGCGCCTGCGCCTGCAGTACAACAACCCGAACGGGCCGATCAACACCGGCGTGACCGCAGCCGTGAAGCAGTTGAACCTGCAGTGCGCGGGCCAGCCGGCGCAGCGCCAGACCGTCACCCTGCCGCACAGTGTGGCCGCGCAGGAATCCACGGCGGCCAGCTTCGCCGTGCCCAAGGGCCGCTGCACGGTCACGCTTGAGGAAGGCTTCAACATGAGCGCACTGCAGCACTTCGCGCACTACACCGGCGGCAAGGGCGGGCGCGAGGGCGTGCTCAACCAGGCCCAGGTGCAGGCGCTGAAGGTGGCACCGGTCGCGGCCGTCGAGGGCGCACAATGAGCCGTCCCGCCAAGCCGCAGCTGTCGTTCTGGCAGATCTGGAACATGTGTTTCGGTTTCCTCGGCATCCAGTTCGGGTTTGCCCTGCAGAACGCCAACGCCAGCCGCATCTTCGAAACGCTGGGCGCATCGCAGGACGCGGTGCCGGGGCTGTGGATCGCCGCACCGTTGACCGGCCTGCTGGTGCAGCCGGTGGTGGGCTACCTGTCCGACCGCACGTGGACGCGCTGGGGCCGACGCCGCCCTTTCTTCATGATCGGTGCGGTGCTGACCACGCTGGCCCTGCTGGTGATGCCGAACTCGCCCACGCTGTGGATCGCCGCCGGCACGCTGTGGGTACTCGATGCCTCCATCAACGTGTCGATGGAACCGTTCCGCGCCTTCGTCGGTGACCAGCTGGCGCCCCGCCAGCGGCCCACCGGCTATGCGATGCAGAGCTTCTTCATCGGCGTCGGCGCCATCGTCGCCAGCTTCCTGCCTTTCATCCTTACCCACTTCGGGGTCAGCAACACGGCGGCGCCGGGTGAAGTGCCCGACTCGGTGCGCTACGCATTCTACTTCGGTGCGGTGGTGCTGCTGGCCGCGATCAGCTGGACGGTGTTCAGCACGCGCGAGTATTCACCCGCCGAACTGGCCTCCTTCGACGATGCCGAACCGCCGGCGCACCATGCCGGCGCCACCATCACCGGGCCCGCGCCCTGGGGGCAGGTGGCGCTGTGGCTGGGCCTGGGTGTGCTGCTGGCGGCGCTGATCGCCTGGCGTCAGGGTGACAAGATGCTGTACGTGCTGGCCGGCCTGTGCGCGGGCTACGGTCTGCTGCTGGCACTGGCCCGTACGCTGCCCGGCACGCACATGCTGGCCGCCATCGTCGGCGACCTGCGGGCGATGCCGGTGACCATGCGGCGCCTGGCCTGGGTGCAGTTCTTCTCGTGGTTCGCGCTGTTTGCCATGTGGATATTCACCACTGCTGCGGTGGCCGGCACCCACTTCGGTTCCACCGATCCGCAGTCGGCGGCCTACAACGAAGGTGCCAACTGGGTGGGCGTGCTGTTCGGTGCCTACAACGGGTTTGCCGCGCTGGCCGCGCTGCTGATCCCGCCGATGGTGCGCGCGCTCGGCCTGCGCTGGAGCCACCTGGTCAACCTGTGGCTGGGTGGGGCAGGGCTGATCTCGATGATGTTCATCGACGATCCGCGCTGGCTGCTGCTGTCGATGGTGGGCGTCGGCTTCGCCTGGGCCTCGATCCTGTCCCTGCCGTATGCCCTGCTGTCGGACAGCGTTCCGGCGGCGAAGATGGGCGTGTACATGGGCATCTTCAATTTCTTCATCGTGATCCCGCAGCTGGTCGCGGCCAGTGCGCTGGGCTTTGCCCTGCGTGCGTGGCTGGGTGACCAGCCAATCCACGTGCTGGTGCTGGGCGGCTGCAGCCTGCTCGTCGCCGGCCTGTGCGTGCTGCGGGTTCCGTCCCGTTCGGAGGTGGTGTGATGCGTGGTGTGTTGGCTGTTGCTGTTTCCCTTGCCCTGTCCGCCGGCCAGACCGTGGCCGCGCCGCGCCCGGACTACGTCGGCACCACCGAGCCGTTCGCCAGCGATGCGGTGTACTTCGTGGTCACCGACCGCTTCGTCAACGGCGATACCTCCAACGACCACCGCGACCAGGGCGGCAAGCACCGCACCTTCGATATCCCGGTGCCGTGCCCGGACAAGGTCGACGGCAACATCGGCTACCTCGGCGGCGATTTCCGCGGCGTGCTCGACAATGCGCAGTACATCCGCAACCTCGGCTTCGGCGCGGTGTGGATCACCCCCATCGTCGACAACCCGGACGAGGCCTTCACCGGCAGCAAGCCGATCAGCTGCACCAGCACGCTGACCGACCGCGGCAAGACCGGCTACCACGGCTACTGGGGCATCAACTTCTACACGCTCGACGAGCACCTGCCGAGCAAGGATCTGGATTTCGCCGGCCTCAACAAAGGCCTGCACGATGCCGGCCTGAAGGTGGTGCTGGACATCGTCGGCAACCATGGCTCGCCGGCATGGACCATGCCGAAGCGGCAGCCGCAGTTCGGCCAGATCTTCGACAAGGACGGCAAGTTGATTGCCGACCACCAGAACCTGCCGCCGCAGAAGCTGGACCCGAAGCACAACCCGCTGCACGCGTTCTACAACAACATCGGCCCGGTCGACGGCAAGGACGGCTCGATCTTCGATGGCAACCTGGCCGAGCTGTCCGACTTCAACCAGAACAACCCGGCGGTGATGGACTACCTGGTCGGCGCCTACCTGCAATGGACCGCGCAGGGCGTGGACGCGCTGCGCATCGACACCATCGGCTGGCTGCCGCACCCGTGGTGGCACGAGTTCGTCAATCGCATCCGTGCCGCGCATCCGGGCATGTTCATGTTCGGCGAAGCGTTCGACTACAACGCAGCCAGCATCGCCGAACACACCTGGCCGGCCAACGCGAACGTCAGCGTGCTCGACTTCCCGCTGCGTGGTGCACTGGAGCAGACCTTCGGCACCACCGGCAAGGGCTTTGAAACGCTGGCCGAACCGCTGCACCTGACAGGTGGCCCGTACGCCAACCCGTATGAGCTGATGAGCTTCTACGACAACCACGACATGCCGCGCCTGCAGGCCAGCGACACCGGCTTCATCGACGCGCACAACTGGCTGTTCACCGCGCGCGGCATCCCGGTGGTCTATTACGGCTCGGAAACCGGCTTCATGCGCGGCCGCGCCGAACATGCCGGCAACCGCGCCTACTTCGGCCAGCAGCGCGTGAATGACGCGCCGCAGAGCCCGATCTTCGCGCCGCTGCAGCGCATCGCCAAGCTGCGCGAGGCGATCCCGGCCCTGCAGCGCGGCCTGCAGGTCAACGAGCGCCTGCAGGGCGACGAAGCGGTGTTCTTCCGTGTGCTGCAGCACGGCGACGTGGCACAGACCGCGCTGGTGCTGCTGAACAAGGGCGATGCCGCGCGCAGCATCGAAGTGGATCGCTACCTGCAGCCCGGTACCTGGCGCGATGCGCTGGGCGGTGGCGAGCTGAAGGTGAAGCGCTCGCTGAAGGTGGAGGTGCCGGCGCATGGGGTGAAGGTCTTCGTGCTGGATGCACCGGTGCAGCAGCCGGCCCTGCAGGCCGAGCTGGACAAGGCGGTGGCTGACCAGCAGGCACGGGACCGGCGCCTGAAGCGCTGAGACGCCCGGGCCGGCCGTTGTAGAGCCGAGCCCACGCGCGGCTGCACTTCGACGGACCGTAGATGGCGGCAGCCGAGCATGGGCTCGGCTCTACAATAGGTGCCCCTACCTCCCTGTCGCAGCCGCCATGACCGACCTTCCCCCGCAGACCCCGATCGAAACCCTGCTGAAGGCGGCCATGGACGGAGCCGTGCCGATCCGCGCCTTCATGGAAGCCTTCGTTGCGTCCGAAGTGGTGCTGCTGACCGGCAGCCTGGTCACCCCCGATGGCAGCGGCTTCGACCCGCTGCTGTTCGACAAACAGGGCACCCTGCACGTGGCGGTGTTCACCGATCCGGCACGGGTGGGCATCCACAGCCAGCAGGCCCCGCACCAGATCCGCTGGTTGATGCTGGACGTACTGCGCCGCGTGCCCGGTGGCTACGGCGTAGTGGTCAACCCCGGCACCACGCTGGGATTCGATATCTCCGCCAGCGGCGTGGGCGAGATCCTGAAGGATTTCGCGCAGAACTGAGCAGGGTCTCTCGCATGGATTCGATTGCTCGCACTGCCTCTCACCACCAACGGCGGGCCGCGATGTGGCTGGTGACGGGCGTGGCTGTGTCGCTGGTGATCGGGCTGACGCTGGGCTTCAGCTTCGGTCTGCACGATACCCCCGCACCCCTGTTGGCATGGGTAGGCAGTTGGGGTGCGGCCTGGCATCTGTACACCGGTGCGCAATTGAAGGGGCGGCGCGCGTGGCTGTGCGGTGGCCTTGCTGTGCTGGGGCCAGTGCCCGCGCTCATGGTCCTTATGTGGTTGCGCAGGGCGTAGCGTCTGGCCGGATCCTGAAGGATCTTGCACAAGTGTAGAGTCGAGCCATGCTCGACGTTGCAGAACGGCGATGGCAGCCCAACAGGGAGTGTCCATGGAACTGGAAAATGCACCTGCACCTCGTCATTCGCGCGCTGCCCTGATCTTCCTGATCGCAGCGATCGTCGCGGCGCTGCTGGTCCTGCCGCTGCTGCGCGCCGTCGGCATGGCGCAGTGGCCGGTGTTCGCCCTTGCCGGGCTGATCAACCTGGGCGCCGCCTGGCATCTGGGCCAATGGGCTCGACAGCAGGGCCGTGCGGCCTGGGCCTTTGGTGGACCTGCGCTGCTGGGCACGGTCGCTTCGATGTGGTGTATGTGCTGCTGGCGGCCCTGCCGTCCTTGGCACGGTCGCCGCGATGGTGGTGTACCGCCTGTTTGCCTTACCCGGGGCCGAAGCTCGGAGTGTCGCCGCAAGATTGAAGTCGCCCGGGGGGGCTGCTACTGCCTGACAAGGGTTCGTACTGCTACCGTGACATGGAAGATGTTATTTCGTTGCCTGTCATGTACATGGCCCGGTCAAGCGCATTGCGTCGAGTATCTTTTTGTTCAACGTACCTGAACAGATCCTGCTCGATCACCCGATTACTGAGTGCCTTGAGGCGCTCAAGTTCCGCCTCGGACCTTCCAGGTGAGTCGACAGAAAGTTGAAGGCTGTTTGCGATTTGTAGTGAAATTCTCCCGCGAAGTGCGGCGGCCTCTCTTGCTTGTCCGTGTTCGTCAAACAGGGTATGGATCGACATGGCAAGATCATCTGTGTACTGCTGTCGTAGGCTGGGGATCATCTGGTTTGCGTAAAAAAAACCTAGAATTGACGAGAGAATCGCTGTAAGCAGATGTGTTCCAAAAAAAATAAATTTCTTCATTGCGTCTTGTCCTGGCGCGGAAGAATCCATTCGCAGCGATCAAGCTTTCCATTCACAGTGCCGCATCGGAATTGTCCACCCCCGAAGAGATAGCGGACTTCGCGAGGCCAATCGCCCTTGTCGATGTCGATATTGATGCTTCCTCCGTTCTTGATTGTGTCCGATTCGGGGAGGAGATCGCCATGGACATTTTTGGCGGTGCCTTCAATAAGGCGCGCAGCTCCTCTCGCCATTGGATTGATCTGCCAGCAGGCGGTGTCTCCGTTATCCATCAGCAGGCAGCCGCCGACACCTTTTCCAAAGAAGTATTCGAGAGATCTGAACAGCGATCCGACAAGGTTTCCATTGATTTGGCCGTGCTGCCACGCTGGATTTTTCGTCGTATGCGCAATTCGGATTGCATCGTCAACCGCAGGAATGAATTGATTCGCGACGTATACGCTTGAAAAATATCCGCTGTCATTGCTGGGTTTGACGAAAATCCACTCTTTGGACATGTGGACGATAGCCTCTAGCTGGAGGCGTTCGCCATCGCTGGTTCATGTGAACTGCTGTCGTAGTCTCCTTGACCATATGGAGTGCTTATGGATCTGCTGGGTAAGCGCCAAGTAGGGACTTCAATGTCTTTGATATCAACGAATCCCGCAGGTAAATGAGCCCTCTCGATTCGCCTGGGTACTTCCCCGGGTGGGACGTAGTTGACAGTGACGTATAGCGCTTTCGCAGTATTGGGATTAAGGTCCATATACCTATCCCAGCCGCGACGATCACCATGGGCGATTTCGCCTGCAGACTCATACTGCCAATCCTGCGCGCAGTTTCCGCAGGTCACGATTTGAACTGCATGTGCTGTTGACGGAAAGGCAGCGTATGCGGTCATAATCAATACCGACGCCACAATGTTTTTCATGATCTGATTCCCTTGGTTGGCGATTGCTGTACGCGGATTCGACTCGGAATTGACGTGAACCCGTGTGTTCATGCTGCCGGCCTGGCTATTTGATCTGAATAGGCCATCTGCTTTCGACGCGCAGGAAACAGGATCGTTTGGATGTCAGGGAATGAGAGGCTGGCCTGTGAGTGCGCGCGGCAGCAGGGCCGTCCGGCCTGGGCCTTTGGCGGGCCTGCGCTGCTGGGCACGGTCGCTTCTATCGTGGTGTATGTGCTGATGGCGTTGCTGAGGCCGAATCGTGGGGCGCCGCGAGGGTGATGCGGGGAAACCCTGCCAGGCATGGCCTGGCACTACTGGATTCAGTTCGGCCCTAGGCGCGGGGCATCGCCACGAGGGTGATGCGGGCAAGCTCTGCCAGGCATGGCCTGGCACTACTGGGACAGGTTCGAGGCATGCTCGACTCATCCTGTATGGGGCGAACAGCGGGTATCGGGGTGACGGAGGTGCCGGCAATCACCGGCACCTCCGCCGGCATCACATCGAAACCTTCTTGCGGTTGTCGTCGCTGACGCGGTCGATCAGCTTGTTGTACGGATCAAACCCGGCCTCGTCCGGCTTGCTGTCCACCGTCACCGTAATGGTGGGCTCGGCCGTGGTCACGTGGTGGCGCTGCAGGTACAGCACCTTCTGGTCGCGTTCCTTGCCCGACGGCCCGTTGGCGAACACGCCAATCTCGATCCAGTCATCCATCCTGCCGTCGCTCTCCTGGCCCTTGCCGTCGGCGTACTGCTTGGCCGCGTGCAGGACCAGTGTCACGTCGTAGCGACCATCCTCGCGCTTGCGCACGCTCGCGGACATCACCCGGTTGTCGTAGAAGCTGATCTTCTCGAACAGGTCGGTGACCAGCGCCTGGCGATCCGCCGGCGTTTCAGCGCGGATGTAGTCCAGCAGTTCGCGCGAGGTGGTGTACGGCGGCTGCTGGTAGCCCTTGTCCTGCAGGAAGCGCTTCAACGCACGGTTCAGGGCCGCTTCCCCGATCTCTTCGCGCAGCCGGTAGAACACCAGCGATCCCTTCTGGTAGTGGATGTACTGTTGGTTCTCCACGCGCTCCAGCGGCTGTTCCTCGATGGCCTCGCCGCCGCGCCCGGACAGGTAGCCATCCAGCTCGCGCTTGAGGAACTGGCGCATGTGCTGGCGGCCGTACGCCTGCTCCATCACCATCAATGCCGAGTACTGCGACAGCGACTCGGACAGCACCGTGGCGCCCTGCACGTTGGCACCGATCACCTGGTGCGCCCACCACTGGTGGGCAACCTCATGGGCGGTCACGTAGAACACGTAGTCCACCTTGTCCGGATCACGCAGGTCGGCGATGAAGCCGATGGCCTCGGAATAGGGAATGGTGTTGGCGAAGGACTGCGCGAAGCGGGCATAGCCGGGGAATTCGATGATGCGCACCTGGCGATGCTGGTACGGCGTGAAGTTCGCTTCATAGTAGGCCAGCGACTTCTGCACGGCTTCAATCATCCGGTCCACGTTGTAGCCGTGCGCCGGGTCGAAGTAGACCTCGATCGGGATGTCCTTGTACTTCGCCCTGCGCACTTCCCAGCGTGCCGACAGGTAGGCATAGAAGTTCAGCATCGGCCGGTCCATGGCATAGCTGAAGCAGCGGCGGCCATTGACCGTGGTTTCGTGCTGCAGGTATCCGGGGGCCAGCGCCACCTGGTCCGGCGCGGTGCAGACCGTGGTGCGGAAGTCGAGCCAGTCGGCATCGTTGGACACATAGGTGTTGGCGCGCGCGGCCTCGTCTTCCAGCTTGGGCATGCGCCGTGGTTCACCCAGGCCGCGCTTGCGCCGTTCGTTGCGGTCGCTGATCTCGGCACCTTCGTTGTACCCGAAGGAAGGCAGCACGCGGCTGTTGAAGAACGTGCCGTTGTCCACGATGTTGCTCGGCGCCTGGCCGGCGGTGATGCCGTCGGGTTTCTGCATCACCCGGAAATGCACGTTGCGGGTTTCACCCGGTTGCAGCGGTGTTTGCAGTCGGTAGATGCGGTAGCCAAGATCGGCGTCGTGCATCGCCAGGGTCTGCCCACCCAGATCGACGGCGAGCAGTTGCTTGTCATCTCCCATCGAGACGTGCACGTCCTGGATCGGGACGGCATGGGTGTTGCGCACCTGCCAGTGGGCGTCGATCACCATGGACTGCGATTCGGGGAACAGGTCCACGCGGTTGTCCACCGCCACGATGCGCGGCTGCGGCAGCGTGCGGTATCTGGACAGCTCGCGCTCGTAGCGGGCCTGCAGGTCCAGCTGCTGGTCGGGGGAAAGGAACGCGTTGCGGACGTTGGTGCTCCAGTACAACCAGCCACCCACGACCACGAACGCCAGCGCAGCGACCGCGGCGAAGGCACCGGTCGGACCGCGCAGGCGACGGCCGGCCAGGGCCAGGCGCTGGCGCAGGCCCTGGCTGACACCTCGCACCCAGAAGGCCGAGGCCAGGCACATCAACGCAAGCAGGAACAGCGCCCAGTAGCCCTGGAACGCCAGCTGCCCGGCCAGGAAATGGCCATAGCCGTTCATGTCCGAATAGGGGGCATTGGGCCAGCTGCCGAAGTTGTAGATGTTCTGCGTGTAGTCCAGCATGCCCAGCACGCCCTGGCCGATCATCACGATGATCAGCAGTGCATAGCCGACGAACTTGTTGTTGGTGAGAACCTGCAGCACCAGCGCCAGGCCACCCATCAGGATGTAGACCACCGAATCCAGTGCCAGGCTGCGCAGGTACAGCAGTGGCTCCAGGTGGGTGTAGCCCTTGGCCAGCTGCACGCCCATCGCCGCCAGCGCGCCGGCGGCCTGGAAACAGGCGATCACTGCCAGCAGCGCGGTGAACTTGGCCAGCAGCGGTACCCAGTTCGGCACGGGCATGGCGTCGGTCACTTCATTGATGCGTGCGCCGCGTTCCTTCCAGACCAGCTCGCCGGCGAAGAACAGCACGATGATCACCAGCAGCCAGCTGAAGGCGCCCTGCAGGGCCATGACCATCTGCGAGGTGACCGGCCAGATCGGAGTGCCGTACAGCGTCTGCCGGAACAATGCACTGGGCAGGAAGTTGGCCAGGCCCAGCACCAGCAGCACGATGAACGGCACGCTGCGCAGCACGCCACGCGTGTCGAAGCGGACCTGGCGCAGGAACTGCTGCCACGCCGTGCCCGCGGTGAACACCGGTACCACCCGCGGCAGGGGCGTGCGGCTGGGGCGGCCGGCACCTGCATCGGCGGCCGGCAGCGCGTGCCTGCGGCCCCAGCGGCGGCGGCCGCTGCCACTGCGTTCGGTACGGAACAGCGCAAACGTGGCGGCGAACAGTGCTGCCGCCACGCCCAGCCACAGGGCGCGGTTGGCCAGCAGGTAGCCGGCAAGTTCGGGGATGCCGCCGTTGCGTTCGGCGGTGGACCAGTAGCGGATGGTACGGCCCAGCGCACGCATGCCCAGCGGCTCGCTCAGCACCGCGATCCAGGTGTTGTCGATGTCACGCAGCAGGGCGGCGCTGGCACCGTACAGCACCAGGTAGGCCACCAGGCCGATGTACACCCAGAGGATCGAGCGGGTCAGCGCCGCCAGCAGCGACAGCAGTGCGGTGGTGAACAACAGGTTCGGAATGACGATGACGGCGAACGCCCAGGCAAAGCCCTGCCAGCTGATCGGGCCCATGCGCTCGGGATCGACCCAGGGCATGAACGGTGCCAGCCACAGGCCGAAGGCGATGATGATGTAGACCAGCAGCCCGGCAACGAGGGCCGCGGCGATGCGACCGGCCAGGTAGTCGCGACGCTTCACCGGGCTGGCGAAAATCAATTCGGCAGTTCCCAGTTCGAAGTCACGCAGCAACGCGTTGCTGACGAACAGCGCGTTCACCAGCATCCCCAGCAAAGTGAAGATGCCGAGCAGCTGCGCGATCACCGTCGGCGCATTGCTGTGCACATTGCCGCTGCCACCACCGATCTGCACCGCATCGCTGGAGGCGGCGGCGAAGGCGAGCAGGGCGAACAGCCCGGCCAGCAGCCACAGCAGGGGAGAACGCAGCTGCTCGCGCAGCTCGAAGCGGAAGAAATTGAGGATCATGGGGTGCTCCGCTCAGGCTGCCGCGCGGGCACGAGCCTGCAGGCGCAGGCGCTGGAAGTAGACGTCCTCGAGATCGGGGGCCACGGCGCGGAAGCCATCGCCGGGATCGCTGGCACTGTGGATGTGGATGACCGGGCGGCCGCCGACCAGGCGCGTGGACAGCACCACATAGCGCGCCTCGTGGTCGGCCAGCTCGGACGGATCGACCTGCTTGCGCCAGACCTGGTGTGCCAGCGCTTCGATGGCATCGGTGGGGCGGCCGGTCAGCAGCACCTGGCCCTTGTTCATGATGGCCATGCTCGGGCACAGGTCGGTCACGTCCTCCACGATGTGGGTGGACAGGATCACCGCGACGTTCTCGCCGATGGCCGCCAGCAGGTTGAGAAAGCGGTTGCGTTCCTCGGGGTCGAGGCCGGCGGTGGGCTCATCGACGATGACCAGGCGCGGATCGCCCAGCAGGGCCTGGGCGATGCCGAAGCGCTGGCGCATGCCGCCGGAGTAGGTACCCAGCTTGCGCTTGCGCGCGTCCCACAGGTTCACCTGCTGCAGCAGGCCGTCCACCACTTCGCGGCGCTGCGCGCGCTGGGTCAGGCCCTTGAGCACGGCGAAATGCTCCAGCAGGTCGAGCGCGCTGACCTTGGGGTAGACGCCAAAATCCTGCGGCAGGTAGCCCAGGCGGCGGCGCACGGCGTCCTTGTCGCGCAGCACGTCGATCGGCGCCTCGCCGGGAATGCTCAGCACCGCTGTGCCGCTGTCGGCTTCCTGCAGCGTGGACAGGGTACGCATCAGCGAGGACTTGCCGGCGCCGTTGGGGCCGAGCAGGCCGAACATGCCGCGCGGGATGTCCAGGGTGACCGCGTTCAACGCGTGGACGCCGTTTGCGTAGGTCTTGGACAGCGAGTCGATCTGCAGCATGTGGCGTACACCTCTTCCCTGTGTGTGAAGAGCCGTTTATCGCGCTGAATACAACGTCGGTCAAACGCCGATGGTCATGGTTGGCCGACGGACAGAACCCAGCGGGGGTGAATCGGCGGTGAAACAAACCTGAATGGGGCGGCGGTCAGTGCTTCTCATCACACGATGCCTCCACAGTGGCACCGATAGGCTTTGCCCCAGTTCAAAGCCATGCAGGCGCACATGCGTATTACGACTGGTGTAGAGGGGCTCGACACGATCCTCGGCGGCGGCCTGCCGCAGGCCCGGCTGTTCCTGCTGGAAGGCCCCCCAGGCTCGGGCAAGACCACGCTGTCGCTGCAGTTCCTGCTGGAAGGGCTGCGCCAAGGCGAGCAGTGCCTGTACATCACCCTGTCCGAGACCGCCGAGGAACTGCGCGAAGTCGCCAGCGCCCACGGCTGGTCGCTGGAGGGCCTGCACCTGTTCGAGCTTGGCTCGGCCGAAGGCGCGATGGGTAATGGCCGGCTGCAGTCGGTGCTGCATTCCTGGGAAATGGAGCTGGACGAGACGGTCAACATGATCATGTCCCGGGTCGACAGCATCAGGCCGACCCGGGTGGTGTTCGATTCGCTGTCCGAGTTGCGTCTGCTGGCCCAGGATTCGCTGCGTTACCGCCGGCAGATCCTTGCGATCAAGCAGTTCTTCGGGCCCAAGAGCGCCACCGTCATCCTGGTCGATGACCTGACCTCCACCGGCGAGGAACGCGATGGCCAGCTACACAGCCTGTGCCATGGCGTGATCTCGCTGGAGCGGCTGACCCTGGACTTCGGCCCGGCGCGCCGCCGCATGCAGGTGCAGAAGCTGCGCGGCGTCGAATTCGTCGCGGGCTATCACGATATGGTCATCCGCCGTGGCGGCCTGGAGATTTTCCCGCGGCTGATCGCTTCAGAACACCACGGGCGCTTCCTCGGCACCCCCATCAGCAGCGGCGTCGACGAGATTGACCATCTGCTGGGCGGCGGACCGCTGCGTGGCACCTCAACCCTGCTGACCGGCCCTGCCGGCAGTGGCAAGACCAACGTGGCCCTGCAGTACGTATGGGCCGCGTGTGAGCGCGGTGAGCGCGCCTGCATTTTTGAGTTCGACGAGCGCGTGGGCACGCTGCTGGCCCGCGCGAAGGCGCTGGACATCGATCTGCACAAGCATCTGGACAGCGGCATGCTGGAGATCCTGCAGATGGACCCGGCCGAAGTATCGCCCGGCGAGTTTTCCTGGAACCTGCGCAAGTCCGTGGAGCAGCGCAACTGCCGCGTGCTGGTCATCGACAGCCTCAACGGCTACGTTACCGCCATGCCGCAGGAAAAACAGCTGATGCTGCAGCTTCACGAAATGCTGTCCTACCTCAACCAGAAAGGCGTGGCCACCTTCCTCATCAACCCGCAGCACGGCCTGGTAGGCACCATGTCCACCGGCAGCCTCAACGTGTCCTACATTGCCGATGCGGTGGTGCTGTTCCGCTTCTTCGAGGCCAAGGGCCGCATCCGCAAGGCCATTTCAGTGATCAAGAACCGTGGCGGCGCGCATGAGGACACCATCCGCGAGTTGAAGATCGATGGCCGTGGCATCACGGTCAGCGAGGCGCTGGCCGATTTCCAGGGCATCCTCACGGGCACGCCGGAATTTGTCGGCGACAGCGCCGCGCTGCTCGGCCAGACCGATGGCCGATAGCGGCGGAGGGGGGGCGGTCGTCCGCATCGTCGCCCCCTTCGGACGGGATGCGCAGAGCATCGCCGCGGTGCTTGGCGCGGCGGGCGTTTCGACCTGCATCGCGCCAAACCTGGAAGCCCTGGCCAGTGAGCTGGACGACGATACAGGCCTGGTCGTGGTCACCCAGGAGGCGATGGCAGGCGGCAGCGACGTGCTGCTGCCCGTGCTGCAGCGCCAGCCGACATGGTCGGACCTGCCTTTCATCCTGCTGCGCTCGGCGCGTTCCTGGCGCCGCTCCACCCGCGAGCCGCTGCTGCCGGCGTCGATCAACGTGGTGGAGATGGACCGGCCACTGGGCAGTGTCTCCCTGCTGAGTGCCGTGCAGGGCGCGCTGCGCGCACGCGACAAGCAGTTCCTGGTGCGCGACCAGTTGCGGGCGCTGGACGAGGGTCGCGCCGCGCTGGCCCGCAGCGAAGCCGAGCTGCGGGTGATCGCCGACACGATGCCGGTGCTGATCGCCTTCGTCGATACGGCGATGTGTTTCCGCTTCGCCAACACCGCCTATGAAGACTGGTTCGGCCTGGCTACCGGCGAAGTGATCGGCCGCCACGTGCGGGATGTCATCAGTGAACCCGTCTGGCAGCAGCGCCGGCCGGCGATGGAGGCGGCCCTGCAGGGAAAGGGTGCAGTGTTCGAGATCGAATGGCCACACCGCCTGCGCGGTCGACGCGACTGCGAAGTACGCTACTCGCCACGCCGCGATGCGCAGGGCCACGTCGACGGCTTCCATGTCTTCGTCACCGATATCACGAGCACCAAACTCGCGCTTGCCAGCAGCCAGCAGCACGCCCAGGCGTTGGAAGCCAAGGTCGCCGAGCGCACCCGCGAACTGGAAATGCAGATGGCCGCGCGCGAGGCCAGCGAGGCGGCACTGCGCCAGGCGCAGAAGATGGAGGCGATCGGCCAGCTGACCGGTGGCATCGCCCACGACTTCAACAATATGCTGACCGGCATCCTGTCGGCGCTGGACATCGTGCGGATGCGCCTGGAAATGGGCCGGGTGGATGACCTGGATCGCTTCCTTGAAACGGCCACCGCATCGGGCCAGCGGGCGGCAGCGCTGACCCAGCGGCTGCTGGCGTTTTCGCGCAGGCAATCGCTGGATGCACGGCCGGTGGAGATCAACGCGCTGCTGGACTCGGTGCAGCACCTGCTGCGCAGCACGCTCGGCGAATCGGTGCGGATCGTCGCCGAGCCCAGTGCCGGTGAACTGCATGCCACGCTGGATGCCAACCAGTTCGAGAGCGCGATCCTCAACCTGGCGATCAACGCCCGTGACGCCATGCCCCATGGCGGCCAGCTGACCCTGCGTACTGGAGCCGCCAGCGTAAGCGAGGGGCAGTATCCGGCGGTGCCCGCCGGGCGCTATGTGCACGTGCTGGTGTCAGACACCGGCGCCGGCATGGCGCCTGCCGTGGTCGAGCGCGTGTTCGAGCCGTTCTTCACCACCAAGCCGATCGGCAAGGGCACCGGCCTTGGCATGTCGATGGTCTACGGTTTCATGCAGCAGTCCGGCGGCCATGTTGCCATCCAGTCGCAGGTGGGCGAGGGGACGACGGTGTCGTTGTTCATTCCGATGGACGACGCCCCTGAAGCTGCCGTCCCACAGGCGACGACCCAGCCGATCCGGCGTGGCGCCGGCCAGTCGATCCTGGTGGTGGAAGACGATGCGCAGGTGCGCATGCTGGTGACCGTGGTGCTGGAAGACCTCGGCTACCAGACCCAGGTGGTGGGCGATGCCGATGCGGCGATCCCGATCCTGGCCTCGGCGCAGGTGATTGACCTGCTGGTAACCGATGTCGGCCTGCCCGGCATGAACGGCCGGCAGCTGGCCGAGATCGCCCGCCAGTCACGCCCGTCGCTGCCGGTGCTGTTCATGACCGGCTATGCGGAAAAGGCCCAGGAGCGCGCATCGTTCCTCGACGAAGGCATGGCGATGATCGCCAAGCCCTTCCTCCTGGATGAGTTCAGCACCGCCGTGCGCACCGCCATGCCTGAAGCCCGGTAGCGTCGAGCTTGCTCGACTGCCGTGCCTGTCGATTCCCGTCGCTGCGCTGATCGGTCATCTCTGCGGTTTTTTGTAGAGCCGAGCCCATGCTCGGCTGATTTGCCTGGACAAAGGCAGCCGAGCATAGGCTCGGCTCTACAGGAGAGCCATGGCAGCCGAGCATGGGCTCGGCTCTACATCCGCTGCGAAGACTCGCGCACCACCCGCTTCACCGGAATGCTCAGGCTCTCCACCGGCTGGCGGCCGATCAGCGCCAGCAGTTTCTCCACCAGCAGCTGGCCCGCCTGCTTGGTGTCCTGCTGCACCGTGGTCAGCGCCGGCGACACCGAGGCCGCCAACGGAATGTCGTCGAAGCCGGTCACCGCTACGTCCTGTGGCACGCGCAGCCCTGCCTCGCGCAATGCACGCATCGCGCCGATGGCAATAAGATCGCTGGCGGCGCAGATCGCATCGATGCGTTCGCCGCGTGCCAGCAGCGCCTGGCAGGCTTCCTGCCCGGAGGCCTCGGTGGTGATGGCATCGTGCTGCAGCGCCGGGTCGGCGGCAAGGCCGTGCGTGCGCAGCGCCTGGACGTGGCCGCGGTAGCGCTCCTCGAATTCCGGGTAATGGCTGGACGCATGGCCGAGGAAGGCGATGCGGCGGCAGCCCTGCTGCAGCAGGTGGGCGGTGATGTCATGCCCGCCCTGGAAGTTGTCGCTGCCGATCGACACGCCCGGCTGGCCGGGCAGGGCCGCGCCCCAGCGCACGAAATGCGTGCCCTGTTCGACCAGCCGTTGCAGGCGGTCGCGCGACTGGTGGTAGTCGCCGTAGCCGAGCAGGATGATGCCGTCGGCCTTGTTGCTGTCCTCGTAATCGGCCTGCCAGTCGGTGGACAGCTGCTGGAAGGACACCAGCAGGTCCTGCCCATGCAGCGCGCAGGCGCGGGTGATCGAGCCCAGCATCGAGTGGAAGAACGGGTTGATCAGCGAATCGTCATTGGTCGGGTCTTCGAAGAACAGCAGGGCCAGCGTGCCGGCATTGCGCAGGCGCAGGCTGGAGGCGTTCTTGTCGACCTTGTAGTTCAGCTCGCGGGCGATGCGCAGGATGCGTTCGCGGGTTTCGGCGTTGACCATCGGGCTGCCGCGCAGGGCACGCGACACCGTGGGCTGGGAAACCCCGGCCAGGTGGGCGATGTCCAGGGACGTGGCTTTGCCTTTGATGGTCATGGAGGGAGCAGGCTGGGAGATTCACGGATGATGCCACGGGTGGCTGCTGCTGGCCCTGTGGATGTCTTGCCGGGGAGACGGATCGGACAGCGCTTGGCTGTGACGCGACCGGACCCGCCCGGTGCGGACAGGTCCAGACCATTCCTGCTGTCGGCTGGGTTGAACCGCCCCCAAGGCCTGACAGGACAAGGGCCCAGGGGACAATCCGGCCGCCGCCGGGAGCTTCCCTGACCGGGCGGAAGGCGGTGGCGATGATAAGATGGGACATTCTTGAATTCCCCCAAATGCATCGGGGGCGGCCCCGGGCCACTGCCTCCTGCCAGGAGGACGTGCTATCACTGGTGGTCTGCCCCTGTACAACGGACGAACACACCTATGGCGCGTGGCATCAACAAAGTCATCCTGGTCGGCAACCTCGGCAACGACCCGGACGTGAAGTACACCCAGGGCGGCATGGCGATCACCCGCATCAGCCTGGCCACCACCAGCGTCCGCAAGGACAAGGACGGCAACCAGCAGGAGCGCACCGAATGGCACCGTGTGGTGTTCTTCGGCAAGCTCGGCGAAATCGCCGGCGAATACCTGCGCAAGGGCAGCTCGGTCTACGTCGAAGGCAGCCTGCGCTACGACAAGTACACCGGCCAGGATGGCGTGGAGAAGTACTCCACCGACATCATCGCCGACGAAATGCAGATGCTGGGCGGCCGCGGTGAAGGCGGCGGCGGTGGCGGCGGTGGTGGCAACTTCGGCGGCGACCGTCCGCAGCGCCAGCAGGCCCCGCGCCAGGAGTACGGCGGCGGTGGCGGCGGCCAGCGGGGCGGCCAGGGCGGTGGTTACGGCAACCAGGGCGGTGGCAACCAGGGTGGCGGCTACGGCAACCAGGGCGGCAACCAGCGCCCGCAGCCGCAGCAGGCACCGCCGATGGACGACTTCGCTGACGACGATATTCCGTTCTGATGCCTGCCTGGCAGCAGGCGCAGACGTGAATTCACAAGGAGCCCCATTCGTGGGGCTCTTTTTTTTGCGCGTCCAGTCAGGTGCGTGGTGCCCTGCAGCATCAATTTTCGTGCACCGCGTCTTGCAAAAAAAAACATTCCTCCCGTATGGTGCAATCGATTGCATTGCTGTGAATCCTCAGTGTTTGCACCGGTTGGGAGGCCGGGAAGTGGATGTCGATCCATTCCATCGAACCGGCGCCTGCGCCGGGGCTCACGCGGCGCGATGCGCTGCGCATGGCCGTCGCCGGCAGCCTGGGCCTGGTGGCGGCGGCAGGCGTTCTGCCCTCTGCCGCATCTGCCGCGCCGCTCAAGGGCCGGCTGAAGCACTCCGTCGCCCGCTGGACCTTCCCGCAGTTGTCGGTCGCCCAGCTCTGCCAGACCGTGAAGGGCCTCGGCTTTGCCGCCATCGACCTGGTCGGCCCGGAGGACTGGCCGACCTTGAAGGCCCATGGCGTGGACAGCTCGATGTGCAACGGCGCCGAGCTGGGCCTGACCAAGGGCTTTGCCGGACGCGGCTTCCACGATGAACTGGTGGCGCGTTACACCCGGCATATCGACCTCGTGGCCGATGCAGGCTATCGCAACCTCATCTGTTTCTCCGGCAACCGCAACGGCATGGACCCGCAGGACGGCATGGCCAATGCAGAGGCCGGCCTCAAGCGCATCCTCGGCCACGCCGAGAAACGCGGCGTCGTACTGGTGATGGAGCTGCTGAACTCCCGGGTCGATCACGCCGACTATCTGTGCGACCACTCGGCCTGGGGCGTGGAGCTGTGCAAGCGGCTCGGCTCCGACAATTTCGGCCTGCTCTACGACATCTACCACATGCAGATCATGGAGGGCGACATCATCGCCACCATCGGTCGGGACCATGCGTACTTCAAGCACTACCACACCGCAGGCGTGCCTGGCCGGCACGAGATCGGTGACCAGCAGGAACTGAACTATCCGGCCATCTGTCGCGCGATCCGCGACACCGGTTTTGATGGGTATCTGGCGCAGGAATTCATGCCTGCAGCGCCTGATCCCGTTGGCTCATTGCGCGAGGCGATCCGTCTCTGCGACGTCTGAAACGATATCCACCCAGGTGATAGACCCATGGCAGATAATCATTACGACGCCATCGTTGTTGGCTCGGGAATCAGTGGCGGTTGGGCGGCGAAGGAACTGACCGAAAAAGGTCTCAAGGTCCTGATGCTGGAACGCGGGCGCAACATCGAGCACGTGAAGGACTACGTCAATGCGATGAAGGAACCGTGGGACTTCCCGCATCGCAACCGGCCGACCCAGGCGATGAAGGCGGCGTTCCCGGTGCTGATGCGCGATTACGCGCTGGCCGAGAACCTGGAGGGCATGTGGGCCGACGAACAGGACTCGCCCTACATCGAGACCAAACGCTTCGACTGGTTCCGCGGTTACCACGTCGGTGGCCGCTCGCTGATGTGGGGGCGGCAGAGCTACCGCTTCTCCGATCTGGATTTCGAAGCGAACCTCAAGGACGGCATCGCCACTGACTGGCCGATCCGCTATGCCGACATCGCGCCGTGGTACGACCACGTGGAGAAGTTCGCCGGCATCGCCGGTACGCGCGAAGGGCTGGACGTACTGCCTGATGGCGAATTCCTGCCACCGATCCCGCTGAACATCGTCGAGAAGGACGTCGCCGCGCGGATCCAGAAAGCCTTTGGTGGCACGCGCCACATGATCCACTCGCGCACGGCCAACATCACCAAGCCGATGCCCGAGCAGGGCCGGGTCAACTGCCAGTACCGCAACAAGTGCATCCTCGGCTGTCCCTTCGGCGCCTACTTCTCGACCCAGGCGGCCACGCTGCCGGCGGCGATGAAGACCGGCAACCTGACCCTGCGGCCGTTCTCGATCGTCAAGGAAGTGCTCTACGACAAGGACCGCAAGCGTGCGCGTGGCGTGGAGATCATCGACGCCGAGACCGGCCAGACCTACGAGTACACGGCCAAGGTCATCTTCCTCAATGCGTCGTCGTTCAATTCCACGTGGCTGCTGATGAACTCGGCCACCGATGTCTGGGAGGGAGGACTGGGCTCGTCCTCAGGCGAGCTGGGGCACAACGTGATGGACCATCACTTTGGCGCGGGCGCATCGGGCCGCGTCGAAGGCTACGACGACAAGTACTACTTCGGTCGTCGCCCCTGCGGCTTTTATATTCCGCGCTTCCGCAACGTGGCGGCGGACAAGCGTGGCTACCTGCGCGGCTTCGGCTACCAGGGCGGTGCCAGCCGCAACGGCTGGTCGCGCGAGATCGCCGAGCTGAACATCGGTGCCGACCTGAAGGAGGCGCTGAGCCTGCCGGGTGACTGGCGCATCGGCATGACCGGGTTCGGCGAAATGCTGCCGCACCACGACAACACCATCCGCCTGGACCCCGAACGCAAGGACAAGTGGGGGCTGCCGGTGCTGGCCATGGACGTGGCCATGCGCGAGAACGAGAGGGCGATGCGCAAGGACATGGCGGCCGATGCGGCGGAGATGCTGGAAGCCGCCGGCGTCAAGGATGTTGAGATGCACGACAACGACTACGCGCCCGGCAAGGGCATCCACGAAATGGGCACCGCGCGCATGGGCCGTGATCGGAAGACCTCGGTCCTCAACGCCAACAACCAGGTATGGGATGCGCCGAACGTCTATGTCACCGACGGTGCGTGCATGACCTCCAGTGCCTGCGTGAATCCGTCGCTGACCTACATGGCGCTGACCGCGCGGGCCGCCGACCATGCCGTGCGCGAACTGAAAGCGGGGAACCTGTGATGGATCGTCGTGAACTGTTGAAGATGATCTTCGCCGCCACCGGGGCGGCGATGATCGGCCTGCCGACGCTGGCCAGCGCCAAATTGCCGGCCGTGGCGCCAAGCGCTGGCTTCTCCGAGGCCGAGATCGCCACGCTGGATGAGATCGCCGAGACCATCCTGCCGCGCACCCGCACGCCCGGCGCGAAGGATGCGGCAACGGGCGCCTTCATGGCGCGGTTCGTGACCGACTGCTACACCGGCCGGCAGCAGGCGACGTTCCGTGCCGGCCTGGCCGACATCGACAAGCGCGCCGGCGGAAGCTTCGTCGCCCTTGCGCCCGATGCGCGTACCACGCTGCTGCGCACGCTGGATGCCGAGGCCCGCAGGCGCGCGGTCGAGGTGAGCGAGACCGGCACCGGGGAAACCGCGAAGGCGATGCCGCATCCGTTCACCATGATCAAGCAGCTGGCCATCTTCGGCTTCTTCACCTCGAAACAGGGCGCGACCGAAGTGCTGAAGTACGTCGCCGTGCCCGGACGCTACGACGGCGACATGGCCTATGTGCCAGGTACGCCGGCCTGGGCCACCAGCTGATGGAGTACGACAGGATGATCAGACCTTTCTTGATGGCCGCGGGCGTGCTGGCGGCGGTGCCGGTGTTTGCGCAGGCCGGTGCGGAGCGTGATCCGGCGAAGACCGAGGTATGGGCGCCGGTGGCGGAGGTCGCCACGCCGGTCGGCGCTGCGCCGTCGGACGCGATCGTGCTGTTCGATGGCAGGGACGTGTCCGCCTGGGAGGCGGAGCAGGGCGGGCGGGTGCCGTGGACGGTGGCCGACGGCGCGATGACCGTAGTGCCGGGCAGCAAGGGCATCCGCACGCGGCAGCGTTTCTGCGACATGCAGTTGCATGTCGAGTGGCGCACGCCGGCCGATACCAAAGGCTTCGACGGCCAGAACCGCGGCAACAGCGGCATCTTCCTGCAGGAGCTGTATGAGCTGCAGGTACTGGACAGCCACGGCAACCCGACCTACGCCAACGGCCAGGCCGGTTCGATCTACAAGCAGGCCATGCCGCTGGTGAATGCCTCGCGTGCGCCCGGCCAGTGGCAGGCCTACGACATCATCTGGAAAGCGCCGCGTTTCTCGTCCGGTGGTGGGCTGACCTCACCGGCGCGCATCACCGTGCTGCACAACGGCGTGCTGGTGCAGGACGACACCGTGCTGGCGGGCCGGACCGAGTACATCGGCGCGCCGTCCTACTCACCGCACGGGTGCGCGCCGCTGTATCTGCAGGAGCACGCCTCCAAGGTCAGCTACCGCAACATCTGGGTGCGCGAGCTGTAACGCTCGCCCCTACTTCGCCAGGAAGCTGGCGAGGTCATCGATCTCCTGCGCGGACAGCTGGGAGAAGGGCGGCATCAGGCCGCCGCCCTTGCTGATCTTTTCCTTGATCTGTGCCGGCGGCAGGCGCTTGCCGATGTCGGTGAGCGCGGGGAACGCGCCGGGCATGCCGGCGCGATCGGCACCGTGGCAGGCCACGCAGTGCGTCGCGTACAGCTTGGCACCGGCAGCAGGGTCTTCCTTGGACCACGCCGGCAGCGCATGGGTCGCCGCGCACAGGGTCAGGGCCAGGGTCAGGACAGTTTTCAAACGAAGCTCCTTTGCGGGCTAGCGCGATGCGCGGGCGGGCAGGGTCAGGTGTTCACGCAGATAGTCGGCCCCGGTCTGGATCACCTTGGCCGGGTCACGCGGCTGGTCGTGCTCGACGATGTACCACGTCACACCCGCACTGGCGGCAGCCGGCAGGATCGCGTTCCAGTCGAGCACGCCCTGGCCGACGGCGGCGAATCCGCCTTCGTCTTCGGCCTGGCCTTTGGGCGCGTTGTCCTTGGCATGCACCGCGAACAGACGGCCGCGGAACTTGCCAAGCATCACCACCGGGTCGTGGCCGGAGCGGGCCACCCAGGCCAGGTCCAGCTCGGTCTGCAGGTTTGGGCCGGCAGCTTCGAACAGCAGCTCCAGGCCGGTGCGCCCATCGAAGTCGACCAGCTCGAAGTCATGGTTGTGGTAGGCCAGGCGCATGCCTTTGGCGCGCACCCGTTCGGAGATGCGGCCCAGTTCCTTGCCCAGCGCCGCCCAGCCAGCGGCATCTTTCGGCCGGTCCTTGCTGTCCAGGTAGGGCACCACCAGCGTGGTGTTGCCGATGGCACGGTTGAAGGCGACCACCTTGTCGAGGTCATTGCGCAGGTCGGCCAGGGCCGTGTGCGAGGAAATCGCCTTGATGCCGTATTTGTCGAGCAGCTGCTTCAGCTCTGCCGCGCTGACGTTCTGCGTGCCGACGGTTTCCACCGCGTGGACGCCTGCGTCGTGGACGATCTTCAACTGCTGGTCGAGCGTGCCGGCGTTGCGCAGCGTATACATCTGCACCGCAATGGGCTTTCCAGCGCCGCCGGTTTCCGCGGCGAAGACGGGCAGGGTGGCGAGCAGAAGCAGGGCGGCGGTGGCGATCCTGCGTGTTGGAGCCTTCATCCGTACATCCTCCGGGGATTCATTCAAGGGTGGCCCAGGCGCGCGACCTGGCCGATGCGATGACGCGGTCGACGATCCGCGCCGAGCGCAGGCCGTCTTCGAAGGTAGGCAGGCCCTGCGGCGTTTCACCGTCGATGGCGCGATAGGTGTCGGCGACGAAGGCCTCGAAGCATTGCGCGTAGCCCTGCGCATGGCCTGGCGGCAATGTCGACAGACGACGCTGTTCGGCACTGCCGGCGCCGGGGCCGCGCACGAAGGTTTCTTCGCGCTGGTCGGGCCGGCCGATCCACAGCCGCTCGGGATCTTCCTGGTTGAACGCCACGCTGGCCTTGGCGCCGTCGATCTCGAACCAGAGGCGGTTGTGCCGACCCGCCGAGACCTGGCTGACGGTCAGCGATGCCAATGTGCCTGCGCCGGTGCGGAACATCGCCATGGCCACGTCCTCGCTGGACACTGCCTGCGTCGCGCCGCCTGCCGCGGGTGTGCTGAAGCTCTGCGCGCCCGCGGCGCTGCGCTCGGTGATCACCGTGGCGAAGGACGCGCTGACCTCGGCGAAGCGCTCGCCGCTGACCCATTCCACCAGGTCGCACCAGTGCGAGCCGATGTCGGCGAACACGCGCGAGGTGCCGCCCAGCACCGGGTCGACGCGCCAGTTGTTGCTGGCCGGGTCCAGCAGCCAATCCTGCAGGTAGCTGCCGTGGATGAGGTGCAGGGGCCCGAGGTCGCCGGCGGCGATGCGCGCGCGGGCCTCGCGGACCACCGGGTGGTAGCGGTAGACGAAGGGCACCGTGGCGACAAGGCCGCTGGATGCGGCCAGCGACGCCAGCGCCTGCGCATCGTCCAGGGTCGTGGCCAGCGGCTTCTCGCAGATCACGTGCTTGCCGGCTTCCAGGGCAGCCTGCGCCATCGGCCGGTGCAGGTGGTTGGGCGTGCACACATGCACCACCTGCACCTGCGGATCGGCGACGACCTCGTCGATATCGCGGTAAGCGCGCGGCACGTTCCACGCCTGCGCTTTTTCCTGCGCACGGTGCGGTGAAGACGCGGCCACGCCGCGTACTTCGGCACCGGCGAGCAGGGCGGCGCGGCGGTGCACCGCGGCGATCATCCCCGTGCCGACAATGGCGATTCCCAACTTTGGCATCGGCGTTGTTCTCAGCGTGTAGTGGCTGCGGTCGCGGCGGCGGGGCGGTCGCGGAACAGCAGCAGGAAGGCGATCAGCACGACCAGTGCAACGCCGGCCGGGAACAGCCAGATCTGCTGCCAGTCCGGCCCTGCGGCCGTGGTGTAGTGCTCGACCACCGCGCCGGACAGGAAGGTGCCGATCAGCATGCCCACGCCGTAGGTGGCCAGGGTGATGAAGCCCTGCGCGCTGCTGCGTGCATCAGGGCCTGCATGTGCATCGGTGTAGATCTGCCCGGTGACGAAGAAGAAGTCGTAGCAGATGCCGTGCAGGACGATGCCGATCACCAGCAGCGAGAAGCCACCACCGGCGTCACCGAAGGCGAACAGCGCATAGCGCACCACCCACGCCGCCATGCCAACCGCCAGCATGGTCTTCACCCCCAGCCGCACGAACAGGAACGGCATGGCCAGCATCAGCAGCACTTCGGACACCTGGCCCAGCGACTGCAGGCCGGCGGCGCCGCGCACGCCCAGGTCGTTGAGGTACGGGTTGGTGAAGTTGTAGTAGAACGACAGCGGGATGCAGATGGCGATGGAGGCCAGGAAGAACACCAGGTAGGCGCGCGACTTCAGCAGGCGCAGCGAGTCCAGGCCGAGGATCTGCCCCAGCCCGGCGTCACGCTGCTTCGCCAGGGGCGGCGTGTGCGGCAGGGTGAAGGCATACAGGCCCAGCAGCAGCGACGCCACCGCCGCCATCCGGAAGGTCAGTTCGAGGCGGTGTGCCTGTTCCCAGCCCAGCCAGCCGATCAGCACGCCGGCGATGATCCAGCCGATGCTGCCGGCCACCCGCACCAGCGGGAACTGTTTCTCGGGCGACTGCATGTGCCGCATCGCCACGCTGTTGGCCAGCGCCAGCGTCGGCATGAACAGCAGCATGTAGCCCATCACGCAGGCCGAGAACGTGCTGAAGCTGGTCGCGGTGGAGGCCAGCCACATCAGCACCGCACCGGCCAGGTGCAGCACCGCCAGGATGCGCTGCGCGGCGAAGTAGCGGTCCGCGATCAGGCCGACCAGGAAGGGAGCGACGATCGCGCCGATGGACTGGCTGAGGAAGGCCGTGGCCACCTGGCTGGCGCTGGCCTGCAGCGGGCCCTGCACCAGGTAGGTGCCAAGGGTGACGAACCACGCCCCCCAGATGAAGAACTGCAGAAACATCATCGCGCCCAAGCGCGACATGGCGTGCGTCATGGCTTGCCCTCCCGGGGCGGTGTCAGCTCAGATTCCCAGCATGCGGTGCAGTGATGCGGCATCGGTGCCACTGTCGGCGAAGTCGTCGAAGGCGCGCTCGGTGACCCGGATGATGTGGTCGCGGATGAAGGCGGCGCCCTCCCGTGCGCCGTCTTCGGGGTGCTTCAGGCAGCACTCCCATTCCAGGACCGCCCAGCCGGGGAAGTCATACTGCGCGAACTTCGAGAAGATGCCCTTGAAGTCGACCTGCCCATCGCCGAGCGAACGGAACCGGCCCGGCCGATCGATCCAGTCCTGGTAGCCGCCATAGACGCCGCTGCGGGCGCTGGCGTGGTACTCCGCGTCCTTCACGTGGAAGATGCCGATGCGCGGGTGGTAGTGGTCGATGAAGCCGAGGTAGTCCATCTGCTGCAGCAGCAGGTGGCTGGGGTCGTAGAGAATCTTCGCGCGCGGATGATGGTCGACCACGTCGAGGAAGCGCTCGAAGGTCGCGCCGTCGTGCAGGTCTTCGCCCGGGTGGATCTCGAAGCACAGGTCGACGCCGCAGTCATCGAACGCGTCGAGGATCGGGCGCCAGCGGCGGCCCAGTTCGGCGAAGGCTTCTTTCACCAGGCCCGGCGGTCGCTGCGGCCAGGGGTACATGTACGGCCAGGCCAGTGCGCCGGAGAACGTGGCGTGTGCGGTCAGCCCCAGGCGCTGGCTGGCCTTGGCGGCCAGCATCAGCTGATCCACGGCCCAGGCCTGGCGGGCGGCAGGATCGCCGCGCTTGTCTGCCGGTGCGAATCCGTCAAACAGGGTGTCATAGGCCGGGTGCACCGCGACCAGCTGCCCCTGCAGGTGGGTCGACAGTTCGGTGATCTGCACGCCGTGCCCGGCCAGCATCCCGGCCACGTCGTCGCAGTAGGTCTGGCTTCGCGCCGCCTCGGCCAGGTCGAACAGGTGAGGCGCAGTGGTGGGCACTTGTACGCCAGAATAGCCCAGCCCCGCGGCCCATCCGGCCAGCGTGTCCAGCCGATCAAAAGGAGCCTTGTCGCCGATGAACTGCGCCAGGAAAAGCGCCGGACCCTTGAGCGTCCTCACGTTGATTCGCCCTCGATGCAATCGATTGCATTACCCTAGCATGCGCTTTCCGCAGATCCGTTGTGCAGTGCACAGCGGCAACAGGAGCTAGGACCATGGCAACCATCTACGACATCGCAAAGCACGTAGGCGTCTCCGCCGGGACGGTGTCGCGGGCGTTGTCGCGGCCGGAAAAAGTGCTGCCGGCCACCCGCGCGCGCATCGAACAGGCGGCCGCCACGCTGGGCTATGTGCCCAACACGGTCGCCCGCACGCTGAAGACCCAGCGCAGCGGCAAGATCCTGGTGACCGTGCCGGATATCGCCAACCCGTTCTTCGCGCAGATTCTGCAGGGCGCCGAAGAGGCGGCGCAGGCGGTCGGCTACGCGGTGCTGCTGGGCGATACCCAGCACCAGCCCGACCGCGAGGAACGCTACGCGCAGATGCTCCGGCGCAACGAGGCCGACGGCCTGATCGTGCTCGGTCATCGCCTGCCACCGACCGCGCGCGAGATCGTGCAGGCGCTGGGCGTGGCCGCGCCGGTGGTCAACGGCTGCGAATTCGATCCCGCGCTGGGTATTCCCAGCGTGCACATCGACAACGCCGCCGCCGCGCGTGCGGTGATGGAGCATCTGTATGCACTCGGCCATGAGCGCATCGCCGTGGTCGGCGGGCCGCCCGACAATCCGCTGCACCAGCAGCGCCTGGAAGGCGTGCGCAGTGCCGGCAAGGCGCGCGGCCGGCTGCGCAGCCTGAGCGTCGTACCCGGTGATTTTTCGCTGGAATCCGGCCATGCCGCGGCGAAGGCGCTGCTCGCGCTTCCGCTCGCGCCGACCGCGGTGTTCTGCTTCAGCGACCAGATGGCGCTGGGCGCGCTGGCTGCCTGCCGCGACCTGGGCATCCGCGTGCCGGACCAGCTGTCCATCGTTGGCTTCGATGACCTGGCCTCGTCCAGCTTCCTGACGCCGCCGCTGACCACCATCCGCCAGCCGATGCGGGAAATCGGTGCGCGTGCGGTCAACCTGCTGCTGGCGATCATCGAGCGCGTCGATGTGCCGCTGCAGCAGACGCTGGATTTCAGCCTGATGGTAAGGGGATCGACGGCGGCGCCCGGGCGCGGATGAGCGCAGGCCGCCACGCATGGCGTGGCGCTACCGCAGGTGGGCCTTGGTGCAGGCCAGCACGTGGTTGTAGTCGCTTGACATGCACTGGTAGAAATCGCGCTTGGCGTCGGTCGCGCCTTCGCAGTCGGCGTCGGTGATCTGCGGCAGCAGGCCGCGCATCGGCGTGGCCATGGCCTCGAACTTGGCGGCATCCATGTAGCCGCCGGCCACGTTCTTCGCGCCCACGTCCAGCATGGTTTCCAGCCCGTAGCGGGCGTTCTCGACGGCCTTGGGGCACGACAGTTCGACATCGGTGCGCTGCACTTCCAGCAGCGAGGCGGCGATGGCCTCGGCATCGGCCTTGACCTGCGGTGGCAGCGGCGTCGTGTCGGCAGCGCCGCCCGCGGCCAGCGTCGGCAGCGGGTAAACCATCAACAGCAGGGCGGCGGGCAGCAGGCGGGGCATCGGGCATCCATGCGGGCAGGTAAGGCGCCAGTGTGCGCTGGCGTGGGCGCGGCCGCCAGAGGGCTGAACGGAACGCCGCGCACTGCCCCGGAACCGCCCTGGCAATCCACTACCATGGGCCACCCCAGTGGATGTGCTGCCATGACCGACGTGATCCTTGCCCCGCCCAGGCCACCTGCCGCGCGCATCGCCGCCTGGCTGTTGATGCTGCTGGGCATGTGGCTGGCCCTGAAGCTGGGCCTGGTGGTCACCCTGCTGTCGGGCCTGCTGGTGTTCCAGCTGACCCACGTGCTGGCCAACACGGTGGAGGGCAAGCTGCCGCCGGGACGGGCGCGCGCGTTCGCGGTCATCCTGCTGTCGGCGGTCATCATCGGAGTACTGGTGCTGGCCGGTATCGGCGTGGCCTCGTTCTTCCGCAACGAGACCGGTGGCCCCGACGTGCTGCTGGCGCGGCTGATGGACATCCTCAACACCTCGCGGCACCAGGTACCCGCACTGCTGCAGCCGTACATCCCCGAAGACCTGACGCGGCTGCGCGAGGCGGTGAACGAATGGGCTGCCGAGCACCAGCGGCAGCTGGGCGTGGCCGGCACGTCGGTGGTGCAGGTGGGCGTGCGCGTGCTGATCGGCATGGTGCTGGGCGCGATGATCGCGCTGTACGACGAGTTGCCTCTGCCGAAGATGGGCCCGCTGGCGCAGGAACTGATCGGCCGCACCACGCGCCTGGCCGTGGCCTTCCGCCAGGTGGTGTTCGCACAGGTGAAGATCTCGCTGCTCAATACGGTGTTCACTGCGGTGTTCCTGCTGGGCGTGCTGCCGCTGTTCGGCGTGCATCTGCCGCTGTCGAAGACGCTGGTGCTGATCACCTTCCTCGCCGGCCTGCTGCCGGTGGTGGGCAACATCATCTCCAACACCATCATCACCATCGTGGCGCTGTCGGTGTCGTTCTACGTGGCGGTGGCGGCGCTGCTGTACCTGATCGTCATCCACAAGCTGGAGTACTTCCTCAATGCGCGCATCGTCGGCGGCGAGATCCAGGCGCGGGCCTGGGAGCTGCTGCTCGCGATGCTGGTGATGGAAGCGGCATTCGGCCTGGCCGGGCTGGTGGCCGCCCCGGTGTTCTACGCCTACCTGAAGCGCGAACTGGTCGACCAGGGCTGGATCTGATCCCGGCCTGGTCGCCATGAGCCGGTAGCGCGGGGCCACGCCCGGCGGAAGTGTGAAGGCTGCGCCACCATTACTGCACACGCCAGTCACCGCACGCGGGGGACGCTGGGCTCCCTCTTTCATCCGGACCCAGCGCATGACCACGCTCACCCTGCCCGAATTGGCGAAGAAGATGGCCGGCATCGATTTTGCGATGCTGCAGACCCACGCAGCCGGCGAGATCGACGGCCGGCCGATGAGCAACAACGGCGACGTGGACTACGACGGAGACAGCTGGTTCTTCGCCCTGGAAAGCGCCGACATGGTGCAGCAGATCGAGGCAGATCCGAAGGTTGCGTTGGGCTTTACCGGCAGCAAGTCGCTGCTGGGCAAGCCACCGCTGTTTGTCCACGTCCGGGGCCGGGCAGAGATCATCCGCGAACGCGCGGTGCTGGCCGAGCACTGGGTTGAAGAGCTGGAGCGCTGGTTCGAGCAGGGCGTGGATACGCCGGGGCTGGTGCTGATCCACGTGCACGCACAGCGCATCCAGTACTGGGATGGCGAGGACCACGGCGAACTGAACGTCTGAACGCCTGCGGCAGCGCCGGGCCATGCCCGGCGGCTCAGGCCCCTTCGAACATACCCTCATCCACCCAGTCGGCCGGTTCCGGTGCCAGCGTGTGTTCCACCGCACGCCGCAGCAACGCCGGGGCGAATGTAATGGCGAATCGTTGCGCAGCAACCCCTGCCTTTGCCATCCTCCCCGCTGAGTTCAATCCGTTGGAGCTGTGATGCGTGCTGCGCCCTGGTTGATGGCTGGCCTGCTGCTGCCCGTGCTGGCGGTGGCGCAGCCGACGCGCGCGCCGAAGCCGGCCGTCGCGCAGGATTCCTTCAGCGAACTGTTCGATACCGCGTGCATGCAGCACATCGGCGCCCCGGCACGCCTGCAGGCCCTGATGGAGGCCAATGGGCTGACCCCGCTGCAACCGGCCGAGGCGGCCACCCTGCTGCAGGGGCAGCCGGGCGTGGCATGGCTGGTGCCGCTGGCCAGCGGGCGTTATGCGGTGAGCTGGGCCGACGACGGCACCTGCAGCGTGTATGCGGAGAAGGCCGAGCCGGCGGTGGTGCAGAAGGGTTTCGCGCGGTTGATGCAGGCGGCGCCGAGACCGCTGCAGGTGCGTTCGCTGCCCGGCCGTGCGCCGCTGCCGGCCGACCAGGTGGCCATCCAGTACGGCTGGGCCACGCCCGGCGAAACCAGGCTGCGCGTGCGTTTCCGCCTGGTCACCCGGCAGGCCGCCGAAGCTGGCGTGCAGGCCATGGCCTCGGCCAGCCCGGGTGAAGCCATGCTCGAACAGGCGTCTACGCCGCCGGGCGACACGGCGCCCCCGCGCTAGGGCCGGGCGCGGGTCCTGCGATTCATTCAACGCATCCAGATGTGGTATATCGTTTATCGATAAATCCATCCCGGGCGGCGAGGCTGCCCCACACCGGAGGCTGCTTGACCGCTCGTCCCGCCCGCGCCGAACCCGCGCGAGGCTTGTTCACCCTGGCCCAGACCGCCGTGCAGGCCGTACGGGCAATGTGCTGGCTGGGCATCCTGGCCGCGCTGCTGGCCATTCCCCTGCTGGCCTACGACCGGCGCTGGCTGCTGGACAGCGTGCACGACGCGCACGCCGCGGCCGTTCACGGCAGCGATCTGTTCCTGCATTTCTGCATCGGCCTGGGCAGCATCGTCGCCCTGCTGGTGCTGTGCCTGGTGTTCCTGCGGCACCTTTCGCGCCTGCTGCGGTCGGCCGCCGGCGCGCGCCCGTTTACCCACGCCAATGCGCAGCGCCTGCAGCGCATGGCCTGGCTGATGCTGGCGATGGAAGTGCTGTCGATCATCATCGGCGTGTACGCCTCCTGGATGGGCCCGGACTTCGCCTGGATGGAAGTCGGCGGCGGCATGTCCATCACCGGCCTGATCGCGGTGCTGATGCTGTTCGTGCTGGCGCGCGTGTTCGCCGCCGGTGCGGCCATGCGCGATGACCTCGACGGTGTCATCTGATGGCGATCGTCGTCACGCTCGACCGCATGCTGCAGGAACGGGGCATGACCCTGTCCGAGCTGGCCGGGCGCATCGACATCACCCTGGCCAACCTGTCCATCCTCAAGACTGGCAAGGCACGCGCCATCCGCTTTTCGACGCTGGATGCGATCTGCCGCGAGCTGCAGTGCACGCCGGGCGACCTGCTCGGGCACGACCCGCTGCAGGCGCAGGACGCAGACTGAAGACGCCCTTTTTCCCTTACCTCATGAAGAAACGGAACCGAAATGGAATGGTTGGCTGACCCCTCGATCTGGATGGGCCTTGCGACCCTGATCGTGCTTGAGATCGTGCTCGGCATCGACAACCTGGTGTTCATCGCGATCCTGGCCGACAAGCTGCCACCGCACCAACGTGACCGCGCGCGGGTGATCGGCCTGAGCCTGGCCCTGCTGATGCGCCTGGTGCTGCTGGCCGCGCTGGCCTGGATCATGAAACTGACCGAGCCGCTGCTGACGCTGTTCGATCACAGCTTCTCCGGGCGTGACCTGATCCTGCTGGGCGGTGGCCTGTTCCTGCTGTTCAAGGGCACCATGGAACTGCACGAGCGCCTGGAAGGCCGCCAGCACGAGGACAACGGCAAGAAGGTCTATGCCAGCTTCGCGATGGTGGTGGCGCAGATCGTGGTGCTCGACGCGGTGTTCTCGCTTGACTCGGTGATCACTGCCGTAGGCATGGTCGACAACCTGGGCGTGATGTACGCCGCAGTGACCATCGCCATGGTGCTGATGCTGCTGGCCAGCAAGCCGCTGACCCGTTTCGTCAACAAGCATCCCACCGTGGTCGTACTGTGCCTGGGCTTCCTGCTGATGATCGGCTTCAGCCTGGTGGCCGAAGGCCTGGGCTACAAGATTCCGAAGGGCTATCTGTATGCGGCCATCGCGTTCTCGATCCTGGTGGAAGCCTTCAACCAGTGGGTGCGCTTCAACCGCGAGCGCAACGAGCGCCGCCAGCCGTTCCGCCAGCGCACCGCCGATGCAGTGCTGCGGATGCTGGGTGCACGCCCGGCCAACGGCCACAATGACGACGGCGAAGAGGAACATGGTGATTCGGAGGAGCGCCTGCAGCCGGCCGAGCACGAGATGATCCGCAGCGTGCTGGGCCTGGCCGACCGGCCGGTGTCGAGCGTGATGACGGTGCGTGCCGACGTGCAGTGGATCGACCTGGCGCGCGGCCAGGAAGACGTGGTGGCGCGCCTGGTGGCGTCGCCGCATACGCGACTGCTGGTAGGCGAGGGCGACCTGGACAGGCTGCGCGGCGTGGTGCAGAGCCGCGACCTGCTGGCCGACCTGCTGCAGGGCCGGCCGCTGCAGCTGGAGGGCAACCTGCGCGCGCCGCAGTACGTGCTGTCCAGCGCCAGCGCATTGCAGGCATTGGAACTGATCCGCCAGCACCCGGTGCCGCTGGCGGTGGCCGTGGACGAGTACGGCAGCGTGGAAGGGCTGGTGACCGCCAACGACCTGCTGGCGGCGATCGCCGGCGACCTGGCCGATACCCAGGACGAGCGCTACGGCGTGGTGGCGCAGGGCGAGGACCAGTGGGAGGCCGATGGCGCGCTGACTCTGGACGACCTGCAGCGCCTGGCGGGTGTGTCGCTGCCGCGCAGCAGCGACTACATGACCATTTCCGGCCTGGTGCTGGACCAGCTGGGGCGCCTTCCGGATGAAGGCGATGCCGTGGACGTGGCCGACGTGCGCATCACCGTGCTGGCGATGGAGAAGCGCCGCATCGCCCGCCTGCGCGTGCAAAGGCTGGCGCAGTCGTAACGCGCGGCCGCCTCTTGTGGAGCCGAGCCCACGCTCGGCTGCTTTTGCCTTCTGTAGGGTCGAGCCATGCTCGACTGCTTTTTCCGCAGCCGAGCATGGGCTCGGCTCTACAGTTGGAGCAGCCGAGCCCACGCTCGGCTCTACCCATTGCAACCTCCGCCCGTCACCATGGCGGGCCCCACGTTCTGGAATGCCGCAGTGCTGAGTACGATTGGTTTGTTGATGGGCCTGTACGTGGCCTGGCGCCTGTTCTGGCCGCTGCGCCTGCCGGTCTGGGCCAAGGCCCTGTTGTCGCTGCTGCTGGTGGGCCTGGCCGTGCAGCTGCGCATCGTCGCCACCTTCTGGGGCACGATGGCCTCGCCGGAAATCCCGAAGATGGCCATCGCCCTGCTGGCCACCGGCTCCACCGCCGTGCTGCTGCTGGCGCTGGCGATGCTGCTGTTCGATGCCGGCCTGCTGTTGGCGCGCGTGCTGCGCCTGCCGCGCGCCGTCTCGGCCCTGCGTTCGCCTTTGCTGCGTCCGCTGGCCGCAGGTGTCGCCCTGCTGCTCAGCGCCTACGGCGTCAGCCAGGGCATGGCAGTGCCGAAGCCGCGTCAGGTCGAGGTTGCCATCAAGGACCTGCCGACCGCCTTCGATGGCTACCGCATGCTGCAGCTCACCGACATCCACGCCAGCCGCCTGCTGACCGGCGACTGGGTGCGCCAGGTGGTGGCCGAAAGCAATGCGCTGAGGCCCGACCTGATCGTGATCACCGGTGACCTGATCGATGGCACGGTGGATGCACGCCGCGATGACTTCCGTCCGTTGGGCGACCTGCAGGCGCCGGACGGGGTGATCGCCATCACCGGCAACCACGAGTACTACGCGCAGTACAGCGACTGGATGCAGGCCTTCCGCGCGCTGCACATGCAGGTGCTGGAAAACAGCCACACCCAGGTGCGGCGTAGCGGTGCGGCGCTGACCATTGCCGGCGTCACCGACCCGGTGGCGGCGCGCTACGGCCTGCCGCTGCCCGACCTGCAGGCGGCGCTGGCCGGTGCCGATCCGGCCGCACCGGTGATCCTGCTCGACCATCGCCCGCGGAACGCCGTCGATGCGGCCGCGCGCGGGGTGAAGCTGCAGCTGTCCGGCCATACCCATGGCGGGCAGATCATCGGCATGGACCAGCTGGTGAAGCGGGCCAACGGTGGTTTTGTCTCCGGCCGCTACGAGGTGGATGGCATGACCCTGTACGTCAGCAACGGTGCTGGCCTGTGGGCCGGTTTCCCCGCGCGCATCGGCGTGCCCTCGGAAATCACCCTGTTCACCCTGCGTCGCGCGCCCTGATGTCGGCCCTGGGGGCAGAGCCCATTCCCTGCGGAGATGGGATCCGACCCCACGCCCTGCCTGCAGATGCACCGCGCCGTCACCCCGCGCGTGACACCCTCCGGCCATGAATGAAATGACGGCGGCGCGGCAGCGCTCGATGTGGGTCGCGGGCCTGTCCACCGTGGTGGAGTGGTACGACTTCACTCTGTACCTGTATTTCGCCACCGTGTTGTCGCGGGTGTTCTTCGGTGGCGGCGAGCAGGCGATGCTGGTCACGCTGGCGGGCTTCGCCGTCTCCTACCTGATGCGTCCGCTCGGCGCACTGTGCTTCGGCCACCTCGGTGACCGCCTCGGCCGGCGCTGGATGCTGCTGGCCTCGATGGCGCTGATGGCAGCGGCAATGCTGGCCACCGCCCTGCTGCCGACTGCAGCGACGGCGGGCACTACGGCCGGCGTGCTGCTGCTGGTCCTGCGCTGCGTGATGGCCTTTTCGGTGGGCGGCGAATACACCGGCGTGGTCGCCTACCTGCTGGAAAGCGCACCGGCCCGCCGTCGCGGCCTGGTGACCTCGCTGGCCTCGGCCGCCAGTGAAGTGGGCGCGCTGCTGGCGGTGGCGCTCTCCGCGGTGACGGTGGCGATGCTGACGCCCGCACAGCTGGATGGCTGGGGCTGGCGCATTCCATTCTTCGTCGGTGCCGCGCTGGCGCTGGTAATCCTCATTGCGCGTTCGGGCATGCATGAATCACCCGAGTTCGAGCGCCAGCGTCGCGAGGGCAGCATTCCGGCGACGCCGCTGCGCCACGTACTGCGCAACCATCCCGGCGCCGTGGCGCGCACCTTCGCGATTTCCGCACTCGGTTCGATCACTTACTACGTCGGCATCACCTATGTGCCGGCGTTCCTGCATGCGCAGGGGCACGATGAAGGCGATGCGCTGTGGCTGTCGACAGTCGCGGCGGTGGCGGTCATCGCCATCACGCCGCTGTGCGGACTGCTGTCCGATCGCTTCGGGCGGCGGCCGATGCTGTTGGGGCTGACGGTGCTGGCGGCGCTGCTGCCGTTGTCGATGTTCGGCTGGATGGCCGAAGCCGCGCCGCTGGGCATCGCGCTGGCGGCGGTGGTGCTGGCCTGCGTGGCGGGTGGCATCAGCGCGGTAGCGGCACCGGCCACGGCCGAGCAGTTCCCGGGCGAGGGCCGGGTGAGCGGGCTGGCACTGGGGGTGACCATGGCCACGGCGGTGTTCGGCGGTGCGACACCGTGGCTGGCGCAGTGGTGGGTGGAACGCAGCGGCTGGGCGGCGGCGCCGGGCGCGATGATCGCGCTGGTGGCGGTGCTGGTGCTGCCGGTGCTGTGGACCCTGCCCGAGACGACCCCGGGCAGGGGCAAGCGCTAGGCGATCAGACCGCCAGGGTCTGCGCGATGTCGGCCAGCACGGCCGGTGCATCCACGCCGATGGCGATCGACTGCAGCACGTGGCCATCCCACACGCTGGGGCCGAAGGCCAGGCCTTCCGGTTTGGGGATGGTCATGCCGCGGGCAACGCCGTCAGTGGCCACGCGCACGCTGGCGCGCTCGAACTGGAACAGCTCCGGGCGGGTCAGGGCGATGCAGGCGCAGCAGTCGTGCACGACCATGCCCTTGTGCCCAGCCTGCAGGTAGAAGTCCACGTAGTCCTGCGACAGCGCACGCACCAGCGCGGCATCGGCACCGCCGATGGCAGCCAGCGTGTCCAGACCGTCACGGTCCATCTCCACGCGGGTGGTGACGTCCAGGCCGATGGCGGTGACCGGCCACTGCGCGGTGAACACGATGTCGGCCGCTTCGGCGTCGCCCCAGATGTTGGCCTCGGCGGCCGGGGTGATGTTGCCGTTGACGTGGAACGCGCCGCCCATGAGGACCACGCCGCGCACCAGGCCGGCGATGTCCGGGGCCTGCTGCAGGGCCAGGGCCAGGTTGGTCATGCGGCCGACCGCGACCAGGGTCACTTCGCCCGGGTGGGCGCGGACCAGGTCGATGATCAGCTGGTGGGCCGGGCGCGCATCGGCGGCCACGTCCAGCGCAGCCGGCACCGGGTGGTTGCCCAGGCCGTTGTGGCCATGGATGTGCACCGGCCAGGCTTCCGGGGTGGCTTCGGGCTGCAGCGGGCCGGCGGCGCCGCGCGCGACCGGGGCGGCAAAGCCCCAGGTCTGCTTCAGGTACAGCGCGTTGTGGGTGGTCGAATCCACCGACGCATTGCCGAAGGTGGTGGTGACGCCGACCAGGTCGATCTGGGCGTGCTTGTGCAGGTACAGCAGGGCCAGCGCGTCATCGACGCCCGGATCCGTATCGAAAATGACTTTCAGCATGTTGTTGTTCTTCTTCTTCCGTGTGGTGCAGGGGGGCCGGCGGGACCCAGGAGCCGTGCCGGCGCGCCCCACATTGTCCCATCTTCATGACAGGCAGGGCGAACCGGGGGCACGGCAGGGCCATAATGCCGCAACCCCCCTGCGCAAGGAGCTGCGCCATGCTGGTTGTCACTCTGGTCCTCATCGCCCTGGTGCTGGGCTTGAACTCGGTCGCCACGTATGTGGTGGTGCGGCGCGACGACGTGTCGGTGGGAGGACGGATGGTGCAGCTGCTGCTGGTCTGGCTGCTGCCGCTGGTCGGCGCGATCCTGTGCATGGCGATCGCCACCGCCGATGGCTCGGTGAGCCGCAGTGATGGCAGCTTCGCGGGCAGCTACGACTCCTCGGGCGGGTATGCCAGTGACAGCCACGGCAGCCACAGCCATGGCGGATCGGACTGCAGCAGCGACAGCGGTGGCGGCGATGGTGGCAGCTGCGGCGATTGAGGCGCAGCTGGCGATCCGCCGCCATCGGTAGCGCCGGGCCATGCCCGGCGAGGCAATACCCGCTCAGCCGCCGCCTTCGGTCGGCAGCGGTGCGGGCACGTTCAACAAACCGCCATCGGCCACGTACGCGGCCAGCGCCTGGCCCTGGCTCAGCAGGTGGCGTTCCATGGTGCGCTCTGCCGCCTGTGCGTCACGGCGGCGGAAACAGTCCATCAGCTCGCGATGCTCGGCCAGCGACTGCGCCGTGCGGCCCGGTGCCAGCAGCTGGCGGCCGCGGTGCATCTTCAGGATGCGGTGCAGGTCGTGGGTGATGCGGATCAGCCAGGGGTTGCCGGCGTAGTGCTGCACGGTTTCGTGGATGAGGTAGTTGTTGCGGTAGTACTCGGCGATGTTGCCATTGGCCGCTGCCGCTTCCATCGCCGCATGCAGGTCTTCCAGCTGCTGCACGCCGGCGTCGTCGATGTGCTTGACCGCCTCATGCGCGCAGCGGCCTTCCAGCATCGCCATCACCGGAAAAAGCTGGTTGAGGTCTTCCAGGGTCAGCCGGGTGACCCGCGCACCGCGGCCGGCATCGATCTGCACCAGCCCTTCGGCGGCCAGCAGCTTCAACGCCTCGCGCAGCGGCGTACGGCTGATGCCGAGTTCCTCGCACAGCGCGGGTTCGTCGATCCATTCGCCCGGCGGCAGCCGGTAATCGTAGATGCGCTCGCGCACATGCCCGGCCACCTCTTCGTACAGAGGTGCGCGCTTCTTCGGCGAACGCGGGGCGGGAGCAATGGCCATGGTGGAAGTGTACCGCCAGGTAGTGCCGGCCGCTGGCCGGCAACCCATGATCGCTGGATGGCTTCATGAGATTGCCGGCCAGCGGCCGGTACTACCGTTGGGTGGTTACATCCAGCCCGGCACCACGAACACCAGCCAGGCCAGCAGCGGCCCAAACGCCACCACCAGGCCGCTGTACACCAGGAAGCGGCGGAACAGCGTCTCGCGCTCTTCCTTCGCGGCCGAGGCCACCACCAGCGCGCCGTTGGTCGAGAACGGGCTGACGTCGACGATGGTGGACGACACGGCCAGCGCGCAGATCACGCCGGCAGCACCCAGGTGGCCCTGCATCAGGAACGGCACCGCCAGCGGAATGGTCGCGCCCAGCACGGCCGCCGACGAGGCGAATGCGGACACGATGCCGCCGACATAGCAGACCAGCAGCGCGCCCAGCAGCGGGATGCCGATGCTGGAAACACCATGGCCGATGAAGTCCACCGCGCCGGCGTGTTCGAGCACGCCGATATAGGTCACCACGCCGCAGATCAGCAGCACGGTCGACCAGCTGATGCCATCGACCGCACCCTTCTGGCTCTGCGGCGAGAGCAGGGCCAGCGCCACCGCGACGGTGATCGAGACCAGGCCGACGTTGAGGTTGTAGATCAGCGCGGCCACGCCAAGGCCAAGCAGGCCGATCAGGGTGAACAGACGCTCGCGGGTGAAGCCCACCGCATCCAGCGCGGCGGGGTCATTGGACAGCGTGCCACCACCGGCCGACACCAGCGCGCCGTGGCCTTCGATGGCGAACTGCCGCGACGACGCCTGCGGGCCACCGGCCATGGCGAGCTCGGCGTCGCCGACGCCACCGGTGGCGGTGATCGAACCGCGACGCATCAGCGCGATGCCACCGAAGGCCAGGAAGCAGATGATCGCCATCATGAAGTTGAAGCCGAGGCTGGTCAGGAACACTGCCATCTCGGTCACGTCCAGGCCGGCCTTCTGCACCACGCCGTTGGTGATGCTGCCGTACACGCTGATCGGCGAGAAGCCACCGGCCTGCGCACCATGGATCACCAGCAGGCCCATCATCAGCGGATTGATGTTGTACTGCTTGGCGAAGCGCAGCGCGACCGGGCCGATGATGGCCACCGCCGCCGGGCCCAGCGCGCCGAAGGCGGTCAGCACGGCGGTGATGACGAACATCACCCACGGAATGGCCACGATGTGGCCGCGTACCGCTTTCACCGCCCAGTGCACCAGCAGGTCGATGGTGCCGTTCTTCTGCGCGATGGCGAACAGGTAGGTGATGCCGACCAGGGTCAGGAACAGATCACCGGGGAAGCCGGCGAGCACTTCCTTGCCACCCATGTCGACGAAGATTCCGCCGATGATGAAGGCGAGGGCGAAGGCCACCGCACCCATGTTGATGGGCATCGCGGTGGCGACGATGAACATGATCACCAGACCGATGATCGTTGCGATTTGTGGACTCATGCGCCCTCCCAGACACGTGACTCGGGTACAGCTCGGATGGAGACCCGCCATCCCGGGGTAAGGCGTCGTACAACGTGATGCGTGATACGTACTGCTCGAACCCGTTACTGCAGCCGCTCCAGCGCGCTGCGGACCCATGCCGTCGCGCCGTCCAGGCTCTGGAACTCTTCCACCGCGCGCACCTCGCAGCACGGGTAGGACGACGCGACCATGCGCGCTAGTGCATTGCCCGGGCCCAGCTGCAGGAATACCCGCGCGCCGCGCTCGAAGGCCTGGCGCATCACCTGCGCCCATTCAATGGTCTGTGCCAGCTGCGCCGACAGCGTGTGCACCGCCGCTGCGCGGTCCCGCACCGGGCGCGCATCGATGCCCGCCAGCAGCGGCAGGCGCGGGGCCCGCAGCGGCGAGGCATCGAGTGCGGCGGCGAAGGGTGCGAGGGCAGCGTGCAGCAACGGCGTATGCGCGGGTACATGCACCGGCAGCGGGCGGATCTCCGCACCCTGCGCGCGCGCGGCATCGGCCAGCGCCTGCAGGGAGTGCTGCGTGCCGCCGACGATGAAGCGATCGCGGCCGTTGGCAATCGCCACATGCGCGCCGTGTGCTTCACACAGCGGCTGCAGGGTGTGGCGCTCCAGCCCCAGCACGGCCTGCATGCCTGCATCGGCGGGGCTGGCGGCATCCATCAGTCGCGCGCGCTGCGCGGCCAGGCCCAGGCAGGTGCTCGCATCAACGCTGCCGGCAACCGCATGGGCGGCCAGTTCACCGATGCTGTAGCCGGCCACCAGCAGCGGTGCCGGCAATGCTTCGCGCAGGCCGTGCCAGTGCGCCAGCGTTGCGGCACACAGCAGCGGTTGCGCCAGCGCGTTGTTGAAGCGTGCTTCGTCGGCGGCGGCCGCGAATACATCACGGCCGAGCACGGCGCTGGCCGACGCCAGCACGTCGCGGGCCGCTGGCAACTCCCGTACGCGGTCGAACATCGCCGCGTGCTGCGCACCTTGTCCGGGGCAGAGCAGGGCAAGGCTCATGCGCCCTCCTGCTGCAGCAGGAACCAGCTGCAGGCCAGCAGGTCGGCGCTTCCACCCGGGCTCAGGCGGCGTGCGATGAAGCCCTCACCGATGTCGTGCAGGCGTACCTGCCAGCCGGGTGCGAAGGCACCGCCTGCCTCGATGAAACGACGCGCCTGCTGCTGCGCCCAGGCCAGGCCCTCTGCGCCGCCGCGGTGCAGCAGGTTGAGATCGTCCACCTGCGCGACCAGCTGCATCAGGGTCTGGCACATCGCCGCATCACGTGGCAGGCCGTTGTGCAGGGCATGGCGCAGGGTCGGTACGGCCAGGTGGCGCAGCACGGGGTAACCGGCGGCGGCCTGTTCGCGCACGCCCGGCACGCCATGGCGCAGGCGCGCGCGCTGGCCGGGGCTGTTCGCATCCAGCGGCGCAGCGGCGAACGCATCGACCCAGTGCTGCACGGTCAGGCAGACCTGCGTGGCCGGCGCGGCGTGGCCCTGCTGGCGGCGGCAGCGTGCGGAAGCTGCCACCAGCAGGCCCAGGCTGAAAATGGCGCCGCGGTGGGTATTGATGCCGCCGGTAGCGCGCAGCATCGCGTGCTCGGCGGCGATGCCATGCGCGCGCAGGCTGGCAAACGGCGCATCAGCGGCACCGGCGTCGGCAATCGCGGTGAAGTAGTGGCGTAACGCGAACAGGCTGCGCAGGAACGTACCGGCATCCATGTCGTCATGACTGCCGGTGTCGAACGGAGTGACCAGGCCCGGCTTGGGTGCGCAGGCCAGTTCGGCATGCAGGCTGGCGATGGCCAGGCGGCCCAGGCGCGCGCTGTCGACGCGGCGCGCGACGGGGCGGCCAGCGTGGGCCTGGCCGTTCATGCGGCCACTCCGGTGGCCATGAACAGCCGTTCGCGGGCTTCCAGTGCGGCACCTTCCAGGCGTTTGACCAGCACCTGGCGGCTGCCACCGGCGTACTCGCGCCAGTTCACCGCGCCGCCGTCGGCCAGGCACAGTTCGCCGTCGACCCGACGGCCGTGCTCGGCCTCCCACTGCTGCAGTCGCGCCACCAGCGCATCGGCTTGGGTCGTGGCGTCCACCTGCCACAGCAGGTCGATGTCCGATGCGGCATGCACGTAGGGCAGGCCACTCAGGTGCTGCCAGGCGAAGGCACCGAACACACGGCCCGGGGCAAGGCGCGCCAGTGCGTGCAGCGCGGCCTGCCAGTCGTTGGCAACGCCGGGGGTGAGGATGGCTTCCAGCGTCGGCGGCGGCTGCTGGCGCTGCACGTCGTGCAGCGGCACGCGCAGGGCCAGGCGCTGCTTGCCTTCGCTCGGCGGCAGCGGCACGCCGAGTCGCAGCCGCGGGTCGGGATCATCCACGGCACGCCGTGCCACCATCGCGGGCAGCCCCTGCGCGAACCACGCCGCCAGGCGAGGTTCCTGCGCGGCCACGTCGGCCCGCCAGTCGGCATGTGCCGACAGCCAGACCAGCGTATGGCGGGCGGGCCGGTCAGGCATCCCCGCGGGCCACCGCAGAGCAGACATCGGCCGCCAGCGCACGGCCACCACGTTCGGCGCCGCGTGCGGCACGCAGATCGCCGTCGCTGGGCGTGCGCAGCGCCTGCAGCAGGTGCTGGGCGAGGTCGCCGTCCCACAGCGATTCGACCGCGCCCATCGACACGTAGTTGGCCACGCCCGGTGCGAACACCGGCGAGCTCTGGCTGAGCGCCTGCAGTTTTTCCAGCGGTCGCTTGGTTACCCGCGCCATCGCGCGCAGGTCCATCACCCGCACCTGTGCATCGGGCAGGGCATGGATGTGGTCGGCCATCAGGCCGAAGGACAGGAAGCCGCCGCTCACCGATTCGCCGTAGACCAGGGTGACCAGGCGCGCGCCACGACGGCGGGCCAGGTCGAGGGTCTGCGCGAGGTGGGCGAAGTAACCGTTGATGCCCAGCAGTTCATCGCGGCGTGCCAGGCGCTGGCCGGCGGTGTCGGCCAGCATCACGATCGGCCGCTGCGGGTGTGCGGCGGTACTGGCCAGCACGGTTTCGGCCAGCGCCAGCGCGTGGTCGACGCCGACTTCGATGCGGTCGGTGGTACCGATCACGGTCACTTCGCCATCTTCGGTAGTGGCGGTGCCGGTCAACACCGAATCGTGGCTGTCGATGCGGTGGCCGCGCGGGAACAGGGCGTCGAGCAGGGTCTGCAGCGGGGCACTCATGGCAGGCTCCGGTCGGCGGTGGCGGCGAGGAAGGCGTCGGTGTCCAGCAGCGGCAGGCGCTCGGGCTCGGCGATGCCCTGGCGGGACCAGATCTCCAGTCCATCACGGCAGTCGCCCCAGGCCTGCACGCGTGCCTTCAGCGCGGTGTGACGGGCCTGCAGGGCGGCCAGCGCAGCATCGGAATCTTCGCTTGCGGCGTCGGCTTGCAATGCGTCAACGGCGGCACCGGCGAAGGCCTCGATGGCGTCGGGCACCAGCACCTGCGCCTGGTCGATCAGGTAGCGATGCTTGCCACCGGTCACGCGCCAGACCAGTGCGCGGTCGCGCGAATCGAATTCCTCCACGCCGCGCACGGTCTCGATCACTTCCGGCCCGGAAAGCGACAGTCGGCCTTCCTCGGACATGATGACGGTAGTGCAGCAGCGGGCGACGATGCCCATGCCGCCGAACGCGCCGTTGCCGCTGCCGATCAGTGCCACCACCGGTACGCCAGCAGCGCGTGCGCCCAGGGTGGCGCGCATGATTTCGGAAATCGCAATCAGGCCGGCATTGGCTTCGTGCAGGCGCACACCGCCGGTATCCAGCAGCAGTAACACGCCATCGGGGCGGGTTTCCGCCGCGCGGCGCAACAGCCCGGTCAGCTTGGCGCCATGCACTTCGCCTACGCCACCGCCCATGAATTCACCCTGCTGCGCGGCCAGCAGCACGCGCTTGCCCTGCAGCGTCGCTTCACCCACGACGATGCCATCGTCGAAGGCGGCCGGCTGGTCGAGCTGGGCCAGGTGCGGGCTCATCATGCGCCGCGCGGGGCCGAGGAATTCGCGGAACGAACCGGCATCGACCAGCCCGGCGATGCGTTCGCGTGCATCGGCTTCGTAATAGCTGTGGCGTTGCACGTGGCTCATGGCGTGCCTCCGGCCAGCAGGGTTTCCACGGCCTGGTCCAGGCGCAGGCTGACCACGGCCGGGGTTGCACCGGCATCGTTGATCGAGACGCGCACGTCGCGCAGGGAATGGCGCTGGGCAAAATCGGCGATGACCGCCTGCCAGATGGTGCCGAAGCCCTGCGCGGCGGTGATGATGCGCACCGTCATCGCACCGTCCTGCGCGGCGGGTTCCAGCAGGATTTCCAGGTTGCCCGAGGCGAGCACGCCCACCAGCACCGCATCGCGCGGGAACTGCACGGGGGTACGGCCGTCGAATCGATAGTCGAGGGTTTCCATGCTCAGCCCCTTACCAGTTGCGGAAGCGCTTGGGCGGGTCGTACAGGCCGCCGGACCAGCGCACCAGGTCCTTCACCGAACGCGCGGCCAGCAGGTCTCGGCTGGCATCGCGCGGCGAGATGCCGAGATCTTCAGGACGACGGATCACGCCGCGGTCGCGCAGGTTTTCCACCATCGCGCGGTCACGGCCGAGGCCGACGGCGGTGTAACCGGAGACGCCGCGGATCGCCTGTTCGCGTTCCTCCGGCGTGCGGCACAGCAGCAGGTTGGCGATCCCTTCCTCGGTCAGCACGTGGCTGACGTCGTCGCCGTAGATCATCACCGGCGGCAGCGGCATGTCCGCGCGCTCGGCCAGTTCCCAGGCATCGAGGCGTTCAACGAAGGCCGGCGCCATGTGCTCGCGGAAGGTTTCCACCATCTGCACCACCAGCTTGCGCCCGCGCGGCATCTCGCCCGGCCGCGCGGCCTGCTGGCCGGCCTTGATCCAGGCATCGCTGGCGTGGCGGCGGCCGCGTGCATCGGAGCCCATGTTGGGTGCGCCGCCGAAGCCGGCGATGCGGTCGCGGGTGGCGGTGGAGCTGTTGCCCTGCAGGTCGATCTGCAGGGTCGAGCCGATGAACATGTCGCAGGCATACAGGCCGGCGGTCTGCGAGAACGCGCGGTTGGAGCGCATCGAACCGTCCGCGCCGGTGAAGAACACATCGCCACGTGCGGCGATGTACTTCTCCATGCCCAGTTCCGAGCCGAACGAATGCACCGATTTGACGAAGCCCGATTCGATCGCCGGAATCAGTGCCGGGTGCGGGTTCAGCGCCCAGTGCTGGCAGATCTTGCCCTTCAGCCCCAGCGATTCGGCATAGGTGGGCAGCAGCAGTTCGATGGCCGCAGTGTCGAAGCCGATGCCATGGTTGAGGCGGTTGACGCCGTACTCGGCGTAGATGCCCTTGATGGCCATCATCGCCATCAGCACCTGGATCTCGGAGATCTGTGCCGGGTCGCGGGTGAACAGCGGTTCGATGTGGTTCGGGCGCGGCGCCTGCACCACGAAGTTGACCCAGTCAGCGGGGATATCGACGCGGGGGAGGGTGTCGACGATTTCGTTGACCTGGGCGATGACAATGCCGCCACCGAAGGCGGTGGCCTCGACGATCACCGGAGTGTCTTCGGTGTTTGGGCCGGTATAGAGGTTGCCGTGGCGGTCGGCGGCCTGCGCGGCGACCAGCGCCACGCGCGGGGTGAGGTCGATGAAGTAGCGGCCGAACAGTTCCAGGTAGGTGTGGATGGCACCGATCTGGATGCGTCCCTCGGCCACCAGGTTGGCCAGCCGCACCGATTGCGGTCCGGAGAACGAGAAGTCCAGCTTCGACGCGATGCCGCGCTCGAACACATCCAGGTGCGAGGGCAGGGACAGCACCGACTGCACCATGTGCAGGTCGTGCACGCGGGCGGGGTCCAGATCGGCGAGGGACTGGGCGAGGAAATCGGCCTGCTTCTGGTTGTTGCCCTCCAGGCAGACCTTGTCGCCCGGTTCCAGCAGGGCGTGCAGCAGTTCGGCCACATCCGCGGCGGCGACCTCGCGGCCCCTGGCCCAGGGCGCGACCCGTTCCAGGCGGGCCTGGCGGCTGCGTTCCAACGTGTCCCAGCTCGGGTTCATCGACCGGCTTCCGATTGGTGTTGGGATAATTACGTCATAATTATGGAGCGGTGTGCAACCCGCAGCGCAGCAAAAAAAGGGCCCGCACGCAGGCGGGCCCATTCATGTAGGCCACGACCGTTGGTCGTGGCAGTGCGGGGGAGGCAAGTGCCGACCAACGGTCGGCCCCACCGGGATTGCGCCCGGTGTGGGGTCAGAGCCCTTTCCTGCGGAAAGGGATACGACCCCGGGCATGCGGCGACCTTAGAACTTCCAGCGCAGGCTGGCCGCCACGAAGCGCGGTTCGCCGTAATTGTTGTAGTCCAGGTTGGCCCAGTAGGTCTTGTCCAGCGCGTTGCGCACGCTCAGCGTCGCCGTCCAGTTGTCGCTGATGCGGTAGTTGGCGTTGAACTGCACCAGCGCATAGGCCGGCTGGTTCACCGTCACCGTGCCGCCCAGCGGGTAGGGGATGTTGTAGCCCTGCACCTTGCTCTGCCACTGCACGCCGGCGCCGACGCTCAGGCGGTCGAGCACGCCGGGCAGGCGCACCTGGGTGTTCAGCTGCAGCAGGTCCTCGGCCGGGTTCGCGTACAGCAGGTCGGTCGCGGCGCGCGTGACCTTGACGTGGGTGAAACCGGCATTGACCGTCCAGCCGGGCAGGATCTCGCCGTTGATGTCCATTTCCCAGCCGCGCGCCTTGGTGCCGTTGATACCGATGTAGGCCGAGCTGCCATCGCTGAGCGAACCGTCCGGCACGCTCATGTCACGCACCGCGTAGTTGTCCTGCTTGGCTTCGAACACCGCCGCATTGGCGGTCAGGCGGCCGTCGAACCACTGCGTCTTGATGCCCGCTTCGACGTTGGAACCCTGCACCGGCGCCAGCAGGTTCTCGTTCCTGTCCTTGTAGTTCTGCGGGTTGAAGATCTCGGTGTAGCTGGCGTAGACGGACACGTCCGGGGTGATGTCGTAGACCAGGCCCACGTACGGCGTGACTTCGTCGCTGACCTTGTACGCACCGCTGGTGCCGGTGTACGCGCCGGTGGCGTTGTAGGCGCGGGTGCGGGTTTCCCAGCGGCTCAGGCGTGCGCCGGCGATCAGCGCCAGCGGGTCGGCCAGGCGCAGGCGGGTGGCCAGGTACACGCCACTCTGTGTGGTCCTGGCCAGGCGGCGCGCACCGGTGCGGGTGTAGGTCACCTCGGAGATGTCGCCGTTCCAGTCGTAGATGTTGGGGATGTAGTAGCAGCGCTCGTTACCGCAGCGCGCCCAGTCGCTCGGGAAGTTCAGCGTGGTGGTGTGGGTGGTGGCTTCCAGGTCCGACCACTGCGTGCCAAGGGTCACGTCGTGCTCCTGGCCCCACAGGCTGAAGGTGCCGGTCAGGTAGGCATCGACGTTGCGGCGGGTGTCTTCGGCATCGCCGGCGGCGGCGCGCAGGAAGATGCCCGAGCCGTCCACCGGGTTCGGGTTGCCGGTGCCGTACAGGCGCACGTTCTGCACGTTGCCGCGGGTGTAGGAGGTGTTGACCTTCAGCAGCCAGTCGTCACCGAAGCGCTGCTCGAGGTTGGCGAACACGGTGCTGGTTTCGCGCTGCCAGTAGCTCCACTTCGGCGACACGTTGGTCGAGCGCGGCAGGTGGGCGAAATTGCCCTGGCTGTCGAAGAACGGCACGGTGCCCCAGGTCGAACCCACCGGGTTGTTGTCCTGGGTCTGGTAGCCGACGGTGACCGTGGTGCTGTCGGTCAGGTCGCCTTCCAGCACGGCCATGCCGGCCATCTTGTTTTCCTTGTAGCGGTCGTAATAGAAATCACGATCGGTATAGGCGGCGACCACGCGGCTGCGGAAGCGGCCATCGGTGGTCAGCGGCGCGGTCACATCCGCCTCCATGCGGCGGTAATCCCAGCTGCCGGCGCTGACCGAGAACGAGGCGTCGAATTCCTTGCCCGGGCGCTTGCGCAGCAGGTTGACCGTGGCCGACGGAACGCCGGCGCCGCTGAGCAGGCCGTTGGCACCGCGGATCACTTCCACGCGGTCGTAGAAGGCGGTGTCGTATTCCTGGTTGGTCGAGCCGCTGTAGGTGGGGATGCCGTCGACCTGGAAATCGGTGATGGCGAAACCACGCGCGTAGTACAGCGGGCGCTGGGTGTCATAGAAGGACACACTGACGCCGGTGACGTTGCGCATCACGTCGTTGATGCTGAACAGCGATTCGTTCTGCAGTCGCTCCAGGCCGATCACCGTCGACGACTGCGGGGTTTCCTGCAGCGTGATCGGCAGGCGGGTGGTGCTCGACGGCGGTGCCGCCTGCTCGGCGCGCACGCTCACCCGGTCCAGGGTCTTGGCGTCGGAGGCATCGGCGGCAGCAAACGCGCTGGGCGCCGCCAGCAGGGACAGCGACGAAAGCAGGGCCGCCGGCAGCAGCGCGCGGCGGGGCAGGCGGTTATGCAGGGTCAAGGACATGGTGGGCTCGAGGGTTGGAAGCGGGGAAGGGTGGCGACAGTCGTCCAGTACCCGGGGCGACGGCTTCGGGCACATCAGGTCCATCTGGGAGGGCGCAGTCGCTGCGCAGGGCGCAAATGTAAATAATTCTTAACAACATTACAATTCGTATCAGTGGAAATGGGCGTCCCGGCGCCGGGCACCGCCTTCTGTAGAGCCGAGCCTATGCTCGGCTGCATTTGGCTGGAGCCGAGCATTGGCTCGGCTCTACACCAGGGAGCCGCCCAAATACGAACGGCCACCCGAAGGTGGCCGTCCGTGTAATGCAGCGGGCAAGCAGGCTTACAGCGCCTGCAGCTCCTCGTTGCCGTTGCGCTTTTCCGGCGCGGCCGGCGCAGCGGCCGGGGCCAGCGCCGGCGTCGCACCGGCTTCCACCGGCACGTCCAGATACGGCAGGTGCAGGGTCTGGCTGGTCTGCGTGCGGATCTCGTTGGTCAGCGCGGCGCTGTCATTGAGCTTGCGCCCGTACGACGGCACGATCCCGCGCAGGCGGGTTTCCCAGCCGGCCTTCATCTGTTCCGGGAAGGCCTTGGCCATCAGGTCGAGCATGATCGGCGGCGAGGTCGAGGCACCCGGCGAGGCACCCAGCAGGGCGGCCAGGGTGTGGTCCTTGTCGGTCACGATCTCGGTGCCGAACTGCAGCACCGGGCCCTTCAACGGATCGCGCTTGATGATCTGCACGCGCTGGCCAGCCGTCACCAGCTTCCAGTCAGTGGGCTTGGCGTTGGGGAAATACTTGACCAGCTCGGCCTGGCGATCGGCATCATCCAGGCGCGCCTGGGCAATCAGGTACTGCACCAGGTCCAGGTTGTCCTTGCCCACCGACAGCATCGGGCCGACGTTGTTGTGGTTGACCGACGAATACAGGTCCCACCACGAGCCGTGCTTGAGGAACTTGGTGCTGTACAGGGCGAAAGGCCCGAACAGGATCACCGGCTTGCCATCGAGCTTGCGCGCATCCAGGTGCGGCACCGACATCGGCGGCGAACCGGTTTCGGCCATGCCGTAGGCCTTCACGTGGTGGCGCGAGGTCACGTCCGCGCCTTGGAAGGCGAGGAACTGGCCGCCCACCGGGAAGCCGGCGTAATCCTTCGATTCGGGAATGCCGGACATCTGCAGCAGCTTCAGCGCGGCGCCACCGGCACCGATGAACACGAAGCGGGCATGGGTGGTGGTCTCGGTGCCGGCCTTGAGGTCCTTCACCGTCACGTTCCAGCTCTTGTCGGCGTTCTGCCGCAGCGCGCGCACTTCATGTTCCAGGTGCAGGCCGAAGTTCGGGCTGCGCTGCAGGCCGGCGGTCAGCTGGCGGGTGATGACGCCGAAGTTGACGTCGGTACCGAGCGGCATCCAGGTCGCAGCGACCTTCTGCTTCGGGTCGCGGCCTTCCATCAGCAGCGGTGCCCACTGCTTGATCTGCGCCGGATCCTCCGAGTACTGCATGCCGTAGAACAGCGGATTTTTCACCAGCGCCTGCTGGCGCTTGTGCAGGTAGGCGATGTTGTCATCGCCCCAGACGAAGCTCATGTGCGGGGTCGGGTTGATGAAGTCGCTGGGCTGGCTCAGCCGGCCTTCCTTCACCTGGTGCGACCAGAACTGGCGCGAGACCTCGAACGATTCGGCGATGCCGACCGCGCGCTTGGTCTCGATGCTGCCGTCGGGCAGTTCCGGGGTGTAGTTCAGTTCGGCGAATGCCGAGTGGCCGGTGCCGGCGTTGTTCCAGCCGTCCGAGCTTTCGCCGGCGACGGTGTCGAGCCGCTCGTAGACCTGGATGTTCCAGTCCGGCTGCAGTTCCTGCAGGTAGGTGGCCAGGGTGATGCTCATGATGCCGGCACCGACCAGGACGACGTCGACCGGCTTGTCATTGCTGGCGGCGGGCACCGAGCGCTGGGTCAGCGGCCAGTACAGGAACAGCGCGGCGGCCAGCAACAGCAGCACGAGCAGGGCGATAAGAGCCTTGCCAAATTTCTTCATGGGAATGACTTGGGCGTGGGGAAGGGGGCAGGATGCGCGCTGGGACAGCAAATGGCTTGAAGAAACAATGCCTTGCAGCAACCTGGCACGATTTTAACCCGATCCGGTCCGGTTTTGATGCAATGCAGCATTCCGCTCCCCGGCGTCACGTGCTCAGACCAGTTCCAGGATCTCGTCGCCCGCCTGGTCCACCTCGCCGGTGGCCTGCCAGCCCAGGTGCCGGTAGAAACCGTGCGAACGCGAGCGCGGATCGGCCGAGCAGGCCAGGAACAGGCGGCGATGGCCGGCGGCGCGGGCGAGTCCGACCACCTCCTGCAGCAGGCGCTGGCCGATGCCGCGGCCTTCGTAGTCCGGCAGCAGCGCCAGCACCAGCACCTCGCCACTGTCGCGGTCGGCGAAGCCGTAGCCGACCACCGTGCCGTCGTGCTCTGCGATGCGGCCGACGAAATCGCCCTCGGCGATGCCTGCCGCCCAGCTTTCCGCGGTGATGCCCAGTTCGGCCAGCTGCGCGGCGTTGAAGGCGTTCTCGCGGGTACGCCCCCGCAGGTCGATGCAGGCAGCCGCATCAGTGGCAAGGGCGGGGCGGTAGTGGATCGTCATGCAGGTTCCTTCGGTAGCGCCGGGCCATGCCCGGCGGAAGCATTCAATCACTGCCGATGGTGAAGTACTCCGCGGCGAAGTAGCCCACCTGGTACGCCAGCGCCACCCCGGCCAGCACCACCTGCGCGCGCGCCGTGCGCAGGTTCCAGCCCAGCACGCAGACCACCAGCATCAGCGCCGTGTGCAGCGGATACGCCTCGCCCAGCAGCCGCCAGCGACTCTGCCCCTTGATCGCGGTATCCACAAGATCCAGAAGCGTCAACGTGGCGATCACGCTGAAGATCCAGCGCCGGCGCTGCATCAGGTAGGCGCCGTAGCTGCTGAAATCGCGCAGGTCATCGGGAAACAGCAGGGCGCACAGCAGGAACCACGTGGCGCAGTAAGCGATCACGAACAGATAGATCTCGAAGGTCCACTGGTGCACCTGGATCAGGCGGAATTCCCACCACCAGAACGTCACCAGCGAGACCAGCGTCCACGCCACCCAGCACAGGTGCAGGGCCGAACAGCCACGCCGCTGCGGGTGCTCGATGATCTGCGCCAGCCCCTTCAGCAGCGTGGTGATCGACAGGCCCAGGATGATGCCCATCACCACGCGGATATGCAGGAACACCGGATCGGTCTGCATCGCCCAGCCCCCAGAAGGTCGGATGCCGCGATGCTGGCACAGAAACCAGCCCCAAAAAATGGGGTCAGAGCCCGTTGCGCGGCAACGGGATCCGCCCTCGTGCCGACCAACGGTCGGCACCCACCACCAGCAGCACCATCAGCAGCACCATCAGCAGAAGCATCATCAGCAGAAGCATCATCAGCAGCAGGTTCCAACAG
>DEZI01000027.1:221246-272585 GCA_002364755.1 Stenotrophomonas maltophilia
GGGTGGGTCCGGTTGAGGGGGTGTGAGCGCCATGGATGGCGCGACCAAGCCCCCATGGATGGGTTCACGGCGTCCCCCTCAACCGGACCCACCCCGCCATCCCACGGATAGCCAGCTTTTGACGTTGACGTTGATTCGGCAGGTGCAGGGCGGCAGCCCCGCCGCGTCACCGCTTCCGCCGGACCAGCGTGCTTGACGCCTCCAGCACCGCCCGGGTCAGCAGCGCCATCGTCTGCACATCACCCTTCCAGTGCTGCCAGTACAGCGGCACGTCTTCCCACGCACGCTGCCGCACATACACCAGCCGCCCCGCATCCAGATGGCGCTTCACCAGCGGCAGCGGGTTCATCGTCCAGCCCAGCCCGCCCAGGTTGGCCTGCACGAAGGCCCGGGTGGAGGGGATCCACCACGTCGGCGCCGTGCTCGGCAGCGCATCGCCGGCCATCCGCTGGGCGAAGCGCGACTGCATGTCGTCCTTGCGGTTGAACACCAGCACCGGGGCCTGAGCCAGCGCCTGCGCCGTCACGCCCTTGGCGAAATGGCGCTCGCGGAACTCCGGCGTGCACGTCGCCGCATAGCGGATGCTGCCCAGCGCATGGATCTGGCAGCCCTGCACCGGCTCGTCCAGCGTGGTCACCGCGCCCAGCACCGTGCCTTGGCGCAGCAGCTCCACCGTGTGGTCCTGGTCTTCCACGCGCAGGTCCAGGGTGGTGCCGGTGTTCTGCGCGAACTGCTGCGCGGCCTGCGGGAACCAGGTTTCCAGGCTGTCATGGTTCACCGCCACCGGGATGCTCGCCTGCGGCAGGTCCTCGTCGGCCAGGCCCATGCGGTGCAGGGCGTCGTGCTCCAGCAGCGCGGTCTGTTCGGCCAGCTGGACCAGCAGCTGGCCCTCGGCGGTGGCCGTGGCCGGGGTGCCGCGCTTGACCAGCAGGCGCCCGATCCGGTCCTCCAGCGCCTTCACCCGCTGGGAGATGGCCGAAGGGGTGACATTGAGCGACTGCGCGGCGCGGTCGAAGCTGCCTTCGCGGATGACCGCGGCCAAGGCCCGCAGCTGGGCATGGTCGATGCGCATCGAATTAAGCTCCGCTAATGTTGGTTTAGTAAGTTTAGCTCGTCTTTCAAATGTTGCGGCGCGACAATGGCGCCCATTCCGGTGCTGTCCGCCCTCGCGAGGCACCGTTCCCCCAGCAAGACAAGGCAGTGAATCCATGTTCTCGGTCATCTCCGCCAGCACCGGCCTCGGTGCCTGGTTCTCTGGTGCAGCTACCGGCGTCGGCCTGTTCGCCGTGGTCGGTGCCCAGAGCGCCTTCATCCTGCGCCAGGGCATCCTGCGCAAGCACATCGTGCCGGTGGTCGCCACCTGCGCGGCCATCGATGCCATCTTCATCTTCGCCAGCGTGGCCGGCCTGCGTACGCTCACCTCGGCGCTGCCGTGGCTGACCAGCGCCGTGCTGTGGACCGGCGTGGCCTTCCTGGCGTGGTATGCGATGAAGTCCGCGCGCCGTGCCTTCGCCGGTGGCGGTGGCATGGGCGAGGCCGACAGCGATGACGGCAGCCGCCGTGCGGTGCTGCTGGCTGCGGTCGGCTTCTCGCTCATCAACCCGCATTTCTGGCTGGACATGATGGTGATCGGCTCGATCGCCGAGAACTTCGGCAATGCGCGCATGGCGTTCGCTGCCGGCGTGGTCACTGCCAGCTGCCTGTGGCTGACCGCGCAGGGCCTGGGTGCCCGCCTGCTGGCGCCGCTGTTCACCAAGCCCAGCACCTGGCGCGTGCTGGACGGCACCATCGCCGTCATCCTCAGCATCCTGGCGCTCACGCTGGCCATCCGCGGCGTGCACTGAGCGCTGCACCGAACACCACACTCTCTCCAAGGTCGTGGCTGCGGCGGCATCGGAAACGATGCCGCCGTTCTTTTTTCTGCGGCACGGGTCTTCGTGGTGCTGGCGGCCGGGTAGTGCCCTGCATAGAATTCCCGCAGGCGGACAGGGTGTCCGCGGCAAAGGGGATGGATGCGCAGTATTTTTCTGGCCGTCGGGCTGGCCCTGGCGTCGATGCCGGTTGCCGCGGCGACGGTCGACCTGGATCGTTTCCTGCAGCGGGAAACCTTCACCGACATCAAGATTTCGCCCACGGGCGAGTACGTGGCCGCGACCGCACCGGTGGAGGCCGGCACGCTGGTGGCGATCTACCGGATCGCCGACATGCAGCTGGTGGGTTCCTTCCGGCCGACGCGCAACAACCACGCCAGCACCTTCGACTGGGTCAGCCGTGATCGGCTGCTGGTCGGTCTGGCGGTGTCCTATGGTCCCCTGGACCGGCCCGGGCTGACCGGCGAGCTGTACGCGGTCAACGCCGATGGCAAGGAAGGCAAGCTGCTGGTGGGCGTCCGCTCGCCCGGCCGTGGCCGCGACCAGTCGGTGATGCCGGCCGATTCGGTGGTGGCGTTCCTGGCCGACGAGTTGCGCGATGACGAGAGCAACGTCCTGCTGGCGGTCACTCCGATCTTCAGCAAGGCCTCCACCCAGGTCGAGCGCATGGACGTACTGACCGGGCGGCGCACGGCCGTGGCACAGGCGCCGATGGCCGATGCCGCGTTCACCACCGACAATAATGGCCACGTGCGGTTCGCCCGCGCCCGCGACGACGACAACAAGCTGCGTCTGTACTACCGCCAGGATGAAGCCACACCCTGGGTGCTGGTGAACGACGAGGCGGCCAGCGGACATCTCGAGTTCGCGCTCGGCTTCGATGCCAGCGACGAGATTGCCTACCTGCAGGTCGAGCAGGCCGAAGGCCCCGACACCATCGTCGCCTGGAACCCGCGCAGCAATGTGCGGCGCGACGTGCTGCGCGACCCGGTGCTCGATCCGACGCGGATCCTGATGCGCCCGGGCACCCGCCAGCCGGTGGGCGCGCTGTTCCTCGGCGAAGCCCCGCGCACCCGCTTCTTCGACGAGACATCGGCCGACGCACGGCTCTACCGCAGCCTCGAGGCCGGACTGGGCTCCGCGGTGAACGTGACCTCCAGCACCCACGACGGGCGGACGCTGCTGGTCGAATCGTGGTCGGGCAGCAACCCCGGTGATTTCCATCTCTACGACACCACCCGCAAGGCCGCGCGGCACCTGATCAGCCGCAGCGACTGGATCGACCCGGCTGACATGGCCAGCGTGCGGCCGCTGCAGCTGAAGGCACGCGACGGGCGCACGCTGCGCGGCTTCGTCACCGTACCGCACGGCCGCGAGCTGCGTGGCCTGCCGATGGTGGTGATGCCACACGGCGGTCCGTTCGGCGAATTCGACACCGGTGGCTACGACACCGAGACGCAGATGCTGGCCGCGGCCGGCTACGCAGTGCTGCAGGTCAACTTCCGCGGTTCGGCCGGCCTTGGCCGCGAACACCTGCTGGCCGGCCAGAAGCAGTGGGGCCGGGCGATGCAGGACGATGTCACCGATGCCACCCGCTGGGCCATCGCGCAGGGCTGGGCCGATGCCGGACGCATCTGCATCTACGGCGCCAGCTATGGCGCCTATTCGGCGATGATGGGCGCCGTACGCGAACCGGGCCTGTATCGCTGCGCGGCCGGTTTTGCCGGTGTCTATGACCTGCCGTTGATGCACGTCCGCGGCGACATCCGCGCCAACGTGTCGGGAAAGACCTATCTGCGCGAGTGGCTGGGCGAGCCCAAGGAGCTGGCCGCGTGGTCACCGGTCAACCTGGCGGGGCAGATCAAGGTGCCGGTGCTGCTGGCTGCCGGCCGCGACGACGTGCGCGCGCCGCCGGTGCACACCGAGCGCATGGCCGCTGCGCTGAACAAGGCGCGCGTGCCGGTGGAAACGCTCTATTACCGCCATGAAGGGCACGGCCTGTACCGCGAGGCCAACCGCCGAGACTACTTCACGCACCTGCTGGCGTTCCTGTCGCGCAGCCTCGGCGGTGCCACGGCCAGCCCGGCAGCAACGCCGGCCACGCGGGCGGCACGCGCGACACGGGCGCCCTGACGGCCGGGCATGCAATCGGACACTGGCAGGCCGTCCATCGGCCTGCCTACAATCGGGGGTGCGGACAGGGTGTCCGCTGTATAGGGGGAAGGATGCGCAAGACAATGATGGCCGCGCTGCTGGCGCTGGCCTGTGCCTCGCCGGCTGCGGCCGGTGCCGTGGACCTGGAAAAGTACATCCGCCAGGAGACATTCCAGGACATCAAGATTTCGCCGGGGGGCGACTACTTCGCTGCCACTGTGCCGATGGAAGACAGCACCGCTGTCGTCATCATGCGGACCTCGGACAACACGCCGGTGGGCAGTTTCCGCCCGCCCCGCAACAACCATGCGACCAGCTTCGACTGGGTCAGCAACGAACGCGTGCTGATCGAGCTGTCCGAGAAGTTCGGCTCGCTGGATACGCCGCAGCGCACCGGTGAGCTGTACGCGGTCAACGCCAATGGCGGGCGCGGCGAGCTGCTGGTCGGCTACCGCGTGGAAGGCAACGGGCCCGGTACCCGCATCCAGCCTAAGAAGGTGGAGGCGGTGGCTGCCTTCCTCACCGACGAGCTGGCCAACGACGACCGCAACGTGCTGGTCGCGGTGTGGCCGTTCAGCAACGATCCCTTCACCCGCGTGGAGCGGCTGGACGTCACCACGGGGCGCCGCGTGCAGGTCGCGGGCTCGCCGGTGCGCAAGGCCAGCTTCACTACCGACAACAAGGGTGAGGTGCGCTTTGCCCGCGGTGCCGGTAGTGACAACGTCAACAAGCTCTACTACCGCCAGCCGAGCAACAACCAGTGGGTGCTGGTCAACGACGAGGCACTCAGCAACCGCGTCGAGAGCGCCATCGGCTTCGCTGAAGACAACAGCGTGGCCTACCTGCAGGTCCAGCAGCCGAAGGGCCCCGACGCCATCGTCAGCTGGAACCCGCAGACCGGCGAACGGAAGACGCTGCTGGCCGATGACGTGGTCGATCCGTACCACATCATCTTCCGCAACGGCACCCGCGTGCCGGTAGGTGCGCTGTACGTGGGCGATACCACCCGCAGCCGTTTCTTCGACGAGACCTCGGCCGATGCGCGCCTCTACCACAGCCTGGAAGCGGCCTTCAAACAGCCGGTCTACATCACCTCCAGTACGCGCGACGGCAAGAAGGTGTTGGTGGAAACCTGGACCGGCAACGATCCCGGCGCCTTCTACGTGTTCGATACGGTGGCCAAGTCGGCACAGCACCTGATCAGCCGCAGCGAGTGGCTGGACGTGGACAAGACCGCGCCGGTGCGCGCTGTATCGCTGAAGGCCCGCGATGGCCTGCCGCTGCACGGCTTCCTGACGCTGCCGCACGGCAGCAATGGTCGCAACCTTCCGATGGTGGTGCTGCCGCATGGCGGGCCGTACCAGGTCTTCGACAGCGGACGCTATGACATGGAATCGCAGATGCTGGCCGACGCCGGCTATGCGGTGCTGCAGATCAACTTCCGTGGCTCGGACAACTACGGCCGCGCGCATGCCCAGGCGGGTGCGCGGCAGTGGGGCGGCACCATGCAGGACGACGTCACCGACGCCACCCGCTGGGCCATCTCGCAGGGCATCGCCAACAAGGACCGCATCTGCATCTACGGGGCCAGCTACGGTGCCTACTCGGCGATGATGGGTACGGTACGCGAACCCGGCATGTACCAGTGTGCCGCCGGCTACGTGGGCGTGTACGACCTGCCGATGATGTTCACCCGTGGTGATGTGCAGGAGCGCGGTTCGGGCATGACCTACCTGCGTGACTGGCTGGGCGATCCGGCGAAGCTGGGTGCGGTCTCGCCGGTCACCCTTGCCGGGCAGATCAAGGTGCCGGTGTTCCTCGCGGCCGGTGGCGAAGACAAGCGCGCTCCGATCGAGCACACCAAGCGCCTGGAAGCGGCGCTGAAGAAGGCGGGCACGCCGGTGGAAAGCCTGTACTACAGCACCGAAGGCCACGGTTTCTACCGCCCTGAGCACGAACGCGAGTACTACAGCCGCCTGCTGGCGTTCCTGTCCAACAGCCTGGGCGGGGCCAAGGCCAGTGCGGCAGCGTCGAAGGACAGCGGCAAGGCGCCGTAAGCCCAACCGCGCGCTTGAGCAGGCCGGGCAGCCAAGGCTGTCCGGCCTGGAAACACCATGAGACCCGCTGCGCTGTGGGTCGGGCTGCCCGCGCCGTCTGACGGCGGGCAGGCCAGGGCGCCCTGATCGGGCGCCGCCGGGTCGACGGTCACTTCACCCCGTGCATCATCCGCTTCAGCAGCGGCGCGGCGATGAAGGCCAGCACTGCACAGCCCAGGCCGATCCACATCAGCAGCCAGAACAGGTGCGCATAGGCGCCGGCGGCCGCTACCCTGTCCAGCGTCTCGCCTTCGGGCACCTCGATCGCCGCCAGCTTGCCGAACAGCGCGGCCAGCGTTTCGGAGAACGCGGTGGCCAGGAACCAGGTGCCCATCATCAGGCTCATCACCCGCGGCACGGCCAGCTGGGTCACCGCCGACAGGCCGACCGGCGACAGGCACATCTCGCCGCTGGCAAGCAGGAAGTAGGCCAGCACCAGCCACCACACGCTGGCCATTTCGCCGGTGGCGCCGACCTGCTGCGCGGCCAGCGCCAGCGGCACGAACGACAGCGCGCCGATGACCAGACCCCAGGCCGACTTGACCGGCTTGCCCGGCTCCCAGCCGCGGCGGTCCATCCAGGTCCACAACGCGGCGAACGCCGGTGCCAGCAGCACCAGGAACAGGCCGCCCAGATAGGTAAGCGAACCGGCGGTCTGCGGAATCACCAGGCAATCGCGCACCAACAGCACCAGCATCAGCGCGACGATGGCGATGAAGAATGCCCGCGGCGCGTTCGAGCCCGGGCGACGTTCGGACAGGCGCGCGCTGACCACGAAGCCCAGCGGTGCCAGCAGCAGGGAGACGATCGACCACGGCAGCGGGGTGCCGCCGGTAATGACCAGCGCCGGCACGATGTCCTTGGTCAGCAGGCGATCGGTGAAGGTGACCCACGAGCCGTAGGACTGCTCGTACATCGTGAAGAACACCAGCGCCATGAAGATCAGCACCATCAGCGCGATCATCTGCTGGCGCTGCACCGGGGTGCACTTGCTGCCGGTGAACCAGGCGAACCAGACCAGTACGCCGCCCAGCACCACCAGCATCAGCATCAGCGCCAGGCTGATCTCGCCGCCGAGGGCGAAGGCGCCGTTGCCGGCGGCCCACATCAGCCACGCCACCGGCAGCACGCCGACCACCGCGCACAGGTAGATCAACCATTCGCGCGGCAGGCCCAGCACCTTCTGCTTCAGTGCGGCCGGCTGCGGCGGTTCGGCGTGGCCCTGCAGGTACTTCTGGCCCCACAGGAACATCGCCAGGCCGGCCAGCATGCCGATGCCGGCGGCGCCGAAGCCGTACTTCCAGCCATAGGCCTCGCCGAGGAAGCCGCAGACCAGCGAGGAGAACAGCGCGCCGAGGTTGATGCCGGCGTAGAACAGCGAGAAACCCGAATCGCGGCGCGGGTCGTCCTGCGGGTAGAGCTTGCCGACGATGGTGGAGATGTTCGGCTTGAGGAAGCCGACGCCCATGATGATCAGCGCCAGCGACAGGTAGGTCACCGCCAGGGCCGAGGTATCGCGCACCACCTCACCGTTGACCCGGTAGGCGGCGTGGCCCTCGAAGGCCATGCCGAGATGACCCAGCACCAGCAGGATGCCGCCGAACAGCACCGCCCGGCGCATGCCCAGCCAGCGGTCGGCCAGCATGCCGCCGAACACGGGGATGCAGTAGACCAGGCCGCCATACGCGCCCAGCAGGTCCAGGCCGGCCTTGTCGCCGAACAGGTGGTACTTGGTGAGATACAGCAGCAGCAGCGCCTTCATTCCGTAGAAGGAGAAGCGCTCCCACATTTCGGTGAAGAAGCAGACGTAGACGCCCTTCGGGTGGCCGAGGAAGTCGTCGGAAGCGATAGCGGCAGAATTCATCGGCGGATTATAGGCGTGTGCCGCAGGCACACGCCGGGTAGCGCCGGGCCATGCCCGGCGACCCTTCACTGCGCCGGGCCATGCCCGGCGGCCTCAGTAGACCCACGCCATGCGTGGATGGGGCTCATCACCCGCGGTCGATTACAGGTAGCGCAGCCAGGCCAGGTCGCGGCGGCGGGCCTTGAAGCGGCCGAACAGCAGCGTCGGCGGGTACATCGCCACCGCCAGCGCGCAGGCCACCAGCAGCAGGCCGGCCACCGAATCCAGCGCGTACAGGCTGACGTGGGTGGGGCCCCAGGCCGTCAACGCGGCCACGTACAGCAGCTTCAGCACGTACAGATGCAGCAGGTAGAAGAACATCGGCGCCGCACCGATCTCGGCCAGCGGGCGCAGGGTTTCGGCCAGCGGCGGCCATTCGTACAGGCGCAGCAGCAACAGGCCCACGCCCAGGGTCAGCAGCAGGAACTGCAGCGACGGCGGGTACTTGGTCACGTTGAACACGCTCATCCAGGTGCGCAGGGCGCTGTCCTGGTGCTGCCACGGCGCATCGCCATAGCCGTTGGCCAGGCGCAGCAGGGCGAACGCGGCCAGGGCACCCAGCCCGACCCACAGCAGCCAGCGCTGGCGCTGGGCCGGGTCGCGGTCGCGGGCGAACCACGGTCCCATCAGGTAGCCCAGCACGATCACCCCGATCCACGGCAGCACCGGGTAGGACGTACGCAGGCGCAGCACGCCGGTTTCGATCCAGTCGCGCTGGTGCAGCACCTTCCACAGCACCGCCAGTACGCCGTTGCCTTCCACGCGCACGCCATCGAACAGGTTGTGGCCGGCCACCAGCAGCACGCCCAGCACCAGCAGTGCCGGGCGCGGCAGCCACAGCAGTCCGGCCAGCGCGATCATGCTCAGGCCGATGGCCCAGATCACCTGCAGGTACAGCGTGTCCGGCGGGAACTGGAAGGTCCAGGCGAAGTTGACCAGGGTCAGTTCCAGCACTACCAGGAACAGACCGCGCTTGAGCAGGAAGGCGGCGATGGCGCGGCACGGGTCGGCCTGGCGCTGGCCGTACAGCCATGCCGACAGGCCGGTGAGCAGCACGAACACCGGCGCGCACAGATGCGCCAGCAGGCGGCAGCCGAACAGGGCAGGGGAGACGCTGGCCGCGTCCATCGGGTCGCCGACCTGGTGCTGCAGGAAGAAGGTCTCACGCACGTGGTCGAGCAGCATCAGCAGCATCACGGTGCCGCGCAGCTGGTCGATGGAGGCCAGCCGGAGAGAGGGGGAAGGGGGCATGTAAAGCAACGGCTGGGTACAACATAAAGATATAACATATCATTTGCAGGGCGGCCAGTCCGGGTTTGCTGCATCGGCCGGTTGCCTGTGCACGTCCGCGGCCGTTGCACTGCAGCACCCGGCCCCATCCTTTGGCACGCTGGACTTGCTCTGCCCTGAACGCTAGCGTGGCAGGGATTTTTTGCCAGCAGGGGCTTCCATGAACCATGACGCTGCGCCCAAGCAGCTCACCTTCCGCGCAGTGGCCCTGGCCATCGTGCTGGCGGTGGTGCTGTCGGCGGCCAACGCCTATCTCGGTCTGTTCGCAGGCCTGACCATCGCCACCGCCATTCCCGCGGCGGTCATCTCCATGGGCGTGCTGCGCCTGCTGGGCGGTGGTTCCATCCTCGAAAACAACATCGTCCAGACCGGCGCTTCGGCCGGTTCGTCCATTGCCGCCGGTGTCATCTTCACCATCCCGGCGCTGGTCATCATGGGCTACTGGCCGGACTTCAAGTACTGGTGGGTGCTGGGCATCGCCGGTCTCGGCGGCCTGCTGGGCGTGCTGTTCTCGGTGCCGCTGCGCCGTTCGATGATCGTCGAAGACCCGCTGCCCTTCCCGGAAGGCAAGGCCGCGGCCGAAGTGCTCAAGGCCGGTGAAAACCCCGGCCCGGGCCTGAAGATCCTTGGCCTGTCGGCCGTGATCGGTGCCTTCGTCAAGCTCGCCGCCGAAAGCGGCCTGCGCCTGATCCCCGATGCCTGGTCGACCTCGGCCTACGTCGGCGGCTCGAAGATCACCGCCTTCATCGGCACCAACCTGTCGCCGGCCCTGCTGGGCGTGGGCTACATCGTCGGCCTGAACGTCGGCATCGTGGTCGTGTCCGGCTCGATCCTGACCTGGCACATCGCCATTCCGATCTACCAGGCGTTCTTCATGAACACCGATCCGGCCCTGGCCGCGTCGGTCGCCGCCGCCTCGTCCACCGAGGCCGCGTTCGCCATCTGGGGCGCGAAGATGCGCTACCTGGGCGTCGGCGCGATGCTGATCGGCGGCATCTGGACCCTGATCTCGCTGCGCAAGTCGCTGCTGAACGGCGTCAAGAGCGGCTTCGCCGCCGCGCGCAAGAGTGGCGGCCCGGTGCTGGCGCATACCGAACGCGACCTGCCGATGAAGTGGATGCTGGTGGCCCTGGTGGTCTTCGTGCTGCCGCTGCTGGCCCTGTACCAGGCCATCGTCGGCCAGTGGCACGTGTCGATCCCGATGACCATCATCATGATCGTCGCTGGCTTCCTGTTCGTGTCGGTCTCGGCCTACCTGGCCGGCCTGATCGGTTCGTCCAACAACCCGGTCTCGGGCATCACCATCTCCACCATCCTGTTCGCCTCGGCCGTGCTGGTCGTGCTGCTGGGCGCCGATGGCCTGAAGCCGGTCGGTGCCGGCGGTGCGCCGCTGGGCGCGGTGGCCGCCATCATGATCGGCGCGGTGGTCTGCTGCGCCGCCGCGGTGGGCGGTGACAACCTGCAGGACCTCAAGGCGGGCTACATCGTCGGTGCCACCCCGTGGAAGCAGCAGCTGATGCTGGGCATCGGTGCGTTCTCGTGCGCGCTGATCATGGCCCCGGTGCTGAACCTGCTGGCCACCGCCTACGGCATCGGCGTGAAGTCCGAGCTGCACCCGAACGCGCTGGCCGCCCCGCAGGCGAACCTGATGGCCTCGGTGGCCAAGGGCCTGTTCGGCGGCGAACTGCCGTGGACCTTCATCGGCATCGGTGCCGTGGTCGGTGCGGTCATCATCGCCTTCGACAGCTGGTTGAAGTCGCGCAACTGGCGCTTCCGCGTGCCGGTGCTGGCCGCCGCCATCGGCATCTACCTGCCGCTGGAACTGATGGTGCCGATCTTCCTGGGCGGCCTGATCGCCTATCTGGTCGAGCGCTTCCACAAGGTGCGTGGCGATGACGAAGAAGGCCGCGACCGCGTGCACAAGCCGGGCGTGCTGTTCGCCGCCGGCCTGATCACCGGCGAGGCGCTGATGGGTATCGCCATCGCCGTGCCGATCGTGGTCAGCAGCCGCGCCGACGTGCTGGCCCTGCCGTTCCACCTGCCGGCCGCGCAGTGGTTCGGCCTGGCCGTGCTGTTCCTGGTCGGCTGGCTGATCTACCGCACCGGCAAGCGCGCGATGGCGTAATGCCAAGGGGTCGGATCCCTTCCCAACGGGAAGAGCTCTGACCCCGGATCGCCGCCGGACGCTGGGCAGGGGTCAGAGCCGATTCCTGCGGAATCGGATCCGATCCCGACGCAGCACCCGCAAACCCCGCTCCGGCGGGGTTTGCTCGTTGTGGCGGCGCGGCAACCCCGCCCAGGCGGCCATGACCGATGGCCTTGGCAGCCCCGCCCGCACGGGCCTACCATCGGTTTTTTGCCGTCCTGCGGAGATCCCGATGAAACTGCGTCATGCCCTGCTGCCACTGAGCCTGCTGGCCGCCCTGCCCAGCGTCGCCGCTGCCCGTGGCCTGGAAGTCCGCGACATGGTGGCCATGGATCGCGTCTCCGCCCCGGTCCTGACCGCTGATGGCGGCACCGTGGTGTTCGCCAAGCGCACTACCGATGCCAACCTCAAGGCCAGCACCGCGCTGTTCGCGCGCAACCTGCGCACCCGCGATGCGGCACCGCCGAAGCAGATCACCCCGGCCGGCTGGAACGTCAATTCGGCCTCGCTGTCGGCCGACGGCCAGACCGTGTACTTCCTCAGTGCCAAGAACGGCAGCCAGCAGCTGTACGCGCAGGGCATCAGTGGCGGCACTCCGCGCCAGCTGACCGATTTCCCGGTGGACGTGGACAGCTACCACGTCTCGCCGCAGGACGACCGCGTGCTGTTCAGCGCCGGCGTGTTCCAGGCCTGTGCCTCGGACCTGGCCTGCACCGGGAAGAAGCTCAAGGACGTGGCCGACGCCAAGGCCAGCGGCAAGGTCTTCGATTCGCTGTTCGTGCGCCATTGGGACACCTGGAACGACGGCCGCCGCAACACCCTGTTCGTGGCCCCGCTGCCGGCGGCCAAGGCCGGCCCGGTGAAGGGCGCCTCGGCGCTGAGCGCGACCATCGATGGCGACGCACCGTCCAAGCCGTTCGGCGGCAATGACGATTTCACCTGGTCGCCGGACGGCGCCAGCGTGGTCGCCAGCATCCGCGTGGCCGGCAAGCAGGAACCGTGGTCTACCAACTTCGACCTGTACCGCTTCGATGCCGCCGGCAAGCAGGCGCCGGTCAACCTGACCGCTTCCAACCCGGCCTGGGATGCCGGCCCGGTGTTCAGCGCCGACGGCAAGACCCTGTTCTACCGCGCCATGAAGCGCCCCGGCTTCGAAGCTGACCGCTTCGGCCTGATGGCGATGGACCTGGCCAGCGGCAAGGCCCGCGAGATCGCCCCGCAGTGGGATCGTTCGGCCGGTGAGATCACCCTGTCCGCCGATGGCGCCAGCATCTACACCACCACCGACGACCTCGGCGAGCACCCGCTGTTCCAGATCGACGTGGCCAGCGGCAAGGCCACCAAGGTCATCGGCGATGGCACCGTGTCCTCGGTCAGCGTGGCGGGGAACAGCGTGGCCATCACCCGCAACAGCCTGAAGAGCAACGACCAGGTGCTGGTCGGCATGCTGCCGGCCGCTGGCCAGCCGATCGGCGAGCTGCGCGCGCTGACCCCGGCCGCAGGCGAGGTGCTGAAGGACGTCAACTTCGGTGATTTCGAGCAGTTCGAGTTCAAGGGCTGGAACAACGACACCGTGCACGGCTACGTGGTCAAGCCGCACAACTACCAGGAAGGCAAATCCTACCCGGTCGCGTTCCTGATCCACGGCGGCCCGCAGGGCAGCTTCGGCAACGGCTGGAGCTACCGCTGGAACCCGCAGACCTACACCGGCCAGGGCTATGCCGTGGTCATGATCGACTTCCACGGTTCCACCGGCTACGGCCAGGCCTTCACCGATGCGATCAGCCAGCACTGGGGCGACCGCCCGCTGGAAGACCTGCAGAAGGGCTGGAGCGCGGCGCTGAAGAAGTATTCCTTCCTCAACGGCGACAAGGCCTGCGCGCTGGGCGCCAGCTACGGCGGCTTCATGGTCAACTGGATCGCCGGCAACTGGAACAGCCCGTTCAAGTGCCTGGTCAACCATGACGGCGTGTTCGACCAGCGCATGATGGGGTACGCCACCGAAGAACTGTGGTTCACCGAGTGGGAGCAGGGCGGCACGCCGTACGAGAAGGCCGCCAACTTCGAGAAGTTCAACCCGGTCAACCACGTGGCCGACTGGAAGAAGCCGATCCTGGTCATCCACGGCCAGCAGGACTTCCGCATTCCGGTCGAGCAGGGCCTGGCCGCGTTCACCGCCGCCCAGCGCCAGGGCATCGAATCGAAGTTCCTGTACTTCCCGGACGAGAACCACTGGGTGCTGAAGCCGAACAACAGCATCCTGTGGCATGACACCGTCAACGCCTGGCTGAAGCAGCACATCGGCGAATAAGCCGGTCCAGCGCCGCCCCCCGGGGCGGCGCTTCTGTTTTCTGTAGAACCGAGCCATGCTCGGCTGCTCTGAGACTCCTTTCCCGCCAACAGCAGCCGAGCATGGCTCGGCTCTACTTGAGCGCCTGCATGCCTTCGAATGCCCTGATCCAGAACGACATCGTCGTCTTCGGTTTGATCGCCGCTACCCTCGGCGCCGTGTTCTGGACCGCCTCGCGCGAGCAGGGGGCGTGGAAGCGCTTCTACACCTTCGTGCCGGCACTGCTGCTGTGCTACCTCATTCCCGGTATCTACAACACCGTCGGCCTCATCGACGGGCAGAACACCAAGCTCTACAACCCCATCGCACGCGACATCCTGCTGCCGGCGGCGCTGATCCTGCTGACCCTGGCGGTGGACATCAAGGGCATCCTGCGGCTGGGCCCGAAGCTGGTGCTGATGTACCTGGGCGCCTCGGCCAGCATCATGCTCGGCGCGGTGGTGGCCTTCCTGGTGATGCGCGCGATCCATCCCGACACCGTGGCCGGTGACACCTGGGCCGGCATGGCCGCACTGGCCGGCAGCTGGATCGGTGGTGGCGCCAACATGCTGGCGATGCGCGAAGTCTTCGACGTCAACGCGACCACCTTCGGCCAGTTCGCCGTGGTCGATGTCGGCGTGGGTTACGTGTGGATGGCCGCGCTGATCTTCCTGGCCGGGCGTGCGGCGAAGATCGATGCGCGCAGTGGCGCCGATACCTCGGCCATCGATGAACTGAAGGAGCGCATCGCGCGCTTCCAGGCCGAGCACGAGCGCATTCCCAGCCTGACCGACCTGATGCTGATCGTGGCGGTGGCCTTCGGCGGCGTCGGCCTGTCGCACGCCATCGGCGCGCCGCTGGCGGCATGGTTCAAGGCCAATGTCAGCTGGGCCTCGCAGTTCAGCCTGGATGCGCCGTTCGTGTGGGTGGTAGTGCTGTCGACCACGCTGGGCCTGAGCCTGAGCTTCACCCGCGCGCGCACCCTGGAAGGCGCGGGCGCCTCGCGCCTGGGCTCGCTGCTGCTGTACTTCCTGATCGCCTGCATCGGCATGCAGATGGACCTGCTGGCGCTGCTGGACCGCCCGTGGCTGTTCCTGCTCGGCATCATCTGGATTGCCGTGCACATCGCCCTGCTGTGGTGCCTGGGCAAGCTGCTGAAGGTGCCGTTCTTCTATTTCGCCATCGGTTCGCAGTCGAACATCGGCGGCCCGGCCTCGGCGCCGGTGGTGGCGGCGGCCTTCCATCCGGCATTGGCGCCGGTGGGGGTGCTGCTGGGCACGATGGGCTATGCCACCGGCACGTACCTGGCGTACATCGTCGGCATCACCCTGCGCGCGCTGGCTACGTGACGCACGGTAGCGCCGGGCCATGCCCGGCGTTACCTACGCCACCAGCAACCCGCGTTCGATCAACCACGCCCGCGCGTCTTCCGCATCCTGCTCAAACCACGCCTTCGTCGACCCCAACCGGTACGTATACCCCCACGCATCCATGTCGGCCATCAGCTGTTCGCTGCCTACGCCGGGCAGCTGCCCGGCCAGCACGATCTGCAGGTAGCAGGTGGCATCTTCCTCGGGCACCGAGTCGGTGGCGTCGGTATGTACCTGCGCGCGCCGCTCCGGGGGCAGCACGATCAGGTGGCAGGCCTCGTGCAGCATCGAATGCACCGGCGTGTCGTCGCGCACGTAGACGTCGCTGGCGATGATGCCGGCCTCCGGTTCGCCCCAGTAGCTGCCGGGAATCGGCGCACCGGCAGCCACGTGGTGCAGGCGCAGGTCATGCGCGGCGAGCAGGCGCTGTGCATCGGCGAAGGCGATATCGCCGACGCGGGTGACGTTCGGTTCGGGTGCGGTGTCGGTCATGCGGGGGTCACACGGCCCCGCCCATGCAGGCACGGGCGGGGCAGGAGGTCAGGGTTTTTCCGGGCCTTCGGGCAGCGCCACCGAGATGTCCAGCACGTCGTGCTGGCCATCCTTCACCAGGTCGACCTTCACCGCGTCGACGTCGATGTTGACGTACTTCTTGATCACTTCCAGCAGCTCGCGCTGCAGCAGCGGCAGGTAGTCCGGGCCACCGCGGTTGCTGCGTTCCTGCGCGATGATGATCTGCAGGCGGTTCTTCGCGGTTTCGGCGGTGGTCTTCTTCGCTTTGAGGAAATCGAACAGGCCCATGCTTACCCTCCGAACAGCTTGCTGAAGAAGCCCTTCTTCTCAACGGTGGTGAAGCGCATCGGGCGCTCTTCGCCGAGGATGCGTGCAACGGCATCGTCGTAGGCCTGGCCGGCGGCCGATTCCACGTCCAGGATGACCGGCTCGCCCTTGTTGGAGGCGTTGAGCACGTCGCCCGATTCGGGGATTACGCCGATGGCCTTCAGGCCCAGCACTTCCTCGACGTCGGCGATGCTCAGCATCTCACCGCTTTCCACGCGCACCGGGGTGTAGCGGGTCAGCAGCAGGAAGGCCGGCACGTTCTGGCCGGATTCGGCCTTGTGGGTCTTCGAATCCAGCAGGCCGATGATGCGGTCCGAGTCGCGCACCGAGGACACTTCCGGGTTCACCACCACCACGGCGCGGTCGGCGAAGTACATCGCCAGGAAGGCGCCCTTCTCGATGCCGGCCGGGGAGTCGCAGATGATGTAATCGAAGCCGTCGGCGGCCAGGTCCTTCAGGACCTTGCCTACGCCTTCCTGGGTCAGCGCATCCTTGTCGCGGGTCTGCGAGGCAGCCAGCACGTACAGGTTGTCGAAGCGCTTGTCCTTGATGAGGGCCTGCTTGAGGGTCGCTTCGCCGTGCACGACGTTGACGAAGTCGTACACCACGCGGCGCTCGCAACCCATGATCAGGTCGAGGTTGCGCAGGCCGACGTCGAAGTCGATCACGGCCACCTTCTTGCCGCGCCGAGCGAGGCCGCAGGCCAGGCTCGCGCTGGAAGTGGTCTTGCCGACGCCGCCCTTGCCAGAGGTGACTACGATGATTTCAGCCAAAGGACTTCTCCTGATGATTCTGTTTTGGGGCTGCGTCAGTCCAGCGCAGCGATCTTGATCTGGTCCTGTTCCAGCCACACCTGCACGGCCTTGCCGCGCAGGTTGTCCGGCACATCGTCCAGTACCTTGTAGTGGCCTGCAATGGCGACCAGTTCCGCATGGAAATCACGGCAGAAAATACGTGCCGCTGTGTTGCCCTGGGCCCCTGCCAGCGCGCGGCCGCGCAGGGTCCCGTAGATATGGATGCTGCCGTCGGCGATGACCTCGGCGCCTGCGCCGACGGTGGCCATCACGGTCAGGTCGCAGTTTTCCGCATACAGCTGCTGGCCCGAGCGCACGTTGCCCAGCTGCATGCGTCCCGGCTGCGGCGCGGCCGCATCGGCGGCGTTGCCCACCGGTGCGACGGGGGCCGGGGCCGGGTCGGCCTTGGCTGCACGACGCGGTTCCGGTGCGGGTGCGGGCGGCGGCGGGACCTGTCCGGCCTCGGCACGCTCGTACTGCGCACGGAACTTGGCCAGCAGTGGCAGGCCCAGCTGCTGCGAGAGCAGGTCGACCGCCGTGGTGCCATAGGCCAGCGCCACCGGCAGCACGCCCGCGCTGCGCAGGCCATCCACCAGCGCCTGCGCGGTGGCCGCGTCGGGCACCTGGCTCAGGCCTCCGAAATCGAGGATGACCGCGGCGCGGCCGAACAGCTTCGGCGCACGGTTCACGCGCTCCTGCATTTCCTGCACGAGGCGTTCGACATCAAGGGTACGGATGCGCAGGTTGGCGATGCCCACCTGGCCGATCTTCAGTTCACCGGCCTGTTCATAATCGAAATTCACCGCCACGCTCAGGTCCCCGTCGGCCGCTGTGCCTGCACCGGCAGCTGCCGGTTACGCGCCCATGCCACATCCGGCAGCTTGCCGCCGTAGGTCTCGTGGACCCACGGGTAGCTGCACAGTTCCTTGGCCAGCATGCTGGCGCGCACGTCGACGTGCGGCATTGTGTTCTGGCCCAGCTCGCGGAAGCCGAAGCTGCCGTGGAAGAGCAGCGCGGCGTCGGCGCCGTGGTCCAGGAACACCTCGCAGGTCATCTGCGGGTAGCGCAGCTCGGCAAAGCTCTGCGCATCGGCATAGAACGCACGGCCGACGCCACCACCGCGACGGCGGCTGGCGACCACGATGCGGTCGATATAGAAGAAGGGCGTGGCCAGCTGCTGCTTGAACCAGGCGAAGTTGCTGCTGTCGTGCTGGCTGTCGCTGCCGAAGCCGATCAGGAAGCCGGCCAGGTTGCCGTCGCGCTCGGCGACGCGGAAATACTCAGCGGTATCGTAGAACAGGTGCAGGCGTGCGGCATCCAGCGGAAGGATGGCCAGGCCAGCATTGTTGTTCAAAGCCAGGACGGAATCGAGCTCGTGCTCGCGCACGTCGCGGATGACAATCGACATTGTGACTCCGTGGGGTAACGCGGTTGGTCCATCAACGGACCCTGCGCACGATTATTGCATGCCCGGGGCGGGCTGCGGCATGAACAGGGGGAAGGGCATGCATGACTTCCGCCAGAGTGCACCAGGAGGGCTTCAACCGTAGAGTGCTGGCATGTTGGGAGTCCTCAGCCATACCCGTGTCCTGCGACTGGCCGGCCTGTTTACCTGGGTCATGGTCGGCCTGCCCCTGGCCTATTCGCAGTTCGAGAACCTGCATGCCCGTGCCGATATGGGCGGCTGGGCCGTGCTGCTGTTCCTGGCCTACCTGTCCTTTGGCGCCGCCTACTTCCGGCTGACCCGCTCGCTGCGCAGCGACAGCCACACCACCTGGCTCGACCGGGGCCTGCTGCTGCTGCTCACCGTGTCCGCGCTGGGGGTCAGCTTCCTCAGCGGCTCGGGCCTGGGGAGCATCCTGATGATGGTCGCCGCCGGGGTCATCCCGTGGATGCTGTCGGTGCGGCTGGGCGTGCTGTGGCTGCTGGTCAGCCAACTGGCCGTGGCGCCGGTCTATTACATGCTGCTGCGCTTCCCGCTGTTCGAGGCGGTGATGCAGTCTCTGCTGTATGGCGGCTTCTCCATGTTCATCTTCGTGACCAGCCTGGTCGCGCGGCAGCAGACCGAGGCCCGCGACGAGCAGCGCCGCCTGAACGCCGAGCTGCGCGCCACCCGCGCCCTGCTGGCCGAAAGCGCACGGGTCAACGAGCGCACGCGCATCTCGCGCGAGCTGCACGATGTGCTGGGCCACCAGCTGACCGCGCTGACCCTGAACCTGGAAGTGGCCGGGCACCTGGCCGACGGCCAGGCGCTGGAACACGTCAAGCGCTCGCATACCCTGGCCAAACTGCTGCTAGGCAACGTGCGCGAGGTGGTCAGCCAGCTGCGCGAGACCGGCGCCATCGACCTGGCCGCCGCGCTGCGCCCGCTTACCGAGAACGTGCCCTCGCTGGACATCATGCTGGACGTGGAGGAGCCGCTGAACGTTGAAGACCCGCAGCGCGCCCACGTGCTGCTGCGCTGCACCCAGGAGATCATCACCAACGCGGTGCGCCACGCCCAGGCGCGCCACCTGTGGATCCGGGTGTACCGTGAGGTGCCGGGCCTGGTGGTGGTGGACGCCCGCGACGATGGCGTCGGCGCAGAGATGGTCAATGCGGGCAATGGCTTGCGCGGGATGCGCGAACGCCTGCAACAATGTGGCGGCCAGCTGCAGGTGGATACCCACCCCGGCGAAGGCTTCCGCCTGCGGGCCACGGTTCCGGCAACGGTACTGGCGGCCCTCACCGAGGTTCCTGAAGGAGTGCGTTGATGATTCGCGTCTGCCTGGTCGATGACCAAACCCTGGTGCGGCAGGGAATCCGCTCCCTGCTGGCGCTCGACGACGGTATCGAAGTGGTGGCCGAGGCCGCCGATGGTCGCCAGGCCGTCGAACTGGTGCCGCAGGTGCGTCCGGACGTGGTCCTGATGGACATGCGCATGCCGGTGATGTCCGGCCTGGAGGCGCTGCAGGTGCTGTCGCGCCAGGAGCAGCTGCCGCCGACCATCATCCTGACCACCTTCGACGACGACCAGCTGGTGCTGGCCGGGCTGAAGGCCGGTGCCAAGGGCTACCTGCTCAAGGACGTCACCCTGGCGCAGCTGGTCGGTGCCATCCGCACCGTGGCCGACGGCGGTTCGCTGGTGCAGCCAGCGGTGACCCAGCGCCTGCTGTCGGGCCTGGAGCACATGCGCAACGACTTCGTCAGCCTGGACCGCCCAGACCCGCTGACCGACCGCGAGACCGAGATCCTGCGCCTGATGGCCAGCGGTTTCTCCAACAAGGAGATCGCCAATTCATTGGGGGTCGCCGAAGGGACCATCAAGAATCACGTGTCCAACATCCTGTCCAAGCTGGGGGTGCGCGACCGCACCCGCGCCGTGCTGAAGGCGTTCGAACTTCAGCTGGTCTGAAAAATCCTTTTGCGACAACGATTTGGGCCAGGCCCGGGGCGCCGGAGCAGGGTGCCCCCTACTTGCGGGGCCCCCGGATGCGTTACTCTTCAAAATCTTTGTCCATACAAATCCGCAGCCGGCACGGAAACCGGTGCGCCAATCCGATAAACAATGCCTGCGAAGCCTGCTAGGATTGGCGCTTCGCTTCAATCAACCCGGCCGTGGGATCGGCCCCGGAGACTCTCTGAATGACCCGTATTATCGAGTTCCTGATCGCCTTGGGGATCGTGGCTGGCCTGTTCGTCATTATTGGCGTCTGTCTGCCGGGCGAGCGTCACATCACCGAAAGCATCGAGACCAACCGCAAGATGACGATCGTGTACGACACGGTCAACAGCCTGCGCCGCTTCAAGGACTGGAACCCGCTGGTACTGCGCGATCCCGCCGTTGATCTGAAGCTGTCCGGCCCGGCCTCCGGCGTCGGTGCCACTCTCGACTTCTCCTCCAAGGACCTGGGCAACGGTTCCTGGAAGATCACCGAGTCGGAAGAGAACAAGCGCGTTGTGATCGCCGTCGAAGACCCGACCAAGGGCCACGACAAGGTGACCACCTTCACCCTGGAGCCGACCGGCAAGGGTGGCCGTAACGTCAAGATCACCCAGGATTACTCGGTGAAGTACGGCTTCGACCTGTTCGGCCGCTACGCAGGCCTGTATGTCAGCCGCCAGATCGGCGATGACATCAAGATGGGTCTGTCGCGCATGGCGAACATGCTGGCCACCGTACCGAACGTCGACTACCGCACCGCCGAAGCCCCGCTGACCGATCTGGCGATCGTGGAAGTGCCGGCTGAGGACCTGCTGGTCGTCAACGCCGGTAACGTCGACCGCGGCCAGGACACCATCACCAAGTCCATCAAGGACAACCAGGAGTGGATCAAGCGCGTGATGGAGGCCAATGGTCTCGAAGCCGCCGGCCCGTTCCGCATCATCACCACCGATTTCGGTGCTGAGAAGTACGCCTTCGACATCGCCCAGCCGGTGAAGAAGAAGGGTACCGAAGGCACCGCCGCTGAAGAACTCAGCGTCAAGATCGACGGTGGCGCACCGGTGAAGTACGTCCGCGTTGCTCCGCATCGTTCGGCCCACGCGGCCTACACCGGCCACATGGCTGGCCTGGACATCGCCCGCAACGCCCTGCGTGCCTGGGCTGTGACCAACGGTTCGGAAGTGGTCGATCGCCCGTACGAATCCTGGAAGGACGGTCTGGACAAGTCGTTCACCCCGGAAGGTACCTACGACATCTACTGGGCCGTCAAGTAAGCCTCGGCTGACCCATGTAATGTTGGACACGAAAACGCGCCGCTTCCTGCGGCGCGTTTTTTTTTGATCTGCGCCCCATGGGCGCTGCGCAAGGAGCAGTCATGTTCAATCCGGAACGACGCGCGCGTAGACCTTCCCTGCTGGCCTGCCTGGGCGCGATGCTGGCAGCTGCCTCGATCGGCCTGTCCGCCTATGCAGCGCACGGCGTGGCCGATCCGCTGGCCCAGCAGCATCTGAACATGGCCGCGCTGTATGCCTTCGCCCACGGCGCGGTGCTGCTGGCGCTGGGCCCGCGCGCGCAGGGGGCGATCGCCCACCTGGGCCTGTATGTGCTGCTGCTGGGCGTACTGCTGTTCTCCGGCAGCCTGGCCGGTGCGGCGTTGTGGCAGTTGCCAACGCGGCTGGCACCGGTGGGCGGCACCACGCTGATGGCAGGGTGGGTGCTGCTGGCGATCAATGCGCTGAGGCGCTGAACGCCGTTGCGACGACGGCCGCCGGGCACGGCCCGGCGCTACAGGGTGGGTCAGCGTGAACCGTGCAGAGCCGAGCCCATGCTCGGCTGCGTTTGATCGGGGCCGACCCTGGGCTGGGCGCTACAGGGAGCCGTTCCAGCACCAGTGCCACGGCTCGTAGATGATGCCGTGCGGGTTGTCGCGGGGATAGCTCAGGCTGAAACCATGCGTGCCGGCGTGCGCCTGCAGCCAGGCAAACGCGTCCGTTGCTTCGAAGGTTTCCTCGGCCGGGGCATCGCCCGGCGTGCCGATGTCCAGCGCATGGCCGCTGTGGTGTTCACTGAACCCCGGGGCCGCGTTGACCTTGAGGATGTCGGCCACGCTCAGCCCGCGCGCGAGTTTCCGTTCGAAGATGCCCAGCTGGTAAGCATGGCTGCGGAAGCCGGAGATCGCATCCAGCGCTACCCCATCGCGCGCGGCATGCAGGCGCATGCGGCGCCAGCCCTGCGCGGCGCCACGGCGCAGCCACAGCGGGCGGCCGAAGCGGTCACGGCCGGCAAAATGCAGCACGCAGGGCTCGGCCTCCAGCGCCAGGCCGCTGTCCTGCGCGTACTGCGGTGCATCCAGCCCCAGCTGCTGCAGGCGCTGCTGCAGGCCGGCCAGCGGCAGCCACTGTGCGCCCAGAATCGCAGCAAACGGGCGCGCTGCGGCAGCGCCCTCCAGAAGCGCCAGCGCGTCCTCCACGCCGGGTTCGCGCGGCAGGTGCGGCACCAGCGAATGCACGCCCTGCGGCAGCACCGCCGCCAGGTAGCGGCCATCGCGCTTGCGTCGCAGTACCCAGCGAGCACGCGCCAGCAGGCGCGCATCGAGGTTGCTGCGCGCACGTAGCAGATCGGCCGGCCACAGTTCCACGGCCTCGGTGTTGATGAGCAGGGGGGCATGACGGTGCATGCCCGCAGCTTACTGCGGTGGCGTGGTGGCAGCCACCTTGCGCAGTGCATCCAGCAGGGCCTGTGGCCGGTCCAGGCTGAGCAGCAGGGTGCTGCCGCCGCGCACCGGAATGACCAGCGTGTGCTGGCGGTCAGTGACCAAGGCAAAGCCCTTGCTGCCGCCCTGCAGGCGGAAGTGCCCCGAGTAGAAGCCCGGCATCGAGTAACCGTTGGTTTTCATGCGCAGGCCGTAGCGGCGGTCGCGGCCAAGGTCGACCACCTCGGCCTGGTCCAGCTGCATCTGTGTCACCGGCGTGCGGCGGCGGTACAGGGTCGAGCGCACGTCCAGCACATCGCCGGCCAGGCTGACCCGGCGGCGGAAGAACGCGGTGCCCAGGCCCGCACCGATCAGCACCAGCGTCGCCAGGCTCCAGGCCGCGCTGCCCCACATCCGGAAGAACGGCGGCGACAGGGTGATCTCCATCCATGGCGCATCGGCGGGTGCGTCCTTCAGTTCGGCCCAGACACAGAGGGCAAAGACCACCAGCACCGGACCGAGGATCCACAGCACGCGCAGCGGCGAACTCTCTGCAACGTCGAACGTGCGCGGATCACTACCGCTCATCGCTGTGCCTCCACCCAGCGTGCGACATCGGCGATCAGCGCCGGGTCGACGTGCCCGGGCTGGGCGTACTCCTTCAGCGAGCTCGGGCCCTTGCCGGCCACGCCGATATGGTTGAGGGCCGGGTAGGCCTGCCACTGCACATCCTTGCGGCCCTGCAGCGCCTGCTTCCACAGCTGCCAATCTACGTCGGGCACCTGGAAATCGCGGCCACCGTGCAGCATCAGCAGCGGCGCGCGCAGTTCCTTGGCATCGGCCCGTGCGTTGACTGCTTCGATGCTCCTCCAGAACGGCTGCGGCACGCCCAGCGGCAGTTCGCTGGCGGCGACCGGTGCGCTGCCGTGGGCGGCGGCGATCTGGGCGTCCAGTCTGTCCAGGAAGGCCTGTTCCGGCGCCGTGATGTTGCCGTCCAGGCTGAGCAGGTAGCGGTTCTGCTCGGGAAGCAATTCCAGCAGCGTGCGTGCCGGCGCGGCCCAGAGGATCGCGCCGCGCGCCTGCGGCCAGCGGCTGGCGATGCGTGGGGCCAGCATGCCGCCCTGGCTGTGGCCGAGCACGAACACGCGGCGGTCATCGATGCGCGGATCGGCGGCGAGCGCGGTCAGTGCGGCCACTGCGTCGTCGGTGGTTTCGTCATCGACGGTGAAGCTGCCGCCCTGGAAATCCTGCGGGCGGGCGAGGGTGCGCTTGTCGTAGCGCAGCACCGCGATGCCCTGCGCGGCCAGGCCGCGGGCGATATCGAGGAACGGGCGGCTGGCGCCGATCGTTTCGTCACGGTCCTGCGGGCCCGAACCATGCACCAGCAGCACCGCCGGGAACGGCCCCTTGCCCTTCGGCAGGGCCAGCGTGCCCGGCAATGCGCCGCGCGCCTGCGGCACGCTGAACTCCGTCTCGGCGTAATTCGCGCCGGCCGGCGGCGGTGCTGCCTTGGCCGCCGGGGCAGGGCGAAGCATCAGGCCGGCGACCTTGTCCTGCGCGTCCACCGCCACCTGTGCGACCACCGCGCCGCTGGCGAACTGCAGCGGCACCTCGACCACGTGCACGCCCTGCTGTTCGCTGCTGTGGGCGGCGCCGCGCTGCTTCAGCTCACCCAGCGATTGCCACAGCACCTGCAGCTTGTCGGCCGGTACGGCGCTGGCCATCTGCGCGGTTAACATCGCCTCGGCCTCGGCCATGCGGCCGGCCTGCAGGTGGTCCAGCAGCTGCGAGGCCACCTGCTGCGGCTCGGCGGCGAGGGCACCGCCGCTGAAGGCGGCCAGTGCCACGGCAAACAGGGAGGGGCGCAGGCGCATGGTTACTGCTCCTTCTTGAAGACAAGCATGGCCGGGCGCATCGGCGCCGGGATGATGATGTTGACCAGTTCCCAGCCGAGCTGTCCCTGGCGGCTCAGTTCGGCCTGGATGTCCTCCGGCTTCTGCAGGCCCATCAGCGACGTTTTGACTTCAACGGTCAGGTAGCTCCAACGCTTGCTCATTCCTTGTCCTCCGACGATGGCTTGGGTTTTGGCAGGCGTCCTGCCTTGCGCAGGGCGTCGCGCAGCACGTATTCGATCTGCGCGTTGAGGCTGCGCAACTCGTCGTCAGCCCAGCGCTGCGCGGCGGCCAGGACATCGGCGTTGATACGCAGCGGATAGGCTTTCTTCTCACTCATGCAAGCTCCTGGCGGGGCGGTGGGGCGCCCCGTTGCGAGGGTTCAGTACAGCGAACCAGCGTTGACGATCGGCTGGGTGCCGCGGTCCGAGCACAGCACGGTCAGCAGGTTGCTGACCATGTGCGCCTTGCGTTCCTCATCCAGCTGCACCACGCCGTTCTTCTGCAGTTCAGCCAGGGCCATTTCAACCATGCCCACGGCACCGGCGACGATGCGGGTACGCGCAGCGATCACCGCGTTGGCCTGCTGGCGCTGCAGCATCGCCTGGGCGATCTCGGCGGCGTAGGCGAGGTGACTGATGCGTGCGTCGATCACCTGCACGCCGGCATCGGCCAGGCGCTCGGCCAGCTCGTTCTTGAGGTGCTGGGAAATCTCGCTGGCGTGGCTGCGCAGGGCCAGCTGGCCCTCTTCATGCTGGTCGTACGGGTAGCTGGTGGCCATCGCGCGCAGGGCGGATTCGGACTGGATGTGCACGAAGCTCTCGTAGTCGTCCACGTTGTAGACCGCCTCGGAGGCATCGATCACCTGCCAGACGATCACCGCAGCGATCTCGATCGGGCTGCCGTCCAGCTCGTTGACCTTCAGCTTGCCGCTTTCGAAATTGCGCACGCGCTGGCTGACCCGGCGCTTGCTGTAGAAGGGGTTGTTCCAGCGCAGGCCGTTGTCCTTGACGGTGCCCACGTACTTGCCGAACAGGCTCAGCACCGCCGCCTGGTTGGGCTGCACGGTGTAGAGGCCGGCCAGCGCGAAGATGGCCAGCGCCACGATCACGATCCCGCCGAACAGCATCAGCAGGTTTGGCGAGCCGGCAGTCGCCTTGGCCGCGACGCCGAGCACGAACAGCCCGGCGCCAGCCAGCGCGACCAGCAGGGCGCCCGCCAGCATGCCCAGGCCGTTGAGGGAGGAAAGCGACTTCTCTTTCATGGCAGTACGTCCTTGAGGAATCGTAGAAACGATATCAAATTGATATCAGATCGCAAGTGCCGTTCGTCGGCTGGCCGGAGGCAGACCGGCTAGAATGCCCACCCGCCTTCACATTGCTGCCGGACCCCCGCCATGGCCAAGCTTGGAACCCCGTTGTCCCCCTCCGCCACCCGCGTACTGCTGCTGGGCTCGGGCGAACTTGGCAAGGAAGTGGCCATCGAACTGCAGCGTCTGGGCGTGGAGGTGATTGCCGCCGATCGCTATGCCGATGCCCCGGCGATGCAGGTCGCGCACCGCTCGCACGTGATCGACATGCTCGACGCGATGGCGCTGCGCGCGTTGATCGCCCAGGAGCAGCCGCACCTGGTGGTGCCGGAAATCGAGGCCATCCACACCGAGACCCTGGTCCAGCTGGAGCAGGAGCAGGGCCTGCGGGTGATCCCGACCGCGCGCGCTGCACGCCTGACCATGGACCGCGAGGGCATCCGCCGCCTGGCCGCCGAGACCCTGGGCCTGCCGACCTCGCCGTACCGCTTCGTCGATACCGAAGCCGAGTACCGCGCCGCCGTGGCCGCCATCGGCCTGCCGTGCGTGGTCAAGCCGGTGATGTCGTCCTCGGGCAAGGGCCAGAGCACCCTGCGCAGCGAAGCGGACATCGGCGCGGCGTGGGAGTACGCGCAGACCGGCGGTCGTGCCGGTGCCGGCCGTTGCATCGTCGAAGGCTTCATCGATTTCGATTACGAGATCACCCTGCTGACCGTGCGCCATGCCGGCGGCACCTCGTTCTGCGCGCCGATCGGCCACCTGCAGAAGGACGGTGACTACCGCGAAAGCTGGCAGCCGCAGCCGATGTCCAGCGCTGCGCTGGCGCGTGCGGAGGAAATCTCGCGCGCGATCACCGACGACCTCGGCGGCTGGGGCCTGTTCGGCGTGGAGCTGTTCGTGAAGGGCGATGAGGTGTGGTTCAGCGAAGTCTCACCGCGTCCGCACGACACCGGCCTGGTGACCCTGGTCTCGCAGGAGCTGAGCGAATTCGCCCTGCACGCCCGCGCGATCCTGGGCCTGCCGATTCCGGTGATCCGCCAGAGCGGCCCGTCGGCCTCGTGCGCGCTGCTGGCGCATGGCGAAGGCGTGCCGTACTTCAACAACGTCGCCGCCGCGCTGCAGGTGCCGGACACTGCCGTGCGCCTCTTCGGCAAGCCGAGCGTGCATGGCCAACGCCGCGTGGGCGTGACCCTGGCGCGCGCCGCGACCATTGACGAAGCCCGCACCATCGCGCGTGATGCCGCCGAAACCATCGGCGTCGAACTGCGCCCGTAAGCAGGTAGCGCCGGGCCATGCCCGGCGGCTCTGGGTGTGTGCAACGGGGCCTGGAAAAGCCGCCGGGCATGGCCCGGCGCTACCGGGTTACTTGACGTCCACCCACACCAGGTGGTGGTCGCTGCCGTCGGCGATCTTCGCTTCCGGGCTTTCATTGGCCGGCCAGAAGACGCCGCTGCCGACGTACTCGAAGCCGGTCGAGGGCAGCACGTAATCCAGGCGCATGGTGCCGGACTTCGGGCCGAAATCGCCGGTGGCGTGGAACGGCGCGCCCTTGCGCACGATGCCCTTGGCCGCATAGGCCAGGCTGGTCTGCTCGCCACCGACGCTGCGCGGGGTGGGGTAGCGCAGCACGCGCGGATTCTCGATCAGGTTGACGATGGCGTCGTGGCGACCGTCGCCGTCCACCGGGTCGTTGTTCAGATCGCCGAAGATCACGAAGCGCGCGTCCTGGGCCAGGCCGCCGCAGTGGCCCTTGTCATCGCACAGCCACGGCTTGTCGCCGGCCGACAGGTATTCCTGCCACAGGCGCAGTTCGTCGTGGTTGCGCGCGGCATTGCGCTTTTCCGGGCCGTCGAACACCGGCGGCGTCGGGTGCGAGACCAGCGCGTGGACCACGCCGGCCGGGGTCTTTACCGGCACGTCCCAGTGCGACTTCGAGGACAGGCGCAGCTGCGACCATACCTGGTCGTTGTAGAAGCTCTTGCCGGTGCGCGGGTCGACCGGGCGGATCGCGCCGGGCATCGTGCTCCACTTCAGGAGCTGGAAGCTGCGCACCTTGGCTTCGTCGATCGGGTAGCGCGACAGCACCAGCATGCCGTACTGGCCCGGGTGCAGGCCGTAGCCCCAGGCGTCGTTGCCGCGGCTGCGGCCTTCGCCGCCGACCGTGCCGTTGCCGTCCAGGTCCAGGCCGCTGGGCACGCCGGTGTTGACCGGCGCCAGGTAGCGGTAGGCGAAGTGCAGCGGCTTGCCGCCGCCGGGCTGGGCCACTTCCAGGTAGCGCTTCTGCAACAGGTCGGCGGCGCGGTGGGCGTCGTCGAAGTCGAATTCGTTCAACAGCACCAGGTCCGGGCGCACCTGCTGCAGCACCGCGGCGATCTTGCGCGCGTGCTCGCTGTCGCCTTCCAGTTCCTTGATCAGGCCGCCGGCATCATCCGAATACAGCGAAGTGTTGTAGGTGGCCAGGCGCAGCGTCGAGGACGGCTTGTCGGTCATCGCAGGGGACTTGCCGAAGGCGGAGGCGCTGGCGCCGCAGAGCAGGGCCAGGGCGAGGATCAGGGGACGGCGGCGGGTGATGTTCATGGGCCGTATTGTGCACCCGGCCCGGTGTCAGCGGTTTGTCAGCGTCCGTCCAGATCGCTGTCGAAATCATGCCAGCGACGGCCGTCGTAGGCCTCCAGCGGGCGGTAGCGGCGCTTGTAGTCCATCTTCTGGTGGTCGCGGATCCAATAGCCGAGGTACAGGTGCGGCAGGCCCTCGCGCCGGGCCCATTCGATCTGCTGCAGGATGGCGAAGGTGCCCAGGCCGCGCGCGGCATGGTCCGGATCGAAGAAGGTGTAGACCGCCGACAGGCCGTGTTCGGTCACGTCGGTCACCGCTACCCCCAGCAGCTGGCTGGGCTGGCCGTCATGGCCGGGCAGGCGCATCTCCAGGAAGCGGGTATGCGACCAGCTGCCGATCAGGAACTGCTCGAACTCGTGCGGGCCGTGGTCGTCCATGCCGCCGTTGGCATGGCGATGGGTCAGGTAGCGGTGGTACAGGTCGAACAGGTCCTGGCGCGGCATGGCGGCGGTGATGCGCACCTCCAGGTCGGCATTGCGCGCGGCGCAGCGGCGCTGGCTGCGGTCGGCGGCGAACCGCGCCACCGGGATGCGCACGGCCACGCAGGCATGGCACTGCGCGCAGTGCGGGCGGTAGACCAGGTCGCCACTGCGGCGGAAGCCCCAGCTCAGGGCCAGCGGGTACAGCCCACCGAGGCGGCGGTCCTGCGGGTCCAGCACCAGATCGCGCGCAACGCGGTCCGACCAGTACCCGCAGGGGTGCTCGCCGGTCTGGAACAGTCTCAGTTCGTCGTCTCTGTCGCCGTGGATCGCCATGGGCACAGCATAGCCCCAGCGTGTCGCAATGGCCGCGACTGTCCGCCGGATGAACGGAACCGGCAGCTGCGTCAACCGATGTCGTGGTCGGGCGTTGTTGTCTCCCGAGGGTGAAGTGATCACCTCGACGCAATGACGCAATCCCCATACCAGGAGTGACTCCATGATCCGTACCCCCCTGCTGCTGGCCCTGCTGCTGGGCACCTCCGCCACCGGCATCGCCCTGGCCGCCGATAACCCCGCCAACCCGAATGCCCCGGCGCAGCGTCATGCCAAGCTGGACACCAATGGCGATGGCGTCATCGACCGCAGTGAAGCTGCCGCCAACCCGCGCCTGGCCGCGAAGTTCGACGCGCTGGACAGGAACAAGGACGGCAAGCTGTCGCGTGACGAGCTGCCGCGCTGGAAGCATGGCCGTCGTGGTGGCCCGGGCGCCTGGATGGCCAAGCTGGACGTGAACAAGGACGGCCGCATCAGCCGTGAGGAAGCCAAGGCCGATCCGCGCCTGGCCGCGCGCTTCGACCAGATGGACGTCAACAAGGACGGCTACCTGGACAAGGCCGACCGCGAGCTGCGCATGAAGCAGCACCGTGATGCCTGGTTCGCCGCCGCCGACACCAACAAGGATGGCCAGCTGAGCAAGGCCGAGTTCGATGCCGCCAAGGGCCCGATGCACGGTGGCCCGCGCCACGGCGGCCCGCGTGATGGCAACGCACCGAAGCCGCCGCGCTGAACCCCGCAGCGGTGACCAACGACAACGCCGGCCTCGTGCCGGCGTTGTCCGTTGCAGGGTCCTACAGTCGCCCGCTGCGCGCCAGCGAATACACCAGCAGCGCCACCACCATCACGTTCATCGCCAGCACGCCGGTCCGGCCGTAGGCCAGTTCATAGCTCCAGTTCCTCGCCGAGCGGCCCTTGCGCGCGGCGTCGCGGGCAATCAGCGGTTTCATGATCCGTTGCAGCGGTACCAGGCACTGGTAATTCACCACGCCCAGGCCGATGACCAGGAGGGCAAGCTGCAGCCACAGCGGCACGGCCAGCATCAGCGAGACCAGCAGGCTGGTGCAGACGACCATCGCAGTGAACGTATTGAGGTGCACGAACCGCCGCACCTCGGCCTGCTCCTGCGGCGTGTCTGCAAAGCGCAGCAGGAAGCGACCGCCGAGATAGCTGCCGGCAACGCCGCCGATGACGCCACCGGCAATGGCCCCCCAGTTGCTGGCGGGAATCAGGTGCAGCTGGCTGGCAGCGGCGGTCAACGAACCCATGGCGGCACCGCCCGCGGCGCTGACCCCGCCCAGCCCCAGTTTGCTGCCACCCACGCCTACCCCGGTGCCCAGCAGGATCGCCGCGCTGGCCGTGCCCGGTGCAGCGATCAGCACCATTGACACCACTGTTGTCGCAAACGCGGCACTGGGCGCACTGCTGCGGGCGAAGTCGCCGAAGCGCTGCAGCAGGCCGTCGCGCACCTGCGCGCGTGCACGTGACAGGCGTTTGCGCACGGCCGCATCGCTGAGGCCGAGCAGGTCGGCCACCTGCTGCGAACGCTGGCCTTCGCGGTAATAGAGCAACAGCACCTCGCGGCTGTCGCTGGGCAGGGCCGAGATGATGTCCTCGGCGGCCACTTCTTCTTCCAGCCGCTGCAGGCGGTCGGCCGCGACCGGCGTCGGGTCGGCGGCCATGCCCAGCGCGACTTCGGCGGCGTCGCCGGTCAGCGGACGGCCGCGCTGCGCGCGCAGCCAGTCGCGGGCCAGGTTGCGGGTGATCTGCCGCAGCCACGGCAGGAAGCTGGTCGAGCTGCGCAGCTGGTGCAGCTGCTGCCAGGCTTTGACGAAGGCCTCCTGGGCGATGTCCTCGCTGGCCTGGCGGTCGCGGGTGATCGCCAGGGCGATGGCGGTGACCGTGTTCTGGCAGGCCAGCACGATGCGCCCATAGGCGTGCTGGCAGCCAGTGCTGGCCGCCGGCAGCTCGCGTTCCAGCGTCTCGTCGATCGTTGCAGCGAAAGTCGTCATGGCGGCAGCTCCTGCTGGGATTGTGTCCCAAGACGGAGCTGCGCGCCGGGTGTGACCGGTTTGCGTTCCGGTAGCGCCGGGCATGGCCCGGCGCTACCTGCGCCTTACGTGGACGGCTGGATGCGGACGCGGACTTCTTCCTCTTCCGGCGGCGCCTGCGGGGCCGGTTGCGCCTGCTGCGGCTGGACCTGCGGGGCCGGGGCCGGTGCGGCGGGAGCCGGGGCGCCGCGGTGGCGAAGGCCGATCACCAGCGCCACGCCGGCGATCACCACCAGCAGGGCGATGCGGATGCGCCAGGCCCAGCCGCGGCCACTGCCGGTGGTCTTGACGGTATCGCGGAAGGCGAATTCGGCGGTCGGGTGGTCGCGGCGGGTGGTGTCGAGCAGGCGCGCGTCACGCAGGATCTCGCGTGCACGCGGCTGGTCGTCGGCACGCACGATCCACACCGCCGGGTAGCCCTGGCTGTTGCCCAGGTCGGTATAGCTGAACTGGCCACGGCGACGGGTCTTGTACGAGCGGCCGTTGGTCACCTTCACTTCGATGTCGTGGCTGCGCAGCAGCTCGGCCACGCCCTCGACGGTTTCCACGCGCTGGCTGCTGAAAATCTGGCGCATTGCTTACTCCTTGGCCGGCACGGCGGCCGCGGCATCCTGGTCCGGTACCACGCGGATCAGGCCTTCCTGGGCGGTGCTGGCCACCAGCACGCCATCACGGGTGAAGAACTGGCCACGCGCCAGGCCGCGCGAATCCTGCGCGCTGGGGCTGTCCAGCGAATACAGCAGCCAGTCGTCGGCGCGGAACGGGCGGTGGAACCAGATCGCGTGGTCCAGCGAAGCCATCTGCACGTGCGGATGGTAGTAGCTGATGCCGTGCGGGAAGGTGGCCGTGCCCAGCAGGTGGAAGTCGGAGGCATAGGCCAGCAACGCCTGATGCAGCTCGGGCGCATCGCCGACCGGTTCGCTCAGGCGCAGCCACACCTGGTGGTAGGGCGGGCGCTTGGGTGGGTTCAGTTCGTCGCGCGGGTACACGTGGCGGAACTCGAACGGGCCCCCGCGCGAGAGCCAGCGCTGCACCTTGATCGGCAGCCGCTCCAGCACCTCGGCCGGCAGCGGACGGTTCGGTTCGATGTCCTCCGGCTGCGGCACCTCGGGCATCTTGTGCTGGTGCTGGGCACCGGTCTCGGCCTGCTGGAACGAGGCCGCGCAGAAGAAGATCACCTTGCCGTGCTGGATCGCGGTGACCCGGCGCACGGAGAAGCTGCCGCCATCACGGGTACGGTCCACGTCATAGACGATGGGGTGGTCGATGTTGCCGGCACGCAGGAAGTAGGCATGCAGCGAGTGCACGTGGCGGCCGTTGTCGACCGTGGCCTGTGCCGCCGCGAGCGCCTGGCCCAGCACCTGGCCGCCGAACACGTACTTGGTGCCGATGTCGCGGCTCTGCCCGCGGAACAGGTTGTCCTCCAGCCGCTCCAGGGTGAGCAGGTCGATCAGCTCGGAGACGACGGGTTCGGGCGTGTCGTTCAAGGGGGCGGCCACAGCAGTGAAGAAGCCTTGATTATACCGGTCAGGGGTCGGATCCCTTTCGCTTTGCGAAAGGGCTCTGACCCCAGGGCAGGCGCGGCGGTTACCTGCCGAGCCTCGCCACCAGTGCCTGCAGGGCATTCTGGGCATCCGGCGCGAACCACGCGTCAACGAACCGGTCCAGCTGGATCAGGTCCGGGTGCAGGGCCTCCTGCAGGTCGGCACGGGCCACCGCGCGGGTCAGCAGCATCGGCTGGCGCGGCTGTTTCAGCAGGTTCTGCAGCCAGGCAATGGCGCGTGGCACCACCAGGTCGCCGTCGGCAAGTTCATCGACCAGGCCGATCTGCAGCGCCTGTTCGGCCGGCACCAGCGCGCCCGTGGTGAGCAGGATGCCCGAACGGTGCACGCCCACTGCGCGGCGCAGCAGGCGCTGGATGCCTTCGGGCGCCACCAGGCCCACCTGCACCTCGTTCAGGCCGATGGCATAGGGGCGGGCCGGGTCGGCACTGCGCGCCATCACCCGGTAGTCGCAGCACAGCGCCAGCACGCAGCCGCCGGCCGGCGCATGGCCGGTGATGGCCGCTACCACCGGGATGCGGCTCTCGGCCACGCTGCGCACCGCGCCGAAGAAGGCGTTCCAGCTGTCCAGCAGCTTGTGCTTGTCATCGCCGTGGGAGAGCAGGTGCGGCACGTCCATGCCGCCGGTGAAGACCCGCTCGCTGCCGGACAGCACGATGCCGTGCGCGTCCTCGGCCATCGCCAGCTCGATGGCGTGGATCAGCTGCCGGCACAACTCGGTGTCCAGTGCGTTGACCGGTGGCCGCGCCAGGCGCAGTTCGCGGATGGGGCCATGGTTGATCACCTCGATGAGCATCGTCATGCTGCGGTCTCGTTGCGGACAGGAATCTGAGGCGATGATAACCAAACCATTCGTTGGCGTATTGTTGCTGCTTTGTGCGGGCGCAGCATCGGCGGCGACCGCCGTGCCGGCCTGCGTCACCGTGCAGCAGGGCTGGGCGCGCCTGCCGCCAAACCCGGCCATGCCGATGACCGCTGGCTACGGGGTGATCCATAACGGCTGCGCGAAAGCGGTGGCCATCAGCGGCGCACGCAGTGCCAGCTTCGGTGACGTGTCGCTGCACGAAACCACGATCGTCGATGGGGTCAGCCGCATGCGTGCGGTCGAGCGCCTGCCGCTGGCACCGGGTGCGCGCGCCGAGCTCAAGCCGGGCGGCCTGCATCTGATGCTGATGGAGGGCAGGGGCGCGCTGAAGGAAGGGCAGGTCGTGCCGCTGCAGCTTCAGCTGGAGGGCGGTGGCGAAGCCAGCGTGACGTTGACGGTGCGCAAGGCCGCGCCGTAACGCGTCGCCTGTCCGCCGGGCATGGCCCGGCGCTACCCCGACATACCGCCGGATCATCACCGGTAGCGCCGGGCCATGCCCGGCGGGGTTTTACGACCAGTCGAACGTAAACAGGACCGTGCGGCTGTGCGGTTCGTAGAACATCACGATGGCATCGGCGCCGGCCGCGACCCAGTTGCTGGCCGGCACGCTGGCCACATGGAAAGAGGCCTGGCCGTCGCGGGTCAGCTGCAGGCCATCGTCGGCCAGCTGGCTGCTGTCATTGCGGAAACGCAGGCTGCCACGCTGCTGGTAGCCGGCGAGATCCTGCAGCTGGAACGCCGCAGGCAGCGGGGCATGGCCGGACCAGTTGCCGAACCAGATCGGGCCGCCCAGCTGCTGCAGCCATGCCTGCTCGTCCAGCTCGCCGTCACCGTAGCGCGAGCAGCTGGCCAGGCGCCCGTGCTGCTGGAAATACGCACGTGCCTTGGCATGGCTCTCGCGCATTTCCACGATATGGGCGCGGCCGTCGTCGCCCTCCACGGCTTCACCCAGGAAGTATTCCTGCGTGCCGAGGAAGCGCATGCGGTTGTCCGCGGTCAGCTCGAAGGCGATCCAGTTGATGCCGGTGAACGCGTTGTGGTGCGCAGTGGTGTCGTCACCGATGCAGCCTTCATACGGCTCGATCGGGCACAGCATCGTCGCCACCTGGCCAGCCAGTTCGGGGCGCAGCACGCCCAGGTCGATCTTCAGCAGCGGCAGCAGGTGCTGGCCGAGCCAGGCCTGGTCGGCGGGGAAGACATCGGCGGGGAAGGGCACCATGCCGGACAGCAGGTCGCGCAGTTCGGTGTGGTGGATCATTTCAGTCTTTTGAATTGCAGCGGTAGCGCCGGGCCATGCCCGGCGTGCGAAACGCCGGCCAGGGTCGGCACCTACCAGAAGCGGATCAGGTGGAAGCGTTGCGGATCGCGTCCGGCAGCGGCGCGCTCTTGCCGGTCTGCGTATCCATCCACACCACCACCACGTTGCCGTCCGAATACAGCCTGGTGTCGTCCTGCTGGTCGACGATGCGGTGGCCGATGGTCACGCTGCTGTTGCCCAGGCGCTCGACGAACAGCTCGACCAGGATGTCGTTGGGCCACACGATCGGCAGCCGGTAATTGACGTTGGTCGCAGCCACCACCGGTGCGATGCGGTCGGTCATCGACACGCCTTCCACGCCCAGCATCCAGCGCACGCGCGCTTCTTCCAGGTAGGAAATGTACTTGGCGTTGTTGACGTGGCCCATGCTGTCCATGTCACGCCAGCGCACGCTGATCGGGATACGGGCCAGGATCTTGTGTTCGTTGCTCATCAGGCGTCCTTCTTTTTGCGGGGCGAAGCGGTCTTGCTGGCCTTGCCGGTGCTCTTGGCAGCGGCCGCCTTCTTCGCCGGCTTCTCCGGCTTGACCTTGCGCGGCGGGCGCGCATCGGGCTTGTTGGCCACAGCGGCGGGCTGGTCCGGGCGCGCGCTGGTGGAGGGCAGCATGCGCGCCAGGAACTGGCCGGTGTACGACTGCGGGCAGGCCGCCACGTCTTCCGGCGTGCCGGTCACCAGGATGGTGCCACCGCGGTGGCCGCCTTCCGGGCCGAGATCAACGATCCAGTCGGCGGTCTTGATGACATCCAGGTTGTGCTCGATCACCACCACCGTGTTGCCTTCGTCGCGCAGCTTGTGCAGCACGCCCAGCAGCGCTTCGATGTCGTGGAAGTGCAGGCCGGTGGTCGGCTCGTCGAGGATGTACAGGGTGCGGCCGGTATCGCGGCGCGACAGTTCCTTGGACAGCTTCACGCGCTGCGCTTCACCACCGGACAGCGTGGTCGCGCTCTGGCCCAGCTTGATGTAGCTCAGGCCCACGTCCACCAGCGTTTCCAGCTTGCGGGCGATCGACGGCACCGGCTCGAACAGCCTCAGCGCATCTTCGACGGTCATTTCCAGCACGTCGTTGATGTTGTAGCCCTTGTACAGGATCTCCAGCGTCTCGCGGTTGTAGCGCTTGCCGTGGCAGACGTCGCAGGGCACGTACACGTCCGGCAGAAAGTGCATCTCGACCTTGATCAGGCCATCGCCCTGGCAGGCCTCGCAGCGGCCGCCGCGCACGTTGAAGCTGAAACGGCCCGGCGAATAGCCGCGCGCACGCGCTTCGGGCACCTGTGCGAACAGCTCGCGCAGCGGCGTGAACAGGCCGGTGTAGGTGGCCGGGTTCGAACGCGGGGTGCGGCCGATCGGCGACTGGTCGATGTCCACCACCTTGTCGAACAGGTCCAGGCCATCGATCTCCTTGTACGGGGCGATCGGGTGCGAGGAGCCGTTGATCTCGTTGGCGGCCAGCGAGAACAGGGTGTCGTTGATCAGGGTCGATTTGCCCGAGCCGGACACGCCGGTCACGCAGGTCAGCAGGCCGGACGGAATCGCCAGGTCCACGCCCTTCAGGTTGTTGCCGCTGGCACCGCGCAGGTGCAGGGTCATCTTCGGGTTCGGCTTGTGCCGGCGCGCCGGAATCTCGATCGCGCGCTTGCCCGACAGGTACTGGCCGGTCAGCGAACGCGGCGCATCCAGGATGTCCTGCAGGGTGCCCTGGCCGACGATCTCGCCACCATGCACGCCCGCGCCCGGGCCGATGTCCAGCACGTAGTCGGCCAGGCGGATCGCATCCTCGTCATGCTCGACCACGATGACCGTGTTGCCGAGGTCGCGCAGGCGGGTGAGGGTCCCCAGCAGGCGTTCGTTGTCGCGCTGGTGCAGGCCGATGGACGGCTCGTCGAGCACGTACATCACGCCGACCAGGCCGGCACCGATCTGGCTGGCCAGGCGGATGCGCTGCGCTTCGCCACCGGACAGCGTGTCGGCCTTGCGCTCCAGGGTCAGGTAATCCAGGCCGACGTCGACCAGGAAGCCCAGGCGTTCGCCGATTTCCTTGACGATCTTCGAAGCGATCTCACCGCGCCAGCCCGGCAGGCTCAGCTCGCTGAAGAACTTCAGTGCTTCGTCGATCGGCAGCACCACCAGGTCCGGCAGCGGGCGGTCGGCCACGAACACATTGCGCGCGGCCTTGTTCAGGCGCGCGCCCTTGCACTCGGGGCAGGCGTGTTCGCTGATGTACTTGCCCAGCTCTTCCTGCACCGCCGCCGATTCGGTTTCCTTGTAGCGGCGTTCCAGGTTGGGAATGATGCCTTCGAAGCGGTGCTTGCGCTGGGTGCGGCCACCGGCCTCGGTGAAATAGGTGAAGGTGATCGCATCATCGCCGCTGCCGTACAGCACGGCCTGCTGCACCTTGTCCGGCAGCGAGTTCCACGACGCATCGACGTCGAACTTGTAGTGCTTGGCCAGCGAGGCGATCAGCTGGAAGTAGTACGCGTTGCGACGGTCCCAGCCGCGCACCGCACCGGCGGCCAGCGACAGTTCCGGGTGCACCACCACGCGCGCCGGGTCGAAGAACTCGGCCATGCCCAGGCCATCGCAGCCGGGGCAGGCGCCCATCGGCGCGTTGAAGGAGAACAGGCGCGGTTCCAGCTCGGGCAGCGAGTAATCGCAGACCGGGCAGGAGTACTTGGAGGAGAACAGGGTCGGCGCGGTCCCGGCGTTGTCCAGGCTCTGCACCGAGGCCATGCCGTCGCCCAGCTTCAGCGCGGTCTCGAAGCTCTCGGCCAAGCGCTGCTTGATGTCCTCGCGCGGGCGGAACCGGTCGATCACCGCTTCGATGGTGTGCTTCTGGCGCAGCGCCAGCGGCGGCACCGCGTCGATTTCATGCAGCTCGCCGTCCACGCGCACGCGCACGAAGCCCTGCGCACGCAGCTGGTCGAAGACCTGCGCATGCTCGCCCTTGCGGTCGCGGATGACCGGGGCCAGCAGCATGTAGCGCTGTTCCGGGTCCAGGGTCAGCACCTGGTCGACCATCTGGCTGACCGTCTGCGCTTCCAGCGGATAGCCGTGGTCCGGGCAGCGGGGGGTGCCGACGCGGGCGTACAGCAGGCGCAGGTAGTCGTAGATCTCGGTGATGGTGCCGACGGTCGAACGCGGGTTGTGCGAGGTCGACTTCTGCTCGATCGAGATGGCCGGAGACAGGCCCTCGATGTGGTCCAGGTCCGGCTTTTCCATCACGCTGAGGAACTGCCGTGCATAGGCTGACAGCGACTCGACGTAGCGGCGCTGGCCTTCTGCATAGATGGTGTCGAACGCCAGCGAGGACTTGCCCGAGCCGGACAGGCCGGTGATCACGATCAGCTTGTCGCGGGGCAGGTCGAGGTCGATGTTCTTGAGGTTGTGCGTCCGCGCGCCGCGGATGCGGATGAAATCCATCGCCATGGGGGATCCGGTTATGGGGGGACGTTGGCTGGGTGCCGGGCCAGCGGGGGACGGGCAGTCGGTCAGCCTACCGAGGTGACCAGATGGGGGCAATAAGCGACAATGCCAGCGCGGTGTCTCACCTTGTGAGACAAGGCGACAGCTTCGTGTAGAGCCGAGCCATGCTCGGCTGCCTCGACCCCGAACCGTTCAGCCGAGCATGGCCCGGCTCTGCTGGGGCCGGGGGCGGACCCCGGCCGGGCCGCCCAGGGTTGACTTGACCGGCGCCCATTGATCTGCGTACAATCCCGCTCCTGTCCGCCCTCGATGGCGACAGTCCATAGACCACAATAACTACAGAGGAAGTCTGGTCATGTACGCAGTACTGGTCACCGGCGGTAAGCAATACCGCGTGGCGCAGGGCGAAAAGCTCCGCATTGAAAAGCTCGAAGCCGACGTCGGCAGCGAGATCAAGTTCGACAACATCCTGCTGCTCGGCGACAGCGATGGCATCAAGATCGGCGACGCCCTGAGCGGCGCTGCGGTCACCGCCACCGTCCTGTCCCAGGGTCGTGCTGACAAGGTCCGGATCATCAAGTTCCGTCGCCGCAAGCACCACATGAAGCGTCAGGGTCACCGTCAGTACTACACCGAAATCGAGATCACCGGCATTGCCGGTGGCAGCAAGTAAGGAGATAGGTCATGGCACATAAAAAAGGCGTAGGCTCTTCGCGCAACGGTCGCGACTCCAACCCGAAGTACCTGGGCGTCAAGATCTTCGGTGGCCAGGCCATTGAGGCCGGCAACATCATCGTGCGTCAGCGCGGCACCCAGTTCCACCCGGGTTCGGGCGTCGGCCTCGGCCGCGACCACACCCTGTTCGCCCTCGTGGACGGCAAGGTGGAGTTCTCGGTGAAGGGCGCCAAGAAGCGTCGCACCGTCAGCGTCGTGTCGGTCGAAGCCTGATAAGGCTGGACTGGCGGCCATGCCCCGGCATGGCCCTGCTGGTCGAATCGCACGCTGCATGAAGAGCCCCGCTTCGGCGGGGCTTTTCGTTGGAATCAGTGGTACAACGGGCACGGCCCGACATTCAAGCAAGGTGGCGGCACGCAGGCCGCGCCCATCGCAGGCATCGAAACAATGAAACTGGTAGACGAAGCAGAAATCGAAGTGTTCGCCGGCAACGGCGGCAACGGCTGCATTGGCTTCCGTCGCGAGAAGTTCATTCCGCTCGGCGGCCCGGACGGCGGCGACGGCGGTGCGGGCGGCAGCGTGTACATCCGCGCCGACGAAAACCTGAACACCCTGGTCGACTTCCGCCATGACCGCATCTTCAAGGCGCAGCGTGGCGAGAACGGCATGGGCCGCCAGGCCTATGGCAAGGGCGGCGAAGACCTGACCATCACCGTGCCGGTCGGCACCGTGATCATCAACGTGGCCACCGACGAAGTCATCGGCGACCTGACCCAGCATGGCGACCGCCTGCTGGTGGCGCAGGGCGGCCGTGGCGGCCTCGGCAACATGCACTTCAAGAGCTCGACCAACCGCTCGCCGCGCCAGGCGCTGCCGGGCGAGCCGGGCGAAGAGCGCACGCTGAAGCTGGAGCTGAAGCTGCTGGCCGACGTCGGCCTGCTGGGCTTCCCCAACGCCGGCAAGAGCACCCTGATCCGCGCCGTCTCGGCGGCAACGCCGAAGGTGGCCGATTACCCGTTCACCACGCTGTACCCGAACCTGGGTGTGGTGAAGGTGGAGAACTACCGCAGCTTCGTCATCGCCGACATTCCGGGCCTGATCGAAGGCGCGGCCGACGGTGCCGGCCTGGGCGCGCAGTTCCTGCGCCACCTGCAGCGCACCCGCCTGCTGCTGCACCTGGTGGATATCTCCCCCATGGAAGGCGGCGTGGAGGGCATTTCCCCGGTCGAGCAGGTGCGTGCCATCGAGCGCGAGCTGGAAAAGCACGATCCGGAGCTGCTGCAGAAGCCGCGCTGGCTGGTGCTGAACAAGGCCGACCTGATGTTCGAGGACGAGGCCAAGGCCGCGGCCGAGCAGATCGTCGCCGAGCTGGGCTGGAAGGAGCCGTGGTTCCTGGTCTCGGCGCTGGGCCGCGAAGGCACCTTCCCGATCATGAGCCGGGTCATGGCCTTCTTCGACCGCCAGAAGGAAGACGAACTGGAGGCCCGCAACGCGCTGTGATGGTGTTGTGGTTCCGCACGAAAAACCCGGCTTCGGCCGGGTTTTTTGTTCTGGTAGTGCCGGCCGCTGGCCGGCAGCCCTGGCGGGTAGAGTCGACTGTCAGTCGACTGCACCTGGCGGAAATGGCAAAACCCCGCGCTGCGCGCGTTAGTCGACTGACAGTCGACTCTACCGGGTCGACATCATCGAGCGGGTCGACATCATCGGATGTGTGGCAATCCCAGATCGCGGGCAACAAAAAACCCGGCCGAGGCCGGGCTTTTGTCTGCTGCCCGACCCCGAAGGGCAGGGCGGCAACGCCGGATCAGGCGGCCTTGAGGGCCTTGATGCGGTCGTTCAGACGGCTCTTATGACGAGCAGCCTTGTTCTTGTGGATCAGGCCACGCGCGCTGAAGCGATCCAGGATCGGCTGGGCAACGGCGAAGGCGGCTTCGGCGCCGGCGGCATCGTTGGCGTCCAGCGCCTTGATCACTTTCTTGACAGCGGTGCGCAGCATCGAGCGCTGAGCCACGTTGCGCGCGTTGCGCACGACGGTCTGCTTGGCGCGCTTCTTGGCGGACTTGATATTGGCCACGGTGGTGGTTTCCTGAAAAAATCGGTGTTATGGGAACAGCAAGCTAGCTAGTATGATGGCGTAAGAAATGCACGTCAAGTCGATTGTCAAGAGGGACGCTGAGTGAGTTCACCCAAGTTGTTGCGGGGCCTGCTGTCGTTCAGCAGCATGACCATGGTCTCGCGCGTTCTCGGACTTGTCCGGGACTTCGTGGTGACCACCACGTTCGGCACCAACGCCATCACTGATGCTTTCTGGGTCGCCTTCAGGGTACCCAATTTCCTGCGCCGTTTGTTCGCCGAAGGCTCATTCGCGACCGCTTTCGTGCCCGTGTTCACGGAAGTGAAAGAGACCCGCAGTCATGAGGAGCTGCGCGAACTGATGGCGCGCACGGCCGGCACCCTCGGCGGCATCCTGATGCTGGTGACCGCCGTGGCGCTGATTTTCGCGCCACAGCTGGCGTCGGTGTTCTCAAGTGGGGTGGATACCGATCCGGTCAAGCAGGGCCTGCTGGTCGACCTCTTCCGCCTGACCTTCCCGTTCCTGCTGTTCGTCTCGCTCACCGCCCTGGCGGGTGGCGCGCTCAACAGCTTCCAGCGCTTTGCCATGCCGGCGCTGACCCCGGTCATCCTCAACCTGTGCATGATCGCCGGCGCGCTGTGGCTGGCGCCGCGGCTGGGCGGCACCCCGGAAAAGCAGATCCTGGCGCTGGGCTGGGCGGTGCTGGCCGCCGGCATCCTGCAGCTGCTGTTCCAGCTGCCCTCGCTGAAGGGCATCAACCTGCTGACCCTGCCGCGCTGGGGCTGGACCCACCCGGGCGTGCGCAAGGTGATGACCCTGATGGTGCCGACCCTGTTCGGCTCGTCGGTGGCGCAGATCAACCTGCTGCTGGATACCGTCATTGCCGCCAAGCTGACCGACGGCTCGCAGTCCTGGCTGTCGCTGGCCGACCGTTTCCTTGAGCTGCCGCTGGGCGTATTCGGCGTGGCCCTGGGCACGGTGATCCTGCCGGCGCTGGCCCGCCACCATGTCAGCACCGACCGCGAAGGCTTCTCGCGCTCGCTGGACTGGGGCCTGCGCATGACCCTGCTGATCTCGGTGCCGGCCATGCTGGGCCTGCTGTTCCTGGCCGAGCCGCTGATCGCCACCATCTTCCAGCACGGCCAGTTCAGCGCTTTCGACACCCGCATGACCGCGCTGTCGGTGTACGGCCTGAGCTTCGGCCTGCCGGCGTTCGCCCTGCTGAAGGTGGTGCTGCCGGCCTTCTACGCCCGCCAGGACACCAAGACCCCGGTGCGCGCCGGCGTGGCCGCGCTGGTGGCCAACATGGTCTTCAATTTCGCCCTGCTGGCCGTGCTGTACCAGGTGATGGTGCCCGACGACCTCAAGGCGCAGGGCGTGATGGCCGCCATCGGCAAGCAGCCGGGCCTGCACTTGGCCTTGGGCATCGCCAGTGCGCTGTCCAGCTACCTGAACCTGGGCCTGCTCTGGTACTGGCTGGGCAAGACCGATGTCTACCAGCGCCGGCCCGGCTGGGGCGGCTACCTGATCCGCCTGCTGGTGGCCTGCGTGGCCATGGTGGGCGTGTTGCTGGCCCTGCTGCACTGGCTGCCTGCCTTCTCGGCCATGGGCGTATGGGAGCGGATCGGCGCCCTGGGGCTGCTGGTCGGCGGCGGCGGCCTGACCTATCTGCTGGCCATGCTGGCGATGGGCTTCCGCCCCCGCGACCTGCGCGGGCATTGATCGGGGCCCACGGCGGCTATACTTCAGGGTTACACCATTGAAGCGGCGGCCCCGGGTGGGCCGGAACGAGAGTTGATGAGCAGGCTGTTCAGAAGCGTCGAGGGCGGGGAGCTGTTCCCCAACGGAAGCGTGGTCTGTATCGGTGCATTCGACGGCCTCCACCTGGGGCATCGTGCGCTGGTCCGCCACGCGGTCGCCCGCGCGCGCGCCTTGGGCGTGGCCGCGGTGGCCGTGGCATTCGAGCCGCTGCCGCGTGAATTCTTTGCCCAGGGCACGCCGCCGCCGCGGCTGACCCTGGCCCGCGGCAAGGTCGGGATCCTGCGCGAACTGGGCGTGGATGCGATCGGCCTGCTGCGCTTCGACGCGGCGATGGCGGCCATGCCGGCCGAAGATTTCGTTCATACGCTGCTGGCGCAGCGCCTGGGCGCGCGCGAAGTGTGGATCGGGCCGGAGTTCTGCTTCGGCAACCGCCGTCGCGGCGACCTGGCCCTGCTGCAGGCGATGGGCGGCGAGCTTGGCTTCACCGCGGGCGAGATCGAAGCGGTCGACCTGCATGGCGATCGCATTTCCAGCACCCGCATCCGCCAGCTGCTGCAGGCCGGCGATTTCACCCGTGCCAACGATCTGCTCGGTCGCCCCTACGCGATCAGCGGGCGGGTGGTGCGTGGGCGCCAGCTTGGCCGCACGCTGGGCTTCCCCACCGCCAACCTGCGTTTCCCGAAGACGCCGGCGCTGTCGGGCATCTACGCCACGTGGGTGCATGGGGTTTTCGACCAGCCGTGGCCGTCGGTGTCCAGCTTCGGCACCCGGCCGACGGTGGAAGGCGTGGAGCCGCTGCTGGAAGCCCACCTGTTCGATTTCCAGGGCGACCTGTACGGTCGACACATCGAAGTGGAATTCGTCGCCAAGCTGCGCGACGAAGAGAAATTCAATGATCTGGCGGCACTGACCGACCAGATGCACCGCGACGCCGACCAGGCGCGCGCCATCCTTTCCGAACATAGATTGCGAGCCACTGCGTGAGCCAGGACTACAAGACCACCCTGAACCTGCCAGCCACCGAATTCCCGATGCGCGGCGACCTGCCCAAGCGCGAGCCGGGCATTCTGGCGCGGTGGGAAGCGCAGGGGCTCTACCAGCAGCTGCGTGACAACGCCGCCGGCCGCCCGCTGTTCGTGTTGCATGACGGCCCGCCGTACGCCAACGGCCGCATCCACCTGGGCCACGCGGTCAACAAGATCCTCAAGGACATCATCGTCAAGTCGCGCTACCTGGCCGGCTTCGATGCGCCCTACGTGCCGGGCTGGGATTGCCACGGCCTGCCGATCGAAATCGCGGTGGAAAAGAAGTGGGGCAAGGTCGGTACCAAGCTCGACGCGGTCGAATTCCGGCAGAAGTGCCGTGAGTTCGCCGAAGAGCAGATCAACATCCAGCGCGCCGATTTCAAGCGCCTGGGCGTGACCGGCGACTGGGACAACCCGTACAAGACCCTGAGCTTCGATTTCGAGGCCAACGAGATCCGTGCGCTGGCCAAGGTCGTGGCCAACGGTCACCTGGTGCGTGGCGCCAAGCCGGTCTACTGGTGCTTCGACTGCGGCTCGGCACTGGCCGAGGCGGAAATCGAATACCAGGAAAAGGAATCGCCGGCGATCGACGTGGCCTACGCCGCGCGCGATGCGCAGGCCGTGGCCCAGGCCTTCGGCGTCAGCCTGCCGGGCGACGTCGAAGTGGCCGTGCCGATCTGGACCACCACCCCGTGGACGCTGCCGGCCTCGCTGGCGGTGTCGCTGGGCGCGGAGATCCGCTACGTGCTGGCCGAAGGCCCGGCGCACAACGGCAAGCGCCGCTGGCTGGTGCTGGCCGCTGCCCTGGCCGAGCGCGCCCTGCAGCGCTATGGCGTCGAAAACGTGGTGCTGCACGGTGAAACAACCGGCGCGGCGCTGGAAAACCAGCTGCTGTCTCACCCGTTCTACCCGGAGCGCGAGATCCTGGTGCTCAACGGCGAACACGTGTCCGACGAGGACGGTACCGGTGCGGTGCACACCGCCCCCGGCCACGGCCAGGAAGACTACGTGGTCAGCCAGAAGTACGGCCTGCTGGACAAGTACAACGCCGGCCAGATCACCCCGGTCGACGGCCGTGGCGTGTACCTGGAATCGACCCCGCCGGCCGGTGATGTGGTGCTGGCAGGCCAGCACCTGTGGAAGGCGCAGGAGGCCATCGTCGGCGAGCTGCGCGACAGCGGCGCGCTGCTGGCCTTCCACCCGATCCGCCACAGCTACCCGCACTGCTGGCGCCACAAGACGCCGGTGGTGTTCCGCGCCACCCCGCAGTGGTTCATCTCGATGGACAAGGCCAACCTGCGCAACGATGCGCTGGCCGCCATCGATACCGTGGGCTGGTTCCCGAGCTGGGGCAAGGCGCGCATCCAGAGCATGGTCGACGGTCGCCCGGACTGGACCATCTCGCGCCAGCGCACCTGGGGCGTGCCGATCGCACTGTTCACCCATCGCCAGACCGGCGAGATCCACCCGCGCACGGTGGAGCTGATGCAGCAGGTCGCCGACCGCGTCGAAGCCGAGGGCATCGACGTGTGGTACTCGCTGGACGCGGCCGAACTGCTGGGCGCCGAAGCGGCCGACTACGAGAAGGTCACCGACATCCTCGACGTCTGGTTCGATTCGGGCGTCACCCATGAAGGCGTGCTGGCCGCGCGTGGCTTCGGCAAGCCGGCCGACCTGTACCTGGAAGGTTCCGACCAGCACCGCGGCTGGTTCCAGTCCTCGCTGCTGACCGGCGTGGCCATCGACCAGCGTGCCCCGTACAAGCAGTGCCTCACCCACGGTTTCACCGTGGACGAGCACGGCCGCAAGATGTCCAAGTCGCTGGGCAACGGCATCGAGCCGCAGGACATCATGAACAAGCTGGGCGCGGACATCCTGCGCCTGTGGATCGCCTCGGCGGACTACAGCAACGAAATGTCGCTGTCGCAGGAAATCCTCAAGCGCAACGCCGATGCCTACCGCCGCCTGCGCAACACCGCGCGCTTCCTGCTGGGCAACCTGGATGGTTTCGATCCGGCCCAGCACCTGCGCCCGCTGAACGAGATGGTCGCGCTGGACCGCTGGATCGTGCATCGCGCCTGGGAGCTGCAGGAAAAGATCAAGGCCGTGTTCGACAACTACAACATGGCCGAGATCGTCCAGCTGCTGCTGAACTTCTGCAGCGTGGACCTGGGCTCGCTGTACCTGGACGTGACCAAGGACCGCCTGTACACGATGCCGACCGATTCGCACGGTCGTCGTTCGGCACAGAGCGCGATGTACCACATCGCCGAAGCGTTCACCCGCTGGATCGCGCCGATTCTGACCTTCACCGCCGACGAGCTGTGGGGCTACCTGCCGGGCGAGCGTGCCGAGCACGTGCTGTTCACCACCTGGTACGACGGCCTGGCGCCGCTGCCGGCCGATGCCCAGCTCAATGCCGCTGATTTCGATCAGCTGCTGGCCGTGCGCGAGCAGGTCGCCAAGGTCCTCGAGCCGATGCGCGCCAACGGTGCGATCGGTGCTGCGCTGGAAGCGGAAATCACCATCGCCGCCAGCGAAGAGCAGGCCGCGAAGTGGCAGCCGCTGGCCGATGAACTGCGTTTCCTGTTCATCAGCGGCGACGTGCAGGTGCGCCCGGCGACCACCGACGAAGTGTTCGTCAGCGCCCAGCCGACACAGAAGAGCAAGTGCGTGCGCTGCTGGCACCACCGTGCCGACGTCGGCAGCAATGCCGACCACCCGGAACTGTGCGGCCGCTGCGCGGGCAACATCACCGGTGCTGGTGAAGTGCGGAGCTGGTTCTGATGGCCGCGCCCCGTCCGCATCCGAACGCCCTGGTCTGGCTGCTGCTGTCGGCCGCCATCATCGGCCTGGACCAGTGGTCCAAGGCCTGGGTGCTGTCGAGCCTGCCGGAGTTCCAGCCGGTGGTGGTCATCGACGGCTTCTGGAACTGGTACCGCACCTACAACACCGGTGCAGCGTTCAGTTTCCTGAGCGATGCTGGTGGCTGGCAGAAGCACCTCTTCACCGTGCTGGCCATCGCCATCAGCGCCCTGATGGCGTGGTGGCTGCGCGCCACCGCCCGTGGCAACTGGAAGGCGGCGGTCCCGTACGCGCTGATCATCGGCGGTGCCATCGGCAACGTGATCGACCGCCAGGTGCACGGTCACGTGGTCGATTTCATCCAGTGGTATATCGGTGACCATGTCTGGCCGGCGTTCAACTTGGCCGACTCGGCCATCGTGGTCGGTGCCGTGGGCATCGCCCTGTTTGGCCTGTTCGACGGCAAGTCCGCCAAAAAGGCGGATAATGCCACCCCGAAACCGTAAGCCGGCCGCTGCCGGGAGACTGAACTGATGGATGTGCTGCTCGCCAACCCGCGTGGTTTCTGTGCCGGTGTCGATCGTGCGATCGAGATCGTCAAGCGCGCGATCGAAACGCTGGGCGCGCCCATCTACGTTCGCCATGAAGTGGTGCACAACCGCTTCGTGGTCGACGACCTGAAGCAGCGCGGCGCGATCTTCGTCGAGGAACTCGATGAAGTGCCGGACAACAACACGGTCATCTTCAGCGCGCACGGCGTCTCCCAGGCCGTGCGCCAGGAAGCCGACCGTCGTGGCCTGAAAGTGTTCGACGCCACCTGCCCGCTGGTGACCAAGGTTCACTTCGAAGTGGCCCGCCACTGCCGTGCCGGCCGTGACGTGGTGCTGATCGGCCACGCCGGTCACCCGGAAGTGGAAGGCACCATGGGCCAGTGGAACCGCGAAGCCGGTACCGGCCAGATCTACCTGGTCGAGGACGTGGAGCAGGTCGCCACGCTGGAAATCAACCAGCCGACGAACTTCGCCTACACCACCCAGACCACGCTGTCGGTGGATGACACGCGCGGCATCATCGAGGCGCTGCGCGAGCGGTTCCCGGAGATGCAGGGCCCGAAGAACGACGACATCTGCTACGCCACCCAGAACCGCCAGGACGCCGTGCGCGATCTGGCCAAGCGCTGCGAGCTGGTGCTGGTGGTGGGTTCGCCGAACAGCTCCAATTCCAACCGCCTGAGTGAGCTGGCCCGCCGCGAAGGCGTGGAGAGCTACCTGATCGACGGCGCGCACGAGATCGACCCGCGCTGGGTGGAAGGCAAGCAGCACATCGGCGTGACCGCCGGTGCCTCGGCACCGCAGGTGCTGGTGGATGGCGTGCTGGCCCGCCTGGCCGAACTGGGTGCCAACGGCGTGGGCGAGCTGGACGGCGAGCCGGAATCGATGGTGTTCGCGCTGCCGAAGGAACTGCGGCTGCGGTTGGTGGATTGACTGCGGAAGGTGCTTCGCCGGGCATGGCCCGGCGCTACCGGCTGCATGTCATCCACGCATGGCGTAGAAAGGGCATCGCCTGTCCGCGGCAGTAGATCCACGCCATGCGTGGATGAGCTCTCACCGATGAACCTCGGCCATTACGGAAAATCTGTACCTGGCAGCATGAGGGCTACTACGATGCGAGGCATCCTCGCTGATTTCGTGAGAGTGCCAGTGAAGTCATTGCTGATCCTGTCTTCGCTCATTCCCCTCGCAGCGGTTGCAGCGACACCTTCTTCTCAAGCATGGAGTCCCGCTGCAAGCGCTTCGCAGCTGGCAGCGCTGGATTACATCGAGAGGCTGGAGGTGGCGCGAAGCGCAGGGCCGCAGGCCGCCGCTGATGCGTTGGGTATCGAGAGCGGCTCCGGCGCGGACGCTGCGTCGGTCTCTGGGATCGCCCGGAATTTCGGTGGTATTGAACTTGCTGCCGAGCTTTCACAACAATCAGGCCAGACCGTGATCGTCGTGAAAGCATCGGGCGGGTGTGTCGAGCGGGAGAATGCGAGGGCGAAACTGGCACTCGGCAGGATCGTATGGGCTCCGCTGGCCGATTCCCTTGCGCCGGTAATAGGTTATGCGCACTTCCAGGGAGGCTCGGCGTCGACGGTATTTTTCGATGCAACCGGCTCAAGGTGTTTGACCGGTGTCAGGATCGAAGATCCGGCGAGATTGAAGGCGGCCATTGAGGCGGCTGGGAAAGAAGAGGCGTCGAATCAGCTTCCGTGATGGATGTGCCTCAATAGTTCTCTCGACCATGACCTTCGGCCATGGGGCTGGGCACGCTACAGGCCTAGCATCAAAGGTTCTACCGTAGCTGGAACCTGCCTGATGAAGACCCGTGCCCTGGTGATGTCCGTGCTGTTCGCGCTGGCTGCCACGCCTGCGCTGGCGCAGACCTCGCCGCCGGGCGACGCCGCGGCCCCTGGCCTGCTGCGCATCGATGTAGATGCACGTGACCTTGCCCGTCGCATTTTCAAGGTGACCGCCACCGTGCCGGTCACGCCCGGTCCGGTCACTCTGCTGTACCCGCAGTGGATCCCCGGCAACCATTCGCCCACCGGCCCGATCGACAAGCTGGCCGGCCTGCGCGTGACCGCCAACGGCAAGCCGCTGGCCTGGCAGCGCGACCAGTTCAATGTCTATGCGTTCAAGGTGGACGTGCCCGACGGTGTCAGCGAGATCGTCGCCTACTTCGATTTCCTCTCCTCGCAGGGCGGCAGCCAGGGTCGTGTGGTGATGACTCCGGAAATGCTCAACCTGCAGTGGAACGCCAACTCGCTGTATCCGGCCGGCGTCGATGCGCGCAACCTGCAGGCGCAGGCCAGCGTGACGCTGCCCAAGGGCTGGGGCTATGCCACCGCACTGGAAACCGCGCGCCGCGATGGCGACACCGTGGTGTTCAAGCCGATCTCCTATGACCACCTGGTCGATTCGCCGCTGTTTGCCGGCGAGCACCACCAGCGCATCGACCTCGACCCGGGCGCGAAGGTGCCGGTGCACCTGAATGTGTTCGCCGACGACGCCAAGTCGCTGAAGCCGACCGACGAACAGATCAAGCTGCACCGCGCGCTGGTGCAGCAGGCCGACAAGCTGTACGGCGCACGCCACTACGATCACTACGAATTTCTGCTGGCCCTGACCGACCGCCTCGGCGGCATCGGCCTGGAACACCACCGGTCCAGCGAGAACAGCGCCGCGCCCGGCTACTTCACCGAGTGGGACAGCAACGCGTGGATGCGCGACCTGCTGCCGCACGAGTACACCCACTCCTGGAACGGCAAGTACCGTCGCGGCGCGGACCTGGCCACCGCCAATTTCAACGTACCGATGGGCGACAGCCTGCTGTGGGTGTACGAGGGCCAGACCCAGTTCTGGGGTCAGGTGCTGGCCGCGCGCTCGGGCCTGTGGTCGAACGAGCAGACCCGCGACATGCTGGCCAACGTGGCGGCGACCTATGATCGTGGCCGCCCGGGCCTGGCGTGGCGCGCGCTGCAGGACACCACCAACGACCCGACCATCGCCCAGCGACGTGGGCTGGCCTACCGCAACTACCAGATGAGCGAGGACTACTACTCCGGCGGGCAGATGCTGTGGCTGGAAGTGGAAGGCAAGCTGCGCGCGCTGAGCGGCAACCGCCGCAGCCTGGATGATTTCGCGCGCGCCTTCTTCGGCGTCGGCAATGGCGATTGGGACGTCAAGCCGTACGCCTTCGAGGATGTGGTGACGACCCTCAACGGCATCGCACCGTACGACTGGGCCAGCTTCCTGCGGCAGCGCCTGGACGGGCATGGTTCGCTGACCGGTGGCCTGGAGCTGGCGGGCTGGAAGCTGGCCTACCGCGATACGCCGAACGAGGCCTACAAGGCGCAGGAAAAGCGCGCCAAGGCCGCGCTGCTGGCGTACTCGCTGGGTGCCACCGTGCTCGACACCGGCGTGGTCGGCGATGTGATCTGGGACAGCCCGGCCTTCAACGCCGGCCTGGCACCGGGCATGAAGGTGATTGCCGTGGGTGGCCGCGAGTACAGCAGCGAGCGCCTGAAGGAGGCGGTCTCTGCCGCGGCCAGGGACAAGGCGCCGATCGTGCTGCTGGTCAAGCAGTTCGATCGCATCGGTACGATGAACATCGATTACCACGGGGGCCTGCAGTACCCGGTGCTGGAGCGCATCGCCGGCAAGCCGGACCGCCTTGCCGAGCTGTGGAAGGCGCGATGATGTGGTGATTTCTGTAGAGTCGACCGTTGGTCGACTGCCTTTGGCAGAAGCAGCCGAGCATGGC
>DEZI01000038.1 GCA_002364755.1 Stenotrophomonas maltophilia
CCCCATGGACGGGTTTACGGCGCCCCCCTCAACCGGATCCACCCCGCCATCCCACGGATAGCCAGCTTCTGCCGTTGACGTTGACGTTGCCCTGGCTTCAAGCAGGTGCAGGGCTGCAAGCCCTGCCGTACACCCTACCCTTTACCTCCGGGGTGTGAGCTGCTCCAGGAGTTCCCAGGATTTAAGGCCCTTGGCCCCCAGGTGATGGGACAGCACCCGCCGCATCGGCAGGCGCAGGCTGGCCAGGTCTGTCGCATCTGGCTCTTCGTCCGCCGCCAGTGCCAGCAGCGCCGAGCCCGTTGCCGCCGCCCGGCGTTCGCCGCCGCGCTCGCTCAGCAGGCGCTGCGGGCCCTCCTGCGGGTCCAGTTCGTAGCGGGCCGCCGGGTCCACCGGCTGGCCGTCGCTGGCGGTGTCCAGTTCGAAGCCCAACCCCAGCGCCGCCAGCAGCTCACGCTCGAATCGGCGCAGCGTCCACGCCAGACCGGCACCCACCGCCAGCCGCGCGCGCGCCTCGCCGTAGGCCAGGTACAACTCCGACAGCGGGTCCTGGCGCGGGGCCAGGCGCAGGGTCAGTTCACTCAGGTAGAAACCGGCCAGCATCGCCTGGCCGACCAGGCGCGGGGCCGCGTCCAGCGCCTCGGCGCCGCGCAGCTGGGCCAGTTCACCGCGCTGGAGGGCACTGAAGCGTATCCACTGCAGCGGCTGCAGGGCCGCGCGCAGCACCTGGCCCTTGGCGGTGGACACGCCACGCGCCAGCAGGCCGATTCGGCCGTGCTGCGCGCTCAGTACCTCGACCAGCAGGCTGGTCTCGCGGTAGGCCCGTGCATGCAGCACGAACCCGGTGTCGTCCTCGATCAGCATCGAAGCGACCGTCGCGGCTTATTCGTAGCCGAAGGCCTTCAGTGCGGCCTCGTCGTCAGACCAGCCTTCACGCACGCGCACCCAGGTTTCCAGGAACACTTTGGCCCCGAACAGACGTTCCATCTGCATGCGGGACTTGGCCCCGATGTCCTTCAGGCGGGCGCCGCCCTTGCCGATCACGATGGCCTTCTGGCCTTCGCGCTCGACCCAGATGACCGCACCGATGCGCAGCAGGTTGCCGTCTTCGGTGAAGCGCTCGATCTCCACGGTGGTGGCGTACGGCAGCTCTTCGCCGAGCTGGCGCATCAGCTGTTCACGCACCAGCTCGCCTGCCAGGAAGCGCTGGCTGCGGTCGGTGATCTCGTCCTCGCCGAACATCGGCGGGGCTTCCGGCAGCAGGGCCAGCACGTCGCGGACCAGGGCTTCCAGGCCGTTGCGCTTCTGCGCGGAGATCGGGTGCACGGACGCGAAATCGCGGCCTTCGGTCACCTGCTGCAGGAACGGCAGCAGCGCGCCCTTGTCCTTCATGCGGTCGATCTTGTTGACCACCAGCACCACCGGGATGCCGGCATCGCGCAGCACGTTGAAGGCCAGGCTGTCTTCTTCGTCCCAGCGACCGGCTTCGATCACCAGCAGGCCGGCGTCGACGCCTTCCAGCGAGCCGCGCGCGGCGCGGTTCATCACCCGGTTCATCGCCCGCTTCTGCACCTTGTGCAGGCCGGGGGTGTCGACCAGCACCAGCTGGCCTTCCGGATAGGTGGCGATGCCCAGCAGGCGATGGCGCGTGGTCTGCGGGCGGTTGGAGACGATGCTGACCTTGGCGCCGACCAGGGCATTGGTCAGGGTCGACTTGCCCACGTTCGGGCGGCCGATGACGGCCACGCTGCCGCAATGATGGGGAGTTTGTTCGCTCACTTGGAATCCAGTTGTTCTAGGACGGCCGCAGCCGCTTGTTGTTCGGCAAGCCGGCGCGAGGGGCCTTCGCCCTCGGTGCTGGCGGCAGGGTCCGCGACGTTGCAGCGTACCCGGAAGTGCTTGGCGTGGTCGTCACCGGATTCTGACACCAGTTCGTACTGCGGCAACGCCTTCTGTCGGGCCTGCAGCCATTCCTGCAGGCGGGTCTTGGGGTCCTTCTCCGGCCGGCCGGTGGCCGGCAGGGCCTCCATCGAGGCGGCGAACCAGGGCAGCACGACCGCCCGGCAGGCCTCGAAGCCCACATCCAGGTAGATCGCGGCCACCACGGCCTCGAGGGCGTCGGCCAGGATCGAGTCGCGGCGGTGGCCGCCGGACTTCAGTTCGCCCGGGCCCAGGATCAGCCGCTCCCCCAGCTCCAGGGTGCGGGCGATGACCGCCAGCGCGCCTTCACGCACCAGTTCGGCGCGGGCGCGGGTCATCGCGCCCTCGTCGGCCTTGGGCCAGCGCTGGTACAGCGCCTCGGCGACCATCATGTTGACGATGCTGTCGCCGAGGAATTCCAGGCGCTCGTTATGCGGCGCACCGGCACTGCGATGGGTCAGCGCCTGTTTGAGCAGGGCTGGATCGCTGAAAACGTGACCGATCAGGTCACCACGTTGGATGAATTTACTGGGCACCGCTACGAACGAGGTCCTGGGATGATTCGAACTTGCCAACCACGTCGAGGTTGCCCACCAGCGGGCGACGCACTTCGTAATTGACGTTGAGGGTCCAGCCGTTGTCACGACGGTTGAACTTGACGTTGGCCGGCTTCACGTTGTCCGAGTAGTTGATGTACAGGCGCTTGAAGAACAGGTCCTGGATCTGCGCCGGCGCCATGGTGCCGACGCCGGGCTCGTTGGCCAGGCTCTTCATCGCCGAGCGCACGGCGTAGTACTCCTGGTACATCGGGAACAGCTTCATGCCGACGTACAGAAAGAAACCAACCACGATCAGGACCACCAGGAAGGAGGTCAGGGTCATGCCGCGCTGCGTGTTCATCGTCTTCATTGCGTTCTCCCCAGATACGCGTGGATGTGAAGTCAGTTGATGCCCGAGCCGATCCGCGACGGCTGGAAGCCATCCTTGCAGAACCAGCCCTGGCAGTTCAGCCAGATCAGGAACGCACGGCCGCGCAGGTTTTCTTCCGGCAACAGGCCCCAGAAACGGCCGTCATCGCTGTTGTCGCGATTGTCGCCCATCACCAGGTATTTGCCAGCCGGCACGGTCCACTGGCCCTGGCCGCGAGGATAGTCGGTCTCCAGCACGGTGTGGGTGCGGCCCGGCAGGTGCTCGACCAGCAGGTTGGCGCCCTCGCCCTGGCCCTTGTCGCCGGCGTAGATGCCCTTGTTGTCGTACTTCAGCGGCTCACCATTGAGGATGACGCCGTCGCCTTCGAAGACCACGGTGTCGCCCGGCACGCCGATGACGCGCTTGATGAAGTTCTCACCCTTGTTCGGATCGTTGTCGCCGTGGCCCGGGAAGTGGAACACCACCACGTCGCCGCGCGACGGTTCGCCGAACGGCACGAACTTGGTGTTGCTGATCGGCAGGCGCAGGCCGTAGGAGAACTTGTTGACCAGGATGAAATCGCCGATCAGCAGGTTCGGCATCATCGAGCTGGACGGGATCTTGTACGGCTCGGCAATGAAGCTGCGCACGATCAGCACTACCACCAGCACCGGGAAGAAGGCGCGTGAGTAGTCCACCAGCACCGGCTCGGTATCCAGCAGGCCGGCGCGCTGGGCGCGGCGCTTGGCCAGGTACAGCTTGTCGGCCAGCAGGATCAGGCCCGAGGCCAGGGTCAGTACGACCAGGAGGATCTCAAACAATTTCATTCAGGGTCCTTTGCAACGTCACCGGACGAACGGCCCCGGAGGGCCGCTGCGGGCTTACTTGTTGTCCATCTGCAGCACGGCCAGGAAGGCTTCCTGCGGGATTTCCACGCGGCCGACCTGCTTCATGCGCTTCTTGCCTTCCTTCTGCTTTTCCAGAAGCTTCTTCTTGCGCGAAACGTCGCCACCATAGCACTTGGCCAGCACGTTCTTGCGCATGGCCTTGACCGTGGTGCGGGCGATGATCTGCGAGCCGACGGCGGCCTGGATGGCCACGTCGAACTGCTGGCGCGGGATCAGGTCCTTCATCTTCTCGCACAGCTCGCGGCCGCGGCGGTCGGCATGGCTGCGGTGCACGATCAGCGACAGGGCGTCGACCTTGTCACCGTTGATCAGCACGTCCACGCGGACGAACGGGCCGGCATCGAAGCGCACGAAGTGGTAGTCCAGCGAGGCATAGCCACGGCTGACCGACTTCAGCTTGTCGAAGAAGTCCAGCACCACTTCGGCCATCGGCAGCTCGTAGCTGATCTGCACCTGGCTGCCCAGGTAGTTGATGCCGAGCTGGCTGCCGCGCTTTTCTTCGCACAGCTTGATGATGTTGCCGATGTACTCCTCGGGGGTGAGCACGTTGGCGCGGATGATCGGCTCGCGGATCTCCCCGACATGGTTGACCGGCGGCAGCTTGGCCGGGTTGTCCATGTTGACGATGGTGCCGTCGGTCTTCAGGACTTCATAGATCACCGTCGGCGCGGTGCTGATCAGGTCCAGGTTGTACTCGCGCTCCAGGCGCTCCTGCACGATTTCCATGTGCAGCATGCCGAGGAAGCCGCAGCGGAAGCCGAAGCCCATCGCCTCGGAGCTTTCCGGCTCGAAACGCAGCGCGGCGTCGTTCAGGCGCAGCTTGTCCAGCGCTTCGCGCAGGTCCGGGTAATCCTCGGCGTCGACCGGGAACAGGCCGGCGAACACGCGCGGCTGCATTTCCTGGAAGCCCGGCAGCGGCTTCGGCGCCGGGTCGGCGGCCAGGGTCAGCGTATCGCCGACCGGCGCACCGTGGACGTCCTTGATGCTGGCAGTGACCCAGCCCACTTCACCGGCACGCAGCGCCGGCAGCACCTTGCGCTTGGGCGTGAACACGCCGACGTTGTCGACCTGATGGGTACGGCCGGTGGACATGACCTGCAGCTTGTCGCCGGCCTTGATCTGGCCCTGCATGACGCGCACCAGCGAGACCACGCCCAGGTAGTTGTCGAACCAGGAGTCGATGATCAGCGCCTGCAGCTTGTCGGTATCGCGCGGCACCGGGGCCGGAATGCGATGCACGATGGCTTCCAGCACGTCCTGCACGTTCAGGCCGGTCTTGGCGCTGACCGGCACGGCGTCGGCGGCGTCGATGCCGATGACGGCCTCGATCTCGGCCTTGGCGCGGTCGATGTCGGCGGTGGGCAGGTCGATCTTGTTGATCACCGGCACCACTTCAAGGCCCTGCTCGACGGCGGTGTAGCAGTTGGCCACCGACTGCGCTTCCACGCCCTGGGCGGCATCGACCACCAGCAGCGCGCCTTCGCAGGCGGCCAGCGAACGGCTGACTTCATAGGAGAAGTCGACGTGGCCGGGGGTGTCGATGAAGTTCAGGTGGTAGGTCTGGCCGTCCTTCGCTACATACGGCAGCGAGACCGACTGGGCCTTGATGGTGATGCCACGCTCGCGCTCGATCGGGTTCGAATCGAGCACCTGCGCTTCCATCTCGCGGGCCTGCAGGCCGCCGCAAAGCTGGATGATGCGGTCGGCCAGCGTGGACTTGCCGTGGTCGACGTGGGCAATGATGGAGAAGTTGCGGATGTTCCGCATCGAATCAGAAGACATAGGTGGCGGCGGCGCGCGGCGTCGTCAGGGTAACGGTCGATTATCGCATGCCCGGGGCCCCACCGCGAAAGCGGCCTGATCGCGCAGGGCCCGGAATGACCGAAGCCCCGCCGGGGCGGGGCTTCGGGGGGGAGTGACAGGGCCGCCCGGGGGGCGGCCGTGAAGGCCTTACTGGCCTGCCTTGACCGCCACGAAGGCGCTGTTGCCGCTGCTGGCACGGACCAGCAGCAGGACCACATCGCCCTTCTTGTAGCCGGACAGCGCGCGGTTGAGCGCATCGACACTGCCGACCGGGGTATTGCCGACGCGCAGGACGACCATGCCCGGGGCCAGGCCGGCGTCACGGGCGCCTTCGCCCTTGACCCCGGTGATGCGCACGCCCTCACCCGATTCCAGGCCCAGCTGCTTGCGCTGCACCGCGTTGAGCTCGGTCACGTCCAGGCCCAGCAGGGCATTGGCACCGGACTGCGGCGCGGCGTCGGCATTGGCTGCGGACGGGCCGCGGGCGCTGTCCTGGCCGTCATCGGTCAGCGCGGTCAGGGTGGCGCTGAGCTCACGCGGCTTGCCATCGCGGTACACGACCAGGCTGACCTTGCTGCCCGGGGCCATCGCGCCGATCAGCGGCGGCAGGTCGGACCAGGTGTTGACCGTGCTGCCGTTGACCGAGCGGATGACATCGCCCAGCTGCACGCCGGCCTTGGCCGCGGCACTGCCGGGCACGATCTGGTTGACCAGCGCGCCACGGCTGTCCGGCAGGCCCAGGCCCTGCGCCTTCAGCGAATCGATCGGTTCGACCACCGCGCCCAGCTGGCCACGGGTGACCTTGCCGCTCTTCTTGATCTGCTCGACCGCGCTCATCGCCAGGTCGATCGGGATCGCGAAGCTGATGCCCATGTAGCCGCCGGAGGCGGAGAAAATCTGCGAGTTGATGCCGACCACTTCACCGCGGGTGTTCAGCAGCGGGCCACCGGAGTTGCCCTGGTTGATCGCCACGTCGGTCTGGATGAACGGCACATAGCGCTGGTCCGGACCGCCGGTGCTGCGGCCGACGGCGCTGACCACGCCGGCGGTGACCGAATGGTCGAGGCCGAACGGCGAGCCGATCGCGACAACCCACTGGCCCGGCTTGAGGGTGTTGGAATCGCCCACGCGCACGCTCGGCAGGTTCTTGCCGTCGATCTTCAGCAGGGCCACGTCGTACTGCTGGTCGCTGCCGACCACCTTGGCGGTGAACTCGCGGCTGTCACCCAGCTTCACCTTCACCTCGCTGGCGTCGGCCACCACGTGGTAGTTGGTCAGTACGTAGCCGTCGGGCGAAATGATGAAGCCCGAGCCCATGCCCCGGCCCTTGATGCTGGGGCCGCCGTCCTGGCCACCCTGGCCCTGCCCCGGCATCGGGAAGTCAGGGCCGAAGAAGCGGCGGAAGAACTCCGGCATGTCCTCGTCGCCCATCGGGCCACGCGACGCCTGGCGGTTGTTGCGGACGATGGTGACGTCGACGTTGACCACGCCGGGGCCGACCTGTTCGACCAGGTTGGTGAAATCAGGCAGGCCGCTGACCAGCGGCTGCGCCGGGGCACGCGGCGCAGCGGCGGCGGCCGGGGCCGCCTGCGGTACGGTCGGCGCGGCGGGCTGGGCACAGGCGACCAGCGGCAGGGTCAGGGCGAGCAGGCCCATGGCCTGCGTGCGGAGTCGGTGAGTCATCGGACGGCAACCTCCGGATCGGATGGAGAGGGGGGAAGGAGGGCCCCGCCAGTGGCGGGGCATGGGCCCGCACGCGTCAGTCGCGCGGGCGCTGCGGCGCTGGCAGTTCTTCCTGCAGGCGCGGTTCGAACGGGTAGAACGCGGCACCACCGGACGAGGTCGGGAAGCTGGCGTTGAGCGCGCCGCCCACGGCCGGGGCCAGGCTGGACTTCGGCCACGGCCGTGCCTGCAGGCTGCCGACATCGCCGAAGGGCAGGTGGCGGGTGCTGCTGGGCACGCTCGGGCTCAGCGCCGGCTGCGCGGCGGCCACCGCACGCTGCGGCGCGTCGTCCCGCTGGGCCACGCGCGCGGCCTGCTGGCTGCGGGTGGCGCTGGCGCGGCGGGCGTCCTGGCGGCGGCTGGCGGCCATCGCCACGGCGGGGGCAGCGACCACGCCCATCGCAGCGGAGTGGGCCGAGGCTTCGGTCACCGCGGCCTGGTCGGGCGCAGCCGCCAGTTCGGCCTGGCTGGCCACTACCTGCGGCGGCAGGGCCTCGCTGGGACCGGCATCCTTCAGCTTCTCGCCGCCCATGAACAAGGCCACGGCGGCCACCGAGGCGGCCAGTGCGGCACCGCCACCCCAGGCACGCCAACCGGTGCGGCGCACCTGGCGGCGCGGTTCGGCCTGCGGCGCCGGCTCGGCGGCGATGGCAGCGGCCACGGAGGCGCTGAACCCCGGCGGGGCCAGCAGCGAGGCCTGGCCACGCATCACGTCGCCGAGCAGCTGCCAGCGTTCCTGGCTGCCGGACAGTTCCGGGTCGTGCTCCATGCGGCGCAGCAGGAAGCGGGCCTCATCGGCGCCAAGCTCGCCATCGACCAGGGCCGACAGCTGTTCGCGGTGGCGCTGGTCCAGGCGCTGCCCGGCGGGGGATTGGTGGTTCTGCGATTCGTTCAACGGACTGTGGGTCATACGCGGCTCTTCTCGCGGGTGGCGCTGCCGATGTCCAGCAGCGGCCGGAGTTCAGTGTCGATCGCCTCGCGCGCCCGGAAGATCCGGGACCGCACGGTGCCGATCGGGCACCCCATCTTCTGCGCGATTTCCTCGTAACTCAGGCCTTCCACCTCGCGCAGGGTGATCGCCGACCGGAGTTCTTCCGGCAGCGCGTTGACGGCTTTCATCACCGTCTTTTCCAGCTCCTGGCGCATCAACTCGCGTTCGGGCGTGTCGGTGTCGCGCAGGCGTGTCCCGGTATCGAACTGCTCGGCGTCGCCGATGTCGATGTCATCGGTCGGCGGGCGTCGGTTGTGTGAAGCCAGGTAGTTTTTGGCAGTGTTCACGGCGATCCGATGCAACCAGGTAGAGAACTGGGCATCGCCACGGAAACTTCCGATCGCGCGGTAGGCGCGGATGAAAGTGTCCTGGGCGACGTCCTGACATTCGCTCCAGTCGGCGATGTAGCGACCGACCAGACCGACGACCCGATGCTGGTACTTGCGTACCAGGACATCGAAGGCCGCGCTCTCGCCGCGCTGCACGCGCCGGACCAGTTCCAGATCCAGCTCCTGTGGTGTTTCAACATCGGCCATGAGGGGCCGCACTCCTGTCAGCCCAACCGACGTCGGGCAATGAGACTGCCAATCCCGGGAAAAGTTCAGTCGCCGATCACCTGGCGCCGCACCAGCTTTTAACCACCGTTCCGCTAGCGTCCCGGTCCGGGGCCATGGATCCGGGGTCGCCACCCCCCAGCTATAGGGATTTGACGCGGGGGAAACAACCTCTGGATCATAGCCGCTTCTCCATACACAACCGGATGGAACGTTCATGCTCTCAGGCTTCGATGGTCTCCGCTTCAGCCACTGGCACCCCGAGATCCGCGATGACGGCGTGGTCGTGCTGTCTTTGGATCGTCAGGACAGCAGTGTCAACGCGATGTCGCAGGACGTGCTGCTGGAGCTGGGCGACCTGCTCGAGCGCATCGCCCTGGACCCGCCCAAGGGCGTGGTCATCCAGTCGCTGAAGAAGGCCGGCTTCATCGCCGGGGCGGACCTGAAGGAGTTCCAGGAGTTCGACCGCCGCGGCACCGTGAACGACGCGATCCGCCGCGGCCAGTCCACCTACCAAAAGCTGGCCGAGCTGCCCTGCCCCACCGTGGCGGCCATCCACGGCCACTGCCTGGGCGGCGGCACCGAGCTGGCCCTGGCCTGCCGCTACCGTGTGGCCTCCAATGACAGCAGCACCCGCATCGGCCTGCCGGAGACCCAGCTGGGCATCTTCCCGGGCTGGGGCGGCAGCGCGCGCCTGCCGCAGCTGGTGGGCGCGCCCGCGGCGATGGACATGATGCTGACCGGCCGCACCCTGTCGGCCTCGGCCGCCCGCGGCATCGGCCTGGTCGACAAGGTGGTGGCCCCGGCCGTGGTGCTCGATACCGCCGTGGCCCTGGCCCTGTCCGGCACCACCCGCCCGTTCAAGCAGCGCGCGACCGCCTGGGCCACCAACACCTGGCTGGCGCGCAAGCTGCTGGCCCCGCAGATGGTCAAGCAGGTCGCACGCAAGGCCAAGAAGGACCAGTACCCGGCGCCGTACGCGCTGATCAGCACCTGGCAGCGCACCGCCGGCAAGCCGGTGCAGGCGCGCCTGGACGCCGAGCGCCGCGCGGTGGTGAAGCTGGCCAGCACGCCGACCGCGCGCAACCTGATCCGCATCTTCTTCCTGACCGAACGCCTGAAGGGCCTGGGCGGCGGCGATTCCGGCATCCGCCACGTGCACGTGGTCGGCGCCGGCGTGATGGGCGGCGACATTGCCGCCTGGGCCGCCTACAAGGGTTTCGAGGTGACCCTGCAGGACCGTGAGCAGCGCTTCATCGACCCGGCCATGGAACGCGCGCAGGCGCTGTTCGCCAAGAAGGTGCGCGATGAGAGCAAGCGCCCGGCGGTGGCCGCACGCCTGCGTGCCGACCTGGAAGGCAACGGCGTGGCCGAGGCCGACCTGGTCATCGAAGCCATCATCGAGAACCCGGAGGCCAAGCGTGCGCTGTACCAGACGCTGGAACCGAAGATGAAGCTGGATGCGCTGCTGACCACCAACACCTCGTCGATTCCGCTGGTGGAACTGCGCGACCACATCCAGCGCCCGGCCCAGTTCGCCGGCCTGCACTACTTCAACCCGGTGGCACAGATGCCGCTGGTGGAAATCATCCACCACGACGGAATGGCGCCGGAGACCGAGCGCCGCCTGGCCGCGTTCTGCAAGGCGCTGGGCAAGTTCCCGGTGCCGGTGGCCGGCAGCCCGGGCTTCCTGGTCAACCGCGTGCTGTTCCCGTACATGCTGGAAGCGGCCACCGCGTATGCCGAGGGCATTCCGGGCCCGGTGATCGACAAGGCCGCGGTGAAGTTCGGCATGCCGATGGGCCCGATCGAACTGATCGACACGGTGGGACTGGACGTGGCCGCCGGCGTGGGCAAGGAGCTGGCACCGTTCCTGGGCCTGCAGGTGCCCGAGGCACTGGCGACGGTAGACCCGGCCAAGCGCGGCAAGAAGGATGGCCAGGGCATCTACACCTGGGAAAACGGCCGGGCGAAGAAGCCGGACGTGGCCCGCGACTACCAGGCCCCGGCGGACCTGGAAGACCGCCTGATCCTGCCGCTGCTGAACGAAGCGGTGGCCTGCCTGCACGAAGGCGTGGTGGCCGACGCGGACCTGCTGGATGCCGGCGTGATCTTCGGTACGGGGTTTGCCCCGTTCCGCGGTGGTCCGATCCAGCACATCCGTGCGGTGGGTGCCGATGCGATCGTCGAGCGGCTGAAGGCGCTGCAGCAGCGCCACGGCGACCGTTTCGCCCCGCGCCCAGGCTGGGACAACCCGGTCCTGCGCGAGCCCGTGGTGTGAGTGTGTCGGCCGGGCCTGCGGCCCGGCACCCGCGGTAGTGACGGCCGCTGGCCGGCAAACCTTGAAGCCAGAGCCGGAGCAACAGCCGGCTCTGGCTTTTCTGTTTGTTGGGCGGGGCGGTGTCGGGTTGAGGGGACGCCGTAAACCCGTCCCTGGGGGCTTGGCCGCGGCATCCATGCCGCGGACACCCCGCAACCCCACACCGCCCCGCCCCGCCCCGCCCCCGACAGTTTGCCGGTGACGGTGGGTGAACTCCGGTTCCGGTAGGTGTCGACCTTGGTCGACACGCTTGGTCCACGCTTGCGTGGATGCGAGCGAAGCGACCGGCGTTTGATTTTGATTTTCTTTTTTCTTTTCCGTGGCTGACGCGCCCGGAAACTGTCAGGGGGCCGGGCGGGTGGGTTGCGCTTGCGCAGGGGCGTGAGCCGCATGGATGCGGCGACCGGGCTTACATGGATGTACTTGCAGCGTCCCCTGCGCAACCCACCCGCCCGGCCAACCACGAGATACGAACCAACCGACCAGCCACGAGGGGCAGCGCCGTTGGCTGGAACAACCTGTTACCCGCATGGGGCATGTGCCCGCCACGACCGCATGCCATGCTGGCGCCCTTGATCCCTGCCAGCGAGAACGCCCGCATGACCACCATCATTGCCCCGCGCGTCCACGACATCGGCGGCCTGGAAGTGCGCCGCGCCGTGCCCACCCTGCAGGCCCGCAGCATCGGCTCGTTCGTGTTCGTCGACCAGATGGGCCCGGCGATCATGCACGCCGGCACCGCCATCGACGTGCGCCCGCACCCGCATATCGGCCTGGCCACCGTCACCTACCTGTGGTCCGGCGCCATCGGCCATCGCGACACGCTGGGCTCGGACCAGGTCATCCGCCCCGGTGACGTGAACTGGATGACCGCCGGCCGCGGCATCGCCCATTCCGAACGCACGCCGCCGCCGGACCGCGACCACGACAACCCGATCCACGGCATGCAGACCTGGGTCGCGCTGCCGAAGTCGCACGAGGAGATCGAGCCGGCGTTCTACCACCATGCCGCCGCCACCCTGCCCGAGCAGCGCCGCAACGGCGCGCGGCTGCGGGTGATCGCCGGCCGTGCCTATGGCGAGGAATCGCCGGTGAAGGTGTTTGCCGATACGCTCAACGTCGCCATCGACCTCGACCCGGATGCGGAGATCGACATCGACAACGGCCATCGCGAACGCGCGTTGTACATCCTCGAGGGCCAGGCCCAGCTGGATGGCGTGGACATCCCGGCCCAGCACCTGGTCATCCCCGAGGCCGGCGCCGTTGGCCGCCTGCGTGCGAAGACGCCGGTGAAGGCGATGCTGTTCGGTGGCGAGCCGCTTGATGGCCCGCGCCACCTGTGGTGGAACTTCGTGTCCAGTTCCAGGGAGCGCATCGAACAGGCCAAGCACGATTGGGAAGCCGGCCGCTTCGGCACCATCCCCGGCGACGACAAGGAATTCATTCCGCTGCCGCAGTGAACGCAGTCGAGCAAGCTGGACTCTACCGCCCGGACCCGGCGGTGATGGTTACGGTTGTAACCGCAATTTGTGCGATCGCTCACATTCCGTTAAGGTCGGGATGACCGTCCGTGCACATGCGGACGGCACGGCATCCGGGGATGGGATGCCACCGCCACCGGCGCGCCGGTGGAGCCTTACGACACGCCACCTTGGGGGATGCATGAAGTTCGCGCCTGTTGTGTTGTCGAGCCTGCTGTTCGTCGCGGCCCAGGCCGCCGCGCAGGCTCCGGTCGAGTGTCCGTCGCTGCCCGCCAGCAGCGGCCTGCAGTGGCAGGAGCAGGCACAAGCAGATTTCGTGGTGTGCCGTGCGGCCACCGCCGATGGCCGCGAAGTGCTGAGCCTGATGCTCAGCCAGCGCGATCCGGGCATTCCGCTCAGTCGTTCGCTTCGCCAGGAAAAGGGCAGCTTCGGCGGTGAATCGATGTACTGGTACCAGCCCGACCTGGGCGGCCAGCAGCCGCCAGGCTATGCCGAGCGGCGCATCACCGTGATCAAGCTGGACAAGGGCCGTTATGCGCAGATCGCGCTGTACCCGGGCAGCACCCAGGAACTGGGCAATCTGCAGCAGCTGGCGCAGGGCATGAGCCTGACCCCGTCGGCCGTGGCCGACGGACGCTGAGCGGGCACGGGGATGACTGCCTGGCAGCATTCCCGCACTTCAACATTGATCGGTAGCGCCGGGCCATGCCCGGCGAACGGGCGCTTGCGCGCGACGCGGGGAAAGCCGCCGGGCATGGCCCGGCGCTACCCCTCAGAAGCGGCCTTCCTGGAAATCGACGAAGGCCTGCATCAGTTCCTGCCGGGTGTTCATCACGAACGGGCCATGGCGCATGACCGGCTCGCGCAGCGGGCGACCCGCCACCAGGATCAAACGTGCGCCTTCGCGCCCGGCCGACAGGTGCAGCTGCTCGCCGCCGCCCAGCACCGCCAGTTCCTGGCGGGCCACGTCACGCGCGGCGTCCTGCTCACCCACCGCCACCCCGCCCTCGAACACGTAAGCGAAGGCGTTGTGCCCTTCCGGCAGCGTGTAGGTCCAGGCGCGGTCGGCCTCGAGGCTGATGTCCAGGTACACCGGATCGGTGGCCGGCTGGGCGATGGGGCCGGCCGTGCCATCGACGGTACCGGCGATCACCTTCACCTGCACGCCCTCGGCCGGCTGCACCACCGGAATGCGCTCGGGCGCGAACTCCTGGTACTTCGGGTCGGTCATCTTGTCGCGCGCCGGCAGGTTCACCCACAGCTGGAAGCCGCGCATCTGCCCGCTTTCCTGTTCCGGCATTTCCGAATGGACCAGGCCGCGGCCAGCGGTCATCCACTGCACGCTGCCCGGGGTCAGCAGGCCTTCGTTGCCGTGGTTGTCGCGATGGCGCATGCGCCCGTCCAGCATGTAGGTGACGGTCTCGAAGCCACGGTGCGGGTGCTCCGGGAAGCCGGCGATGTAGTCCTCGGCACGGTCGGTACCGAATTCGTCCAGCAGCAGGAACGGATCGAGGTCGGGCAGCGACGGGCCGCCGATGACACGGGTCAGCCGCACGCCGGCACCGTCGGAGGTGGGCATGCCACGGATGGTGCGCTGCACGCGGACCGGTTCGGGAAGGCTCATGGCGACTCCTGTTGGATGGATGCCAGTGAAGATGGACGCCGCACGCCGCAACGCCAATGGCCGGCGCCGCAACCGATTGTTCCATCGCTGGTGTTCGCCGCGCGTCATGTCCGCCGCGCGGCGGCGCCTGCGTTGTGTTCGACCAAAGTACTACCGCAGAAAGGTTCCGTAGCGATTGACCGTGCACAGGTCACGCGGGACCCTTTGAACATCTTTCCGGGAGAGAGCACCTCATGAAAGGGTTTTCCAAAATAGGCTGGGCGGCCCTCGCCCTGCTCGGCGCATTCTGTCTGGGCACCGTGGCCCTGCGCCGCGGCGAACACATCAATGCATTGTGGATCGTGGTCGCTGCGGTATCGCTTTACCTGGTGGCCTACCGCTTCTACAGCCTGTTCATCGCCGACAAGGTGATGCAGCTCGATCCGACCCGGGCCACCCCGGCGGTGATCAACAACGATGGCCTGGACTACGTCCCGACCAACAAGCACGTGCTGTTCGGCCATCACTTCGCCGCCATCGCCGGCGCAGGCCCGCTGGTCGGCCCGGTGCTGGCCGCGCAGATGGGCTACCTGCCCGGACTGCTGTGGCTGGTGGTGGGCGTGGTGCTGGCCGGCGCGGTGCAGGACTTCGTGGTCCTGTTCCTGTCCAGCCGACGCAACGGCCGTTCGCTGGGTGACCTGGTGCGAGAGGAAATGGGCCAGGTGCCCGGCACCATCGCCCTGTTCGGCGCCTTCCTGATCATGATCATCATCCTGGCGGTGCTGGCGATGGTGGTGGTCAAGGCACTGGCCGAGAGCCCGTGGGGCATGTTCACGGTGATCGCGACGATGCCCATCGCGATCCTGATGGGCGTGTACATGCGCTACATCCGCCCCGGCAAGATCGGTGAGATCTCGGTGGTCGGCCTGGTCCTGCTGCTGGCCGCGATCTGGTTTGGCGGCAAGGTGGCGGCGGACCCGACCTGGGGCCCGGCGTTCACCTTCACCGGCACCCAGATCACCTGGATGCTGATCGGCTACGGTTTCGTCGCCTCGGTGCTGCCGGTGTGGCTGCTGCTGGCCCCACGCGACTACCTGTCCACCTTCCTGAAGATCGGCACGATCATCGCCCTGGCCATCGGCATCCTGGTGGTCATGCCCGAGCTGAAGATGCCGGCACTGACCCAGTTCGCCGCCAGCGGCGACGGCCCGGTGTGGAAGGGCGGCATGTTCCCGTTCCTGTTCATCACCATCGCCTGCGGCGCGGTGTCCGGCTTCCATGCCCTGATCTCCTCGGGCACCACGCCCAAGCTGCTCGCCAATGAATCGCACATGCGCTACATCGGCTACGGCGGCATGCTGATGGAATCGTTCGTGGCAGTGATGGCGCTGGTGGCCGCCTCGATCATCGATCCGGGCATCTACTTCGCGATGAACAGCCCGGCGGCGGTGATCGGTCCGGACGTGGCATCGGCTGCGCACTACATCACCAACACCTGGGGCTTCACCATCAGTCCGGAACAGCTGACCGCCACGGCAGCGGCCATCGGTGAACCGACCATCCTGCACCGCGCCGGTGGCGCACCGACGCTTGCGGTGGGTATCGCGCAGATCCTGCACGAAGCGATCCCAAGCAGCAGCGACGCGATGATGGCCTTCTGGTACCACTTCGCGATCCTGTTCGAAGCGCTGTTCATCCTGACCGCAGTCGATGCCGGTACCCGTGCCGGTCGCTTCATGCTGCAGGACCTGCTGGGCAACTTCATCCCGGCGCTGAAGAAGACCGAATCGTGGACGGCCAACATCATCGGCACCGCCGGCTGCGTGGCGCTGTGGGGCTACCTGCTGTACACCGGCGTGGTCGATCCGTTCGGCGGCATCCAGACGCTGTGGCCGCTGTTCGGCATCTCCAACCAGATGCTGGCCGGTATCGCGCTGATGCTGGGCACGGTGGTGCTGTTCAAGATGAAGCGTGACCGCTACGCGTGGGTGACCGCGGTTCCGGCCGTGTGGCTGCTGATCTGCACCACCTACGCCGGCTTCATCAAGATCTTCGACAGCAACCCGGCGCAGGGCTTCCTGGCCCAGGCGCACAAGTACCAGGCGGCGATCGCCAGCGACACGATCACCGCGCCGGCCAAGTCGGTGGCGCAGATGCAGCAGATCGTGGTCAATGCCTACGTCAACACCAGCCTGACCGCGCTGTTCCTGCTGGTGGTGGGTGCGGTGCTGGTGTACTCGATCAAGACCATCCTCGCGGCGCGCCGCAATCCGCAGCGCAGCGACCGCGAGACCCCGTACGTGGCGCTGAAGCCGCACGAAATGGTGGATCTGTAATGAGCACGCAACTGGTTCCCGTCGGCCAGTACCAGACGCACCGCCGCATCTGGCGGCGCCTGGTGCAGACCGCACGGCTGTGCTGTGGGATTCCTGATTACGACAACTACGTCCGGCACATGCTGGAGAAGCATCCGGATCAGGAACCGATGGATTACAAGACGTTCTTCCGCGAGCGGCAGGAAGCGCGGTATGGCGGTCGCAACGGCGGCCGCTGCTGCTGAGGTTCCAGGTTCGATAGCTTCAGTAGATCCACGCCACGCGTGGATGAGACCTTCCAGCTGTCGAATTTGAGTGCGGGGTCAGATCCGTTTTCCAAAGGGAAACGGATCTGACCCCATTTTGCTTATCGCTATCTGACAGATTTCATCCACGCATGGCGTGGATCTACTGGCCGCCAGCCAACGGTCGAAGACGGGTGCGTCCGGTTACGGGGGACGTGAGCGCCATGGATGACCGGCCAGCGGCCGGCACCACCGCGGACGCCAGGCGCTCCCGGCCGAATTACTCAGCCGTTGGCCATCCACTTCAGGATCAAGCCGGTGACATAGGCCAGGCCGGTACCGGTGGCATAGCCCACCGTGCCCAGCAGCACGCCCACCGGTGCCAGCGAAGGATGGAATGCCGCCGCCACCACCGGGGCCGATGCCGCCGCACCGATGTTGCCCTGCGAGCCGATGGCGAAGAAGAACAGCGGCGCACGCAGCAGCTTGGCCACCACCCACAGCACCAGCACGTGCGTTGCCATCCAGATCGCGCCGAGCAGGAACAGCCACGGCCGGTCCAGAAGCGAGAGCAGATTCATCTGCATGCCGATGCAGGCGATCAGGAAATACAGGAACACCGTGCCCAAGCGCGAGGCGCCGGCGGCTTCCAGGCGGCGCGCGCGGGTGAAGCTCAGGCCCAGGCCCATCGCGGTGGACAGCAGGATGACCCAGACGAACGGGCTGTCCAGGCTGAACTGGCTGGCCCAGCTGACGTTGGCCTTGAACCAGCCCGCCAGCGGCGCCGCGATCGCATGGGCGAGACCGACGCCACCCAGCGCCACGCCGACGATGATCATCAGGTCGGTCATGCTGGGAATACGGGCGTTCTGTGCGTCGTAGGCGCTGATGCGCGCCTTCATCTCGTCGATGGCGCGGGTATCGGCGCCGTTGCGGGTATCGATCTGCTGCGCACGGTTGGCCAGGAACAGCAGGATGGCCATCCACAGGCTGGCGCAGGCCACGTCGACCACCGCGAACTGGCCGAAGGTGGTGGCGTCGGTACCGAACACCTCACGCATGGCCACCATGTTGGCGCCCCCACCGATCCAGCTGCCGGCCAGCGCGGCCATGCCGGCCCAGGTATCACCGGCCACCGTTTCCGGGTGGATCAGCTTCATCACCTGGAAGGAGACGATGGCACCGAGCATGATGCCGGCGGTACCGGCGCAGAACACCACGAGCAGTTTCGGGCCGAGCTTGGCGATGCCCTTCAGGTCGATCGACAGGGTCAGCAGGACCAGCGCGGCCGGCAGCAGCACGTCGCGGGCCACCGGGTTGTACAGCGTAGTGTTGTGGCCATCGATGACACCGGTGGTGTTGTAGATGGCGGGGATGAAGTAGCACAGCAGCAGGGCCGGCACCCAGGCGAAGATTTTCTTCAGCAGCGGGGTCGGGCCACTGGCCGCCCAGAAGATCAGGGCAAGGGTGGCGGCAATCAGGCCGAGGCCCACGATGTCGTTGCTGATCAGGGCAGTAGCGGGTTCGGTCGGCATGGGATCCTCTGTCGATCGAAAGAGCGGAAAAAAACGCCGCAGGATGCGGCACTGCCCGAGGTTAACATCGCCTTCACGCCGGGTCATGCTGCGCTGCTTGCCGCGGCCCCACGACCTGCGCAGAATTGCCCCATTCCCGACGCCCTATCGCCACCGGCACATCGCCATCGGAGCAGGTCATGCAACTGGGTGCTTTCTCGGTCAGCCTGTCAGTAAAGGATCTGGCGGCCTCGCGCGGGTTCTACGAAGCGCTGGGCTTCGTGGTGACCGGCGGTGATGCCGCACGCAACTGGCTGGTTCTGCGCAATGGCGGCATCGTCATCGGCCTGTTCCAGGGCATGTTCGAAGGCAACCTGCTGACCTTCAACCCGGGCTGGGACCAGTTCCGGCAGGAGCTGGGCACGTTCCAGGATGTGCGCGAACTGCAGGAGGCGCTGGATGCGCAGGGCATCGAACTGACCACGCGCACGGATCCGGACGGACAGGGCACGGGGTATCTGCAGCTGGCCGATCCCGACGGCAACGTGATCCTGATCGACCAGCACGTGGAGCGCCCGAAGGCGCGGTGATTGCTCGGGCAGGCGTCGAGGTTGATCGACGGAAAGCATGCCAACCAAGGTTGGCATCTACCAGGACGGTCGGTCAGCAGGGACGCGATGCGCCGAAATCGAGGGTGACCAGGGTGCCGCGCGGCTCGACGGGTTGCAGGTGCAGGGTCCAGCGCAGGTGCTCGCACAGGCGTGCGATCAGGTCCAGGCCGATGCCACCGCGGTCGGCGCGTTCTCCACGGGCCATGCGCGCGTGGATGGCGGCAATCTCTTCCGGTGCCATGCCATGGCCCGGGTCCTGCAGGGTCAGTACCGCCTGCGGGGTCAGCCGCAGTTCGATATGGCCCCGCCCGCTGTTCTCGATGGCATTGCGCAGCAGGTTGCCGATTGCGGCCTGCACCACCGCCAGGGGCGCGACGATATCCACCGGTGCGGCCTGGATGCCGATGCTCAGGTCCTTGTCACCCAGCAGGTGGCGATGGTCATCGACAATCTCCGGCAGCAGCTGGTCCAGCGCGATGCGCTCGGCGCGCGCGGCCAGCCGGGCCGGATCGCGGGCCAGCACCAGCAGCAGTTCGATCAGCTGCTCCACGCCCTGCGCCGTGCGCAGTACGCGCTGCATCTGCTGGCGCGCGCGTTCGGGCAGGCCCGGCTGCTCCAGCGCCAGTTCGGCGGCACCGGTCATCACCGCGATCGGCGTGCGCAGCTCGTGGCTGGCCGTACTGATGAACACCCGCTCGCGCTCGACGAACTGCTCGTTGCGGTCCAGGTAATCGTTGAGCGCGTCGGCGATCGTGTGCAGTTCCGAACTGCCGCGCGGATCGACATCGATGCGCTGGCCCTGCTCGCCCGGCCGCAGCGCACCGATGTGCTGGGCCAGCAGGCTCAGCGGGCGCACGACGCGTTCCATGCCGAACGAGGCCATCAGCACGGTGACGAACACCATGATGATGCCGGCCAGCATCACCCAGCGCGTGGCGAACTGTTCCAGGTCGTGGAAGTCGGAGATGTCCAGCGCCAGGGCGACCCGCCCCATCGCGCCGGTATCGCGCACCATCACTGCGGTTTCGCGCTCGCCGACCATCACCCCGTCATGCAGGCCCGGATGCAGGTCGCGCAGGGTTTCAGGCAGGTCCGCTTCGTCGAAACGGTACAGGCTGAGGGTATCCGAGTCCTGCCAGTGGTACTGCGGCTCGTGCTCGGTGTGCTCGACGATGCTGTCCAGTTCGGAGTTGAGCAACGCGCGCCAGGCCGCATGCTCGGCATGTTCGTGCACGTAGTTGCCCACGCTGAACACCGCCAGCGAGATCAGCGCCAGGTAGCCCAGCAGCCAGCCGATCACCCGCCGGTACAGCGGTCCCGGCTTAGGCGCTTTCTTCATCGCATCCACTGCCTGCACTGCCACTGGCTGCCAACCGGTAGCCGACGCGCGGCAGGGTATGGATCAGCTTGTCGTTGAAGGGGCCATCCACGCTGCGGCGCAGTTCGTAGACGTGTGAACGCAGCAGGTCGCCATCCGGCGGCTCGTCGCCCCACAGGGCGAATTCCAGCTGCTGGCGGGTGACCGCGCCGGGGCTGGCCCGCATCAGCACTTCCAGCAGCTTGCGGCAGGCCGGGTAGAGATGCAGCGCCCGGCCGCCACGCTGGGCTTCCAGGGTCGCCAGGTCCAGCACCAGGTCGGCCACCTGCAGGCGCTTGCGCGGGTTGCGCCCCCGCGCGCGCGTCAGCAGGGCCTCCAGCCGAACCTCCAGCTCGGGCAGGGCGAAGGGCTTGGTCAGGTAGTCGTCCGCACCGGCGCGGAAGCCGGCAATCTTGTCCGGCAGCTCGTCGCGGGCGGTCAGCATGATCACCGGCACTTCCGAGCCCTGGTCCGTACGCAGGCGGCGCAGCACTTCCGGCCCTTCCATGCGCGGCAGCATCCAGTCCAGGATGACCGCGTCGTAGGGGTGGCTGGCAGCCAGGTGCAGGCCGGTGATGCCGTCGGGGGCCACGTCGAGGACGTGCCCGCGCGACTCGAAATAGTCGAACAGGTTGGCCACCAACTGGCGGTTGTCCTCGATCACCAACAGGCGCATGCGCAGAATGTCCACATAAGTTCGTACCATGGTAGCGCTGACCATGTCGGAATGCGGTCGCCCTGCGCCCGTTTCCGACGCCTCTCCCACTTCCTGTTTCCGACAATGGCCGTTTCGCTCCCGGAGCCCGCTGTGCCCGTAGCCCTGCCCCGCCGCTGGTTCCTGCCCCTGCTTTGGGTGCTGATGATCGTCTCGCTGGGCGCCGGCATCGGCATGCGCCAGCCGCAGCCGCCGGACGAGCCGCGCTTCGTGCTGGCCGCGCGGGCCATGGTCGACAGCGGGGAATGGCTGCTGCCGCACCGCGGCAGCGAGCTATACGCGGAAAAGCCGCCGGTGTTCATGTGGCTGCAGGCCGTCGCCCACCAGGTGGTCGGCAGCTGGCAGTGGTCGTTCCTGCTGCCCTCGCTGCTGGCGGCCCTGCTCAGCCTGTGGCTGGTCTCGGACCTGGCGCGACGGCTGTGGTCGCCACGGCATTCCCTGTACGCGATGGCGGCGCTGTTCTGCACGCTGCAGTTCGGGCTGATGGCCAAGCGCGCACAGATCGACATGGTGCTGGTGGCGATGACCACCGTGGCCCTGTGGGGCCTGCTGCGCCACCTCGGTGAACGCCGCAACCTGCCGGCGCTGTGGCTGGCCGGCTTTGCCGCCGGCCTGGGTACCGTGACCAAGGGCGTGGGCTTCCTGCCGTTGCTGATGGTGCTGCCCTGGTTCGGCTGGTGGCTGTACCAGCGCCGCCGCGGGCAGGCCGTGTCCGGCCCGCACCCGGCCACCCTGCTGTGGCTGTTGCCGGCCTTCCTGCTGGGCACGGCGGTGTGGCTGGCGCCGCTGGGCTGGGCCCTGCTGCACGAACCCAGCGCATCGCTGCAGTCGTATGCGCACGAGCTGCTGTTCAAGCAGACCGGCACCCGTTACGCCAACGCCTGGCACCACCGCCAACCGGTCTGGTACTACCTGCAGGTGATCCTGACGCTGTGGCTGCCCGGCAGCCTGTTGCTGCCGCTGCTGGCCAAGCCCTGGGGGCGCCGCCTGCGCCGCGGCGATCGCCGGCAGTGGCTGCTGCTGGGCTGGGCGCTGCTGGTGCTGCTGTTCTTCAGCGCCAGCCCGGGCAAGCGCGAGGTCTACGTGCTGCCGATGCTGCCGGCGATGGCCCTGGCCGTGGCGGCGCTGCTGCCGGCCCTGCTGCGCCGCCTGTGCGTGCGCCGCTACCTGTTCGGCTACAGCCTGGTGCTGATGATGGCCACCGGCACACTGGGGGTGATGATGATGACCGACAGCCACTGGGTGCAGGCCCAGCTGGCGCGACGGGCGATGCCTGATTCGCTGCTGCCGGTGCTGGGCAATGGCCTGCTGGTCTTCGCCATTGCCGTGGCCACGCTGGCGGTCTGGCTGCGGGTGCGTCGTGCGGCACTGCTGGTGCTGCTGACCCACGGCATGCTGTGGATGCTGTACGGGCTGGTGCTGATGCCCACGCTGGATCCCTACGCTTCGGCTTCTGCGCTGATGCAGCGGGTCGGCAAGCGGATCGGTCCGGATGCCGAGCTGGCCCTGGTGGCCTGGCGCGAACAGAACCTGCTGCAGGCCGACCGGCCGGTGCGTGAGTTCGGCTTCAAGCGCCCCTGGGCCGAGCAGTGGCACGATGCCGGCCCGTGGCTGGCCGAGGCTCCGGAAAAGCGCTGGGTGCTGGTGCTGGACAAGGCCATGAGCCCCTGCGTGGATCCGGCCCAGGTGATCGACATCGGCATCGCCAACCGGAACCGTTGGCAGCTGCTGCCGGGCAGTGCCTGGGACGCCACCTGCCATGCCGAACGTGCCGGTGCATCGGAAGAAGAAGACTGAACGCTGGCTCGCGCCGGGGCCGCGTTAACCCGGGGCGAACGGGTGTACGACCCTTCTCCGACATGACGGCGACGAGCATGGCCGCGGATTCCTGCCATGGCCGCTTCCCGCATGCCCGCTCGTCCCCTTGTCCCGGCTTTTGCCTTCACGCCTTCGTGGCTGGCATCGCGTTGCGCACTGACGCACCTGCTGCTGCCGTTGGCCGTTGGCGCTCCGCTGTTCGTCCTGTTGATGGGCTTTGGGGGTGACCAGTGGGTGGCCGACCATCTGTTCCGCCTGGAAGGCGGCCACTGGGCATTGCAGGATGCCTGGCTGACCCGCGCGGTCGTGCACAAGGGCGGCAAATGGCTGAGCACGGCGGCGGCTCTGGTGGCGATCCTGCTGTGTTTCCACCAATGGCGCCGCGGCCGCGACCGCACCCTGCGCTGGGCGCTGCTGTACGTGGTGGTCGCGATGGCACTGGGCACCGGCCTGATCTCGCTGCTCAAGGCGCTGGTGCCGATGGACTGCCCCTGGGACCTGCTGCGCTATGGCGGCCACGAACCCTTCATCGGCCTGCTGGCCAGCCGCCCCGAGGGCATGCCTGCACGCGCCTGTTTCCCGGCCGGCCATGCCAGCGCCGGCTACGCCTGGCTGTGCCTGTACTTCTTCGCCCTGCTCTGGCGCCCGGCGTGGCGCTGGGCCGGGCTGTGGATCGGACTCGGCAGCGGCCTGGTGTTCGGCATCAGCCAGCAGCTGCGTGGCGCCCATTTTCTTTCGCATGATGTTGCCACGGCCTTGCTATGTTGGCTGCTGTCGCTGGGCCTGTTCCTGATCGCGGAGCGGCTGCTGGCCCGGCGCACGCTGGAACGTCCGACCCGCCAGGAGGCACGTGCATGAATGCATCGGTCCATCGTTCGCTGCGCCTGCCGGCACTGGCCAGCCTTCATCGCTGGCGCCCGCAGCTGTCCACCGAAGCGCTGATCGCGCTGACCAGCCTGTTCTTCGCCGTGGCCGGCAACGGCCTGTTCTGGCACAGCGCCATGGCCAGCCATCCCGGCAGCCTGCGCTACGCGCTGTCGCTGTTCCTGCTGCTGCTCGGCGCGCACGGCGTGCTGCTGGGCATCCTCGTCTGGCGCTGGAATGCCAAGGTCGTGACCAGCGTGCTGCTGCTGGTGACCGCCTTTGCCGCGCACTACATGAGCCAGTTCCACATCTACCTCGATGCGGACATGCTGCGCAACGTGCTGGCCACCGACCCGAAGGAAAGCCGCGAGCTGATGACGGCCTCGCTGGTCTGGCCAGTGCTGCTGCTGGCGGTGCTGCCGATGGTGCTGCTGTGGCGGGTGGAACTGCGTCGCCGCAGCTGGGGCCGCACGCTGCTGTGGCGCGTGGGCTTCCTGCTGGTGGCGGCGGTCACCGCCGTGGGTGGCGCGCTCATTTCTTTCCAGGATGTCTCGGCGCTGATGCGCAACCAGCGCGAAGTCCGCTATCTGGCCACCCCGGCCAATGTGCTGCTGGGCCTGCCGCGTGCGCTGCGCAGCGACAACCCGGTGCAGCGCGCGCCGAAGCTGCCGATCGGCACCGATGCCAAGGCCACCCCTCGCGCACCGACCAGCAAGCCGCGGCTGCTGGTGATCGTGATGGGCGAAACCGTGCGTGCGCAGAACTGGGGCCTCAACGGCGGGAGCAACACCACCCCGGAACTGGCGCAGGCACCGGTGATCAATTTCCCGGACATGCATTCGTGCGGCACCAGCACCGAAGTCTCGCTGCCCTGCATGTACTCGCCCTGGGGCCGCCACGAGTACGACGAGAAGAAAATCCGCGCGCACCAGTCGCTGCTGCACGTGCTGAACCGCGCCGGCGTCACGCCGCTGTGGCGTGACAACCAGTCCGGCTGCAAGGGGGTCTGCGAAGGTCTTGATTTCCAGTCGCTGTCTGACGCGACCACGCCCGGCCTGTGTGCGGATGGCCGCTGCATGGATGAGATTCTGCTGCAGGACCTGGCCACGCAGGTGCGTGCCAAGCCGGGCGATCGGGTGGTGGTGCTGCACCAGCTGGGCAACCACGGCCCGGCCTACTTCGAGCGCTACCCAGCCGCCTTCGCGCGCTTCAAGCCGACCTGCGACACGCGTGACATCGGCCGCTGTTCGCGCGAGGAGATCGTCAACAGCTACGACAACGCGGTGCTCTACACCGACCACTTCCTGAGCAAGACAATCGGCACGCTTCAGGGCCTGCAGGACTACGACACGGCGATGATCTATCTGTCCGACCACGGTGAGTCGCTGGGTGAGAAGGGCCTGTTCCTGCACGGCGTACCGTATGCGATCGCCCCGGCTGAGCAGACCAGCGTGCCGATGACGATGTGGTTCTCGCCGGGCTTCGCCCGCAGCCGCGGGCTGGACCTGCAGTGCCTGCGCAAGCGTTCGGCGGCGTACACCGACCACGACAACCTGTTCCCGTCGGTGTTGGGGCTGATGCAGGTGAAGACAGCACTGTACGAACGCGACCGCGACCTCTTCGCCGGCTGCGAGAGCTGAGGGGTGGTGTGTTCTGGCAGGGCTTGCAGCCCTGCACCTGCGGTAGTGCCGGCCGCTGGCCGGCAACCTCAACAGCAAGAGCTGGCTTTCCGTGGGTTGGCGGGGGGGGGGCGGGTGGG
>DEZI01000033.1 GCA_002364755.1 Stenotrophomonas maltophilia
GGGCACTGTGGGTTTGCGGGGTGTGAGCCGCATGGGCCCGAGGCATGCCTCGGGCGGGTTGGGCAGGACGCCCAACCCCGGTCTTGCCGTGTGCGCAGGACAGCGCACACGAGCAAGCGGCGACCAAGCCTCCATGGACGGATTTACGGCGTCCCCGCAAACCCACAGTGCCCCGCCATCCCACGGAATGCAGGGTCTTGCTGTTGCTTCTGCAGGTGCAGGGCTGGAAGCCCTGCCAATACCCTTACACTCACTACCGCCTCCCAACTGCCCACCTGCATGAACCTTCCCCTGCACTTCGGCCTGCTCGGCTCCCTCGAAGCCGGTGCCATCGCCCTGCTGGTCGGGCTGCTGGTGTACTTCCTCTGGCATCACCTGTGCCGCGTGTTGCGCTGGTCGATGGGCCATGCCATTGGCTGGGCCTGCGTGTTCTCCGTCGCCATCTCCGCCGGCATCGACATGTGGAAGCTGTTCTACATGGGCATCGTCCGGCTGGAGTCGCCGCTGTATGCGCGCATCTTCCTCTCCACCATCCACGACCCCAACGAACTCGGCAGCCGCGTGGTGCTGGAAATCGCCGGCGCGCTCTCCGGTGTTGCACTCGGATGGGTCTTGTTCAGTTCGCGGTCATCCACGCGGAACGTCGAGTGACGCAGGTTTTTCGTTGCGTACCGGTTAAATCCGGCTGCGTTGAATGTGCGCCTTATGGACCGCTCACTTTGCCCTAACCACCGCAGTAAACCATGCGTCATTTCGAGTGGTTAATGGGATGTATGCACGGCGGTCGCGGCGCAAAATCGATTCAGAAACGCGGTGGCAGGGTAGGTGCCGTGCGGAGACAACACCCCGCGCTCCACCACCCAAAGGAGATCCACCTGATGACTATTCGCAACCGCAAGCCCCTGCTCGCCCTGATCGTTGCCGCCGGTAGTGTGCTGGCCGCCCCAGCCATGGCGCAGAGCGCCCAGCAGCAGGCAGCCCAGGCACAGAATCAGGCGGCGCAGGCCCAGCAGTCGGCAGCCCAGGCGGGCCAGGCGGCTGACCAGGCCTCCAGTGCGGCTGCGTCGGCGCAGGCGCAGGCCAGTGGCGGCGGCCAGACCTGGGCCAGCATCGATACCGATGGCAACGGCACCATCAGCAAGTCCGAGGCACAGGTGAACGCGGGCCTGGCCCAGGTGTTCGACCAGGCCGACACCAACAAGGACGGCGAGCTCAGCGCTGATGAGTACAAGGCCTTTGTGGCTGCCCAGCAGGCCGGGGCGGGTGCAGGTGCCGGCGGCGGCAACTGATCGCCGTTGAATGAAACCGGTTGAATGAATCCGGTTGTGTTCGGGGCAACCGGTGCATGGGGCCCGGGCGGCGAAGGCCGCCCGGGTTTTTGTTGCCCTCCGCACCCCTGTATCCTTGTCGGATGAACGCCTCCACGCCTGCGCGCTCGCGCGCCATCGGCCTGGTCGGTTTTGACGGTGACGACACGCTGTGGAAGAGCGAGGACTATTACCGCAAGGCCGAGCAGGACTACCTGGACCTGCTGTCGCGCTACGTCGACGTGCACGACACCCAGACCGCCCGCCACCTTCTGGAAGTGCAGCAGCGCAACCTGGCCGTGTTCGGCTATGGGGTGAAGGGCATGGTCCTGTCGATGATCGAAGCGGCCATCGACATCACCGGCCAGCGCATCGACGCCAAGGACATCCAGCGCATGCTGGATATCGGCCATGAAACCCTGCGCCACCCGGTCGACCTGATCGACGGCGTGCGCGAATCGGTGGCAACCATCGCCGAGCAGTACCCGGTGGTGCTGATCACCAAGGGCGACCTGTTCCACCAGGAGGCCAAGATCAAGGTGGCCAAGCTGCACGAGCTGTTCCCGCGCATCGAGATCGTCTCCGAGAAGGATCCGGAAACCTACGCCCGCGTGCTGTCCGAATTCGATCTGCCGATGCAGCAGTTCGTGATGGTCGGCAACTCGCTGCGCTCGGATATCGAGCCGGTGGTCACCCTCGGCGGCTGGGGCATCCACACCCCGTACGCGGTCACCTGGGCACACGAAACCCAGCATGGCGTGGCCGACGACGAACCGCGCATGGTCACCGCCGATACCGCCTGGGATTGGCCGGCCGCGCTGGCCACGATCGAGGCCAAGGCCGCTGCAGCGGCCTGACAGGACCCGGCGGCTGCGGCAGAATCGGGGCATGAACCGTGTCCCGATCCAGATGTGCTCGCTCCTGCTGCTGTCGCTCCTGCTGCTGGCGCCGGCCACCGTGCTGGCCCAGCAGACCGCCGAACGTTCGGCGGCCTACACGGTTGAAACCGGTGACCGCTGGCTGGATGCCCAGCTGCAGGACATCAATCACTACGCTGAGCGCTACCCTGATGCCTTCCTCGACGAGGTATCGCGCTACGCCAACGTGCCGCGCGGCTATGTCAGCGCACTGTTCACCAATCACGGCTGGCAGGCCGGCGATATCTACTTCGCCTGCTTCTGGGCCAAGGCCAGCGGCCAGACCTGCCGCGACAGCGTGCGCGCCTTCAGCCAGAACCCGGAAGGGGGCTGGGAGGCGGTGGTCACGCGCATGCCGGTGAAGCCGGACAACCTGCATGTCCGCGCCGTGCGCCACGCCATCGTGGCCAGCTACGAGCACTGGGACCGGCCGATCACCCTCGATGCCACGCTGAAGCGCCAGCTGCGGTAGCGCCGGGCCATGCCCGGCGAGCGCGACGCGCGGCCCAGGAGGCCGCCGGGCATGGCCCGGCGCTACCGATGGTGTTCCCCGCAAACGGCGGCCACAATACGGCTCTCGCCGTTCCCGTTCCCGCATTCGAGTGACTGATGAGCGCCTCTTTCGTTTCGCCTGATGTGATCCGCCGCCTGTTCGCCCAGGCCATGTCCCGCATGTACCGCACCGAAGTGCCGCTGTACGGCACGTTGGTGGAACTGGTGGAGCGGATCAACGCGGAGGTGCTTGCGCAGGACCCGGCGCTCGCCGCGCAGCTGCAGCGCAACGACGAGCGCGCACGCCTGGACGAAGAGCGCCACGGCGCGATCCGCGTCGGCACCCCGCAGGAACTGGCCACGCTGCGCCGCCTGTTCGCGGTCATGGGCATGTTCCCGGTGGCCTACTACGATCTGTCGGTGGCCGGCGTGCCGGTGCATTCCACCGCGTTCCGCCCGCTTACCGGCGCGGCCCTGGCGCAGAACCCGTTCCGCGTGTTCACCTCGCTGCTGCGCCTGGAGCTGATCGAAGACGAAGCGCTGCGCGCCGAGTCCGCGCGCATCCTTGAACGCCGCCGCATCTTCACCGAGGGCGCGCTGGCGCTGATCGAGCAGGCCGAGCGTGACGGTGGCCTGTCGCAGGCCGATGCCGAGCGCTTCGTTGCCGAGGCGCTGGAGACCTTCCGCTGGCACGGGGATGCCACCGTCGACCTGCCCACCTACCACGCGCTGCACGATGCGCACCGGCTGGTGGCCGACGTGGTCAGCTTCCGCGGCCCGCACATCAACCACCTCACCCCGCGCACGCTGGATATCGATGCCGCCCAGGCCGCGATGATCGAACATGGCATGGCCGCCAAGGCGGTGATCGAAGGCCCGCCGCGTCGCGCCTGCCCGATCCTGCTGCGGCAGACCAGCTTCAAGGCGTTGGAAGAAGCCGTGCATTTCCCCGGTGGCGAGGGCGGCGATGCCGGCACGCATACCGCGCGCTTCGGCGAGATCGAGCAGCGTGGCCTTGCCCTGACCCCGAAGGGGCGCGCGCTGTATGACCAGCTGTTGGCGCAGGCCCGCGATGCCGGTGGCGCCGGCAGCACCGGTGGTGACTATGGCCAGCGCCTGCAGGCGGTGTTCGCCAGTTTCCCCGATGACCACGACACCCTGCGCCAGGAAGGGCTGGGCTATTACCGTTACCAGCTGACCGACGCCGGGCGCGCCGCGCCGGAGCGCGTGGCCGACCTGCCGGCCGAAGTGCTGGTAGCCGCCGGCCTGGCCACGGCCGACCCGATCGTCTACGAGGATTTCCTGCCGGTCAGCGCCGCGGGCATCTTCCAGTCCAACCTGGGCGGTGAAGAGCAGCGGGCCTATGCCGCGCACGCCAACCGCGAAGCGTTCGAGCAGGCGATGGGCGTGGCGGTGAACGACGAGTTCGAGATCTACGAGCGGCTGCAGGCCGAATCGCTGGCGGCGCTGCGCGGGTAATCCGGGACATCCGCCGGGCATGGCCCGGCGCTACCAGGGTAATCCGGGACATCCGCCGGGCATGGCCCGGCGCTACCAGGGTAATCCGGGGCATCCGCCGGGCATGGCCCGGCGCTACCAGGGTAACGTGGGGTAGCGCCGGGCCATGCCCGGCGTACCGACGATGGTCAGCCCTTCATCGTGCCGGTATCCAGCCAACGCTGGTGCCACGACAGCGCCTCCGGCAGCAGGTGCGGGGTGTGCTTGCCGTAGCTTTCGCGGCTGGCGCGGTCGAAGTAGTCCTGCAGCTGCGGGCGGAAATCCGGGTGCGCGCAGTTGTCGATCAGCACCTGCGCGCGCTTGCGCGGGGTCAAACCACGCAGATCGGCCAGGCCCTGTTCGGTCACGATCACCGACACGTCGTGCTCGGTGTGGTCGACATGGCTCACCATCGGGGTGATCGCCGAGATCGTGCCGTTCTTCGCGGTGGACGGACTGAGGAACGCCGACAGGAAACCGTTGCGGGCAAAGTCACCCGAACCGCCGATGCCGTTCATGATCCGGGTGCCCATCACGTGCGTCGAATTGACGTTGCCGTAGATGTCCACCTCGATCATGCCATTCATGCCGATGCAGCCCAGGCGGCGCACCAGTTCCGGGTGGTTGGAGATTTCCTGCGTGCGCATGATGATGCGCTCGCGGTAGAAATCGATGTGTTCCTTGAACGTCTCGTTGGCCTGCGGGCTGAGCGCGAAGCCAGTGCACGAGGCATAGCTCAGCACGCCGTCGCGCAGCAGGTCGAGCATGCCGTCCTGGATCACCTCGGTGAACGCGGCCAGATCGCGGAAGCCACTTTTGGCCAGGCCGGCCAGCACCGCGTTGGGAATATTGCCCACGCCCGACTGCAGCGGCAGCAGGTTCGGCGGCAGGCGGCCCTTCTTCACTTCGTGCTGCAGGAACTCGATCAGGTGCGAAGCGATCTGCTCGCTGGTCGCATCGATCGGGCTGAACGGGCTGTTGCGGTCCGGGCCGTTGGTGCGCACCACGGCCACGATCTTGTCCGGGTCGCAGCGCAGCGCGGTATCGCCAATGCGGTCGTTGGCGTTCACCAGCGGAATCGGCTTGCGGTGCGGCGGCAGCGCGGTGCCGTAGTAGATGTCATGCATGCCATCGACGCCGGCCGGCTGCCACGCGTTGACCTCGACGATGACCTTCTTGGCCAGGTCCAGCCAGGTCTTGTTGTTGCCTACCGAGGTGGAGGGCACCAGCGAGCCGTCCTCGCGGATGGCCGACACTTCGATTACCGCGGTGTCGATCTCGCCGTAGAAGCCGAACCAGACGTGCTGGGCGACGTGGCTGAGGTGGATGTCGATGTAATCCAGCTTGCCCTCGTTGATGCGGTTGCGCGCATCCGGGTCGCTCTGGAAAGGCATGCGCATGGCGATGCCATCGGCCTTGGCCAGCGCGCCGTCCAGTTCCGGTGCGGTCGAGGCGCCGGTCATCAGCTTGATCTGGAAGGGCAGGCCCTGGGCGTGCACCGTCTCGATGCGACGGGCAAGTTCGACGGGGACGGCCTTGGGATAACCGGAGCCGGTGAAGCCGCTCATGGCGACGGTTTCACCGGGCTGGATCAGCGCGGCTGCGGCCTCGGCGGAGACCACGCGGTCACGGAGACGCGCGTTGGCGATGCGATCAACAGACATGACGACACGTGTTTCAAGGGGGAAGCCCGATTATCGGCCATCCCCCGCCGTACGGGAGCTGCGACCTTCGTGGAATGGCTTTTCCGGACGGCGGGCTACCATACCCACCAGTTCTGTTTTGCAGTGCAGCGTGCAATGTCCTCCCGCATTCCGCACGATGGCCCTGCATCCCGACGTGGGGGAGGGAGCAGAGCCCGCTGGCAGTTCGCTGCAAGCGGGCTTTTTTATTGCCTGACGGCAAAGCTGAACAGGCGTTTGGCGGGGTCAGAGCCCTTTGCCATGGGCAAAGGGATCCGACCCCGGCCGGGTCGATACAATCAGGGCATGACCCTCGCCCCCGCCGAACTGCCCGCCACCCTCCAGCCCCTGGTCGACCGCGCGCTGGCGCGCCTGGCCCATGTCCTGCCCGAGCCCATCCCCGCCGCGCTGCAGGCGCCGCTGACCCGTCTGGCGGTGGCCAGCGACTTCGCCCTGGACACCCTCGTGCGCCAGCCGGCGCTGCTGGCCCACCTGGCCCAGCCCGGCTGCCCGCCGCTGCCGGCGCCCGTGCTCGACCCGCAGCAGCCCAGCGACTGGCAGGCGCAGCTGCGGCGCTGGCGTGCGGCCATGTCCACCCGCCTGGTCTGGCGCGATCTGGCCGGCCTGGACGACGTGCCGCAGACCCTGGCCGGCGCCACCACCCTCGCCGAGGACTGCCTGCGCCTGGCGCTGGATGCCCTGCAGCAGGAATTCGCCCAGCGCCACGGCGTCATCCGCGATGACGACGGCCAGCCGATGCAGCTGGTGGTGTTCGGCCTGGGCAAGCTGGGCGGTGGCGAGCTCAACTTCAGTTCCGATATCGACCTGGTCTACGCCTACGCGCAGGGCGGCGAATCCGATGGCCCGCGCCCGCTGGCCGCCGAGGAGTACTTCGCCCGCCTCGGCCAGCGCCTGGCCAAGCTGCTGGACGAGACCACCGTCGATGGCTTCAGCCACCGCGTCGACCTGCGCCTGCGCCCGTTCGGCAGCGCTGGCCGCGTCGCGCTGTCGTTCGCGGCAATGGACCAGTATTTCCAGCGCGAGGGCCGCGACTGGGAGCGCTATGCCTGGCTGAAGGCACGCGCGGTGGCTGGCGACATCGCCGCCGGTGAAGCGTGGCTGCAGACCCTGCGTCCGTTCGTCTACCGCCGCTATCTGGATTTCACCGCGCTCGATGGCCTGCGCGAGATGAAGGCGGCGATCACCGCCGAAGTCGCGCGCCGCGAGCTGCACGAAGACATCAAGCGCGGCTCCGGTGGCATCCGCGAAATCGAATTCCTGTGCCAGGCGCTGCAGCTGATCCGCGCCGGGCGCGAGCCGGTGCTGCGCGAGCGGCGCCTGCTGGTCGCCCTGCAGGCGCTGGTCAACGCCGGCCAGATCGCGCCGGACGATGGTGCCGCGCTGCGCGAGGCCTACCTGTTCCTGCGTCGTCTGGAAAACCGCCTGCAGATGCTGCGCGATGCACAGACCCACGTGCTGCCCAGCGACCCGCTGGATCGCCAGCGCATCGCCCTCGGCCTGGGCTACACCGACTGGGATTCGCTGCGCGCGGCACTGAGCGTGCAGCAGCAGCGCGTCAGCACCGAATTCGCCGCGCTGCTGGCCCCGCGCAAGGGCCAGGCCGCACCCGATGCGCTGGCCAGCTACTGGCGCAGCCTGCCCGAAGGCAGCAATGCCGAACTGCTGGCCGAAGCCGGTTTCCTCGATGCCAACGGCGCCAACCAGTCGCTGCGTGATTTCGCCCAGAGCACTGGCGTGAAGTCGCTGTCCGATGCCGCGCGCGCGCGCCTGGACCGCGTGCTGCCAGCGCTGCTGCACGCCGCCACGCGTTCGCCGCAGCCCGATGCTGCGCTCAAGCGCGTGCTCGGCCTGCTGCAGGCGGTGCTGCGTCGAACGAGTTATCTGGCGCTGCTGGACGAACAACCCAGCGCCCTGGCGCGGCTGGTGGACGTACTGGCGCGCAGCGCGCTGTTGGCCGAGCGCCTGGCCGCGTACCCGCTGCTGCTGGACGAACTGCTGGACGTGCGCGTGTCCGGGCCGATGCCCGCATTCGACGGCATGCTGGCCGAATGCCAGCAGGTGCTGCCGGTGGAGGATCCCGAATCGCAGCTGCGCTGGCTCAATGAAACGCGGCTTGCGCTCAGCTTCCGCATGGCGATGGCCACGCTCGATGGCCGCCAGGGTGCGGTGGACAGCACCCGCCAGCTGGCCGAGCTGGCGCAGGCGGTGGTCATCACCGTGCTGAAGCTGGCCGAGGCGGAGATGCATGCCGTGCATGGCGCCGTGCCGGGCGGGCGCTTTGCGATCATCGGTTACGGCAGCCTGGGCGGGCTGGAGCTGGGCTTCGGTTCCGATCTGGATCTGGTGTTCCTGCACGACCATCCTGCCGGCGTGGAAGCCAGCGATGGCGCCCGCCCGCTGGAACCGGGCCGCTGGTACGCGCGCCTGGCGCAGAAGGTGATGGCCCTGCTGGGCGCGGTCACCGCTGCCGGCCGCCTGTACGACATCGACGTGCGCCTGCGCCCGGATGGCGGCAAGGGCACGCTGGTGTCCTCGCTGGCCAGCTACACCGAGTACCAGCGCGAACGTGCCTGGACCTGGGAACACCAGGCCTTGGTGCGCGCGCGCGGCGTGGCCGGCGATGCCGGCCTGCTGGCCGATTTCGAACAGGTGCGCGCGCAGACCCTGGGCCGCGAACGCGACCCCGCCACGCTGTATGCCGACGTACTGAAGATGCGCGGGCGCATGCGCACCGAACTGGACCGCAGCGATGCCGCGCGGCTGGACCTGAAGCAGGGCGCCGGTGGCGTGGTCGATCTGGAATTCCTGCTGCAGACCGGCGTGCTGGCACGCAGCGCTCAGGTGCCGGCGCTGCTGGAACCGCGCGACACGCCGTCGTTGATCGACGCGCTGGCGGCGGCGGGATTCCTGCCGGAGGCCACTGCGCGTGCGTTGCACGGTGCACACGCCACGCTGCTGGATGTCGGCCTGGCCTGCACGCTGGACCGCCGCCCGCGGTTGGCACCGACGACACCGGCAATTGAAGACGCGTGTACCGCGATCAGTGCCGCGTGTGTGGCGGCGGAGCTGCCGTTCGGCTGATGGGGGCCACCTGCGCCGTTGGTAGGTGCCGACCGTTGGTCGGGACACGCTGTCAGCCGCGATGCACCCTGAAGGGGCGTGCCGACCAACGGTCGGCACCCACCAGAGCGGTGGCTTGGCGTCGGTCCGGCAAAGGCCCGCAGTTGGTAGGCGCAATCCTGGCGACGGCCCGCAGTTGGTAGGTGCCGACCGTTGGTCGGCACAACCTGTCAGCCGCGATGCACCCTGAAGGGGTGTGCCGACCAACGGTCGGCATCCACCGGAGCGGTGTGTCGGCGATGCACCCTGAAGGGGCGTGCCGACCAACGGTCGGCACCCACCAGAGCGGTGGGTTTACACCTACCGGGGCAGCGGCGCCATCTTCCACAACAATGCGCGGAACGGGGCCAGCAGGCACACGCCGATGGCCAGCTTCACCGCCAGGTCGCCCGCGGCCCAGCTCACCCACGGCAGTGCTGAACCGGCAAACGCGATCGACCAGAAAATGGTCGTATCCACCGTCGCGCTGCACGTCGTCGCCACCATCGGTGCGCGCCACCAGCTGCCACGGCGCAGGCGGTCGAACACGGTGATGTCCAGCAGCTGGGCCACGATGAAGGCCGAGCACGAGGCGATCGCGATGCGCGGCGTCGCCACCCACACCGACAGCAGCACCGCCAGCAGGAAACCGATCCACGCCACGCGGCGGGCCGGGCCCGGGCCGAAGCGGCGGTTGATCAGGTTGCTCACCAGGAACGCCACCGGGTAGCTGAAGGCGCCCCAGGTCAGCCAGTCGTTGATGGGGTACTGCACCAGCACGTTGGACAGCAGCACCACCGCGCCCATGGCCAGCACTGCCAGCACGAGGGCGCGCGGGGTCAGCGGGGCAAACACAGGGTCAGGACGCACGGACATGGCGAGCCAGGGCAGACAAGGGAATCAGCCATTATCCGGCCGCCTGCGGGCAAAGCCAAAAACCGCCGTTCAGCTGGCCCGGCTCAGTAAGCGCCCCGTGCTGGCGGGTTGGGGGCGGGAATGTGGGTCAGCGGTCTGCCCTGCGGATCGCGGGCCATCAGGCCGTTGTGGCCGTCCGACGGGGTCGGGTCGAACTGCACAGTCTGGCCGACATGGAACAGCACCGAGGGATCGCCCGCCTGGTTCGTCCAGCGGATGGCGGCGGTATTACCCGGTTGTCCCGCCTGCTCCAGCAACACTTCGCGCTCGCCATCCACGTTGGTGCCGATCGAGCGCACCTGCATCGGCGGTGGCACGCCATTGGACGGCGCGACCGGCGGCTGGCCGGGCTGCGGGTTGGCGGCGGCCGCATCGGCCTGCGCCATGGTCTGGGCCAGACCCGGGGAAATATCCAGCGACACCGGAGGCTGCTGCGTGTCCACGAAGCGGTAGACGCGCCGCGCATCGGCAGGGCTGGCAGACAGCAGGCCGACGGCCAGGGCCAGGGCAATCGCAGTGCAGGGCAGGGTACGCATCGTCAATTCCTCCATGGAGCGACTGGGCCCTGGGCGGGCCCGCCTGCCGATCATAGCGTTGCCGGCGTCAAGCGTTGGTAGGGCCGGGCCATGCCCGGCGGTACGCGGGAAACGATCGCCGGGCACGGCCCGGCGCTACCGCAGAGAGAGGCGCGCGCTGACTTCGGCCGCCACCCGCGCGGTTTCGCGCAGCGGCTCGATGCGGTCGTGCTGCCAGTCCAGCCAGCGCGTCTGCAGCCGGCCGCGCTCGTGCAGCTGGCGCTGGAAGCGGGCCAGCCGTCCCTGCGCGGTGTCGGCCAGGGCCACCATCACCGGCAGCCGTGTGGCGCTGGCTTCAGAGAGCAGGTTCACCGAATCGGGCGATACCACCACCCGGTTGGCCCAGCCCAGCAGGCCGGCATAGGGGTTCACGCCGTCGCCGCCATCGCCCCAGATCACGTGCGGCAGGTGCGCGAACGTGGCACGCAGGATCTCGGCCAGTGCCGGCGGCGTGCGTCGCGAGGTGGTGGCCAGCAGGCTGCCGCCTTCGCTGCGGATCTGCTCGGCCAGTGCCGTGAACACTGCCACCATCGCCGTCTCGTCCCACGGTGCCAGCGGCGTCGGTCCGCCCACCAGCAGCGCGGTGCGCGGGCCGGGCAGGGCACCGAAGTCGGCGAACGCGGCGCGGCCCAGCGCCAGCCAGTCATCGTCCACCGGGTTCAGGCTGCCGATCAGCGTGAGCACGTTGCTGCCGCGCAGGGCATCGTGTTCGGGCACCACCACCAGGTCCCAATGCCGCGAGGGCAGGCGCGGGTCGAGGATCTGCACCGTGCGGCTGCCACGGGCACGCAGCACGCGCAGCGCACCGGCGGCCTGGCGGCCACAGCCGATCGCCAGCGCAGGGGCCTGCGCGGCCAGTCCGGCGAAGTCGGGGCCGTAGCCGTTCACATCACCGGGCAGGCGCCGCGGCGACAGCCAGCGCCACGGCGCACGGGGCTGCAGGACCAGCGGGCGATGGGTGCCCTGGCGCAGCGCCGAGGCCAGCGCGACCGCCTGGCGGACATTGCCGGCACGGCCGTCAGTAACCGTCCATGGCGCGCTTGATCGTTTCACCATTGGCATTAATTCGTTTCAGCCCTGCTGGGTGTTGCAACAGTCGCGACACTCTACACTCCTGATCGTCCTTTCGCCCCGCGTCGCCCGCGGGCACTGACTCCCTTTTGCTGCCAGGAGAACTACCGATGTCCCACGCGCTCGATGCTGCTGCACTGGACCAGTTGTTCCGCACTGCCCGTACCCAGAACGCCTTCCTCGACAAGCCGGTGGAAGACGCCCAGCTGCACGCCCTGTACGAGCTGGTGAAGTGGGGCCCGACCGCCGCCAATGGCAGCCCGGCGCGCTTCGTGTTCGTGAAGTCAGCCGAAGCCAAGGCCAAGCTGGCCCCGGCACTGTCCGAAGGCAACCACGAGAAGACCCTGGCTGCGCCGGTTACCGTCATTGTCGGCTTCGACCAGGATTTCCACGAGAAGCTGCCGTACCTGTTCCCGCACACCGATGCCAAGGCTTGGTTCGACGGCCCGCGTGAAGGCCGCTACGAAGGCGCGTTCCGCAATGGCAGCCTGCAGGGCGCTTACCTGATCCTGGCCGCGCGCGCGCTGGGCCTGGATGCCGGCCCGATGTCCGGCTTCGACAATGCCAAGGTCGACGAGGCCTTCTTCGCCGGCACCCACATCAAGTCGAACTTCCTGGTCAACCTGGGGTACGGTGACGATTCGGGCCTGTTCCCCCGTCTGCCGCGCCTGTCGTTCGACGAAGCGGCGCGCATCGCGTAAGTCGCTGTATCGGTTTCGGGCCGCCGCCTTGGCGGCCCCCGTTGTACCCACCCTACGATTCCGGAGAGTTCCTCAGATGAGCGCCACCCGTAAACTGCTGCTGCCGCTGGCCCTGACCCTGGCCATTGCCGCCTGCTCCAAGCCGGCCGACACCGCTGCCCCGGCCGCCGATGCCGCTGCCCCGGCCACCGCCGAGCAGGCTGCCGCCCCGTCCACCGTGGCCCCGACCGCCCCGGCTGCCGAAGCGATCCAGATCGCCTCGGGCACCTACAAGCTCGACCCGAGCCACACCGACGTGCTGGCCCAGTGGAGCCACTTCGGCTTCTCGCACCCGAGCGCGCACTTCGGCAACGCCGAAGGCACCCTGGTGTACAACGCCGAAGACGTGACCAAGTCCACCGTGGAAGTGAAGCTGCCGCTGAGCGGCCTGAACAGCTTCACCGCCAAGTTCGACGAACACCTGAAGAGCGCCGATTTCTTCGACGCCGCCAAGTTCGCCGATGCCACCTTCAAGAGCACCAAGGTTGAAGCGGCCGGCACCAACAAGCTGACCGTCACCGGCGACCTGACCATCAAGGGCATCACCAAGCCGGTCACCCTGGACGTCACCATCAACGGCGGTGGCGAGCACCCGATGGCCAAGGTTCCGGCCGCTGGCTTCGATGCGACCACCACCCTGAAGCGCAGCGATTTCGGCGTCGGCGCCTACGCCCCGAACGTCAGCGATGAAGTGAACATCCGCATCACCACCGAAGCCACCGGCGAAAAGCCGGCGGCGTGATGTAACCCGCTCACTCGTCGTGAGAAGGCAGAAGGCCCGCTGAAAAGCGGGCCTTCTTTTTCGGGGCGGGGAGCGCGGGATCCCGCTCCGGTGGGCCTGCGCGCAATTCCGCTATTGGTTGGGCCTGCGCGCGAACCCGCTTTCGGTGGGGCCGCGCGCGAACCTGCTTTCGGTAGAGTCGACTGTTAGTCGACTGCTCTTGGCGGGGAGCCAAAAACCCCGCGCTGCGCGCGATAGTCGACTAACAGTCGACTCTACCCCGTCATTCCCGAACGCCGTCGTCGTTCGTCCCGACCCCGTCGTCGTTTTCCGATTCCCACCGATTTCAGCGCTGCGCGATCAACCACGCGGCGCACGCTTCGCTCGGGCTCTGCTTGGCCTTCACCGTCATCCCGCTCACGCGCACGAACGTCTGCGCGGCCTGGGCCACCACGTTGCGGGCGATCAGGGCGGCCTGCTTGGTGGCGGCCTGCTGCTTGCGCAGCTGCACGATATGCACCGACGGGCGGCCCACCGGGGCGTACTTCTGGTCGCGGCGCAGGATGTCGGCCACCTGGGCCACTTCGAATTCGGCCTGCAGATAACGGTGCTCGGCCTCCAGCAGCTCGCGCAGCGGTGCGCGTGCGGCGGCGGGGTCGGCGAAGGCGGCCAGGGCGGTGTCGCAGGCCGCGTCATCGGCGAAACGGGTGCGCAGCTTGTTGATGCCGGCCAGGGTCAGTTTGCCCATGGAGGGCCTCACAGGTGCGGGAAAGGAGCGCGATTGTGGCAGAGAACGTTGCCGCGCGTTCCTGTAGAGCCGAGCCGATGCTCGGCTGCGTGGAAAAGCAGCCGAGCGTGGGCTCGGCTCTACAGAGAGCGAAAAGCAGCCGAGCGTGGGCTCGGCTCTACAGAGAGCGAAAAGCAGCCGAGCGTGGGCTCGGCTCTACAGGGAGCGAAAAGCAGCCGAGCGTGGTCTCGGCTCTACAGGGCAAGGCGCTGCGGACCAACGGTCCGCACCCACCCGCCGGCATCAATCGCCGTCGGCTTCGTCCGGGTGGGCCTTCCAGTAACCGGTTGAGCGGATCCAGTCGCGCGGCACGCCCAGGTGGCCTTCGATGAACTTGCGCATCATCCGCGCGCGGCGCGATTCGGTGGCGATCCAGTAGAAGGTGTCGCCCTCCGGGGCCTCGAAGTCGGTCAGCGTGTCTTCCAGCAGCGTGCTGCTGGCCGCCGGGAAGCCGTTGCGCTCCAGCCAGTGGATGCGCACGTTCTCGTACTGCGGCAGGTCCTGGCGTTCGTCCTCGTCGCTCACTTCGATATACGCCTGCACCTCGGCGCCGTCGGGCAGCACGTCCAGCCAGCGCGCGATGGCCGGCAGCGCGGTTTCATCGCCCATCAGCACGTAGGCATCGTAGTCGTCAGCCACCACGAACGAGCCGCGCGGGCCGCCGATGGACAGCGGGTCGCCCGGCTGCGCACGCTCGGCCCACGGCCCGGCAATGCCCTGGTCGTGCAGCACGAAGTCGATGGCCAGCTCGCCGGCTTCGTGGTCCCACCAGCGTGGGGTGTAATCGCGCGCCACCGAGTGCTCCTTGCCCTCGGGGTAGCGCGGGCCTTCGGCGGTCATCTCCGGCAGCACCATCTCGCCGCTGCTGTTGGGGAAGAACAGCTTGATGTGGTCGTCCGGGCCGGGCGAATCGAAGCCGGCCAGGTCGGCGCCGCCCAGCACCACGCGGCGCATGTGCGGGGTCACGCTCTCGGTGCGCAGCACGGTCAGGTGGCGGAAGCGCACATCCAGGCGCAGGCGCGAATTTTCATGTTGGGTCATTGCAGTACCTGTGCAGGTAAGCGCGCGGCATCGCGCGCGGGTCGGGGGAAACGACCTGGCGGGCTTCAGTCTGGCTCGGTCGGGGTTACAGGGGGGAGGCCATCGCCCAGCGCACCGTTCAGCAGCGCCGACGCGCGCGACAGCTGCTCGGCCACCGCTTCGGCCTCGCCCTCGCTCCAGCGGCCGTGGTGGCGCACCAGCGCCTGCTTGAACTCGCGCAGGGCGGTGGCCAGCGGCGGCGGTAGCGAGGCCTTGGTGATCTCGCGGGCGCGGTCGAAGGCGCGGCGCTGGGCCAGCCGCACCTGGGTGCGCTGCACCTTCAGCTCGAACTCGCCGGCAGCGGTGATGCGGAACACGCGGCGGCCGTCTTCTTCTTCCGATTCCACCCAGCCGGCCTGCTCGAAGCTGGCCAGCAGCGGATACATGGTGCCGGCGCTGGGCGTATAGGCCTGCATGAACAGGCCGCTGATGTGCTGGATCAGCTCGTAGCCGTGGCGCGGCTGTTCGCCGATCAGCGCCAGCACCAGCAGGCGCAGGTCGCCCCGGCTCAGCACGCGCGGCTGGCCGTTGCGGCGGGGAACGGCGGGCGCATCGTCTTCCTTGCGCGCCTTGGCAGTGGAGGGTCGGGCCATTTCGATATATCGGTAACGAGTACGCAAACGATATATCGATAAGCCGGACCGGACAAGTCCAGATTCGGGCCAACGCGTGATGCGTTACGGCCACGGCGGGCCCAACGAGAGAACCCACCGCAAAGCTGCGGTGGGTTCTGGGCGAAGCAGCTGCGGCGCGAGGTGGCGGGCGCCGCAGGGGAAGGGGCTGCCTGCGCGATGAAGCTTCCGGCCACGCGCCCGGGCAATCCAGAGGCAAGGGCGACATGTTGGCGTCGGTTCAGCGCCAGCGCCCGGAAACGCCCTACAGCAGCGCAGGCCTTGCCCTACAACGGTCATCGCCAGCGGTAACACTGCGTCCTGCCGATGAAGACAGCGGTGCAGAAGCGACGCGGGGCAGGGTGACCTGCCGACCGCAGGTGCCTGAAAAACCAGACTGTCCGCCACCAGGACAGCCGGGGACAGACCTTGCGGACAGAGGGCAAACAGCTCCATACGGCAGCGTAGCCAAACGACGAAAGCCCTTGGTGCGCTACACTTTGCGGTCTAGATATCTATACAACAGTCGCGCGCGTGCGTGCGGTAATGGGAGCGCTAATGAACTGGTTGAACGAAGTGCTGAACAACGACACCAATCCTGTGGAAACCCAGGAGTGGATCGAGTCGTTGAAGGCCGTCATTGATGTCGAGGGCCCCGAGCGCGCGCATCAGCTGCTGGAAGGCATGGTGGAACTGACCCGTCGTTCGGGTGCGTACCTGCCGTTCTCGCCCACTACCGAATACGTCAACACCATCGATCCGCAGCTGGAGGCCAAGAGCCCGGGCAACGCGGAACTGGAATGGCGCATCCGCTCGATCATCCGTTGGAACGCGATGGCCACCGTCGTGCGTGCCAACCGCAAGCCGGGCGACCTGGGCGGCCACATCGCCTCCTTCGCCTCCGGCGCCACCCTGTACGACGTGGGCTTCAACCACTTCTGGCGCGCCCCGAGCGACAGCCACCCGGGCGACCTGCTGTTCATCCAGGGCCACAGCGCCCCGGGCATCTACGCGCGCGCCTTCCTGGAAGGCCGCATCAACGAAGAACAGCTCGACAAGTTCCGCATGGAAGTGGACGGCGGTGGCCTGTCGTCCTACCCGCACCCGTGGCTGATGCCGGACTTCTGGCAGACCCCCACCGTGTCGATGGGCCTGGGCCCGCTGGCCGCCATCTACCAGGCGCAGTTCATGCGCTACCTGGAAAACCGTGGCCTGATCGAGAAGTCCGACCGCAAGGTGTGGTGCTTCATCGGCGACGGCGAGAGCGACGAGCCGGAAACCCTCGGCGCGATTGCGCTGGCCGGCCGTGAAGGCCTGGACAACCTGATCTTCGTGGTGAACTGCAACCTGCAGCGCCTGGACGGTCCGGTGCGCGGCAACGGCAAGATCATCCAGGAACTGGAAGGCGTGTTCCGTGGCGGCGGCTGGAATGTCATCAAGCTGCTGTGGGGCGGTTACTGGGATGCCCTGCTGGCCAAGGACACCCACGGCGTCCTGAAGAAGCTGATGATGGAAACCGTCGACGGCGAATACCAGAACTGCAAGGCCTTCGGCGGCGCGTATACCCGCGAGCATTTCTTCGGCAAGTACCCGGAAACCGCTGCGATGGTCGCCGGCATGAGCGACGACGACATCTGGCGCCTGAACCGTGGTGGCCACGACCCGCACAAGGTGTACGCCGCCTACCACCAGGCCGTGAACACCAAGGGCATGCCGACCGTCATCCTGGCCAAGACCGTGAAGGGTTACGGCATGGGCAGCGCCGGTGAGGCACTGAACCCGACCCACCAGACCAAGAAGCTGGATGACGAAGCCGTTCGCCACTTCCGCGACCGCTTCAACATTCCGGTGACCGACGCGCAGCTGGCCGATGGCCAGGTGCCGTTCTACCACCCGGGCCCGGATTCGCCGGAAGTGCAGTACCTGCAGGAGCGCCGCAGCGCCCTGGGCGGTTACCTGCCGCAGCGCCGCCGCAAGGCCGACAAGAGCTTCAACGCACCGAAGCTGGAAACCTACGAGCGCCTGCTGAAGAGCAGCGGCGAGCGCAGCTATTCCACCACCATGGCCTTCGTGCAGAGCCTGAACATCACCCTGCGCGACAAGGAACTGGGCCCGCACATCGTGCCGATCGTGGCCGACGAAGCCCGTACCTTCGGCATGGAAGGCCTGTTCCGCCAGATCGGCATCTACGCGCCGTTCGGCCAGAAGTACAAGCCGGTCGACGCCGACCAGCTGATGTTCTACCGCGAAGACCAGAGCGGCCAGGTGCTGCAGCAGGGCATCAGCGAGCCGGGCGCCATCAGCTCGTGGATGGCGGCGGGTACCAGCTATTCGGTCAGCAACGTGCCGATGCTGCCGTTCTACATCTACTACTCGATGTTCGGCTTCCAGCGCGTGGGCGACATTGCCTGGCAGGCTGCGGACATGCGTACCCGCGGCTTCCTGCTGGGTGGCACCGCCGGCCGCACCACGCTGAACGGTGAAGGCCTGCAGCACGAAGATGGCTTCAGCCACCTGGTGGCTGGCGGCATCCCCAACGTGCGCAGCTACGACCCGACCTTCGGCTTCGAGGTGACGGTGATCCTGCAGCACGGCACCAAGGCCATGATGGAAGACCAGGTAGACGAGTACTACTACCTGACCCTGATGAACGAAAACTACACCCACCCGGAAATGCCGGAAGGTGCAGCCGAAGGCATCGTGAAGGGCATGTACCTGCTGACCGACGCCGGCAAGCCGAAGAAGGGCGAACTGCGCGTGCAGCTGCTGGGTTCGGGCACCATCCTGCGTGAAGTGATTGCCGCCGCCGAGCTGCTGGACAAGGACTTCGGCGTGACCGCCGACATCTGGTCCTGCCCGAGCTTCAACGAGCTGCGCCGCGATGGCTTTGACGCCGAGCGTGCCAACCGCTTCCACCCGGAAGGCGACCAGCGCAAGGCCTATGTGACCGAGCTGCTGGAAGGCCGCCAGGGCCCGGCGATTGCCGCCACCGACTACGTGCGTGCGTATGCGGACCAGATCCGCGCGTTCGTGCCGATGTCGTACACCGTGCTGGGTACGGATGGTTTTGGTCGTTCGGATACCCGTGCGAACCTGCGTCGCTTCTTCGAGGTTGACCGGTACTACATCGCGCATGCCGCGATTGCGGCGCTGGCCAAGGACGGGAAGATGACGGGTAAGGATGTGGCCCGGGCGATCAAGCAGTACAAGATTGATCCGGAGAAGGCTAACCCTGTTGGGGTTTGATCTGGTCAATTAGTTGATGCAAGAAAGGGCGGCCATTGGTTGCCCTTTTCTTTTCGAGTTATGGATGTTGCATCCTTGTCCCAGCAAAATCGCATCAAGCGAGAATGACCTAGGGTAAGCTCTAATCTTCTAAAGAAGGCAAGGGTGAGGGTATGGAATACGCGCTCTTGAGATCTCTCCGAGCACTTGCTCCCGGATTGATAATTCTGGGATATTTCGATATCGCGTTAAAATTTTCGTTTAATCAAGAATTCTTATTCTGGTCGCAAGATGCAGCAAAGCTCCTTCTCTGTGGCTACATCGTGGGTGGGCTCTATGGGGTAATAGTGGGGGAGCGGGCTTCGCGGAGCGCGTTTAGAGGAGTGGACAGCGAAATCACAAAACGCCTGATCGCACTGGCTCCGGAGCTTTCAGGGAGGAGGTGGAGGGATGTTTCTCCTCATTTCTACGCGCTGATCGATTCTGATAAATCCCTTGATATGAAAAGCAAGGGTATTTTCTTCAATGGCCTCGTTGTCACCACAACCCACTGCGGTCTTTGGATTTCCCTATTTGCAATGCTGGTAGGGGGAGGTTTAGCCATCTATGATAAAGGTAGTATGGTGCTGCACGTATCGCTGGTCGCGAGCATGCTTTGCTATTTTCTGTGGAGACGGTCAATTGCGCGTCATCTCGAACTCATTAATAGTCAAATAAACGTGATAGAAAAAAGATTCCTGATAGAGTTTGTTGAGAGGGTGACAATGGGAGCGTCCTGGGGAACGAAATGATTAGGGGGGCGATTCACAGGTGCGCACAAGAGATTCGAAAGAATAGAGGGCGCCCGTGGATAATTGGATATTCGGGAGGTAAAGACTCTACGGCTGCTCTAAAAGTTTTTCTCTCGGCTATGAAGGAGTCGGGGTGCGAAAAGGATCCGATTACAATAATCTACTGTGATACCGGCGTGGAGAATCCTGAGCTAGACTTCTTCGCGAAAAAGAATCTTGACGGGATGCGCATCGAGCTTCCGTCGATTTTTCCAAATATTCAGGTAAAGATTCTTAGAGCGCCAATTAATGAGGGCTTCTTCGCACGGGTGATCGGCCGAGGATATGCCCCTCCAACCAATCGATTCCGGTGGTGTACGAAGGGTCTTAGAGTCCTCCCTGTCCAGCGATTCATAAAAGCAACGCCTGGTGACGCTGCAGTTGTGCTGGGTCTTCGCTTTGGTGAGAGCAATCAGCGTGATCGATCCCTAGCGAAAGGCGGAAGAGAGGGGGGCATTTGGCAGGTCCAGCGCGAAGGTGCGCAACGCGACCTACTGCTACCTGTCCTGGACTTCAATCTCGAAATGATCTGGGCTGCCGCACAATCCATCGCGCTTCCATCTTCTATTGACTCGCTCGCGCTCGAGGAGCTCTACAGAGGTGCCACGGAAGAGTGCCCGATGGTGAAGTCGCCTCTGGCGCCGCCGTGTGCTTCCGGAAGGTTCGGGTGCTGGACGTGCACCGTTGTCAGACGTGATAAATCGACCGAGAGTATGATCAAGAACGGCAAAGCATGGCTTCAACCATACCTGGATTTCAGAAACTGGCTGCAGTCCTTCAGAGCGCAATCTGATTATCGCTGGCCAGTTCGACGAAATGGGGCGCCAGGTCCCGGCCCATTCACGATCGCGGGCCGGAGGTTAATCTTCAAGGAGGTTCAACTCCTGGAGGAAACGGTTGGTCGGGAAATTCTTTCTCTCGATGAAATTAGAATAATCAATGAGTTGTGGGAGTGTGATTCTGAATCGGAGATCAGGCTAGGGATCTCCGACCAGTAAGCCATGCCTGTTACTGTCCGCTATGATCTGAATCGAACAGTCACCACATTGAATTGACCGGACGGCAATCGCTCGGAGGGGCGAGCGTGCTCGCCAGCACTCACTCGCCAGATGGCAAGCTCGTCATATGCCGCACCAGCGAGCAGGGAGGCTAACGCAAATAACTTGGGGCCCAATGGAAGAATAACGCATCGATAGCTAAGTCTTAGGCTCGAAGATAGCGCAAATAGATCTCTGCAAAGGTCTGGAAAGTTGAAGACCATGTAGTTCAGTACGTGCGATGGGTCCATATCCCTCAGCAGCAGCTGGTTGGCCTGTTCAACTGCGCCGTCATACTCGCCTATGGGAGACCTGGGAAAGAAAAGCCATGTGTTCGCCGCGTCTAGGTGGTCAATTATCCCGATCGCGCGCATGTACTCGTAGCCGAGGCCGGAGATTACGGCTGTAGGTTTGTCTATGTCGCCGCTCCAGCCGGAGAAGAATGGAGATACGGGCTCAAAGAACTCATTGAGGGGCTGAATTTCTTCTGGTTTATCGAATTTTGCAAGTGAATAGAAGAAGGTCGCGTCAACGTCGATCTTGCACAAAGCCTCTATAAGGTGTGCAAGTCTATAACGGGTCATGCACGATATGTCTATAAAGACCCTGAAGGGAGCGTCTACATCTCTGAGGGCGCTTGTCGAAGAATCGATTATCAGTTTTGATATGAATTCAGGGAATTTACTATCATCGACTCTGCTGAAAGAGAAGCCTTCTGACTCAAACTCAGTTTTATTCTTGCTGAAGGACAAGCACTCGTGTGAGCCGTATCCAATGGCCTCTTTAGCGGAGAAGGTTCTGCCCTCCAGATGAAGGAAATATGTAGATCTTGCCTCGTAGCCGCATGATGCAATAGCCAGGTCATGAGCCCTGGGTTCATCGATTATGGAAAGTCGAACGTCTCTCATATTCTTAGGCTCAGTTGGTCCGAGTCATCGTGGCCGGCTGCTTTGGATTCCAATATTGTGCTCAACATGACCGGCTTGCCAGTTATTAGCGGAAGTTTGAAGTGCGGAGCCAGCCAGTACGATACGCGCAATCTTCTGCCGACGATCCCGTCCGAAAGAAGCCAGCTTATCTCATCCTCCATCGGAATAAGTGCGCCGATAAAAAGTCCATTCTCGATCGCGGCGATAACCTCGATGGATACCTTCGAGTCAACCACAAAGCTAAGAGCGGGGTCGGCCTTGAATTTTTCAGAATGAACCTCTGCCTCAAAGAATCGCCCTATTTTCTCTATGATGAAGTATGGAGAGAAGTCTGACCCTTTGCTCGCGGGTATTGCCTTGATCCTTGAGTTAAGTCTTTGTACGGCAAACTCTATCTCTTGGGATTGGTGGACAATGTCAATTGAGCCTCTTTCGCTGATGGACTTGAGTAGTGCGCTAAACATTGATTTAAGCCAGCGCGGGTGACCCTCGGAGATGTCAAATATACTTAGGGAGCCCGTGTAGATGGACATGGAGCCTCGGCTAGCCATCCTTGACAAGTTTGTCCCCGTCGATCTGTGAAAGAGTCTCAGTTCCGCAAGCGGGGCGACCTTTCGAACGATCGAATCCATCAGATTCTGCGGTGTCTCTGAAATGGCGGATGGGACTATACCCTTTCTTGCTAAGTATGCAGAGAAGGACGGATCCACTTCGGCAAGGTTGGTAAAAATGTCGCCGTATTGTCCACTCCGCGATTTACTGCGGGCCAATGCTCTTGGGCCACGACGTCTGACTACGCTGCTGCGATCAGGCTCGTCAAGAATTGAGGATGACTCCGGAGTAATGGTTGCGTCAGGGAATGCGTCTTGAAAGCTCTGTTGCCATATTGATTCGCAGAAGTTGTTTCTCAACTTTCTGAACTGTATGTCATTTTTCGTAGCGTATGAAAGGGTTTCTACGTCATAGTCATTTGCGGGAGTCGGCTGCTCTAGAAGATCTTTCCCGAGTCCCTTGACTACCGGAGTAAGCGATATCTTCAAATTCAGTGGGCTAGGTGTCGCTCGCAGCCCCATGAACAGTTTTTCCTGGACCGCCCTGGGGGCAATCTCAATCTCATCGCAGAGAAGATTCCATCTCCTGGTAGGCTCACCAGCCAGTTGATTGAATAGATCACATACTGTGGCGGCAATAAGGACAGGATCAGATAGTTGGTCCAGCAAAGCATTTGCGCGTGGTCCTTCCGAGATTCTCTGAGGGAGCCTCGCGAGTTCGCTAGTCAAGCTGAACCGAATGTCGCGCAGGGATTGGGCTCTGCTTCGGAGTATAAGAATGTCCGAAATTTCCTCAGACAAACGAGCCTCGTCGCTTTCAGATATGCAGGCAGAGTAAGATGTTTCCGACGCCGCGGGATCACGCGCGCGATATATCATTGCGTCAATTGCCGATCGCGCTACCGAGAGGGAGTAGACAGCCAGGGCAAGATTGTCGAAGTCCGCTTCGGATCGCATTGAGTAAGCCTGGCGTAAAGAAGCCAACCATGAAGCGTCAACTGGAACGAATAGTCCAATTTCTTGTATTGGACTTGATCTGCGCTTCATTGCGGACCAAGTGATCTGTGCTCTGGGTTCCAGCATTCGGAGGAGCGTGGTCTTTCCGCTCCCTCTCGCCCCCAGCAAAACGGAATTCCTGTTAGCTGATATCGTCTTAAATTGCTTTGGAGCGACGAATGATCTCGCAATTGTCTCAGGTGAGAGGGCTCGCGCGTTGTAATGATCCCAGTTCTCACTCATGCGCGTTGCCTCACCAATTCCATTGGGCTATTTGGATTGTCACTAGCTGCTCGAAGGTTGTGATTCGATTCAAGCCGGCGGAGGAGCTTAGTCCTGTCAGGGGTTATCATGTATTCAATCTCAGGGATAATCTTGACTAACTCCGTCCATTCCATTCGAATTGAGCTTCCCATTGCGCTATCCACCTTTGCCGCAAGAGTCGCCGCTCCTGTGCGCAGTCCGAATCCGGAGCCGTGGAGAATCCTCGCAGGCCTCGAGCGGTCGAACTTGTCTGCAATGGTCCAGCCTGTCCCTTTAGCCCAGTCCCATGATCTGACTCTTCCGCACGCTCCCATGGCGCCAATGTCCTTCAGCTCTAAATCAATCAGGTAGAACTGATTGGACGCAGTGGCCAGGAACTGTTGTGGAAGAGCAGCGGAAAGGCTACCAGCAGAGACTATGACTGGTGAATCGCTGCCTCCCTTCGCATAGCCGACATTCGGGAAATGTTTATGCCCATGAATGATTATCCAATTCTCCTCTCTCTGCTCAAGCTCGCTAATCAGCTTCGCTCCATGAACCATCTCGCTGTAGTCATCGAGATGATCGGAAAGCTCTGGTAGGGCAGAAGGATGGTGGTGGCAGAGGAGGATATTTATCTGCTTCCTCGGGAGCTTGTTCAGATGCTTGGTGAGCGACGAGACTGTATACTCCGTAACTCTACCCTTCTCATATTCATCTTTGCCGCGAGCGTGAGTATTGCATGTGTTCAGAGAGACAATTCTGCACCATTCAAGGTCAGTAACCATGTAATGCTCGGAAAAATATCTGAATCGTTCTAGCTCATCGATCTGAGGAGAAGGGTAGTACGGACTTAGGAGCTTAAGTCGCTCCCAAATGTCGGGTGCTTTATCGACATCTCTAGACTCAACGTCGTGATTTCCAGTCGCAGCAATTAGCGCTGACGCATGCATGCTGTTATAGATTTTGGCAAGTAATTCCCATGCTGCGTTTAGTCCGATCCCACAGGACATTGTAGTTAAGTCTCCGGGCGTCAGGATTGCATCCGCGCGCAAGTCCTCACTTGAAATCAACTCCTCAAGATCTGCGGCAGGATTCTGTCGTCGAGGCAGATTCGCTCCTACGAGGGCATGAGTATGCGTTGCCCCCTTTTCATGGGAGCAAAAATGCAAGTCGCTCAGCACTGCAATGGAGATATGGTCCTTCATGTAATCATCGGCTAGTAGTTGCTGAACAAAAACTCGCTCACAGTGTTTCTTCCGGTCGCGAGCGCGGATACGTCTCTTCGAACATTAATAATTTCGCGCCGCCAACCTAGGAGATCTGCGGCAAGATCGATGTTGTAAGAAATCAGAACTTTGACGCCTCTGTCCGCTGCGCGCAGTGCGGATTCGATGACCATCCACATTTCCTCAGGCTGCATCGCATAAGGCCCATACTCTCCACGATCTCGTTGCTGCCGCCGCGCATATGGCGGATCTAGATAAACAAAGTCTCCAGCATCAGCCGACTCTATCGTGCGTCCGAAGCTCGTGCAGAGTAAGTCGCATGAGTGAAGTGCTTTCGACCATGCCACCGCTTCGCTCAACGTTGGGAATGCGGGCAATTTGCTTCCAAACGGCACATTAAAGACTCCGTTCCTGTTTGTCCTATAGATCCCATTGAAGCAGCATCTGTTCAAGTACCAAAAATGGCTAGATCTGCAGAGTCCTTGCAAGTCTACGAACCGACTCCTCGCTTCCAAGTAGTCATCTTTCGATCTAGGAATGCGCGAAAGGCCGTTGTGGAGTTCAATTGGGGATCTTCGAAGAGCGCGATAGAAGTCAATTAAGTCGGAATTAATGTCGGACAAAACAGCTTCGCGCGGCTTCAATGCGTAAAAGAGTACGGCGGATCCGGCAAATGGCTCAATGTAGCGAATGAAGCGCTTAGGCGAACGCTCACAAAGCTTCTTGAGTAGGCGCTTCTTACTGCCTGCCCATCGAAGTGGGGATGAATTTACGAGCGAGATAGGTCGCTCGTCGAATAGCAAAGCACTCTCCATTACTGATCTCAAGTCCCGGGGGCGACGCTGCCTCTCTGCCTTGAGCTGGCACCGAAGACCGTGCTGCTCGCCCTTCACTCAAGTTGCGTCGCGGCTAGTGTATCTAGGCAAGGTGTCCACGCCAATGGCGACCGTTGTCGCCGCACCTGTCCAGGATCTTGGCCAGTGATGGAGCATCCGCTGGATTTCTGCACAGTCACGATTGGAGTAGGGTCCTTCTTGATCTAAAGTTTGATACGGGACACCTCGCCGACCTGCGCAGTTGCCTGGGCTGGTGTATGAGGAGTGGGCCGCGCGAATTGAGTTATCCCTATCATCAAAGGTTAGCTCCCTTGCGGAACTCGCTCGCGAATGATGGCACGTATCGAATCAAGTACCGTGGCGCGCTATCGGTTAACTGCCCCTAGCGTTCCTCCTCTGAAGCATCTGAGATGACCCGGTGTAATTGAACCTTGCGCCACGTGTGCACCCAAGTCGTGTCAGGCCTACAGGTGTAGGCTCAGTTACTAATGCAAGGCTCCGGCGTCACACAATCGGGTTGAACGCGTGCCGATCGCGACACTAGAATCCTCCGATCTTCGGGTTGGGGGTGGGCATGGCGCTACATGAGACGTTCGATACTGGGGCACTTGTCGTTGGCAATGAGTACAGTCGCGTACAGATGGCCCAGGCGGGCGACGTTGCTCCGCCCACGGGATCACGGGACCCGCACTGGTCAAATGGTCTTGTTCGCTTCAGTAATGCAACTCTGCTGCTCGTTACCCTGGAGAAGGACGACGGTGGCTACGATGATCGTTTCGAGGGTGAGCAGTTCCACTGGCAGAGCCAGTATCGACAGACCCGGAGATCTAAGGCGCTTGTTGATATAGAGAACGGCTCTACTTCTGCCCTGCTCTTCGTTCGCATCTTCGCCAAAGGCAGCAAGGCCGCAGAGCCCTTCCACTACCTGGGCGAGGTCTCCCTGAGGTCCATGGAGAGAGATCAGCCGGTTGATTGCGTGTTCGATGTTAAGGGAAGTTTGCAGGGGCGATCTGAATCCATCGATCAGATCCTACGCTGGCGTCCGCTTAAACCATCGGACGAACTCGGTGCTGCGCTGTTCCAGGCCAGGGAAAAGGCCGAGCAGGAAGCCGAAGCACTGAGTGAGCTGGACCAAAGGGATAAAGAACTGCGTGCCATCTATGTGCGGCGGGGACAGAGAGCCTTTCGACGCAAGATGATGCAGGCCTATGGCAAGGCTTGCGCGGTCACGGGTTGCAAGCTTGCCGAGCTTCTAGAGGCGGCACACATCAGCCCTTATCGCGGTGAACACACCAACAAGGTCAGCAACGGCTTGCTGCTGCGAGCAGATATTCATACTCTCTTCGATCTTGGTCTGCTGTGGATCAACGAGCGGTTCACCGTACAGGTCGCCAGGAATGCAAGACGATCTCCCTACGATAAGTTGCACGGTGTCCAACTTCGAACGCCTCGGGCAGCTGCCGATCAGCCCAACGCAAGGCTAATCGAGGCACACGCAAGAGCTTCGGCAGAGCGCAGGCAAAAGGAGCGCGCGCGACTTGCAGGAGCGGATGGCTGATCTTCGTCGTGTCTGGCGCATGCTGGCGGCTGCGACGGCGAAGGAGCGTTGCTGTGGTGGTGAGGTTTTTCCGGTGCTCGGCCTGGCGCGCGCCACGCAGGCTCGGCCGGACCTCCGGGCCATCCAGCCGAATCGTACTTCCTTCATCAGCGCTTGCATGATGGTTGCTTTCGGCTATGAGCGCTTGGCGGAGCGCTGTTCTCATTGAGCAGTCCATGCACTTGTCTCAACGCGCGACACAGTTTTCGCGCCTCGTAGCCTTGCCAGAACAACCGTTTCACTGCTGCGCTTGATGCCCCAACATAATCCTACGCGTGCGTGCTTCTAAACGTCCCCAGTCCATCAGCAGCACCCGTCCGTATGTCATCTCCAAAACCACGCCATCCGCCTCATCCACCATCGAATGCCGGCACATTGCCACCCGATCCCCACTAGACCTCACAAGCCTCCCATCCACCATCATCAACCCATTCGGCATGTACTCCCGCGAGTCACAGCTGATGAACGTCCTGACCCGCCCATCCCCATCCCGCACCACATACCAATCCGGCGCCACTTCCCACGTATCCCGGGACACCCACGACCGGTCCATCGCATAGGGCGTCAGCCCCAGCATCGGCGGCAGCGCCACGCGCCCGTTCAAATCCGGCGCCAGGTACTCCGCAGCCCCCGCGGCACCCACATACCGCAGCTCGATCGTCACCTGCCGGTACAAATCCTCTACCGACCGCTCAGGGTAATTCCCCGGCGGCGCGGCGTTGAGGCCCGGCCAGAACACCGCCAGCATCACCGCGCCGCCGGCAAACGGGCCGATCTGGTTGTAGTAGAGATTGGCCGGGAACATGAAGCGGTGCGGGCCCAGGCTGGCCTCCACCGGTTCCGCCGTGTAGGTGCGGCCGTTCACCGTGCGGGGGCTGTTGGTGCCCGTGAGCAGGGCGATGATGTCGTCACCCAACGCCGGGGTGGGTTCCCGCGCGCAGCCGCTGGCAGCCAGTACGGCCACCAGCGCGGCGCAGGCAAACCGGCGTGCCGGTGTGCGGGTCATGGTGAAGCTCCTTGCGCGTGATCGAGAACAGGCCGAAGCACGGGTTCACCGCTGCCCCTGCACCCGCTCGGTCGCCAATGCCGTCAGCGCCACCACGGCCATCAGCAACCCTTCCATGTGCCGGTCGCCAATGCACTGTCTGGGCGCGCCGTTCTGCCGCGTGCGCTCGTTGGCCAGGGCCATCTCGCCCACGGCACGCAGGGCGCTCAGGGCGCAGTCGGCGTCGGCCATCTGCATGCAGCGGCCGATGCTCAGATTGCGCTCGTGCCACGGCTGGCCATCGGCAGCGGCGCCCCCGCCAATGCGGTGCAGGGTGGCGACAAATCCGTTGGGATCGGTCGCCGGGTCATCCTCGTGATCGGCATTGGCTGGATCGCGCTGGGTGTTCAGATCAGGCAGTTTCGTTGCGCTCATGGCAGTGCTCCGTATAGGAAAGCAGCGGCCACCCACAAAGGTGGCGGGACGATGCGTGGCTCGAAAACCGGTCAGTAGCCAAGCCGGCGGACCCGAAGGCCCCCACGCACCGCCCGCCATGGAACGCGAACGGATTACCAGCCGGCGCCACGCAGAGGTGGCGCCGGCTGGCAAGCGTAAACACACCGACTACTGAACGGGTTTTCGACGCCCGTGCCACCCGTGTCAGGTGGCAATGCCAAGGTGTACTCGCACGGTTGCGAGATGCCAAGAAACCGTAGCCCTGAGAGGCCGCAAGTGTTGACGCTTGCGGCATTGTTGAACGCAAGTCGCAGCGCGAATGCGTTGCGGTGCAATGGTTTTGGCCGGTGTTAAGTAATTGCCCGAACAGGCCAGCAAATGCACGCTTTACGACGAATTGCAGATCCGAAAGCGACAGCCCATTTGCGTCGCCTACGCGGGGAGCGGGCCGATTGCGACACGGCTTAACTGTGCAGCACCAATCCCGGCATCGGCCACAGCAACAGCGTGCGGGCCAGGTCGTAGTCCCTACAACGAGGGCTGGGAGGCTCGCTGTTGCTGCTCCTGAGACCGCTGCATCTCAGTGGCCTGTTCGCGCGCTTGCCGCTGACCAATCGCTTCCACCTGGCCGTTGCTGTCCTGCACCGAGCGTTGTGCAGCTTCCGCTGTCACCATGTGCGTGCGCAGTGCTGCTGGATCAGCCATATCACCCTGCACGACAAAGATGTTCTGCGCTGCGGGTGAGCTTGGGGTCTGCTTGCTCAATACGACATGGTCGGCTTGAGTGATTCCCGCGTTCTTGGCTGCAGCCAACAGGCTGGCCGAAACGCGCTCGCTGGTTTCGTCGAATGCACGGCCGTTGGCTCTGTCCAAGCTTTCAACTTTGCCACGGATCTGGTCCAGCAGTTTCTGGTCTGGAGCGCTCAAGGCAGCTGTGGCGGTGGGCCTCTCATCCGGTTCTGCAATGGGAGGCACGGTGACGCTGGCACTGCCGGTGTTCTTCAGTTGAACCCAACCCAGACCATCTTTTCCAAAATCACCTACCGCCAGCTCTTTGGCATTGCCAAGGTCGAGGCCGTTGCGCTCCAGTTGCTTCGGATCCAGGCCGAGTTCATGCAGATCGATCCGGATTGCCGGTGCCTTTCGACCTTCGGCCAGGAAGGAGTGCCCTGTTCCGATGACGGATAGAGGGTAGGTCGCGTAGTAGTTGCGGTAGTCGGAATCTCCATGCCGGCCCAAACTGCCTTTGCCATCGTAGAAGCACCGCTCCACGGCCTGTGTCAGCTGGACGCCATCATTGTTCGGCCGTTTTGCAAGCGCTTCATATGAGATACCGTCCGCCAATGTCTTGGTTGCTCCTTCAGCACGGACACAGCGGGAGAGCGAGCGGGATGAAAGTCTCGCCTCTGCACCATTGTCATCCAGCGTTGGATCCAACGCCCTGATGCGGCTATCCAATGCGCGCAGACCAGAGACCTCCGCCAACGCTTCATCCTGGCGCCCTTTGTTCAGAAATCTGCGCACCGGCTCCGTCAAATCTACCGTGCCTGATCGCGAGTGATGTGCAGCCTCAAGCTCTTCGCTGTAGGCATCTTTGAAATTCTTCAGTGCCGCCGCGCGCTCTTTGGCCAGGATGCCGTGCATCGTCTCGTGGCCCAGCACTTCCGTAAGCCGCTCCTCAAGCCGTTCGCCGTTGAATCGCTCGAAGTTGGACGCGCTTATGAAGATTGTAGGTGGCTCTCCATCCTGAAAGTGGCCTCCGTTGTGATGTCCGTGCGACACCGCAATACGCGCAACTTGGCCATCAGTAGCTGCATTTGCCAGTAGATGGTTCAGGTAAGGGGAGCTTGCAATACTGCGACGGATGGCCTCCTCGGCCCCGCGAGGAAGGTGCTTGTCTGTACCTAGATCGGCCAACAATGGCTCGATGCTGGATTCGATTCCTTTCATTTGTCGCCGCCTCCAAACTGAACCGCATAAACGCAGGTTCTGGCGCTATCGCCCTCATCGGAGCGATAGGTCAGAAGGCTGGTATCCATGCCCTGCTTTCCGCCATTGATCGGTCGCCAGTACTGCCTGAGACCGCCTCTCTGGAATGGCGCTTCTCCACCAGTTCTGTATCCCAAGCGTTCGAGCGCTCGCCCGGCGCTATCTGCGTCCCAGTAACAAACGCCAGCCGGGACGTCTGTCACTGGTGGTTTGCCCTTCTGATAGAAGATCACCTCGTGACTGGGAAACCCGCCGGCTGACTCAACTGAAAAGTAGGAGGCACCGTAGTTGTAGCCCTCAGTCGTTACCAAGTCTTTGGCGACGCGCCTGATGCTGACGGACTTATCTGGAACCAGAGAGAGACCCATCGCCGCCTCGAACCTTTCAGGACTGATATCCCCCCGCGACCTGAGTGAATCTGCGTAGGAGAGAATGCGCTTCTGCAGCTCGGTCATCGGGATGCCGGGCCGATGATGGTCGGGTGCCGGACCGCGTTCTGCACTGACAGGCGCATCCGGTTGACGCGCGCACCCGGCCGCCAGTGCTGACAGAGCCAGGAGGCAGCAGGCGGCGAGAGCGGGGGCAGCCATTTCTCGACGGTTTCCGATCATCAGCAACTCCATTGCGGCATTGAGACCACTATATGGGCTGCGGCGTGAGGTGCCCAGAATGTTGGCCTGCCCTGGGTGGAACTGCCAGCGGGTTCACGCTTTCGAGACTCAGCTCTGCAGCACCAATCCCGGCATCGGCCACAGCAACGGCGTGCGGTCCAAGTCGTAGTCGTTGCCGTAGGCCATGGCCGCCTCGCGCGGCTCCAGATCGGCATAGCAGCCCAGCAGGTAGGTATTTATGCCGGCCTCGCGCCGGGTGATGGCAAACAGGCTCAGCAGGGCGTGGTCAAAGTCTTCCAGCCACTCGGCGTCGATCGGGGTCATGGTCATCCTCCTGGGGGGAGGGGAGGATGACGTGGGGGTGTCTCATGGGCTGGGACGGGGTGCATGCGATGTACCGCTGCCAGTCTGCTGTGTATAAGGGGATGCTTGGCAGAAAGGGCCTCAACGGCCGTAGGAGCGGTGAAAGACGATGCGTCGACAGGGACGACTGTTGCTGAGCGGTAGCCTATGTCTGGCCGCCCTTCTGCTGAGCGCCTGCCAGGCGCAGACCGCGACACCCGGAGGGGAGCCTGTACCTGCCGCCCAGCAAGATCGCCTCCCGATCGTAAGACCGTTGGTCCTGGTGGCGATGGCCGAGCCGCTGGTGGTCTCGTTCAATCTCGATTTGCCTGGCAAGAACGGGACATCCACCCTGCTTGTTGCGCTGCGTGTGAGTGGGGCTGATGGTGCCGTCTCGCGCGGTCTCGCATCCTCGATTCAGAATGCAGGCATGCCTGCACGTGTACAGCTCATTCGCGAGGGAGATGACGGTGACGTTCCCGTCCCTTTGGTTCGGGTCGAGGAGCACCAGAACGGCACCGGCACATCCTTGCCTGTCGCAGCCAATGGCCAGGTGTCCCGCGCCTGGCTGGACGATGTGGATGACCTCGCCTTGGAACATGCCGGCTTGGCTGATCCACAACGGGACTACAGGCAACTGGCGCTTGCTTGGGCTGAGAACACGCCGCCTGGGCGGTACCGACTGAGTTTCCAGATCCTCGACCCGAAACCGGACCTTGCCACGATCCCCGCGGAACTGCTGGTCGCGTATCGCCACAAATCCAAATGAGGAGGGAGCCGTCACCCCCCAGAAGGCGCCCCCGCATCATGGTCAGCCGGTAGCGCAATCGGTGTTGCCGCGCAGATGCTGCGCAAGGCCTGCTTCAAGCCTTCCTCCATGGTCGGGTGGTAGAACGGCAGCTCCAGCAGCTGGCTTGCGGTGCAGCCCGTCTCAACCGCCCACGCCAGCAGGTGCGCCAAGTGCTCGCCGGCCGGCGCCACCAGGTCGGCACCGATCAGCTTGCCCTCCGGTGCCGCCGCATAAAGGGTCAGGGTGCCCTCGTTGACTCCTTCCACCCGTGCCCGGCCCTGGTCGTCAAAATCGGCGGTGCCGGTTACCGCGCCCTCTTTCTCGGATTGGCCGATGCTGGCAACTGGCGGATCGGTGAACGTGATGCTCAGCGGCACGTGGCGCTTTACCGTGATCTTCGCTGGCATCGCTGCGGCATTGCGGCCGGCAATGGCACCATCGCTCGATGCCTCGTGCAGCAGGGGCAGGTCGGCGGCGGCATCGCCCGCCATGAACACGGCGCTGTCACCGCAGCGCATCGTCTCGCGGTCGTGGCAGGGCACGCCGTGCTTGTCCAACGCCAGTTGTGCCTTGTCCAGAACGAGGTTGTCGAGGTTGGGCGGACGACCCAGTGCGGCGACGACGTAGTCCACCTGCTTGCTGCCATCGGCCTGGTCTTTGCTGCTCCACCGCACGTGAACGCCCTCATCGGACCGTTCAGGATGTACGTCCACGCCGAGGTGAACCTCCATGTCGCGCTTCAGCACGGCCAGCAGTGCATCGTGCACGCGCGGGCAACGCACCTTGGCCAGCGTCGTCTCCTTGCCCAGCAGGGTGACCTGCACGCCCAGCCGGGCCAGGGCCTGGGCAAATTCCAGCCCCAGTGAGCCAGTGCCCACTACCGCTACGCGCTTGGGGAGCTGCTTCAATTCGAACAGGGTCTCGTTGGTCAGCACGCGGTCGCCCAGCGCCTCAAAGGGCGGTGGCAGGGCAGGTGCGGAACCGGTGGCGATGACGATGGCGCGTGCCTCGATGCGTCGGCCGTCCTCCAGTTCCAGCGTGGTCGGCGCGGCAAACCGCGCGCGACCGGTCACCCGCGTGGCAGGGTCCAACTTTTCGATCTGCTTGCGGGTGAGCGCTGCAAAACGATCGCGCTCTTCGCGCACGCGGCGCATCACCGCCGCGTCATCAATGGTCATGCCATCCACGTGGATGCCGAACAGGTCTGAACGGCGCACGTGCTCGGCCCGCTTGGCGGCTGCCAGCAAAAGCTTGGAGGGCATGCAACCGACGTTGGCGCAGGTGGTGCCGCTGAAGTGCGGATCGATCAGCAACGTGGACCCTCCATTACGGCGCGCGGCCCGCTCTGCTGCCAAGCCGGCCGTGCCGGCGCCGATCACCGCCACATCACAGTGCAGGGGCGTGCTCATGGAGCCGCCGGCAGCGTGATGGATTTGACGTTGACGAATTCCTTCAAGCCTTCGGGGCCATGCTCGCGGCCGTAGCCGGAGGCCTTTACGCCGCCGAAGGGCAGGGCGGGGCTGGCCACGTTGAAGGTGTTGATGCACACCATGCCGGTATCGAAGTAGGTGGTCGCCAGTTCGCGGGCGCGCTTCACATCGCGGCTGAAGATGCCGCCGCCCAGGCCGTAGCGGCTGTCGTTGGCGATGCGCATGGCGTCAGCATCGTCCTTGGCTTTGATGATGGCCGCTGCCGGGCCGAACAGCTCGTCCTCGTAGGCGACCTGGCCCGGTTCAACATCGGCCAGCACCGTGGCCGGGTAGAAAGCGCCGGTGCGGTCAGGGATCTCGCCACCGACCACCAGGCGCGCGCCCTGGGCCACGCTCTTGCTGACCTGCTCGTGCAGTTGGTCACGCTGGGCCTTGGATACCATCGGGCCCAGCTGGGTGTTCGCATCGTTGGGATCGCCCATGCGGATCGCTGCAAACTGCTTGGCGTAGGCGTCGACGAAGGCGTCGTAATTCTTTTCGGTCACGATGAAGCGCTTGGCATTGACGCAGGTCTGGCCGTTGTTGAACAGGCGGCCCTTGACGCAGGTCTTCACTGCCAGCTCCAGGTCGGCGTCGTCCAGCACCAGGTAGGCATCGTTGGAGCCAAGTTCGAGCATGGTCTTCTTCAGCGCCTTGCCAGCCTTCTCGGCCACGGTGCGGCCGGCCTTTTCGCTGCCGGTGAGGGTTACAGCGCGCACCAGGTCGTGGTCGATGATGGCATCGGACTGCTCGTGGCTGATGAGCAGCACGCTGAACAGGCCCTTCGGCAGGCCGGCCTCCTCGTACAGGTCGCGCAGGAACAGGCCGCTGCCGGTGCAGCTTTCGGCATGCTTGAGCAGGACGCCGTTACCGGCCATGAGGCTGGCGATGGAGTAACGCACGGCCTGGTAGGCCGGGAAGTTCCACGGCTGGATGCCGTACACCACGCCGATGGGCTGGTGGGTGACGATGCCGATGCCATTGGCCGAGGGGCGCTCTTCATCGGCGAGCACCTTCGGGCCCTGCTCGGCGGTGTACTTGCAGATGGCCACGCACAGGTCCACCTCGCTGCGGCTGTCACCGATCAGCTTGCCGACCTCGTCGGTCATCAGCTGGGCGAACGCTTCCTTCTTTTCTTCCAGCTTGCGGGCGATGGCGGTCATCACTTCAGCGCGCTCTTCCAGGCTGCGCAGGCGCCACTGCAGGAATGCTTCGTGGCAGGTCTTTACGGTGTCTGCTGCCTCGGCGTCGGACATGTACGCGTAGGTGTGCAGCACCTGTTCGGTCAGCGGGTTGATGGTCTTGATCGGGTGATCGCTCATGGGGGAGGTTGCCTTGGGGAGGAATGGAGGGGTGGTTTCAGCCGTAGCGGCGACGATGGCGGCGCAACTTGCCCTGCACGTGGTGCAGGGCCTTGAGCACTTCATCGCGCCAGCCATCGGCCGGCAGTTCGCGCACGGCCGAATGGGCCGCGCAGACATACGGGGTGCCGGCCCAGCGCTCGGCCAATGCACGCGCCCAGCGCTCGAACGCGTCTGCGGCGCCGGCCCGGGGCTGCAGTGCGCGCGACAGCGTGGGGTGGAATTTCAAGCCGGACTGCGGCAACCACTTGCCAAGGGTGCCCGGCGCGGCCAGCACGCTGAGGGTGTCGTCAACATGGACAATCCCGCTGCGGCGGTGACGGACCAGGACTGAGCTGGCATGCACGTTGTCGTCGGCTGGTACCAGCTCCAGGCCGGCGGGAACGGTGAAATCGAGGTCATCGGCGAAGTCGGCCTGGGTCTCCACGTCTTCGATCACGTGTGGGTCCCACGGCAGGTGCGGTGCCTGTTGCAGATGACGACGCGTGCCGATCAGGCGGGCAGCAGGCAGCAGCCGGTGCAGGGGCTCGCAGTGCAGGGTATGGAACGGATGCACGTTGATGATGGCGTCCACCAGCGCGCCGCCGGCGGTCAGGCCCAGCAGGGCCTGGCGCTGGGCTTCGGTGGGGGTGTAGCTGTCCAGGACCAGGAAGCGGCCATTGCCGCGGCGCACGACGGAGAGCTGCGTGCCTACGTCGAGCAGGCCGGCCACCTTGAAGGTGCCGCGCAGGTTCCAGAAATCATTGGCGAGTTGCTGCATCGGGATCACATGGCGCGGCTATGTGGCCGTCGCGGGTGGTTGGGCGGGGGCTCTGATCGTGCGGAGGCGGCTATTGCAGCGGCGTGAAAGCGGGTGATGGGGGTGTCAGGGGTGCTTGGGGGCCTCACCGTGCCTGGATATGCGGCGCTGAAAGATCCCGCATAAGCTCACTCTGAACCGCAGGGAGTGTGACTGCCACATCGATGCAGACCGAGGGTGTTCGCGCATGTAACTGTGCACGAGGATCCGCATCTCCTGCTCATCCGTGCGGGCATTCGGTACCTGCGCCAGGGCGCGCCGGTGCGTTCAGCGACTGCCGCGCTTTGGATGTGCTACCCGTGCCTCAGTGTTCGCTGGTTCACACATTCAGCATGCCGCCGCTACGTGCGCCATCCCTCTCCACCTGCCCCTCAACCCACCTATGCCATCATCCCGCCAGAACCGCAGTACCCAACAAGGCTGAGCACGCATGGAGCAGGCAACACGCTACACGGTGACCGTTTTCCTGGCTGCGCCGGGCACTCCGCTGAACAGCGGGGGCATTTCCCCGCGCGGGCAGATGTATCTGCAGGTTGCCGAGGGCGAGGACACCCACAGCTACGGCTTCGCGCCGCCGCGGCTGCCGCCCGGTGAAACCGCGAAGGGCGTGCAGTACGCCCAGGTCCGCCACGATGATGCCGACGAGCACGTGGACCCGTATTACAGCCGCACGCTGGAAATCACCGCCGAGCATTACGGCTGCCTGCGCGATTTTGCGGAGGAACCGGCCGAGTTCGGATTCGATGTCGACCGCCCGGCCACCATCAACCGCTGCAGCGATTTCGTCTGGGCCGCGCTGAACTACGCGGGCCTGCACCGGCTGCCGGCGCCGCTGGATGGTGGCAGTGATCTGGGTGAGTTCGCGGTGCTGTTCAACCTGCCGGAAATCCAGTGCATTGCTGCACCGTTCCCGGACAGCGATCTGAATGCCGAAAGCCATCACCCGATGCCCGAACGCGAGGCCGAGCATCATCGCCAGGGCGACCGTGCGGAAGGCGAGCCGCCGCCGAGCCCGATGGAAGTGGCCGGCACGCTGCTGGATCCCTCGCATCCCGACCACCGGTTGTTCGCACAGCTGATCCAGAAGGTGGCCGAGCTGGATGCCGCGCATGGCCGCACGTTTGATGACAGCAGCCAGCGCATCAGCGCCAGCCTGCTGGTACTGGCCAAACAGAACAATCTTTCGCGCGTGGACCACGTGCTGTTGAGCCGATCGACCCGCGATGCGCATGCGGCCGAGAGCATCTTCATCGTGCAGGGCGACCGTGACGACCCCGCGCATCGCCGTGCCAGCATCCCCACCGAGGTGGCGGCGCAGACCGATGTGGCCGATTCGCTGCGGTTGAAGGAGCAGTGAGGCCGGGCATCTGCCACGCAGGGTTTGGGCGCACGCCACGGCCCCCAGCTGCTACCATTGCCCCGCTACCCAGCCAGCCCACCCCGTGCAGACAGGTGCGGGGGCGGGCCGTCGCAGAACGGCCCAGCGAGCCAGGACACCCTCCCGTGCCCTTTCAAGGATGCTCGCATGACCCGTCTTTCCGTTTTCCGCTCGGCCGCACTGGCCGTTGCCATCTCGCTCAGCGTCGGCGCCCCGGCGGCGTTTGCCGATAACGCGGCCGCTGCAACCGCGGCCAGCACCTCGGTGCAGCGCCAGGCGATTGCCCAAGGCCTGTACGAGCTGGCCTACAGCCCCTCCCAGAACGCCGTTTTCGTGGCCTCGTCCGGTGGCTTCGGCGACAACGCCGGCCCGGCCCAGGTGCTGCGCCTGGACCCGGCGACGCTGGCCGTGCAGACCCGCATTCCGCTGGAGCGCAAGGGCTTTGGCGTGGTGCTGGATGACGCGCACAACCGCCTGTACGTGGGCAACACCGTGGACACCTCGGTGACCGTGGTCGACACCGCCAACAACAAGGCCATCGGCACCGTGCAGCTGATGGAAAAGAAGGTGGGCAAGGATGGCAAGGCCGGCTACACCCATGACCTGCGCGAGCTGGTGGTCGATAGCGCCGCCAATCGCCTGTACGTCACCGGCCATTCCGGCGAGGGCAGCGTGCTGTTCGTGGTGGATACCACCACGCTGAAGCTCATCGATACCATCCCGGGGCTAGGCAAGGCCAAGGCGCCGGGCCTGGCGCTGGATACGGCCAACAAGCGCGTCTACACCAGCAACCTGCTGGCCGACCTGGTGGTGGTGGGCACCGATTCGAAGAAGGTGGTGGCCCAGCACAAGATCGCCGCCGAGCAGCCGATGAACATCGCGCTGGACCCGGACGGCAAGCGCCTGTTCGTGACCGACCAGGGCTCGGAGATGATCCGCAACTACGTGACCAAGAGCAGCGAGGGCTTCGTCAGCAAGCACCCGGGCCAGCGCGTGCTTGTGCTTGACCGCAGCACCGGCAAGGAACTGGCGAGCATCCCCACCGATGCCGGCCCGCTGGGCATCCTGCTGGATGCACCGCGCAAGCGCCTGTACGTGACCAATCGCGAAGGCGGCACGGTGACCGCCTATGACAGCGCCAGCTACAAGAAGGTCGCCACCTATGCGGTGCCGACCCACCCGAACAGCCTGGCGCTGGATGCGAAGAACAACGTGCTGTTCGTGAGCATCAAGAACGGTGAGAAGGACTCCAAGGGCGCCGAAGAGAGCGTAGCGCGCATCCAGCTGTGATGTGACCGGTAGCGCCGGGCCATGCCCGGCGAAAGCAGAAACGGTAGCGCCGGGCCATGCCCGGCGAAAGCAGAAACGGTAGCGCCGGGCCATGCCCGGCGAAGGCAGAAACGGTAGGGCCGGGCCATGCCCGGCGGCTGTTCGCCTGAAAAGGCGGGTTGCAGACCCTGCCTCTTCTCTGCCCGGCCGGCCGCCGCCAAACCGTGGCCCCGGTCACCCTTCAGGTATGCCCTTCAGGCGCGTTCACAGGCCCATGCGAAGATGCTGCCCTCGGCCTGGCTACTCGCTGGCACGGCCTCAAAGGAGTGATGACCGCACCCATGGACGCCGTGATACCCAACCCCGCTTTGCCCCGCCTGCGCGTGGCCGTAATGGCCATGGGCCTGTTGATGCTGCTGGGCTGCACAGCGCCGCCGCCAGAGCCTAAGGTGCTGACCGCGGACGAGGCCGCCGCACGCACGGTGGTGCCGCTGACCCGCCCCATTGCGCTCGACAAGGGGGGGCAGGTAGCGGATGTGGAATTTGAACTGCCGCCGGCGGCGGAGGGCGAAGTGCCGGTCTTGACGGTGGGCCTGCGTGTGTGGGCTGAAGACGCAAAGGCTGCCTTGGCTGATGAAAAGCGGATAGCGGAACGCGACCTGCCGACGCAAGTGCATATGTACGCCATGGGATCCGGGGGAGCTGTAGAAGTACCGCTGACCTATACCCAGAAGGATATGCGCAGTGACGCGAACGTTGGCCCAGATGGTTCAGTGCCTCATACCACCGCATTGGGTGCGGTGAGCGGATTGCGCCAGGCCGGGCTGCTGCAAGGAAATCGGGTCTATATCTACCGCAATTTTGCAGAATGGCGACCTTCCGTTCCGGGTAGGTATCGATTGACGATCAAGCTAACCGAAGAGCGGCCAGAGCTCGCAGGGCTCGCCTCCGAACTTGTGATTGGATACCCAATGAGGCCGAAGTGATGAACAAGGACGACCACTACACGCTCACGATTTACGTTGCGGCACCGGGAACGCCTCTGAATGGCGGCGGCAGCTCGCTGACCGGGCATATGTATCTAGTGACGCGGCATGGAGAAGAGACCGCGAGCTTCGGGTTGCAGCCTGATGCGGATGGTCGTGCGGTGAGCTGGATGGATGAGAAGCTGGGTGCCGTGCCAGCGGGCGTGTCCGGCCGGGACCTGAAGGACTACAAGGATCCCTACTACGCCCGCACGATGGAAATCAGCAAGGAGCAGTACGACAAGATCCAGGAGTTTGGCGCCGATCCTTCGGCCCATGGTTTCGATATGAAGTACCACGCTGTTAGCAACAGCTGCACGGACTTCGCGTGGGCTGCAATGAAGCATGCAGGCATCCATGATTCGAAGATTCTCGGCGTCATGGATTTCGAGGGTGACATCAAGCCAACCTACAACGTCAAGCCGATCCAGATGATCAAACCGCCGTTCCCGGACAGCGATCTGAACACCGAACACTTCAACGAGATGCCCGCGCAGAACTGGCGCCAGAAGATCCTCTCGGAAAACGAAGCGCCGACGCTTTCACCCGAACGTGCGGTAGCGTCGGGAGGTACGGATGCCCGCCACAGCAACGACCCGCTCTTCTCACAGATCAACCAGGGCGTGGCCCGGCTGGATGCAGAGGCAGGCCGCACGCCTGATGCCACCAGCGAAAACGTCAGCGCCAGCCTCTACGCACTGGCCAAGGCCAATGACATCACCCGGGTCGACCATGTGCTGCTGAGTGAACGCACCGCGCAGGCCGATGCGGCGCAGAACATCTTCATCGTGCAGGGCGAGCGCAACGACCCCGCGCACCTGCGTGCCAGCATGGCCACCGCGGTGGCGGCGCAGACGCCGGCGGATGCTTCGTTCGAACGTGCGGAGCAGCTGACGCAGGCGGCGCAGGTGCGTACCCAGGAAGAGCAGCAGCACCGCCAGGTGCAGGAGCAATCCGGGCCGCGCATGGTGTAGCAGCCCGCGAGATCAGCCCAGGCGGTGCGCCGGGTTCTGCTGCTGTTCCTGCTCGCGCGCCTGCTGTCCCGGCTGCAGGCCCATGGCCGGCTGCTGCAGGGCGATGCCCAGCTTCTGCAGCGACTGTTCGGCCGGGGTCTGTGCAGCTTCGGCGGTGGGCAGCATGGCGCGCAGGTGGGCCGGGTTGGCCGGGTCGCCCTGCACCACGAAGATGTTGTGGCCGGCCGGATGCTGAGCGGTGGCGTTGCTGACAACCACGTGGTCGGCCCGTTCCAGGCCCTGTTCGCGCGCCTTCACAGTGAGGCTGGCGGTCATGTTCTCGCTGGTCGCGTCGAAGGCACGGCCGTGCTTCTCGTCCAGAGCCGCCACACCCTGGCGGATCTGCTGGTGGAGGCTGTAGTCGGGATGGTCAGGGTTCATCGCTGTGCTCCGTGCGGCCGCGGGTGGGGGCCCCAAGTGTAGAACGGGCGGCGGCTGCGCCGGAAATGCCTTTGTTGCTAGCCTGCAGGGCGGGGGATGCAGGGGATGGCGTCCGTGATGACCATGAATGGACGAAGGCGGATTGGGGCAATGGGGATGAAACAGAAGAGCGGGACGCTGGCGCCGTGGCTGGCGGCGGTGCTGATGGCCTGCAGCCAGGGCGTGGCGGCGCAGGACGCGGCGCAAGGTGTGCCGGTGGGCGATGCCGATCCGAGTTGTCCTTCGCAGGATTTCGCCCAGTTCCTGCGCTATTTCACTGATCTGGCCGATGACCGCGTGCGCGTGCGTTACACCAGCGATCCGCTGGAATACGAGGCGCCGGCATACGGCGCCAGTGGCGAAGGCGAGGCCGTCACCGAACTGAGCCGGGAGGCGGGCCCTCGCCGCTTCAGGCGCCTGCGGGTGACCACGCTGCGGGCAACCCCGTCCATCATGCCGCTGGCCGATGGGGGCCAGCAGGTGCGCCTGGGCGATGACGCGCAGGCAGAGCAGTACACCTTTGCGCGCCGCTATGGCTGCTGGATGCTGACCGGGGTGCGCCGCTCCGGGTAGCTGCCAACGCTGGTTGGCACGAAGAGGGCGCTGGCGCGCCATGCCAACCAGGTTTGGCAACTACCGGAGGCAGCTCTGCGCGCCGTCTGTGCACACGATGTCACGGTCGGGGCCCATTCCCTCACGCCGGCTATCGGTGGGCCCGCCAAGAATAGAAGCCCCCTTCCCCACAGGAGCTGCCATGACCGCCCCCTCCGCCCGCCTGCACGTTGACGATACCGGTGGCACCGGTCGCCCGGTCGTTCTCATTCACGGTTGGCCGCTGTCGGCCGAAGCCTGGAAGGCCCAGGTGCCGATCCTGCGTGATGCCGGCTACCGAGTGATCAGTTACGACCGACGCGGGTTCGGCCGCTCCGACAAGCCCGCCGACGGCTACGAGTACGACACCCTGGCCGCTGATCTGGCGGCGGTGATCGAAGAGCGCGATCTGAAGGACGTCACCCTGGTCGGCTTTTCGATGGGCGGTGGCGAAGTGGCCCGCTACATCAGCAATCATGGGCAGGAGAGGCTGCACAGCGTGGTGTTCGCCTCGGCCGTGCCGCCGTATCTGTTGAAGAGCGACGACAACCCCGAAGGCCCGCTGACACAGGACAAGGCCGACGAGATGAGCGGTGGCCTGGCAAAGGATCGCGAAGCATTCTTTGACAGTTTCACGCGTGATTTCTTCAGTGCCAATGGCAAGTTGAAGGTGACCGAGGATGAGCGCCAGGCGGCCATCGCCTTGTGCCACCAGTCCGATCAGACAGCGGCGCTGGGCTGCATGAAGGCCTTCGCCACGACGGATTTCCGTGATGACCTCAAGAATGTCAGCGTTCCGACCCTGGTGCTGCATGGCGACAGCGACGCCACGGTACCGTTCGAGGGCTCCGGCAAGCGGACGCACGAAGCGATCAACGGCAGCGAGCTGGTCGTGCTGAAAGATGCGCCGCATGGCTGCAATACCAGCCACGCCGACGACTTCAACCTGGCGCTGCTGAACTTCCTGAAGAAGTAACGCCCCGAGTAGACCGACCGCATGGCCACCGCCCGCACGCCCCCATGGAAGAAACCCAACCCGAAGGGACAGAAGAAGCAGCCCCTTTCGGATGCGCAGAAGGCCGCCGCGCGGCAGCGCGCGGATGAAAACGGGCGGCGTTACCCGAACCTGGTCGACAACATGTGGGCGGCGAAACTGCCGCGCGGCTGAGCCTTTACTCAGCCGCGCGCGCCGGCGCGAATGGTTGCCAATCGGCTTCGCGCGAAGGCGCCACATTGCGTTGCTGCAAGTGGATCGCCCCGGGTGGCAACGCCATGCAGTCCTGCAGGGCCTGGCGCAATGAGTCGGCATCCACTGGCTGGGCGGTGGCGATCTGCAGCAATGGCCCGCGCCGACGCACCTGCACCGGTAGGACGTCACGTGCCTCGGCCATGCCCGCCGTGCGCGCCACCCGGTAGCGCATGACAATTGGCCGTGCGGTCTGCTGCAGCACCGGCGCCCACGCTTGCAGCAGCGCATTCTGCTGGGTGGCTGCTACCTGCACGTCGATGACGGTGGCCGGGTAGCCGCGCAGGCTTTCCACCATCACCTGAAAACGCGCGCCGTCGGGCATCAGCAGTGTGCCGACGGCCACGCTGCCGACAATTGCTACGGCCGCAACAGCGGTCCAGCTGCGCGGAATCTTCGGCTGCAGCGTGATGCTGCGCAGGTTGGGGCGGCGCTTGCGCAGGCGCCGGTAGCGGCGCTGCGCCGCAGGGCTGGGCAGCAGGCTGCGTTGGGGCAGCGGCACTTCGCGCGGCGGTAGACGCGAAAGACGCGTGTTGATGACGCGGGCGACCAGCCAGCCCACGCCTGCAGCCACCAGCAGTGGCAGGGCAAGACGCACGAACAGGTACAGCTCCAGCACTGGCGGCACTCCTGTGCGCGTTCCGATGGGCCGCCCATGATCGCGCATCCATCGGGCGCTGTCGCATCTGCCTGCCGACAGCGCGGCGTGGCATCGCTAGGATGCGCAACCTTTGTCGGGATGCACTGCATGACGCGTACGACCGCCCGCCTCAGACGCTTCTTTGGCGCGGGAATGATGCTGTTCCTGCTGCACGGCTTGGCGCTGGCATCGGTGGCGCTGGCGGTGGGCTACTTCCACCACCGCCTGGATCTGCTGCTGGAGCCCATCGAGCTGCCGCTGCTGCTGTCCTGCGGTGGCGGCGACCCGATGGCGCGCATGCAGGCGGCCGAGCATCTGCTGGCCCGCGCCGGTGCGCTGGATGACTGGCAGCCGGTGTGCTGGGTGGTGGTGAGTGCGCTGCTGTGCTCGCTGCTGGGTACGGTGGTTGTAAGCCTGCATTGGCTGCAGCAGGTGCGGGGCCTGCATCGGCGCAGTGTCTGGGGGCTGCTGGGCCTGCATCTGCTGGCCAGTGCACTGGCCGTGCTGCTGCTGCGCCTGTATGAGCAGGTATGGGCGGGGCTGGTCAGCGCGCTGCCGACGGTGTGCATGGCCGAGCCAACGGCGCGGGAGGCGACGGCGATGCTGTCCGCGCACCGCACGCTGCCGCAGCTGCTGTCCAATGCCGGCCTGCTGGTACCGCAGGCGCCGGATGCACTGGCCATCGTGCTGTGCGGTGTGCTGCTGGCCGCGACGGTGATCGGCGTGTGGCTGTGGCGCGCGCTGCCGATGCCTGCGCCGGAGTAAGCGCGTGCATGGGCGCTGGCGAAAGCGGTTCGCGTGCGTCACGCTATGCCGATGGAAAAGGACATTTCATTCGTACGGGCCAGCAAGTTCCTGAGCCTGGTACTGCGGCATGAACCGCAGAAGATCGGCCTGCCGCTGGATGCGCAGGGATGGGCCGACATCGATGACCTGCTGGCGCGGTTGCCCGCCCATGGCGTGCGGCTGGACCGCGAGGCCCTGCAGCAGCTGGTGCAGGACAACGACAAGCAGCGCTTTGCGATCAGCGACGACGGCCAGCGTATCCGCGCCAGCCAGGGCCATTCCATTGATGTGGACCTCGGCCTGACGGCGCTGGAGCCGCCGCCGTGGCTGTACCACGGCACCGTGCCGCGTTTCCTCGAAGCGATTGCCAGCGGGGGCCTGCGCCCGGGTGAGCGCCAGCATGTGCATTTGTCACCGGACCGCGCCACCGCCTTCCAGGTGGGCTCGCGCCGCGGCACGCCGGTGATCCTCAGCGTGGATGCGGGTCGCATGCATGCCGATGGCCATGTCTTCTACCAGTCGGCCAACGGCGTGTGGCTGACCGCGCACGTGCCGCCGCGCTACATCGCGGGTTGAGGCGGCGCCGGTCGAGGCGACTGGCTGCATCGGGCCGTGCGCAGGTAGAGTGGCCGTTCCTGCCGGAACAAGGATCTGCCGATGCGTTTGTTGCTGCGTGCCTTGCCCCTGCTGCTGCTCTCGCTGGTAGCGCAGGCGGGTGAAGTGGACCGCCGTATTGCGGTAACCATCGATGACCTGCCGTGGGCGCGCCTGGACGAGATCGTGCCGGCTGACCTGCAGGCGCGGCACGAGGCGCTGATGGCGCAGCTGCATCAGGCCGGTGTGCCGGTGGTCGGCTTCGTCAACGGCAACAAATTGGAGGTGGACGGCGTGGTCCAGCCGGCGCGGGTGCAGATGCTGCGTGACTGGCGCGATGCCGGCTATGAGCTGGGCAACCACACGTGGTCGCACATGGATTTGAACGCCAAGGGCGTGGCCGCCTTCCAGCAGGATTTCCTGCGCGGCGAGGAGGTACTGAAGCCGCTGCTGGCCGAGCGCGGCCAGGCGCCGCAGTGGATGCGGCACCCGTACCTGCGCGCCGGCCGAACGCCGCACGATCGCGCAGTGATGGATGCGTTCTTTACCGAGCACGGCTACCGCATTGCGCCGGTGACCGTCGACAACGGCGAGTGGGTGTGGGCCTTTGCCTATGCCAATGTGATGAACGAACAGCCGGATTCACCCGCGCGCGAGGCGACGCTGGCGCGCCTGCGCAAGGGCTATGTGCCGTACATGCTGAACAAGCTGGACTACTACGAACAGCAGTCGCAGGCGCTGCTGGGCTACGCGCTGCCGCAGGTGTGGCTGATGCATGCCAACGAACTGAACGCGGCAACCTTCGCCGAGCTGGTGGCTGCGACCAGGCGCCGGGGTTACCGCTTCGTTTCGCTGGAGGAGGCCGTGCGCGACCCGGCGTATGCGCGTGGTACCGAGGGCTATGACGGACGGTATGGCCCCAGCTGGCTGCATCGCTGGGCGATGGCCGAGAAGAAGCCGAAGGACTACTACGGTACGGAGCCGGTAGTGCCGCAGTGGGTGAAGACGCTGGCCAAGGTCGATTACGAGTAGGTCTACTCTATAATCTTGAGTATTCTGCGGATCAGTTCGATAGTGCTGCTTGAACTAGGGGGGGGTGTTAATGATTTCAAAGGAAAATCTCAAGATTGGATCAATCTGGGCGATATGGGGGCTTTCAATTGCTGCGACGTGGACAATTGCACTGCAGACATATTCGCGAGAGCTTGAGGCGTACAGGAAGGCTGAGGATCTTGATCTAAAGACAGGGGTTGAACGCCTCTCAGATTTGAGTAAGCGCATCGCGATATCATTAGATGATCGGGCTGAGCTTGATGCGCAGCAGAAGAATCTTGAGGTTCTCGACAGAGTTACCTTGGAGAACTCTAGCCTCAAGGAGGAGAACGCAGCCCTGAAGGCGGATCTTCAGCGAGCATCCATGAAAAGCCCTTCTCTTCAGATTGAAGTGGGTACCAGCTCTGAGATCACTCCCAACGTTTTGTTTCTTGCAGTATCAGATGCGTATACGTCATCTAGAAGGTGTGATGGACGCTTCGGAAATCAGCCTTTGTCTCTATCGCTGGGTGAAACTGTGGAGCGTAAAGTTGGGGGAGTACGGTTCGAGATCACCTTGACCAAGGTTCTTACTGGCGCCTGTGAGTTCAATCTAGTCCAACCTGACCTCACCCAGATCGACTAGGAATGATGTCGAAGGACTTCTAATCGATCAATGGTCCACCTTTCATCCCTCAGCGCTTGACCGCCAGTACGCCGTCCAGCGCCAGCTCGGCCTTGAAGCCGGCCTTTTCCAGGCGCTTGGCTACTTCGCGCGGAACGTCGCGGCCGCTGGTCAGCTTGTTCGGCGCACCGGTGTAGTGGAACAGGCGGCCGCCCTTGCGGATGACGCGGGCCAGGTGATCGTAGAACGCCTGCGAATACAGTTCGCCTGCAATACCGAAGCGCGGCGGGTCGTGCAGGATGGCATCGACGCTGTTGCTGGCCACCTGTTCGATCTGCTGCGAGACATCGCCCTGGCCGAAGTGCAGGCGGCCACCGGCGGCAGCGGAGTCAGGATCGGGCGACCACGGATTGAGCGTACGCAGCCACATCACGTCGGCGTTCTTTTCAAAGGAACGGATCTGGCCGACGCCGGCGTCCAGCGCGCAGGCGGCGAAGTAGCCGAGGCCACCGCAGGTATCGAGGATGGACTTGCCGGCCGGGGCAACCAGCTCGACCTTGCGGCGCGCGTCTTCGAAGGGCGACAGCTTGGAGGTCGGCAGCATCTTGATGCCGTCGATCTCGAAGGTGGGCGCGCCCCATTCGGTGGGCACCAGCTTGATGAGCGAGCCGCTGAAGCGCGAGATAGAGGCGAAGTCCTCGCCGTCCCAGTAGTACAGCGTGCGATCCTTCAGCTTGCCCGGCCACGGGTAGTGCTGGCCGCGGAAACGGAAGCCTTCGGCGTCCAGACCGACCGTCTCTTCGCTGCGGCCCAGGTCGAGCGAGCCCTGCCAGTCGGCAGCGCCCTTGTCGTGCGCGCGGCGCAGGGTGTCGGCGCTGTCGCGGGTTAGCAGGGGGCCGGTGTAATGGGGCACGGCAGGAACCGGGGCTGGGCGGGGGAGGGTATGGTACCCGACCGGCCTTGAGCCCTGCAGGGGGCAGCCTGCGCTACGGGGTGCTGGTGCAGGCAAAGCCGTGGGTGGTGCCCTCGTCGGCCAGGAAGCTGACGCCGCTGGAGGGCTCGGCGACCCGCAGTGCGCAGGCGCGGCGATGCACGGCCTGCGTCGCTGGCGGTTGCCGCGCGTATTCATACAGCATGCTGCCGTCGTCCAGCAGCTGCCAGTGCACCGTGACCCGGGCGCGCTCCCCATCGTCGGTGTCCCAATCGATGGTGCGCAGTACCAGGGTGCGGCCATCGTCGGCCTGGTGTACCTCGTCATAGGCACCGGTGGTGGTGACCGGAACCACGGTGAGCAGCAGCGACAAGAGCACGGCGAGGCCTCCAAAGCGGCCAGCCTCTGATGTGCTGCGGCGCTACGCCATAAGGAAAGTTGCAGATCAGTCGCACTTCACCGCATACACCGGCCCGGCGCCGATCAGCAGCAGGGCCATGTAGTCGCTGTCACTCGCCTTGGTCTTCAGCGAGGCGCCGCGCTTGGTGTGGAACAGGCCGAAGCCGCCCGAGCGGCCGAGGAGCGCGCTGTCGATCTGCTCGGCATCGTCGCGGAAGTAGCGTGCGATGTCGCTGCGGCTGGCCCGGTTGAGGGCGTTGGGCTCGCGCTGCCAATGGCCGTTGCGCTCGAAGGAGACGAAGTACTGGCTGCCTTCTTTGTCGATGCGGAACTCGGCGGGCTTGCGCGTGCTGGTGGTGAAACAGCCCTGCAGGGGATCGGAGGAGAACGGCAGCTGGGTGCCGCCGGAGCAGGCGGCCAGCAGTACGCTTGCAGTAATCAGCACGACGGCCGGGACCGGGCGCAGCAGGACCATGGTGGTGTTCCGGCGGGGTGATGCTTGCAGTGTAGACACGGCCAGCGCATGGCCAGTGTCAACATGGCCAGCAGGCAGACCGGAGCGGACATGTCACAGAGCAGAGCACCGTTGTGCGGTGGCGCAAGCTGGCTGGGGTTGCCGGTCGGGTATGGCGTCCATGGGTGGATCACGCTGATTGGCGATGGGCGCGGGCTTGGCGTGGGGATAGGCTGCTTGGCGGCCGCCGTCGTGGGCCTGGGATTGGCCGTGGCGGCGCGGGCGCGGGATGAGCGCCATGCGTGGCTGGGCATCGGCGGCGCGGTGTTGAGCGCACTGCCGTTGAAGCTTTATCTGCTGCAGATGCTGTTCAAGCTCTAGGCGACCGCTGTTGTAGAGCCGAGCCCATGCTCGGCTGCCTCTGCTTTTTTAGAGTCGAGCCACGCTCGACTGCCTCTGCTTCTGTAGAGTCGAGCCATGCTCGACTGCTTTGGGCAGAAGCAGCCGAGCATGGGCTCGGCTCTACAGGAAAGCAGGAGCAACCGAGCATGGGCTCGGCTCTACAGGAAATCAGGAGCAGCCGAGCATGGCTCGGCTCTACCGAAGAGCAGACCCGCACCCTCACGCCGTGCGATGGATCTCCAGCGTCACGTGCACCAGTTCCTCGTGCACTGCCAGCGCCTTGCGCAGCTGGTCGGCATCCAGGTCGGCATCGCTGGTAACCACGCTGGCAGCCACCGCGTACTTGCCGCGCCCCACCTGCCATACGTGCAGATCGGCCAGGCGCGCGGGCCACGGGCCCTGTTCGATCACTTCGCGCACTTCAGCCACCACTGGCGCATCCATCTGCGCATCCAGCAGCACGCGGCCGCTGTCGCGCAGCAGGCCGACCGCCCAGACCGTCACCAGCACCGCACCGACCAGGCCCATTACCGGGTCCAGCCAGGCGGCGCCCCACAGCTTGCCGCCCAGCAGGGCGACGATGGCCAGCACCGAGGTCGCGGCGTCGGCCAGCACGTGCATGTAGGCCGAGCGCAGGTTGAGGTCGTGGCCGTGCGCGTGGCCGTGCGCATGCCCATGGGAGTGATCGTGGTCATGGTGGTCATGATGGTCATGATCGTGGCCATGCGCATGGCCGTGCCCGTGCCCGTGATGAGGGTGGGCGTGGCCCGGGCTGTCGTGCAGCCACCAGGCGCACAGCAGGTTCACGCCCAGGCCGACCACGGCGATGAGGATGGCCTCGTCGTAGTGGATGGGCGCCGGTACCCACAGGCGCTGCAGCGACTGCACGGCCATCAGGGCGGCCACGCCGAGCAGGGCGATGGCACTGGTGTAGCCGGCCAGGATCTCGATCTTCCAGGTGCCGAAGGCAAAGCGCGGGTCGTGCGCATAGCGCCGAGCGCAGCGGTAGGCGAATACCGAGAGGCCGAGCGCCAGGGCGTGCGAGCTCATGTGCCAGCCATCGGCCAGCACGGCCATGGAGTTGAACCACCAGCCACCGGAGATCTCGATGAACATCATGCTGACGGTGAGCCACATGGCGCGGCGGGTATTGCGTTCGGCCAGCGGATTGCCGTCGTCGAACCGGTGGTCGTGGCGGCGGGAGGCGGCGAGGGCGTCCAGGTGCATGGGGCATTGGTGAGTGGAAGGATACCCCCATAGGGTATACGATACGACCATGGCACATGTACACAAGAACCGGAAACACCTGCTGACCCGGGTGCGCCGCATCGGCGGCCAGGTGGCGGCGCTGGAACAGGCACTGGACCGCCCCGAGGGGGCGGCGGGCGACTGCGCGGACGTGCTGGTGCAGGTGGCGGCCGTGCGCGGCGCCGCCCACAGCCTGCTGATGGAGCTGCTGCATGAGCACCTGCAGGAACACGTGGTGGGAGCCGAGGACCCGCAGCAACGGGCCGCCGAGGCGGAAGTGCTGGTGGAGTTGCTGCGCCGCTACGGCAAATAGCGCGGGCAGCCGAGCATGGGCTCGGCTCTACAGGCGGCAACTCGGCCGCTGCGTCGTGTCCGTATAATGTTATATAGTAACATTTCCATCCGCAGCCCTCCGCCCCGCATGAACCCTGTTTCCCGCGCCGACCGCCGCCTGCCGGTCACCGTGCTGTCCGGCTTCCTTGGCGCCGGCAAGACCACCCTGCTCAACCAGATCCTGCGCAACCGCGATGGCCTGCGCGTGGCGGTCATCGTCAACGACATGAGCGAGGTGAACATCGATGCGCAGCTGCTGCGCGACGGGGGCGCCGAGCTGCGCCGCACCGAGGAGACGCTGGTCGAGTTCAGCAACGGCTGCATCTGCTGCACCCTGCGCGACGACCTGCTGCAGGAAGTGCGACGCCTGGCCGACGCCGGGCGCTATGACTACCTGCTGATCGAATCGACCGGCATCGGCGAGCCCATGCCGGTGGCAGCGACCTTCGCCGTGCGCGACGAACAGGGCTTCAGCCTGAGCGACATTGCGCGGCTGGACACGATGGTGACGGTGGTCGATGGCAGCGCGTTCCTTGCCGACTTCGGATCGACCCTGCGCCTGGCCGAGCGCGGCCAGCAGGCCGGCCCGGATGATGACCGCGGCGTGGTCGACCTGCTGTGCGAGCAGGTGGAGTTTGCCGACGTGATCGTGGTGAGCAAGGTCGACCAGACCGATGAGGACGTGCTGCAGGACACGCTGGCGGTACTGCGTGGCCTGAACCGCGACGCCAAGCTGCTGCTGTCGTCGTTTGGCGATGTGTCGCTGTGCGAGCTGCTGGACACGGGCCGCTTCGATTTCGACCGTGCGCAGCAGGCGCCCGGCTGGGTGAAGGAACTGCGTGGCGAGCACACGCCGGAGACCGAGGAATACGGCATCGGCAGCTTCGTCTATCGCTCGCGCCGGCCGTTCCATCCGGGGCGTTTCGCCCGCGCGCTGCAGGACGGCATGCCCGGGGTGATCCGCAGCAAGGGCTGGTTCTGGCTGGCCAACCGCATGGACTGGGTGGGCGAACTGAGCAGCGTGGGTGCGGCGACGCGCACGCAGGCGGCTGGCTTCTGGTATGCGGCGCGCGAGCGCGTGCGTGCCGGCGAAGAGGACACCACGCCGCTGCTGCCGCCGACGCCGCTGCCGTACAGCGACCTGGGCTGGGCGCGGCAGCAGGCGGACTGCTGGAGCGCGCCGTTGCCCGGGTTGGAGGAATTCCCGGATGGGGATGCGCATGCGGCGATGGCGCGTCTGTGGCACCCGCTGTGGGGTGACCGTCGGCAGGAGCTGGTGGTGATTGGCGTGCACATGGATGAGCGTGCGGTGCGTGCGACGTTGGATGCGTGCCTGCTCAATGACAGTGAACTGCGCGCCGGGCCGTTGCTGTGGCAGCAGTTGCCGCACGCGTTCCCGGCGTGGAAGCGCTGAGGGCAGAAGCATCCACGCGTGGCGTGTCTCTACTGGAATTCGCGCCCATCCGGATCGGTGGCTCCACGCCATGCGTGGATATCGCGCCCCACCCGAGTAGATCCACGCCATGCGTGGATATCGCGCCCCACCCGAGTAGATCCACGCCATGCGTGGATATCGCGCCCTACCCAAGTAGATCCACGCCATGCGTGGATATCGCGCCCCACCCAAGTAGATCCACGCCATGCTTGGATGGCGGGGTCATCGGGCCGGGGTCAGAGCCCTATTGCGCTGCAAAAGGGATCCGACCCCGGGTCTGCGTCGCGCCACTGCCAGCCATCAGCCCCCACCTGCAGCACCTGCGTCGGCCGCAACGCGCGCAGCAGGTGGATGTCATGGCTCACCATCACCAGGCCACCCTCCCAAGCACCCAGCAGTGACTCCAGCGCCTGCAGCGCGGTCAGGTCCAGTGCGTTGCCGGGCTCGTCCAGCAGCAACAGCTGCGGTGCCGGTTGCGCATAGAGCACGCTGGCCAGTGCGCCCTTTACCCGTTCGCCATCGCTGAGGCTGCTGGCCGGCCGCTGGATGCGCTGTGCGTCCAGCCCGAGCAGGGCCAGCCGCGTGCGCAGCTCGGCGGGGTCGGCCGTCGGATTGGCCGACTGCACCGTATCGAGGATGCTGTGCTCACCGGCCAGTGCCAGCAGCTGCTGGTCCAGCAGCGCCAGCGGTGCATGCCGCTGCACCTCGCCCGCGCGCGCATCCATCTTGCCGGCCAGCACGCGCAGCAGGGTGGACTTGCCACTGCCGTTGTCACCGACCACGGCAATGCGCTGGCCACGGCGGATATCCAGCTGCAACGGTGCGCTGCAGCCATGCGGCAGCACCAGATCGTGGGCCTGCAGCAGCCGCGCGCTGCCGCGCTCGCCTTCGCTGGCGAACAGTGCAAGGTCGGGTGGCGCCTGCACGGCGGCAGCGGCGCTGCGCAACTGCTGGGCGCTGGCCTGCAGGCGGTCGGCCTGGATCTGCTGCGCACGGCCCTGGGTGGCCTCGGCACGCTGCTTCTGCCCGCCCAGCAGGATCGGCGCCTGGTTGGCCTGCTTCGCATCGCGGTTGCCGCGCGCCTGCCGCTGCTGCTGGCGTTCGTGCTGCTCGCGCGCACTGCGCTGCTGCTGGCGGTGCTGAGCGCGGGCATGGTCGAGCTGCGCGACTGCGGCGTCGCGTTCGACGGCGCGTGCCTCGGCGTAGTGCTGCCACGGCCCGCCATAGCGATGCAGCCGGTGCGCATCCAGTTCCACGATCTGCTGCATGTGGGCCAGCAGCTCGCGGTCGTGGCTGATCACCAGCAGCCCGCCCGGCCACTGCTGCAGTTGCTGGTACAGCTGCTGGCGGTTGCGTGCATCCAGATGGTTGCTGGGTTCGTCGAGGATGAGCCAGTCGGCGCCGCTGGCCCATGCGCCAGACAATGCAACGCGCATGGCCTGGCCACCACTGAGGCGCGCGGCCGGCTGCGTGGGCTGCAGATCATCGGGCAGGCCCAGGGCACGCCATTGCTGCTGCAGGCGCTCGCGCAGGTCCCAGCGATCACCGATGCAGGCGAAATCAGCCTCGTCGATGCTGCCGGCTTCGATGCGCTCAAGTGCGGCCAGTTCAGCGCCCACGCCTGCCAGTTCGCCCACGGTGCCGCGTGGCGGGTAGCCGGTCGTGGGCAGCAGGAAGACCCGGCCGCTGCCGCGCACCTGGCCGCTGTCGGGCGTCAGTTGCCCGGCCAGCAGGCGCGCGAGCACGCTCTTGCCGGTGCCGTTGGCACCGACCAGGCCGGTGGCCACCGGTTCAAAGGAAAACGAGAGTTCGGAAAACAGCGATCGGCCATCGGCCAACCGATAGGACACGCGATCGAGCGCGAGGGAATGCGTGGTCATGCGACCTCCATGGGATGCCTGGTTCTCCCCTGCGCACAGGGGCGGGAAGAGTCGGGCCGTCTAGTGGAAAGACGGCGGCATCACTGGCGCATTGGTCGCGGGCCTCTTGGAGGAATAGGGGGGATTATAGCGCCGGTGGATGAATGGTCGTGGTGGCGATGCTCCGTCATCCTCGCATGGCGTGGATCTACCGGGCTACGGGACGGTATCCAGCCGTGCGCCGATGAAGTCGATGAACACCCGCAGCTTCGGCAGCACATGCCGGCCCGAAGGCCACAGCAGATGGAAGGTGCCGCAGGAATGCACGTGCTCATCCAGTACGGTGACCAGGCGGCCATCGGCAATGGCATCACGCACCGAGTGCACCGGGACGAAGGCCAGGCCGATATCGCGCAGGGCCAGCTCCACCCGCGCTTCGATGGTGTTGGCGACCATGTGCACGGGCAGTTCCTGTGCGGCCTCTTCGTGCGGCCACTGGATCGGCCACGGTTCCAACTTGCCGCTGCTGGGGAATTTGTAGTGCAGCAGCGTGTGCTGCAGCAGGCCGGCCGGCGCCTTGGGCACGCCGCGCCGCTGCAGGTAGGCCGGTGAGGCGACGATGCCGCTTCCTGGCCGGCGTGGGTGCGGGCCTGTTGTGGTCACTGGTCGCTGGCTATGCGGCGCGCCTGGTGGTGCCCGAACTGCAGGGGCGGGCGATCGCGGTGGCGATGGTGGGTTCACCGTTGGCGCTGTCGCTGGGGGTGCCGGCGGGCACGCTGCTGGGCCAGCAGATCGGCTGGCGCTGGGCGTTCGGACTGATGGCATTGCTGGCGGTGCTGCTGCTGGGCTGGGTGCGCTGGGCGGTGCTGGCGCTGCTGCTGTGGCCGGGCGTGCCGCAGGTGCTGCTGCTGGCCAGCGTGCTGTGGGGCGTGGCGTTTGGTGCGGTGCCGACGCTGTTCCAGACCGCGGTGGCGCGGCGTGCGGGCGCGGCGGCGGACCTGGCGCAGTCGATGCTGGTGACCGGCTGGAACCTGGCGATTGCCGCCGGCGGCATGGCCGGTGGCGTGGTGCTGCAGTCGGCGGGGGCAGGGCAGCTGGCGTGGTTGCCGTTGCTGCTGCTGGCGGTGTGCGCGGCGTGGTTGTGGGCGCGGCCGAAGGCCTGGGTGTAGTGGCTGGTGCATGGGGATGCCGGCCAGGGGCCGGCACTACCAGGGCGGCGTCATCCACGCATGGCGTGGATCTACTGAGAGAGGGCGTCGCTGCGACCCGCGTCCGCATTTGCTCTTTCTGTTGATTCCGTGGTCGGGCGCCGCAGCAAGGTGCCCGGCCAACCCGCGGATTACGGCCGTCCCATCACGAGGGGCTCCGCCGTTGGCCGTCATTCTTCTGCAGCGGCCCGCTCGATCGGCACGCTGCGCGGGTTCTGCATGTCCTCCCGCGCCGCGCCGTAGCGCTGCTGGCGCTGGTGGTGGAAGGCGATGAACGCATCGCGCGGCAGCGGCCGCGAGAACAGCCAGCCCTGGCCGAACTGCACCTGCTGGCTGTGCAGGTAGGCCAGCTGCGGTTCGGTCTCCACGCCTTCGGCCACCACCCACAGGCCCAGTTCCTTGGCCATGTCGATGATGTGCGGGGTGACTGGGCTGGTCGCGCTTTCGGTGCCGATGGCATCGACGAACGACTTGTCGATCTTCAGCGCGTCCAGCGGCAGCTGCTCCAGGTACTGCAGGCTGGAATAGCCCACGCCGAAATCGTCGATGGCGATGCTGTGCCCGGCACGGCGCGCTGCGGCCAGCATGGTGCGGGCGCGGTCGGCATCGAGGAAGCCGCGTTCGGTGGCCTCCAGCCAGATCTGCTGCGGCAGGATGCCGCTGCCGGCCATGCGCTGGGTGATCGACTTCAAGGCGCGGCCGCTGATGATGTCCTCGGCCGCGAGGTTGATGGCGATGTGTGCGCTGCGGTCCTCCACCAGCAGTTCGCGCATGTCCGACACCACGTTCTCGATCACCAGGTCGGTGAGCGCGGCGATCAGGCCGTGCTCCTCGGCCAGCGGCACGAAGATGTCCGGGCGCACCTGGGTGCCGTCGGGACGCTGCCAGCGCACCAGGGCCTCGGCACCGACGCAGATGCCGGTCTCCAGCTCGATGATGGGCTGGTAGTGCAGGTACAGCTCGCGGCGGCGGATGGCGATGGACAGTTCGCCGCGCAGCGACAGCCGACGACGCGACAGCCAGATCACCACGCCGGCGCCGGCAGCGGCCAGCAGCAGGCCCACCGGCACGAACAGCCAGGCCTGCTGGCGGAAGGTGGCGGCCAGGGCGGTGCGCGGGCCGGTGGCGATGGCCAGCCACTCGTTGTTGCGGGCCGTGGCGTACAGGGTGTCGTCGTCCAGGCCCTCGCCAGGCTGGCGCAGCTGCTGCAGCAGCAGGTCCGGGTTGATGCCGTCCTGCTTGGACAGCAGGCGGCCGTCGGGGCTGGCCAGGGCCAGGCGCACCTGCGGATCGGCGATGACATCGACGAAGCGGCGCGGGTCGACCAGCGTGTCGTAGGAGCCGTACAGGATGGACAGCACCGTTCGCCCGCCGCTGGACTGCGGGCGCACGCCCACGGTAATGCCGGCGCCATCGCTGGTGACATGGTCCGGGGTGGGCTGGCTGACGTCGGCCTCGAACGCACCCCACGAGGTGCACCGCAGCTTGCCCGCCTCGAAGTAGCCCATCTGGTCGACCGAGGGCGTGGTCATCACCAGGGTCTGCATGCGCCGAACGTGCTCGGGGCTGCAGGGCGGCAGGCGCGAGGCTTCGGCGGCCTTCAGCACCGCCAGCGATTCCTGGTAGGAGACGTCGGCGCGGCGCAGGGCGCGCTCGGCGATCTCGTGCAGGCGCTGCTGTTCCAGGCTGACCGCGCTGTTCCAGGTGGCGTAGACCATCGCGGTGATCGGCACGACGGCCGCCAGGATCGCCAGCAGGGTCGCGGCGATGATGACGCCCACGCGGCTCATGGCAGGTTTTCCAGGGGGCGGGGCAGGGCGCTGCGCATGGCGGGCCGGTCCTTGGTCGGATGCGCTATCTGAGCATGTTGCAGCCCCGGGGGGAATGGTTGGGACCCGACTGCTTCCTACTTGACGCTTTCAGCCCGTACAGCGCTGGCGCTCGGCGCCGCAGAGGACTACCGTCGGAAACTTCACCCGCCCCTTCCCGCGCCCATGACCGAGCCCGCCACGCCCCCGGAACACCTGCGCCGCAGCCTGTCCAACCGCCACCTGCAACTGATCGCCATCGGCGGTGCCATCGGGACCGGCCTGTTCATGGGGTCGGGCAAGACCATCAGCCTGGCCGGTCCGTCCATCCTGTTTGTCTACCTCATCATCGGCGCGATGCTGTTCTTCGTGATGCGCGCGATGGGCGAGCTGCTGCTATCCAACCTGCAGTACAAATCCTTCATCGACTTTTCAACCGACCTGCTCGGCCCCTGGGCCGGATTCTTCTGCGGGTGGACGTACTGGTTCTGCTGGATCGTCACTGCCATCGCCGATGTCATTGCCATCGCTGCCTATGCGCAGTTCTGGTTCCCCGAGCTGCAGGCGTGGATACCGGCACTGCTGTGCGTGATGCTGCTGCTGGGCCTGAACCTGGTGACGGTGAAGCTGTTCGGCGAGATGGAGTTCTGGTTCGCGCTGATCAAGATCGTGGCCATCTGCGCGCTGATCATCACCGGTGCCGGCCTGGTGGCGTGGGGCTTCACCTCGCCCAGCGGACATACCGCCTCGCTGTCCAACCTGTGGAACGATGGCGGCATGTTCCCGATGGGCCTGGTCGGCTTCTTCGCCGGTTTCCAGATAGCGGTGTTCGCCTTCGTCGGCATCGAGCTGGTGGGCACCACCGCCGCCGAAACCGCCGACCCGGAGCGCAACCTGCCCAAGGCGATCAACTCGATCCCGGTGCGCATCATCATTTTCTACGTGCTGGCCCTGGTGGCGATCATGGCGGTGACGCCGTGGCGCCAGGTGGTGCCGGACAAGAGCCCGTTCGTGCAGCTGTTCGTGCTGGCCGGCATCCCCGCCGCGGCCAGCCTGATCAACTTCGTGGTGCTGACCTCGGCCACGTCGTCGGCCAACAGCGGCATCTTCTCCACCAGCCGCATGCTGTACGGGCTGGCCGAAGGGGGCCACGCCCCGCGCGGCCTGTCGCGCCTGTCACGCGCGGCGGTGCCGGCCCGCGGCCTGCTGTTCTCGTGCCTGTGCCTGCTGGGCGGCACCCTGCTGATCTACCTGATCCCGAACCTGGTGACCGCCTTCACCCTGGTGACGACGCTGGCGACGGTGCTCTTCATCTTCGTCTGGTCGCTGATCCTGGTGGCCTACATGGTCTACCGCCGCCGCTACCCGGAGCGCCACGCCGCCTCGATCTTCAAGATGCCCGGCGGCGTGGCCATGTGCTGGGCCTGCCTGGTGTTCTTCGCCGGCGTGCTGGTGCTGCTGAGCCTGCAGGCCGACACCCGCCAGGCGCTGGTAGCCAGCCCGGTGTGGTTCGTGCTGCTGGGCGCGGGGTACTGGCTGCGGCGCCGGGCGGGGTAGCGTCGACCGTTGGTCGACTCTCGCGCGCAGCGCGCGGCTTTCGCGTTCTGATCGGGAAGCAGTCGACCAACGGTCGACGCCACCGGGATTCACCAGAATTTCGCGGGCGTGGCCGGATCATCCGGCCGCCATGACCCTTCGCCTTGCCCTCGTTGCGCTGTTGCTGCTGCCGGGCCTGGCCAGCGCCCGCACGGTCTACCGCTGCGTGCAGGGCAACACGGTCAGCCTCGCCACCGCGCCGGAACCGGGCTCGCGCTGCACGCCGAAGGAGATCGACGACAACGCCATCCAGGCCCCCAACCTGTGGGGCAACATGGGCGTCTTCAGCGGCGTGCTGTATGAGCGCGAGCAGGACGGAGTGCTGGTCTATTCCACCCGCAACCTTCCCGGCTCGCGCGTGTTCCTGAAATTCACCGTCGCCACCCCGCCCGGTGAGCCCGCCCACGAGGGCCTGGGCAAGGTCGGCAAGCCGCAGCTGGCCCAGCACGCCAAGCAGTTCAAAGCAGCTGCCAAGGCCACCGGCGTCGACGACGCCTGGCTGCGCGCGATCGCCCACGCCGAAAGCAACTTCGATGCGCTGGCCGTCTCCAGCAAGGGCGCGCAGGGCGTGATGCAGCTGATGCCCGAGACCGCACTGGAATACGGCGTGCGCGATCCGTTCTCGCCGCAGCAGTCGATCGACGGCGGCGCCCGCTACATGCGTGCACTGCTGCGCCGCTACAACGGCGACCGCGCGCTGTCAGCGGCCGCCTACAACGCCGGCATCGGCGCGGTCGCCCGCTACAAGGGCGTGCCGCCGTATGCCGAAACCCTGGCCTACGTGGACAAGGTGATGGCGCTGTACACGCGCTACCGCGAGGCGATGGGCATCCGCAGCGAAGTACCGGCGAAGTAGGCATCAGCGGATGTGATCGCTGGCGAACAGGTCATAGCGATCAATGCGCCCCACCTCAGCCAGGGCCGCCTGCACTTCGGGCCGGGCCACCAGTTCGCGCCAGCGCCCCGGCAGGGCAGCATCGGCGGGCAGCGTGGGCGCGGTGCGCATCTGCTGCAGCGACAGCAACGCGCTGCTGCGCAGCTTCACCGATTCCAGCTGCACGATCAGCATGACCGTCGCTTCGTTCATGCGTCCTGCCGCCAGTGGCAGTTGGGAGAGCAGGTCGGCGGCCCCCGGTCCCTGCCCGGACACGCCGCGTGCGGCGTCGGCGGCTGCGGTCTTGTCGCCCCTCTGCTGCGCGGCGATGAACCGGATGTAATGCCGTTGGGCGGTGGCGTAGCCAGTCAGGGGCGCGGTTGTGGCCACGGCGGCCTGCGCCTCCTCGTAACGGCCATCGTCCATCAGCCGCTCAGCGTGCGCAGCCTGGGCCTCGATGGAGGTCCCGGTTTCTGCTGCGAGAAGCGGGGCTGCGCTCCCGCGTGCCCACGAGGTAGCCGCCGGGGCCAGCAGTACAGCGGCGAACAGCATAGCGAGCGCAGGACGGGGCACGCAGGCCACCTTCCATGGAGTGCGCCGATTGAAGCCCGGCTGCGGCAGCGTTACAAGTGCCGTGCTCGACGCCGTTGCAGCCAGCGTCTATCGTCGTGGCCTCTTTCAGGGCAGGGCGAACGCGAGCGATGGCACGGCGGCAATGGATGGCGGTGGGGGTAGTGGTGGTGGCGACGGCAGCCGCGCTGGCGGCCACCTGGTGGGAACGCCCCGCACAGGCACCGGACGCACCCGTTGGCCCGCAGCCCACGCCGCTCGCCTGGACCGCGCAGATTGAGCCGCTGGCCGGTGATGGCCACCCCGGCGACCGTGACGGCGCCTCGGCCCAGGCGCGCTTCGCCGAACCCTATGCGCTGCTGCGCACCGCCGATGGCAGCGTGTATTTCACCGATGCCGGCGATAACAACCGCATCCGCCGCCGGCTTCCCGATGGACGCGTTGAAACGGTGGCCGGGCAGGGCGAAGGCCTGGCCGATGGGCCGGGCCTGCAGGCGCGCTTCAATACGCCGTCGGGCATCGCTGCCGACGCGCAGGGCAACCTGTACGTGGCCGACACCGGCAACCACGCGATCCGTCGGATCGGCACCGATGGCCAGGTGACCACCGTGGCCGGTGGCACGCAGGGCTTTGCCGATGGCCCGGCCGCGCAGGCGCGCTTCGATGGACCGATGGGCATTGCGGTCGACGCGCAGGGCCAGGTGTTCGTGGCCGATACCTGGAACGACCGCATCCGGGTGATCGGCACCGATGGCAACGTGCGCACGCTGGCCGGTGGCGATCGCCCCGGCTTCGCCGATGCGCTGGGTAGCGAGGCCCGCTTCGATACACCGGTTGCGCTGGCCTTCGATGCGCACGGCGCGCTGCTGGTGGCCGACTTCTTCAACAACGCAGTGCGCCGCGTCGGTGCCGATGGCACGGTGAGCACCGTGGTCGGCAACGATGGCGTCATCAACGGGCCGCTGTCGCTGGCCACGACCCACGACGGCGTGCTGTACGTGGGCGACTTCGGCGGGCGCATCGTGCAGGTAACCCCGCAGGGCCACCAGATCGCGCTGCTCGGCAACGACCGGTTGCCGCGCCTTGCCCGCCCCAGCGGCTTGGCCGTGGAGGATGACGGCAGCCTGCTGGTGGCCGACGCCGCCGGTTACCGCGTGCACCGCGTGCGGCCGCTGGCGGTGGGCGCGCTGCCGGCACCGGCGCTGGTCGGGCCCGCCGCGGACGCCGCGCTGCCCGATACCGGCGGGCGCTGGCCGCTGGCCCCGCAGCAGGGCTGGCATGAAGTGGTAGGCACGCTGGGCGAAGTGCGCGGCACCTTTACCGGCGAGAGCCGCCACCACCTGCACGGCGGCTTCGACGTGCGCGGTGACGTGGGGCAGACCGTGCTGGCCATCGCCGACGGCAAGATCAGCAGCCCGATCGCGGCGTGGAGCCTGGGCGGCCAGGCCGAAGGGCTGGCGGTGGGGCGCCTGAACTATATCCACATGCGCGTGGGCCGCACGCCGTCCGGCGAGCCCTTCGATGCGCGCTGGCAGCCGATGTATGGCGAGGACGGCAAGCTGGAGCGCATCCGCGTGCGGCGCGGCACGCGCATCCACGTTGGCGACCGTCTGGGCAACATCAACAGCCAGGCGCACGTGCACCTGCAGGTGGGCACCAGCGGTTTCGAGACCAATGCGGTGGCGCTGGGCTTCACCGGTTATGCCGACCACTTCGCGCCGCGCATCACCGATGTCGGCCTGCTGGATGACAACGACCAGCCGCTGGCCGCAGGCAGCGACGGCGTGGTGATGCTGGCCCGGCAGGGGCGTGGCGTGCAGATCGTGGTGGAGGCGTGGGATCAGGTGGACGACAACCTGCCGCGCCGCCGGTTGGGGCCGTACCAGGTGGGCTACCAGATCCTCGACGCGGCCGGGCAGCCGCTGCAGGGCTACGAACAGCCGCGCTGGAACATCGTGTTCAACCGCATGCCGCCGCAGAAGCAGGCGGTGAAGGTGGCCTATGCGCCGGACAGCGGCATCACCGTGCATGGCAGCGCGGTGACCCGCTTCCGCTACCTGGCCACCAACACCGTGCGCGACGGCTTGATGGAAACCGGACGCTGGCAGCCGGCGGCGCTGCCGCCGGGCGAGTACACCATCCGTGGTAGTGCACGCGATTACAGCGGCAATGACGGCATTGGCAAGCGCGACATCAGGGTACGGCTGCTGCCATAGCCGCCGCCGGCGCGCCGCAGCGTTCGCGCTCGGCGTCCATGTCTTCCAGCGGCCGCACTTCGATGCTGCCAAAGCGCGCCCAGGGAAACTCGCGGGCGATGCGCATGGCTTCGTCGCGGTCGCGTGCGCGGATGAGGTTGAAGCCGGCCAGCAGTTCACGGGTTTCAGCGAAGGGGCCATCGAGCACGCGGCTGTGGCCATCGCGCACGCGCAGGGTCTGCGCGGTGTCGACCGGCTGCAGTTTCTGTGCGGCCAGCAGGGTGCCTTCGGCCTGCAGCTGATCGGCGTGGGCGAGGCAGTCGCGCATCAGTGCATTGAACTCGTCGCTGGGCAGGGCCTGCAGCAGGGCGGGTTCGATGTAGATGAGGAGCAGGTACTGCTGCATGGCACGGTCCTGGCGGCGGCGGGGTTCCATGATGGCGCAGGTTTGCGCGGTGGCATGTTGCAGCGCGAAAGGCCGCCTGCGGCGGGGGATCGGCGAACGGCGGAGCCCCTCCGTGGTGGGCTGCTGAAAGCCGGCGATTTTGAGGGTTGGCCGGGAGGGTGGGTTGGCTGGGGGACGCTGCAAGTACGTCCATGTAAGCTCGGTCGCCGCATCCATGCGGCTCACGCCCCCAGCCAACCCACCCTCCCGGCCACGGACACCTTCCCGCGCGCCCGCCACGGAAAATCAACAGAAAAGAGCGAAAGCGGGTCGCTTCGCTCGCACAGCCGGGGCCGCCAGCTTTTGCCTTTTTCTCTTGATCTTCCGGGGTGGGTCAGCCGCGTGAACCGGCCCACCCCAGTAATCCCACCAGATGACCCACCACGGAGGGGCTCCGCCGTTCGCCGATCCCCCGCCGCAGGCGCGCCTTCCGCGCAGGAAAAAAATTTCCAACCGACCTGTCGATTCCCGATCCCCCGGTTCGTCGTACCAGATGAAGGGCACGCAAACCGCCGCCCACGGGAGACCGACATGAAAGTCATGGTGATCGTCAAAGCCAACGCCGATTCCGAAGCCGGGCGCCTGCCCAGCGAAGCGGAACTGGCCGAAATGGGCGCCTACAACGAACAACTCGCCGCCGCCGGCATCATGCTCGCCGGTGAGGGCCTGCACGCCACTGCCCTTGGCCGCCGCATTCATTTTGGTGCCGCCGCCCCGCAGGTGCAGGCTGGACCATTCGGCCCGCCCAGCGAGCAGATCGCCGGCTTCTGGCTGTGGAACGTGCGCTCGCTGGACGAGGCCATCGAATGGGCCAGCCGCGCCCCGTTCGGCGCTGGCGGCACCCTCGAGCTGCGTCCGCTGATCACCGCCGAGGATTTCGGCGAAGCCTTCGCCCCCGAATTACAGCAGCAGGAAAAGCGTCTGCGGGAACAGCTGGAAAACTGATCCTCCGCCGGGTATGACCCGGCGCTACCGCAACCATTCCGCCGGTACGCCCCGGCGCTACCGCAACCATTCCGCCGGGTATGACCCGGCGCTACCGCAACCATTCCGCCGGTACGCCCCGGCGCCACCACTCAACGGAGCATTGCAATGAAACTGATTCCCTTCCTTGGCTTCAGCGGCCAGGCCCATGATGCGATGGCCTTCTATGCCAAGGCCCTCGGCGGCCAGGTCACATCCGAGATGAAGTACCGCGACATGCCCCCATCCGACGGTTCGCCGGGCTGCAACGAGATGCCGGCCGAAACCCTCGACCACGTGGCGCACAGCCAGCTGGAGATCGATGGTGCGATCCTGATGGCCGCCGATGGCCCGGGCGGCGGCGAGGGCGGTTCGACCACCATCAATGTCGACGTCGACAGCATCGAGGAAGCCGAGCGTGTGTTCGCCGCGCTGGCAGAAGGCGGCCAGGTGCAGATGCCGATCGTCGAGACGTTCTGGGCGCATCGCTGGGGCATGCTGATCGACCGCTTCGGCAAGCCGTGGATGGTCAACTGCATGAAGCAGCCCTGATCCGGCTCCATCTCCCATCACCCGCACAGGAAACGCAACGATGAGCGCACCGCAACCACAGATGATCTTCGTCAACCTGCCCGTGCAGGACCTTCAACGGTCCAAGGACTTCTTCAGCGCGCTGGGCTACAGCTTCAACCCGGCCTACACCAATGAAGACGCCGCCTGCATGGTCATCAGCGAGAGCATCTTCGTGATGCTGCTGGTCAGGCCGTTCTTCCAGCAGTTCACCAACAAGAACATTGCCGATGCGCAGGCGGAGACCGAGGTGATCACCTGCCTTTCCGCGGCCAGCCGCAAGGCGGTGGACGTGATGGTGGACAAGGCAGTGGCTGCCGGTGGCAGCGAACCGCAGCCGGCGCGCGACTACGGATTCATGTACCAGCGCGGCTTCCAGGACCTGGATGGCCACCTGTGGGAGATCGCACACATGGATGGCGGGCCCGGTTGATGCCCGCTGCTGGCCGCGGGCGCTTGTGCGGGCACGGCCTGCGTGCTGTCATCGGCGCATGACCGAGCCCGCGTTGAGCCAGCGACTGGAGACCCTCTGGCGGATGGAATCGCCGGTGTTGATCGCGCGCCTGGCGCGGCTGCTCGGCGGAGATGTCGGCCGCGCCGAGGAGCTGGCCCAGGACACCTGGCTGGCCGCGCTGGAGCGCTGGCCGGCGCAGGGCATCCCGGACAACCCCGGAGCCTGGCTGATGACCACCGCGCGCAACCGTGCCATCGATGTGCTGCGCCAGCACCAGCGCGTGGCGCAGCAGCATGCGCAATGGGGCGAGGAGCTGCACCCGGTGGCGCTGCCCGCACCCGATGACAGCCAGGCACTGGAAGACGAGCTCGGCGACGATCTGCTGCGGCTGATGTTCGTGGCCTGCCATCCGGTGCTGCCGGCCGATGCACGGGTGGCGCTGACCCTGCGCCTGCTGGGCGGCCTGACCACGACCGAAATCGCCCGCGCCTTCCTCCAGCCGGAGCCGACCATCGCCCAGCGCATCGTGCGCGCCAAGCGCACCCTGGTGCAGAAGCAGGTGCCCTACGAAGTGCCGCGCGCCGAGGCGCTGCCCGAGCGGCTGGCCTCGGTGCTGGAGGCGATCTACCTGGTCTTCAATGAGGGCTATGCGGCCAGTGCCGGCGATGACTGGATGCGCCCGGCCCTATGCGAGGAAGCGTTGCGGCTGGCCCGCATCCTCGCCCATCGGCTGCCCGCGCCGCCGGTGCTGGGCCTGCTGGCGCTGATTGAACTGCAGGCCTCGCGTGCCGCGGCGCGTGTCGATGCGCAGGGCCAGCCGCTTTTGCTGGACGTGCAGAACCGCGCGCGCTGGGACTGGCTGCAGATTGAACGCGGGCAACAGGTGCTGCAGCGTGCGCTGGATGCCGGCGGCGACAACGATGCCTACGTCCTGCAGGCACGCATCGCGGCCTGCCATGCCACCGCGCGCCGTGCCGAAGACACCGACTGGGCACGCATCGCCGCGCTATATGCGCAGCTGCTGCAGGTGATGCCCTCGCCGGTGGTGGCCCTCAACCGGGTGGTGGCGGTGTCGCGCAGTGACGGTGCGTTCGCGGCCTGGGGCTTGTTGCAGCCGTTGCTGGTTGATGCGCGGTTGCAGGGCTATGCCCCGTTGCAGGTGGTGCGGGGCGAGCTGCTGCAGTTGCTGGGGCGGCATGGCGATGCCGCCACTGCGTTCCGCGAGGCGGCCGCCTTGACCGGCAATGCACGCGAGCAGGCGCTGCTGCTGGCGCGCGCGCAGCGATCGGAGTCAGAGCCCTTTCCCTGATCCCTTCGTGTTTCCCTCATCCACGCGTGGCGTGGATCTACCGCTGGACGCCGTTCAAGTAGATCCACGCCATGCGTGGATGAATCTGTCAGATATCGAAATCCACCTTGGGTGCCGACCAACGATCGGCACCCACCATCAGCAGCAGGTTCCAACAGACCGCAGAAATCTGTCGAAGGCGGACCCACCCCACCATCCCACGGATAGCCCGCTGTTGCTGTTGCTTCGGCCTTCTTCGGCAGGTGCAGGGCGCAGCCCTGCCGAATCCCATTACACTCCGCAAGGATTTTCCTGCTGGAGAGAGCAATGAAACGAGCAGTACTGGGCATCCTGGCCCTGTCGGTGTCGAGCGCACTGATGGCCGCCACGCCGAAATTCGATGGCGCGCGGATCTCCGCCGACGTCAAGGAACTGGCTTCCGACGCCTACGAGGGCCGCTCGCCGGCCACCGCGGGCGAAGAAAAAACCATTGCCTACCTCAGCAAGCAGTTTGCCGCCGCGGGCCTGCAGCCGGGTGGCGACCTGCAGGATGGCAAGCGCCTGTGGACCCAGGCCGTGCCGTTGCGCAAGGGCGACATCGTCGGTACCCCGCAGCTGGCCCTGCACCAGGGCGGCAAGACCGTCACCCTCGACCAGGGCAAGCAGATCGCCGTGCGCGCCGCCATGAATGGCGCCACCACCGTCGACATCAGCAAGGCCCCGCTGGTCTTCCTCGGCTATGGCGTGAAGGCGCCGGAGCGCAACTGGGACGACTTCAAGGGCGTCGACCTGAAGGGCAAGATCGCCGTCGTGCTGATCAACGACCCCGACTTCGAAACCGGCAAGGGCGACTTCGACGGCAAGGGCATGACCTGGTACGGGCGCTGGCCGTACAAGTACGAAGAAGGCGCACGCCAGGGCGCGCTCGGCGTGCTGATCGTGCACGAGACCGCACCGGCCTCGTACGGCTGGGCCACCGTGGCCGGCTCCAACACCAACACCATGTTCGACGTGGTGCGTGACAACCCCGCCGAGACCCACCCGCTGCTGGAAGGCTGGATCCAGCGCGACCTCGCCGTCGAGCTGTTCCGCGCTGCCGGGCAGGATTTCGAGGCGCTGAAGAAGAAGGCGCAGCAGCGCGACTTCACCCCGGTGCCGCTGACCGGCGCCAGCCTGGATGCGAAGTACGCGGTGAAGACCGAAGTGATCACCTCGCACAACGTGGCCGCACGCCTGGAAGGCAGCAGCCACCCGGACGAGACGATCATCTACAGCGCGCACTGGGACCACATCGGCGTGGGCGAGCCGGACGCGCGCGGCGACCGCATCTTCAACGGCGCGCTGGACAACGCCAGCGGCACCGCCTCGCTGATCGAACTGGCCCGCGGCTTCGCCAAGGGCCCGCGTCCGCAGCGCTCGCTGCTGTTCCTGGCGGTCACCGCCGAGGAAAAGGGCCTGCTGGGTTCGGAGTACTACGCCACCCACCCGCTGTACCCGCTGGAAACCACCGTGGCGGCGATCAACATGGACGGCATGTCGCCGTTCGGTCCGTCGCGTGATTTCGGCATCTACGGCACCGCCCGCTTCGAACTGCTGGACCAGCTGAAGGACGTCGCCAAGGGCTGGGACATCCGCTACACCCCGGACCCGAAACCGGAAGCAGGCCTGTTCTTCCGCTCCGATCACTTCTCGTTCGCCAAGCGCGGCGTGCCGGCCCTGTCCTGGTCGGCCGGCCAGGACTGGGTGGACGGTGGCGTTGCCGCCGGCAAGAAGGCCTCGGAGGATTACACCGCCAAGCGCTACCACCAGCAGGGCGACGAATGGCAGCCGGACTGGGGGTTCGCCGGTGCCGCGCGCGACCTGGAAGTGCTCTACACGCTGGGCAACCAGCTGGCCAACTCGCGCAGCTGGCCGAACTGGAGCACCGACGAGTCGTTCCGCGCCGTGCGTGACAGCAGCGCCGCACAGCGCAAATAAGAAGCACCGGTAGCGCCGGGCCATGCCCGGCGTTCCCGTAACAGCTTCCATCCCCGGTTTCCGGGGCTTCGTCGCAGGCCGCTTGTTTGCCCGGTGGGCCGACCTATGCTCGGCTCACCCCCTTCCTCCAAGGCGCTGCCGTGATCGCCAGCCTCACTCTCATTCTCCGTCACCTGTTGGCCTGGGCCGTGGCACTGCTGGTGGCCGGCATGGTCTGGAGCGGCATCTTCAGCGGCATGAACGATGGCCCGGGCTGGATCTTCGGCCTGCTGGCGATGTTCCTGATGATCACCGCGCTGGGCAGTGCCATCACCCATGTGCGCCGCGTGTGGCTGATCGCCGGTCGCCTCGATGGCAGCACCCTGTCCGGCCACCAGCGCCGCCAGATTGAAGTGCCGCTGGATGCCGGCCCTGCGTTCGCCCTGGTCGAGGCCGCCGTTGCTGAACTGCCGCGGGTGGAAGACGTGGAAAGCGCTGCCGGCAGCCTGCAGGTGCGCGCCTACGTGCGCCGCGTCGATCCCTGGAATGGCCGCCAGCCGTCGCGCTGGAACCTGCCGGCGCGGCTGGCCATCAAGCGCAACAGCGTGCAGGCCACGGTCACCCCGGGGCAGGGCACCAGCACCGTTACCCTGCTGTTCGAGCCCGATGCCGGCTGGTGGGCCGACCTGCTGGCGCTGGATGAGGGCAGCAATTTCGAGAACGCCGAGGCCGTCACCCGCGCGATCACCCGCCGCGTGGCCGACCAGCGCCGCGACGAGCAGGCCGCCGCCGAGCAGACGCAGGTGGAAAAGGAACTGTCGGTGGCCCGCCTGAACCTGCTGCACGCGCAGGTGGAACCGCACTTCCTCTACAACACCCTGGCCAACGCGCAGGTACTCACCCGCACCGATCCCGGCCGCGCCGAACAGATGCTCGGCCACCTCATCCAGTACCTGCGCAGTTCGCTGCCGCAGGTGGATGAGTCGGTGTCCACGCTGGGTGTGGAGCTGGAACGCACCCGCGCCTACCTGGAAATCCTGCGCATCCGCATGGGCGCGCGGCTGGCGGTGGAAGTGCAGGTGCCCAACGAACTGCACGGCGTGCACATGCCGGCGATGGCCCTGCAGACGCTGGTGGAAAACGCGATCAAGCACGGCCTGGAACCCAAGCCCGGCGGCGGCACGATCTGGATCCTGGCGCGAGCGTTCGATGACCACGTGACGGTGACCGTGGCCGACGACGGCCTGGGCTTCGGCCAGGGCACCAGCGGCACCGGCATCGGCCTGAAGAACCTGCGCGAGCGCCTGCGCCTGACCTGCGGCGAGCAGGCCGGCGTGGCCATCGTCGCCAATTTCCCCAGCGGCGTCGCCGCCACCATGACCCTGCCACAGCCGGCCAAGGAACGCAGCCATGCCGCTTGAAGCCCTGATCGCCGAAGACGAGGAACTGCTGCGGCAGTCGCTGGTGGAACAGCTGGGCCGGTTGTGGCCGGATCTGAAGCTGGTGGCCGAGTGCGAGGATGGCGCCAGCGCGCTGGAACAGCTGGCCGAAAAGCAGCCTGACATCGCCTTCCTGGATATCCGCATGCCTGGCATCAGCGGCATCGAAGTGGCGCGCGCGCTGTCCGAACTGAGTCCGCGCACGCAGGTGGTGTTCGTCACCGCCTACGACCAGTACGCCATCGACGCGTTCGAGCAGGGCGCGATGGATTACCTGCTGAAGCCGGTCAGCGACGAGCGCCTGCTGGCCACCCGCGAGCGCATCCTTTCGCGGCTGCCCCACACCCGCCAGGACGATGCGGTGCTGGAACGCCTGCTGCAGCGCCTGGGCCCGTCACAGGGCGCGGGTGACCGCCCGCCGCTGGCCTGGATCACCGCCAGCAATGGCCGCGACACGCAGCTGATCATGCTGGAGGACGTGGTCTATTTCCGCGCCGACAACAAGTACACGACGGTGGTCACCAGTGCCGGCGAAAGCCTGCTGCGCACGCCGCTGCGCGAACTGCTGGAAGTGCTCGACCCGCAGCACTTCCGCCAGGTGCACCGCTCGACCATCGTCAACATGAAGGCGGTGGCGGCGGTCAGCCGCGATGACACCGGCCGCGGCGTGCTGCGCCTGCGCCAGCGTCCGGAAACGCTGGTGGTCAGCCAGCCGTTCATGAGCCTGTTCCGCGGCATGTAGAAAGAACAATGCCACCGTGACAGTGCACGGTGGCATTGTGGCTCCCCCCGCTTCCCTGGACCCGTTGGCCAGCCTCAGTAGGCCGGCTGCAGGGTCAGATCGTGGTGGTGTTCGGTTTCGCCGACATGGTTGAGCCGGCCGACCAGTTCCGAGTGCTGCCGCATGCGGCCGATCTCGGTCATGATGCGGATGTCCTCGTGGCGCAGCTCGCGCCGGCTGGTGACGGCCTGCTTGTAGTCGAGCACCTCCGGGTAGTGCTCGGCCAGGTCCAGCGCTTCGGCCACGCACTCGACGCTGTCGGCCTTGGAGGTGATGCGGGCACGGCTGTTGAATGCCTTCATCCAGCGCTCGAAGCCGGCCTGCTGGTCGAACATGTTGGCCATGAACCAGATGACGAACAGGATCGACACCCACGAGCCGAACACCACGACCACGCGGGTGAAGGTAATGTGGTAATCGTCGCGCCAGAGGTAGTTGGCGATCAGGCCGAGGATGAGCAGGGACGCCGCCTGCCAGCCGATGATCGAGGCGATCAGCCATTGGCACTTGGCCTGGGCCAGCACTGCCACTTCTTCGCGGATCTGCTGCTCGCTGAGATTGCGCCAGTGCGCGACCTGTTTGTCGAACGGGCTGTGGTAGAGCTCGTTGTCGCGAAGCAGTAATCCCAAACCCTTGAACAAAGCAATCATGGCTGGCTCCCTTGTGGAACGTGCGTCGATCAGCATTGGACGGTGTGGCGGGTTCAGTTCTAGCACTTCCAGCGGGCCGTGCAATGGGTGGAATGCCTAGCGCCGTAAGGGTTTAGTCTGAATAGGTGAATGTTGGTGCGGTGCAGCATTGCGCCGGGAGCCTGCGTCAAGATGTCGCAGGGTGAAATGTGCTGCGGCTGCACATGGAACCGTGGTTGAGCCCACAGGCTCGCTGTATCGGCCCGTATCGCCCAGAATCGAGGCCGACCGCGCAGACCGCGGCCGATTCCGCCACCGCCTGGACCGAAGATGCCGCCGCTGCTGCACCGCCTTTCCCGCCCCGTCACCGCGCCGATCCGGCGCTGGGTGCTCGATGCCTTTCCGCGCGGCCAGAGCGGCATCGATTATGACCACCCGCTGGGCGACCCCGGCTGGTTCGGGCCGGACAGCGTGACCTGGCGCATGCACGCCGAGCTGCCCTCGATGCTGGCCGGCGGCCTGTGTGCGCTGATGCTGCAGACCCTGCACCCGCGTGCGCTGGCCGGCGTGTACGACCACTCCAACTTCCGCCAGGACCTGGTCGGCCGCCTGCGCCGGACCACCGCGTTCGTCGCCGGCACCAGCTACGCGCCGAGTGCTGAAGTGGAAAAACTGGTGGCCAAGGTGCGCCGCATCCATGCGCAGATCCGCGGCCGCACCGCGCAGGGCGAGGCCTATGCCGCCGATGACCCGCAGCTGCTGACGTGGGTGCACGTGACCGAGGCGTTCGGTTTCCTGCAGGGCTATCGCCGCTACGGGCGCGAGGTGCCGGTGGAGATTGCCGACCGCTACTACGACGAGTACCGCTGCGTGGCCGAAGCGCTGGGCGCGGTGGATGTGCCGCGCAGCGAAGCGGAGGTGGCCGCCTATTTCTGCGCGCGGCAGCCGGAGCTGCTGGCCGATGCACGGTCGCGCGAGGTGCTGGCGGTGTTGTCGGCGGTCAACCTGCCAGTGCCGATCCCGGGCCTGTCGCGCGCGGTGTTCCTCGGCGCCGGTGCCGCGCTGCTGCCCGACTGGGCCGAGGCGATGCTGGAGCGCAGTGCCGGCCAGCGTACCCAGGCGGCCGCATCGGCCACGCTGATGCAGGGCATGGCACCGCTGTTCCGCCGCGCGTTGCCCGATGGCCTGGCCACGCGCGCGTGTGCACGCGTGGGTGTGCCGGTAGAGGTGCTGCGGGAGTGGCCGGCCGTGTGTTGATCCATCGCGCGGATCCGCGCATGGCGTGGCTCTACTGGATGAGTCTCACCCCGCCTTCAAACCCCGCAACAATACTTCCAGCGCCGTGCTTGCCTGGCGCAGCCGCGCGTCGGCTTCCTCGCCTTCGGCAATCCAGAACGCGGCTTCGGCCAGGCTGCCGTAGATCAGCGACGCCAGTGCCTGCGCATCCACGGCGACTACCACGCCCTGCGCGATCAACTGTTCGATCAGCCGCTGCATCGAGTTGACGCAGTACCGCTGTGATTCCGGCGATGCGCCGCCCAGCACCGCACGTGCATCACGCAGCACGATGCGTTGAATGTCCGGCTCCAGCGCCATGTCCAGGTAGGCGCGGCAGCGCTGCACGAACCCTTCCCATGCGTCGTCGGCCGCATCGCTGATCGCCTGCAGGCGCACGTCCGTCTCGGCGTCGAGTTCTGCGACGACGGCCGCCAGCAACCCCTTCTTGTCGCCGAAATGGTGGTACAGCGCACCGCGGGTCAGCCCGGCCTGGGCGGTCAGGTCGTCCATCGAGGTGGCGGCATAGCCGTGCTCACTGAACACCCGGCGGGCGGTCGCCAGCAGGCTGGCGCGGGTCTCTTCCATCTCGGCGCGGGTACGGCGGGCCATCGGCAGCTCCTTTACATACGGCTTGCATGATTATTTACATACGACGCGTATGAATGTAGCCTCTTATTCATACGCTCTGTATGTATTGTCGTGGCGCCGCTGGCGCCAGGCAAGCCGCTGCTCTGGAGAACCTGCGTGCCTACCCCCTATCGCGATCTGTTTGCCGCCCCCGGTGCTGCTGGTCTGGCTGTTGCCGGGCTGGTCGCCCGACTGCCCCTGCCCATGACCGGCATCGGCATCATCACCCTCATCGCGCAGCAGCGCGGCAGCTATGCGCTGGCCGGCGCGGTGTCGGCGACCTTCGTACTCACCTATGCGCTGCTGTCGCCGCAGATCTCGCGGCAGGTCGACCGCCATGGGCAGGGCAGGGTGTTGCCGCTGGCCGCCGCGCTCAGCGCGCTGGGCCTGCTGTTGCTGCTGTCCAGCACCGCGTTCGGTGCCCCCACGTGGACCCTGTTTGCCAGCGCGGCGTTGGCCGGCTGCATGCCCAGCATATCGGCGATGGTGCGCGCGCGCTGGAGCGCGATCCACCGTGGGCGCGCGGAACTGCATACCGCGTACTCACTGGAAACGGTGTTCGACGAGATCACCTTCATTGCCGGGCCGCCGTTGTCCGTGGGTCTTTCGATCGCGGTCTGGCCGCAGGCCGGGGTCCTGGCCGCCGCCGTGTCGCTGGTGGCCGGCGTCGCCGCGCTGGTCCTGCAGCGTGGCACCGAACCCGCGCCACGGCCGCTGCAGGCCGACGGCGAAGGGCCAGGCTCACTGCTGCGGCAACCGGGCATCGCATTGCTGGTGCTGCTGATGCTGGCGATGGGTGTGATCGTCGGCACCGTCGACATCACCAGCGTGGCCTTTGCCGAGCAGCGTGGCCAGGCCATGGCCGCCAGCCTGGTGTTGTCGGCATACGCCCTGGGCAGCTGCAGCGCCGGGCTGGTGTTTGGTGCGTTGAAGCTGAGGGCGCCGCTGCGCCACCTGCTGCTGGTTGGGGCGCTGGCCACCGCATCGAGCACCTTGCCGCTGCCGTGGGTTGGCAACCTGCCGGCGCTGACGGTGGCAGTACTGCTGGCCGGGATGTGCTTCGCGCCGACGATGATCGTGGCGATGTCGCTGGTCGAACAACGCGTGTCCTCCGCGCGCCTCACCGAAGGCATGACCTGGCTGCTGGCCGGCCTGAACGTTGGCGTGGCGCTGGGCGCGGCACTGTCCGGCCAGGTGGTCGATGCCGATGGCGTGCGCGCGGGCTTCGTCGTCGCCCTCTGTGCCGGGGCCGGCGTGCTGCTGTTTGCCGCGCTCGCGCAGCGCGTCCTGCGCTGTCCCGCCGTTTCCATGGCTGCTGAAGGAACGTCTCCATGAAGGCCGCTTCACCCGCATTGTCCCCGTCCACGCCCCGTCATCCCTGGTGGGCGGTCTCTGCCATCGGCCTGGCCACGTTCTCGGTGGTCACCACCGAGATGCTGCCCGTCGGTCTGCTGACGCTGATCGCGGATCACCTTGGCACGTCCGCAGGCACCGCCGGTCTGATGATCTCCCTGCCTGCGCTGCTGGCGGCCCTGTTCGCGCCGCTGGTGGTCGTCGTTGCCGGTGGTCTCGATCGACGTCGCATCCTGTGCGCGCTGCTGGGTCTGTTGCTGCTGGCCAACCTCGCTTCGGCACTTGCCCCAGGCATCGGCTGGCTGCTGGCGGCGCGCGTGCTGGTGGGCTTCTGCATGGGCGGCATCTGGGCCATCGCCGGCGGGCTGGCGGCGCGGTTGGCGCCGGCCGCACGTGTCGGCCTGGCCACGTCGATCATCTTCGGTGGCGTAGCCGCGGCCTCGGTGCTGGGCGTACCGCTGGGCGCACTGATCGGCGGGGCGCTGGGATGGCGCTGGGCGTTCGTGGCCATGGCCGTGTTCAGTGGCCTGGTCCTGCTGCTGCATCTGTGGGTGGTACCGGCGCTGCCGGTGGAAGGTTCGGTGCGCGTGCGCCGGTTCCTGCAGCAGCTGGGTAATCGTGGGCTGCAGAGGGGGCTGCTGCTGACCCTGCTGCTGGTGGCCGGGCATTTCATCGCCTTCACCTACGTGCGGCCGCTGTTGATCACGCTGGCGCAGGTCGATGCGTCGTGGATCGGCGCGCTGCTGTTTGCCTACGGCCTGGCCGGCATCCTTGGCAACTTCATCGTCGGGCCCTTGGCGGCCCGGCACCCGCGCGGGATGCTGCTGGCCATCGCGATGGGTCTGCTGCTGACGCCGCTGCTGTTGCTGTCGGTAGGGGGAACGCCGGCCGGTGGTGTTGCCGTGCTGCTGCTGTGGGGCCTGGCCTATGGCGGGGTATCGGTGGGCCTGATGACCTGGATGATGAAGGCCGTGCCGCAGGCGGTGGAGATCGCCACCGCGCTGTACGTGGGCGTGTTCAACATCGGCATCGCGCTGGGTGCGTGGGGTGGTGGGCTGCTGGTGGATGGCATCGGTTTGCAGGCCAACCTGTGGGCGGCGGCGGTGTTCGCGGCGGTGGCCACCCTCGTCGTGATGAGGCTGCGCCGCCAGTAGATCCACGCCACCCGTGGATGACCCGGCATCCACCAAAAAAACGGGCGCCTTTCGGCGCCCGTTCGCATCACATCACCACACCTTGACCCGCTTGTCCGGGGCCAGGTACAGCTTCTGGCCTTCCTTCACTTCAAACGCCGGGTACCACGCATCGATGTTGCGCACAGTCAGCGCACGGTACTGGCCCGGTGCGTGCACGTCGGTCAGCAGGCCGTTGCGCAGTGCCTGCTCGCGGCTCTTGCTGCGCCACGCCTGGGCGAAGCCGAGGAAGAAGCGCTGGTCCGGCGTGAAGCCTTCCAGGGTCTGGCCCGGCTTGCCCTGCAGCGACAGCTGGTAGGCGTCGTAGGCGGTGCCCAGGCCGGCCACGTCGGCGATGTTCTCGCCCAGGGTCAGCTTGCCGTTGACGTGCACGCCGGGGAACGGCTCATAGCTGCTGAACTGCGCGGCCAGTGCATCGCCGGCGGCATTGAACTGCTTGAGGTCTTCGGCCGTCCACCAGTTGTGCAGCTTACCGGTTTCATCGAACAGCGCGCCGGCGTTGTCGAAGCCGTGGCTGATCTCGTGGCCGATCACCGCGCCGATGGCACCGTAGTTCACTGCGTCGTCGGCAGCGCCGTCGAAGAACGGCGGCTGCAGGATCGCGGCCGGGAACACCAGGCGGTTTTCCAGCGGCACGTTCATCGCGTTGATGGTCTGCGGCAGCATCGCCCACTCGTTGTGGTCGACCGGCTTGCCCAGCTTGGCGACGTTGCGCGCGTACTCGAACTGCTCGGCGCGCTGCGCATTGCCCAGCGGATCGTCACGGCGGATCTCCAGGCCGGTGTAGTCGCGCCAGGTGTCCGGGTAGCCCATGCCCACGGTCAGGCCGGCCACCTTGGCCTTGGCGTGCGCCTTGGTCTGCGGCGACATCCAGGCCAAGGCATCGATGCGCTTGGCGAAGGCGGCGATGATATTCTTCGCCATCTCGTCCGCGCGCTCCTTGGTCTTGGCGTCGAAGTGCTTTTCCACGTAGCGCTTGCCGATGGCTTCACCCACGGCGTGGTTGGCATCGTCCACCGCGCGCTTCCAGCGGTCGCTCTGCTGCGGGGTGCCGCTCAGCGCGGTGCCGTGGAAGGCGAAGCGGGCGTCTGCGAATGTCTTCGGCAGGTAGGCCGCGGCGCGGTCCAGTGCGTGGAAGGTCATGTAGTCCTTCCACACGTCCAGCGGCTCGGTGGCCACCAGCCTGGACAGGCCGGCGACAGCCTTCGGCTGCCACACGATGAAGTCCTGCTGCTGGCCCAGCTTTGCTGCGTCCAGGAACGCCGCCCAGTCCATGCCCGGCGCCTTGGCGTTGAAGTCCGCCTGCGTCCACGGGTTGGCACCCAGGGTCACGTTGTTGGTTTCTTCCTGGCTGGCGTGGGCCTGGGCGATCCTGGTTTCCAGCGCGAGGATGCGCTGCGCCTTGCCGGCCGGGTCGGCCACGCCGGCCAGCTGCAGCACCTGCGCGATGTAGGCCTGGTACTGCTTGCGCAGCTCGGCCATGCGGCCATCACCCAGGTAGAAATCGCGGTCGGGCATGCCCAGGCCGCCCTGCACCAGGTACGGCGCGTTGCGGTCCGGCTGCAGCATGTCCACCGACACCCACAAACCAAAGAGGCGGTCGGTGTAGAAGTTGGTGGCGTTGAGCAGGTCGACGTCGGCGCGCATGTCGCCGCCCAGCGCACGCGCCAGGCCTGCCTTGTCGGCGATGCCGCCGATCGCGGCCAGCTGCGGCTGCACCGGGGCCATGCCGCGCTTCTCGATGCCGGCCTCGTCCATGAACGCGGCGTAGTAGTCACCGATCAGCTTGTCATCGCCGCTGGCCTGCGCATTGCCGGCGGCGCCTTCGAGGATCGCGCGGGTATCGGCCTGGGTCTTTTCGGCGATGACGTTGAAGCTGCCAAAGCGCGAACGGTCGGCCGGGATCTCGGTGTTCTTCACCCAGGTGCCGTTGGCGAAGCCGAAGAAGTCGTCGCCGGCGGCGATGCTGCGGTCCATGCCGCTGGCATCGAAGCCGAAGCTGCCCAGCATCGGCTTGGCCGGGGCAGGGGTGGCATCGGCGGGCGCGGCGGTGCCGGCGGCCGGTTCGGCCGTGCGGTCGCAGGCGGCCAGGGACAGGCTGGCGAGGATGGCCAGCGCCAGGGTGGGACGGCGCAGCTTGGACATGGACTTCTCTTGCAGCGGGAAAACCCCAAGTCTAATCCCCTGCGCGTGTGCTGGATGCTTCGCCACGGGAGGCCGCGCTGTGCGCGATCTGGCTGAACACGCGCCGACGATCTTCACGCCGTCATCGACGTGGTGCATGCTGGGGGCTGCATGCCGGTGCAGCCGCGGGGAGGTGGCGCACCGGACCGACCCAGGCGTCAAGAATGCTGATCTGCGGCCGCTCTGGTCGGGGATGTGGAGGAATCGTTCGCGCATGAAGCCAGTCGTCTGCACAGGGAACACCGACCGATGCCAGCGTTGAAGCACGCGCTGGCCCGGCCGCTGCGCGCCATCACCTGGGGCGGCATCGCCGTGGGCGTCCTGCTGGCCGTGGTGCTGGCGGTGATGCTGGCCAACGACTACCAGCGCCGGCTGGAAGCCGCGCAGCGGCAGAGCCGTGCCATGGCCGTGGGTACCGAGCGGCTGCTGGCGATGGAACTGCGCAACCTGGAGCGGGCCATGAGCGGTATCGCCGCCGACGCCGCGCAGCTGTTCCGCAGCGTGCCGGCGCAGGCGCCGCCGCTGCTTGATGCGTCCATTGACGGTGTGCTGGGCCGCCACGCGGAACTGCACAGCATCGTGGTGCTCGATACCTACGGCCGCGCGCTGACCGCCGGCAAGGGCGACCTGCAGCTGCCGCTGTGGACCGACCCGCAGCGGCGCGGGCAGGGCAGCGCGCTGTACCTCGGCCCGCCGCAGCAGATCATCGATGGCAGCTGGGTGGTGCCGCTGGCGCTGCCGATGGCGGGCGACCGCTGGCTGCTGGCGCGCCTGCGCTGCGAGGAGCTGCAGCGCATTGTCAGTGGCCTGGACGTCGGCCCTCATGGACTGGTGTCGATCAGTGACCGGGATGGTGCCATGCTGGCACGGGTACCGGACCCGCAGGCGACGGTGGGCCATCGCTATCACCTGCCGGGACGCGACCTGCTGGGGCGTGCTGCCGTGGTGGAACTGGGCAGCATCCAAGGCGCGGTAGATGGCATTCCGCGTATCTCCACCATCAGCACGCTGCAGCACAGCCCGCTGGCGGTGCAGGTCGGGTTGGCCGACGAGGATGTGCTGGCGCCCTGGTGGCCCTACCTGCACGCAGCAGTGGTCATTGTGCTGGCCTACATCGCCGTGCTGCTGGTGCTGCTGTACGCGGTGCGGCGCAGTACCCGCAGCCATCAGTCGATGGCCGAGGAACTGCGCACCGGCAGTGCCGAACTTGCGTTGGCCAACCAGGTCGGACGCGTATGCACCTGGCATGTGGACGAAGATGCCGCGCAGCTGCATTGGTCGCCCTTGGCCCGGGAGATTTTCGGCATCCCGGCCGACTCGCTGCCTTTGTCCGACTTTTTTACCCGCGTGCATCGCGAGGACAGTGAGCGACTGCAGCGTGCGTTCGAGCAGTCGTTCGCCGGCAACGCGGTGCTGGACCAGGAGTTCCGCCTGGTGCTGCCCGGTGGCCAGGTGCGCTGGGTGGCCGCGCGCGGCCAGCGCGTGGAGGTGGCCGACCGCCAGCGGCGCATGATCGGCGCGCTGACCGACCAGACCGAGCGCTACCGTGCGCGCGAACAGATGAGTCGTGCAGAGCGCCGCTTCCGCCTGCTGTTCGACCGCAATCCGGCACCGTTCTGGGTGTTCGATCCAAGCAGCCTGCGTTTCCTTGAAGTCAACCAAGCGGCCGTCGAGCAGTACGGCTACAGCCGCGAAGAGTTCCTGCAGATGAGCATCCTTGACATCCGTCCGCGTGGCGGGTGGGACGAGGTGATGGGCGCCATTGCACGGGCACGCGTGGATGGACTGCCGGAATCGACGGTACGCATGCACCGGCGCCGTGATGGCAGCGAGTTCGAGGTGCGTGCGCACCTGTCCATGCTGGATTTCGACGGTCGCCCGGCCTGCCTTGTGCTGGCCGAGGATGTCAGCGAGCGCCTGGCCTACGAGCGGGACCTGGCCTACCGCGCGCGGCACAACCTGGATACCGGTCTGCTGACCGTGCGCGCGCTGACCGAGCAGCTGGACGCACAGGAAGGCGGCTACACCATTGCCTACGTGCAGCTGCGCGGCCTGCAGCTGGTGGCCGATACGCTGGGACGCGAGATCGGCGAGGCGGTGCTGCAGTCGATGGCGTTGCGGCTGGGCGGGTTGGGCGCGCGTTTCGGTACGCTGGCCTTCCAGCCGGCCGAGGACTTCGTGCTGGCCATCGATGGCCAGCACATCGCGCAGCTGGCGTTGGATGATCTGCTGCAGATCGTCTCGGCACCGATGCGCGGCAAGGATTCCCTGCACCAGTTCGAACCGCGCATCGGCGTGGCCGTGCATGCGGCGGGCGATGGCCACAGTGCCGAGCAGGTGATCGGCATGGCCGCGCAGGCCGCGCATGCTGCGCGCGCCGAAGGCAACGTGGTGGCCTGGTTTGATAGCGCGGTGACCACCCGCCTGGCCGACCGCCTGCGCCTGGCCGCGCGCATCCATGCCGCCATCGACAGCGAATTCCAGCTGTATTTCCAGCCGATCCGCCATGCCAGCGATGGCAGCCCGGCGGCGCTGGAGGCGCTGCTGCGGTGGCCGCAGGCCGACGGCAGTTTCATTCCGCCCAGCGAGTTCATCCAGCTGTGCGAGGACACCGGGCTGATCCTGGCGCTGGGGCGCTGGGTGATCCGCGCCGCCGCACAGGCCCAGCGGCGGCTGGTGGATGCCGGGTGGGGCGAGCTGTCGATCGCGGTGAATGTGTCGGCGGTGCAGTTCTTCAACAGTGACCTGGTGGCCGAGTTCACCCGCGCACAGAAGGAGTTCGGCCTGGCCCGCGGCGCACTGCACGTGGAGCTGACCGAGAGCAGCCTGATGCGCAAGCCGGCGCAGGCGATGCAGACCATGCAGCGGCTGCACGAGCAGGGCATCTGCGTGTCGCTGGATGATTTCGGCACCGGCTATTCCAGCATGTCCTACCTGCAGCACCTGCCGCTGGACATCCTGAAGATCGACCGCAGCTTCGTGGCGGATGTGGAAACCAATCCGCGCAACGCCTCGATCTGCCGCGCACTGCTGTCGCTGGGTCACAGCATGGGGCTGACCATCATCGCCGAGGGCGTGGAAACGCCGGGCCAGCTGAACTGGCTGGCCGCGCATGGCTGCGACCAGGTGCAGGGCTACCTGCTGGGGCGGCCGGCGCCGCTGGAAAAGATCATCGATTCGCTGGATGAAGTGGTGGTGTGAGCGCAAAGATCCGCCGGGCATGGCCCGGCGATACCGCTCTGCAGCCCGGCCGGTAGCGCCGGGCCATGCCCGGGCGTCACACCCCCGCATCCACCAGGTAATCAATGAAGCTGCGTACCTTCGGTGCAAGATGGTTGCGGCTGGTGTACACGGCGAAGATGCCGATCGTGGGCACTTCCCATTCCGGCAGCACGCGCACCAGGCGGCCATCGGCCAGCGCGTCATCCAGCAGGAAATCCGGCTGCAGGATCACGCCCATGCCGGCGATGGCTGCTTCGCGCAGCACGTCGCCGTTGTTGGCCTGCAGGATGCTGTCCACCGTCACCCGGGTCTCGCCTCCCGGCCCGTGCAGCGGCCACTGGTTGCCTGAGGCCCAGTAGCTGTAGCCGAGGCAGTCGTGCTGTTCCAGCTCCTGCGGCGAGTGCGGCGTGCCGCGCGCGGCCAGGTAGGACGGTGCCGCGCACAGGGTGATGCGGGCCTGGCCCAGCCGCCGCGCGATCAGCGCCGGGCTCGGTTCGCGGGTGATGCGGATGGCCACGTCATAGCCCTCTTCGACCATGTCCACCAGCCGGTCGGACAGGGCCAGGTCCAGTTCCACCTGCGGATAGCGCTGGCGGTAGCCGGCCAGCAACGGGCCGAGGCGGGCGATGCCCCAGCTGACCGGGGCATTGATGCGCAGCGTGCCCGAGGGTTCCAGCGCCTGCGCGCCGATGCTGGCTTCCAGTGCGTCGAACTCGGCCAGCAGCCGCACGCACTGCGCGTAGTAGGCCGCGCCCGCGCTGGTCGGGCTGACCCGCCGCGTGGTGCGGTGGAGCAGGCGGGTGGACAGGCGTTTTTCCAGCGCGGCCACCTGCCGGGTCACCCCGGCCGTGGACATGTCCAGCGCCTGCGCGGCGGCACTGAAGCCGTTGCGCTCGACCACCGCGACGAACACACGCATGGCGTCCAGGGTGTCCATTGTTTCGCCTTCTGCAACAAATACGGTCAGATCATCGTATTTATCGGCTCTGTTGGGCGCAATAAGCTGTACCCACTCCTTCCGAGGTGCCTGCCATGTCTACCACGTCCCGCCCGCTGTCACCGCTCGCCCCCTACGCCGGCACCCTGCTGCGGCTGGCGCTGGGCGGCCTGTTCCTGGCCCATGGCCTGACCAAGCTGCTGGTGTTCACCCCGGCCGGCACCGTGGCCTATTTCCAGTCGCTGGGCCTGCCCGGTGTACTGGGGTATTTCACGATCGTTGCCGAGCTCGGCATCGCCACCGCCCTGCTGCTGGGCGTCTATGCGCGCTGGATCGGCCTGCTCGGCGTGCCGCTGCTGCTGGGCACCATCGTCACCGTGCACGGCGCCAATGGTTTCAGCTTCGCCAACAGTGGCGGCGGTTGGGAATACCCGGCGTTCTGGGCCGTGGCCCTGGTGGTGTTGTTCCTGCTGGGCGATGGCCGCTGCACGCTGCGTTCGCGCTGATCGCCCGCTGAAAGAATTCCTGGAGGTTGCCATGTCCCGCCTGCCTTCGCTGTACATCTCCCATGGTTCGCCGATGACCGCCCTGCATCCGGGCCAGGTCGGCGTGCGCCTGGCCGAGCTGGCCCGCGACCTGCCGACGCCGCGCGCGATCGTCATCGCCTCGGCGCACTGGCTCGCCCGCCAGCCGCTGGTCGGCACGCACCCGCAGCCGCCGACCATCCATGATTTCGGCGGTTTCCCGCGCGAGCTGTTCGAGCTGCAGTATCCGGCCCCGGGCGACCCGGCGCTGGCCGAAGAAGTCGCCGGCCGCATCGCCGCCGCCGGCCTGCCGGTGGCCATCGACCCGCAGCGTGGCCTCGACCACGGTGCCTGGGTGCCGCTGCGCATGCTGCGCCCGCATGCCGACATCCCGGTGGTGCCGGTGTCGATCCAGCCGATGCTGGGCCCGCAGCACCAGTACGCGCTGGGCCGCGCGCTGGCGCCGCTGCGCGAGCAGGGCGTGCTGCTGATCGGTTCGGGCAGCATCACCCACAACCTGCACGACTGGCGCGATTACCAGGACGGCAAGGAAGCGCCGTACGTGCGTCCCTTCATCGAATGGGTGGAGCAGCGCCTGGCCGCCAACGACCGCGACGCGCTGTTCGACTACCGCCGCCAGGCACCGTTTGCCGAGCGCGCGCATCCCACCGATGAGCACCTGCTGCCGCTGTACTTCGCGATGGGCGCGGCGGGCGAGGGCGGCTTCGGTGCGCAGCGCATCGATGCGGGCATCGACGCTGGCATGCTGGCGATGGATATCTACCGCTTCGACGGCAGCGCTGCGGCGGTGGCCGCATGAGCGCGGAGCTGCCGATGCTGGAACGGCCGGCGCAGGGCACCGCGCAGGGCCTGGTGGTACTGCTGCACGGCGTGGGCAGCAACGAGCAGTCGCTGGCCGGCCTGGCCCAGGCGCTCGACCCCCGCCTGCACGTGCTGCTGCCGCGCGGGCCGCTGGTGTTCGGGCCGCAGGCGTTCGGCTGGTTCACCGTGCGCTTCGGCGCGCAGGGGCCGGTGATCGATCCGGCGCAGGCCGAACAGTCGCGCCTGCTGCTGGGCGAGTGGCTGGCCGCGCAGCAGCAGCGGCTGGGCGTGGACGCGCGGCAGACCGTGCTGGCCGGCTTCAGCCAAGGCGGCATCATGAGTGCCAGCGTCGCCCTGACCCAGGCGCAGCGGGTGAAGTCGTTCGGCGTGCTGTGCGGGCGCATCCTGCCGGAGATCGCCCCGCACGTGCCGGCCGACATCGCCGATGCCGGGCTGGACGGGCTGCTGGTGCACGGCCATGCCGACGAAAAGCTGCCGTACACACTGGCCGAATCCGCCGCCGCGCGCCTGCAGGCGCTGGGCGTGGCCCACCAGCTGCGGGGCTACCCGGTTGGCCACACGCTGTCGGCGGACATGCAGCGGGACATCAGTGGCTGGATCCAGCAGCGTTTGCTGTCGCTGCCCTGACGCGCATTCACACAGCGGGCCGCAGCGACGGCCTGCTGTGTTAACTTTTTTTCCAGTCTCCGGCGCACACCGGTTTTTCCCGGGCCCCACGCGCCGCTTCCTGGAAGAAGCATGCACACCATCGAAGTCGTCCTGGCGATGCTGGTAGCCGTTGTCGCCAGCGGTTACCTGGTTCGCGTCCTGCCATTTTCACTCCCCCTGCCGCTGGTGCAGATCGCGCTGGGCGCGGTCATCGCCGGCGTGTTCAACCGCGGCCACGCGCTGGAACCGGAAGTGTTCTTCCTGCTGTTCCTGCCGCCGCTGCTGTTCCTTGATGGCTGGCGCATTCCCAAACAGGGCCTGTTCCGCGATAAAGGCGCGATCCTCGAACTGGCCTTCGGCCTGGTGGTGTTCACCGTCATCGGCGCCGGCCTGCTGATCCACTGGATGATTCCGGTGATGCCGCTGGCGGTGTGCTTCGCGCTGGCCGCCATTGTCTCGCCCACCGACCCGGTGGCTGTCGGTGCGATCGCCGCCAAGGCACCCATTCCCAAGCGCCTGATGCACATCCTGGAAGGCGAATCGCTGCTCAACGATGCGTCCGGCCTGGTCTGCTTCCGCTTTGCCGTGGCTGCGGTGATGACCGGCAGCTTCTCGCTGGCCACCGCCTCGCTGACCTTCCTGTGGGTGGCCGTGGCCGGCCTGGCGGTGGGCGTGGCGGTCACCCTCGGCGTGTCCACGTTCCAGCGCTGGCTGTGGCGCCGCTTCGGCGAAGAGCCCGGCGCGGCGATGCTGGTCAACCTGCTGATCCCGTTCGCGGCCTACCTGCTGGCCGAAGAAATCCACGCCTCGGGCATCCTCGCCGCGGTCGCCGCCGGCATCGCTATGAGCTACGTCGAGCTGACCGGCCGGGTGTCGGGCAGCATGCGCGTGCAGCGTGCGGGCGTCTGGAACATGCTGCAGTTCAGCTTCAACGGCATCATGTTCGTGCTGCTGGGCGAGCAGCTGCCGGGCATCGTCGAGCGCGCCACCACCACCATGAACGAGACCGGCCACCAGAGCGCCTGGTGGCTGCTGGTGTACGTACTGGTCATCAATGCCGCGCTGATCGCGCTGCGCCTGCTGTGGGTGTGGCTGTCGCTGCGCTGGAACCTGCTGCGCGCGCGCCGCCGTGGCCTGGAGCGGGGTGAGGCCCCGAACTGGCGCATCGTGGTGGCGACCTCGGTGGCCGGCGTGCGCGGCGCCATCACCCTGGCCGGCGTGCTGACCCTGCCGCTGTTCCTGCCTGATGGCAGCGCCTTCCCGGCGCGTGACCTGGTGATCTTCCTGGCTGCGGCGGTCATCCTGTTCTCGCTGGTCGGCGCCAGCGTGGCGCTGCCGCAGCTGCTGAAGGGCCTGCAGCTGCCGGCCGACTCGGGCGAACGCAAGGAAGAGGACCTGGCCCGCAAGCTGTCCTCCAAGGCCGCCCTGGCCGGGGTGGAGCGCATGCGCCAGCAGCTGGTGATGAACCAGAACACCGAGAACGTGCAGCTGTACAACGACGCGGCCTCGCGGGTCAGCCTGCTGTACCAGCGCCATCTGGAGAAGGACAGCGACGGCCCCGACGTGGATCCGGAGAAGGTGAACCGGATGGAGCAGGGCTACCGCCAGCTGCGCAGTGCCGGCCTGAACGCCGAGCGCGAGGAGCTGTTCCGCCTGACCCGGCGCGGGGTGATCTCCGACGAGATCTCGCGGCGCCTGATCCGCAACCTGGACCTGCTGGAATCGCGCAAGCGCGATTGACCCTGAAATGTAGAGTCGAGCATGGCTCGACTCTACAGAAGGCGGTCATTCCGGCTTCTGGTCCAGGAAGTAAGCCTCGACCTTGCCATTGACCTTCATGGTCATCGGGTTGCCGCGGCGGTCCCGGGCCTTGCCGGCCTGGACGCGGATCCAGCCTTCGCTGATCGAGTATTCCTCGACGTTGTCGCGCTCGATGTCGTTGAAACGCACGCCAACGCCGCGCTCCAGCGCCTTGGCATCATGGAAGGGGCTGGCCGGGTTGATCGCCAGGTGGTCGGGAGGGGTATCGCTCATCGCTTCATTCACAGTGACGGCCACCAAGGCCGGCTTCAGCGGCACAGGATAAACCGTAGAATGCCGGCCTGCCCCAAGGAGTGCCCGCCATGCCCGACAACAGCGATTATTTCGACTTCGAAGAAGACGCCCACGATTTCGACGAAGACGACTTCGAGGCGCGGGTCTGGAACCTGCTGGTGCTGATCAATCCGGGCGACGAGGAGCTGGCGCTGCAGCAGTTCAACCGCTGGCGCGAGCACCTGGCCGAGGACGGGCAGCCGCTGGAAGCGGACAGCGACTGGGTGCCGGCGCTGTTCACGGCCATCGCCTGGCAGTCGGGCTTCGAGGTGGAGCGTGATGACCTGGAATCGCTGCAGTCGGCGGTGAACGAGCTGTCGGCGCGCTTCAACCTGCAGCTGGACTGGGGCGGCGACCTGGATGACGAGGATTTCGCTGCCGACCTGGACGGCGTGCAGCTGATGTCCACCGCGTTCGACCGCCTGCGCGAGCACAACTACACGCTGTGGAGCGTGGATGCGGGCAGCGACGGCTTCACCGGCTGGATGGCGCTGACGCGCGACGACGACGCGCTGCTGGCGCTGTGCTCGCTGCTGAACCTGGAAGTACGGCTGGGCAGCGACCCGTTCTGATCGGTAGCGCCGGGCCTGAACCCCATCCACGCATGGCGTGGATCTACTGCATGCACCCGGCGGTACCCGTACCGGCCTACGGCCGGTACTGCGCCCGTGCGTTGGCGATCACGGCCTTCACCAGCTCGCGGTCGGTATGCCGGGAAATGGCGCGTGCGCCGAGGGCGATCGCCTGCGTGCGCAGGTCCGCGTTGACATCGTAGTGTGCGCCGCTGGCCTTGTTCTGGAAGGCCCGCAGCGGAATGCCGAGCTGCGCCGCCATCGCGTGCAGCTCGGCCAGGGTGTCGGCCATCAGGTGCGCCCAGCGCTGTCCGCGCCAGGGATGCACCGCGTCATCGACGTAGACCGTCACCGCCGCGGCCGGTTCAGGCCTGCGGCTTGCCGTCGGTGTCGGCGGCGTCGGCCGGAGCGGCCTCGGCGTCGGCAGCGGCTTCAACCACTTCGCCTTCAGCGGCGTCTTCGCCTTCTTCGGCCTGCTCGGTTTCGAACTCGGCCACCAGCTTGTCCAGGTACTCGTCAGCGGTCTGGCCGGCTTCGGCAGCCAGGGTGTCCAGCAGCTTCTGCATCAGCTCGGAATATTCCAGGTTGACCGTGCGGCCTTCCTTTTCCTGCACGTTGGACAGGTGCTTGAGCATGGCCAGCATCGGCACCGGGTTGTCGGCGTTGCCCATGGTCTGGCCACCGATGGCCAGCAGCCACTCGCGGCCCTGCAGGCCGATGGCCGCCACGGCCTGGCCGTCTTCATTGGTCAGCACGGCGTGGTTCTGCACCTGCTGCTGGGCATTCAGGCGCAGGAACGGACGCTTGGCCTGCTGCTTCTTGCGCTTGTCGCGCTTGGCCTTGGAGTTCTGGGACATGAGGTGGGGTCACCTTGGAAAGGAAAGACCGCCATTGTACTGGGTGCCGCGCTGCGCGCTCGCCGGGCATGGCCCGGCGCTACCGGACTGTAACGCCCCGCGCTCGCCGGGCATGGCCCGGCGCTACCGGAACGTAACGCCCCGCGCTCGCCGTGCAGTGCCCGGCGCTACCGGAACGCAGCGCCCCCGGGGTAGCGCCGGGCCATGCCCGGCGGCGACCGGTCAGGGGTCAGAGCCCTTTCCGGGGGAAGGGGATCCGACCCCGCCCGCGGCCTCACCCTGCGCGGCCTGCACATCCGGGTCGGCCACGGCGGCCGACAGCCCCACCTGCGGGCCGGCCCCGGCCAGGGCGGCTTCTTCGGCGGCCTTGGTCATCACCACGATGCTGATGCGGCGGTTGATCGGGTTCTGCGGGTCGGCCTTGTCGAACAGCACCGAGGAGGACAGGCCGACCACGCGGGTGATCTTGCTGTCGTCCATGCCGCCATCGACCAGCGCACGCCGCGCGGCGTTGGCGCGGTCGGCGCTCAGTTCCCAGTTGCCGTAGCCGTGTGCGGCCGAATAGGCGGTGATATCGGTGTGGCCGGTCAGGCTGATCCGGTTCGGAACATGGTTCAGGTACTCGGCCAGCTCGTGCAGGATCTGCTGGGTATAGGGCTTCAGCGACGCGCTGCCGAGGTCGAACATCGGCCGGTTCTGCTTGTCCACGATCTGGATGCGCAGGCCTTCCGGGGTCAGGTCCAGCAGCAGCTGGTCCTTGAACGGCTCCAGCGCCTGGCTCCTGCTGATCGCTTCCTGCAGCTCCTTCATCAGCGCTTCCAGCTGCTGCTTGTCGCGCTGCTGCTGCTCCACCGGCTGCGGCACGGCTTCCTTCTGGTTCTGGAAGGGGTCGTTGCTGTTGCCGCGGGACACATCGGTGGCGCCACCCAGCTTGATCATCGATGTGCTGGCGCCGCCCGGGCCGGCCATGCCCGGTGCGGGCGTGGGGCTCTGCCCGGCCAGCGGGCTGGGGTTGCGGAAGTATTCGGAGATCGCTGCGCGCTCGGGCTTGCTGGTGCTGGCCATGAGCCACAGCACCAGGAAGAAGGCCATCATCGCGGTCACGAAGTCGGCGTAGGCCACTTTCCACGAACCGCCGTGATGGGCGGCATGGCCGCCCTTCCTGACCCGGCGGACGATGACGGTGGGCTTGTTCTCGGCCATGGCTTACTTGACCGTCTTCAGGTGCTGCTCGAAATCGGAGAACGCCGGGCGCACGTTCGACGGCAGGGTCTTGCGGGCGAATTCCAGGGCGATCTTCGGGTTGTAGCCGCGCAGGCAGGCCAGCAGGGCGGTCTTGACCGATTCGTAGATGCGGCTGTCCTGCTCGGCGCGGGCTTCCATCGCCGAGGCCATCGGGCCGATGAAACCGTAGCCCAGCAGGATGCCGAGGAAGGTGCCGACCAGGGCGCCCGCCACGTGGCCACCCACTTCGACGATGTCGCCGCCGATCGAGCCCATGGTGATGACGATGCCCAGCACGGCCGCCACGATGCCGAAACCGGGCAGGCCGTCGGCCACCTTGTTCATCACCTGCGAGGGCGCCATCGCTTCGGCGTGGTGCTTTTCCAGCTCCAGCTCCAGCAGCGGCTCCAGTTCGTGCGGCTCGATGTTGCTGCCGATCATCAGGCGCAGGCAGTCGGTGATGAAGTCGATCAGGTGGTGGTCGGCCTGCACCTTCGGGTAGTTGGCGAACAGGGCACTCTCGGCCGGGCGCTCGACGTGGTCTTCCAGCGACATGAAGCCTTCACGGCGGGCCTTGTTCAGCAGTTCATAGAGCAGGCTGAGGACGTCGATGTAGTCCTGCTGCTTGTAGCGCGGGCCCTTGAATACGCCGATCGCTGCCTGCAGCGTCTGCTTGACCGTCTTGGCCGGGGTGCCGACCAGGAACGCACCGACGGCCGCGCCACCGATGATGACCAGTTCGTAAGGCTGCCAGAGGGCACCCAAGCGGCCGTGGGCGCCCAGGTAGCCGCCGAGGACGCTGATGATGACGACCAGGAATCCAACGATGATGAGCATGGCGCGACGCAAGGAGAGGGGATATCTCCTTGTCGGCCTGACACCGGTGTTTCTGAAGAGGGAATTCTGTGAAGTCGGTCAGCGGGGGTGATCAGCCCGCCGTGCCGGCCTCGGCGCCTTCACGCTGCAGCGGATTGGGCCACGGCTCGCCGTTGCCGACGAAGGAAAGTGAGACCGAGTTCAGGCAGTGGCGCTCGAAGGTGGGCGGCGGGCCATCCGGGAACACGTGGCCCAGGTGGCTGCCGCAGCGGGCGCAGGTGATCTCGGTGCGGATCATGCCGTGGCTGATGTCGCGGATTTCGGTCACGTGCGCCGGGTCGTAGGGCGCGAAGAAGCTGGGCCAGCCGGTGCCCGAATCGAACTTGGTGCTGGAGCGGAACAGCGGCAGCGCGCACAGGCGGCAGCAGTAGACGCCCTCGCGCTTGTTGTCGAGGAACACGCCGCAGAACGGGGCCTCGGTGCCGTGCTGCAGCAGCACGCGGCGTTCCTCGGCACTCAGGCCGGCCACCAGGGCGTCGGTCTGGGTGGCGGTGGGGGGCGTCAGGTCGAAAGCGCTCATGCCGGCTCCGTGGGGGTGTGGCCTGGGGATGCCGGCAAACGTGGGGGTGCACGGCGTCCGTTGCAAGTGTGATGGCCATTCATGGCCGGCACACAGGCCCCGGCGCAAGGTGGAGGTCTCACACGATGGAGCGTGCCATGACACTGCGTCTAGCCCTGCTGTTGACTGCCCTGCTGCCGCTGGCTGTCCAGGCCCAGGTGCCCACGTCCTCCAGCCCGACCGCCACGCGCAGCACGAACAGCGTGAACCCGCCCCCGGTCGCGCCGCAGGCGCCGCCGCAGCCCGCCAACCCGGCACTTCCGGTACAGGTGCCGCGCCAGCCGGCGCAGCCGATCCGCTCGACGGGCCCGGCGCAGGTAGCACCGGCATCGACGCCGGCCACGCGGGCACCGGACAAGGTGTACGACCGCAACGGCCGCATCGTGCCGGGGGTGAATCCGGCGGGCCCCAACCGCGTGTTCGATTCGCGCACCGGCCGTTACTACGACAGCGTGCCGGCGGGCGACGGGCAGCAGATCAAACCGTGATGTGCGCCGTGGCGGGCCTGAACCCACGAAAACGACGCCCTGCCGATCACTGCTTTTTCGCCTGCGATTAACCGCGCCGGGACCACCGTGGCCCTGCAGCGGCAACCGCCGTTGCATGTCCTTCGTCCACTGGATCGCGATCATGAAAAACCAGCAGAACCGTCATCCCGGCAAGGAGCAGCAGGGCCAGAGCCGCAGCCCGCAGCAGCAACAGCAGCAGATGGATGCGCAGCAGCCGCAGAAGGGCGGCAGGCAGCAGGAGCAGCGCCAGCAGGGGCCGCAGAAGCACCCGCAGCAGCGTTGACCGGCACCAGGGGTCGGATCCCGCACAGCGGGCTCTGACCCCATCCGGCCCAGCCACTCAATCCGCGATCGGCAGCGCCCAGGTCTCCTTCACTTCTTCCATCACGATGTAGCTCTTCGATTCGCGCACGTGCGGCAGGGTCAGCAGGGTGCTGCCCAGCAGCTTGCGATAGCTGGCCATCTCGCTGATGCGCGCCTTCAGCAGGTAATCGAAATCGCCCGAGACCAGGTGGCACTCCAGCACGTTGGGCAGCTTCAACGCCGCCCGCCGGAACTCCTCGAAGATGTCGCCGGACTTGTAGGCCAGGCTGATTTCCACGAACACCAGCAGGCTGGCCTTCAGTGCTGCCGGGTCGAGGTGCGCGTGGTAGCCGGTGATGACCCCCTCGCGCTCCAGCCGGCGCACGCGCTCGGTGCAGGGGGTGGTCGACAGGCCGACCCGTTCACCCAGTTCGGTGAAGGAAATACGGCCCTCGGCCTGCAGGATACGCAGGATCTTGCGGTCGATCTTGTCCAGCTCGCGCGGGCGTGTGGCCATGGCCGTCAACCTCCGGGGGTGAATCACAGGAAAACATCCTGCCTTTGATCTCCAAATCAGGCAAATCGTCTGGGAATGGAAGAATATACTTCCCCGATTATGCTCCCGGCGTGCTCAAACGCAGGGAATCATCGGGTTGGAGAGTTCCCATGCGAGTCCTCGTTCTCGGCAGCGGCGTGATCGGCACCACCAGTGCCTGGTACCTGCGGCAGGCCGGCTTTGAAGTCACGGTCATCGACCGCCAGCCCGGCCCCGCGCTGGAGACCAGTTTTGCCAACGCCGGCCAGCTGTCGTTCGGCTACACCTCGCCGTGGGCCGCCCCGGGCGTGCCGAAGAAGGCGATCGGCTGGCTGTTCGAAAAGCATGCGCCGCTGGCAATCAAGCCGGGCATGGACCTGGCCCAGTACCGCTGGCTGTGGCAGATGCTGCGCAACTGCACCCACGAGCGCTACGCCATCAACAAGGCGCGCATGGTGCGCATGTCCGAGTACAGCCGCGACTGCCTGAACGAGCTGCGCGCGCAGATCGGCATCGCGTTCGAAGGCCGCGACCTGGGCACCACCCAGCTGTTCCGTACCCAGCAGCAGCTGGACGCCTCGGCACAGGACATCGAGATCCTCGCCCAGTACGGCGTGCCCTGCGAAGTGCTGGACCGCGCCGGCATCATCCAGGCCGAACCGGCCCTGGCCCATGTCGATGGCCTGGTGGGCGCGCTGCGCCTGCCGCGTGACCAGACCGGGGACTGCCAGCTGTTCACCCGCCGCCTGGCGCAGATGGCGGCCGACGCCGGCGTCGAGTTCCGCTACGACCAGGACATCAGCGGCCTGGAGTTCGATGGCGACCGCATCACCGGCGTGCGCATCGGTGGCCGGCTGGAAACCGCCGACCGTTTCGTGGTCGCGCTGGGCAGCTATTCGCCGCAGATGGTGGCGCCGCTGGGCATGCGCCTGCCGGTGTACCCGCTGAAGGGCTATTCGCTGACCCTGCCGATCACCGACCCGGCGATGGCACCGACCTCGACCATCCTGGACGAGAGCTACAAGGTGGCCGTGACCCGTTTCGACAACCGCATCCGCGTGGGCGGCATGGCCGAAGTGGCCGGTTTCGACCTGTCGCTGTCGCAGCGCCGCCGCGAGACCCTGGAGCTGGTGGTGCGCGACCTGTACCCGAAGGGTGGCGACCTGGCCAAGGCCGATTTCTGGACCGGCCTGCGCCCGGCCACCCCGGACGGCACGCCGGTCATCGGCGCCACCCCGTTCCGCAACCTGTACCTCAACACCGGCCACGGCACCCTGGGCTGGACCATGGCCTGCGGCTCGGGCCGCTATCTGGCCGACCTGATGAGTGCGCGCCAGCCGCAGATCAGCACCGAGGGCCTGGATATCTTCCGCTACGGCCAGTACGGCCAGGCCCCGCAGCAGGAGAGCCGCGCATGCGTCCTGCCCGCGCGCTGATCGACCTGGGCGCGCTGCGCAGCAACTACCGGCTGGCCCGCGAACTGGGCGGCGGCAAGGCGCTGGCAGTGGTCAAGGCTGATGCCTATGGCCACGGCGCGGTGCGCTGCGCGCAGGCGCTGGAAGGCGAGGCCGATGGCTTCGCGGTGGCCACCATCGAAGAGGCGCTGGAACTGCGCCAGGCTGGCATCCGCGCGCCGATCCTGCTGCTGGAAGGCATCTTCGAGGTCAGCGAGCTGCCCCTGGTGGCCGAGCATGACCTGTGGTTCTCGGTGGGCTCGACGTGGCAGCTGGAGGCGCTGGCCGCCTTCGACAGCCCGCGCCCGCTGACGGTGTGGCTGAAGCTGGACAGCGGCATGCACCGGCTGGGCCTGGACGTGGCCGGCTTCCGCGCCGCGCATGCGCGCCTGTCGGCGCTGCCGCAGGTGGAGCGCATCGTGATGATGACCCACCTGGCGCGCGCCGATGAGCTGGACAGCGAGCGGACCCACGAGCAGGCCGCCACCTTCAAGGCGGCTATCGACGGCCTGCAGGGCGAAACCAGCGTGTGCAACTCGCCGGCCCTGCTGGGCTGGCCGGACGTGCGCAGCGACTGGGTGCGGCCGGGCCTGATGCTGTACGGGGCCAACCCGCTGCCGGACGACACCACGCTGACCGCGCGCCTGCGCCCGGTGATGACCATGCAGTCCAAGGTGATCGCCGAGCGCTGGATCGAAGCCGGTGAGCCGGTGGGCTACGGCGCCCGCTTCGTGGCCAAGGCCCGCACCCGCGTGGGCGTGGTCGCGCTCGGCTATGCCGACGGCTACCCGCAGTTCGCCCCGAACGGTACCCCGGTGCTGATTGATGGCCAGCCTGGTGGGCTGATCGGCCGCGTGTCGATGGACATGCTGACCGTGGACCTGACCGCGCACGCGCAGGCCGGCATCGGCAGCGTGGTGGAACTATGGGGCACGGCGCCGACGCTGGCCGAACTGGCCCCTCGCTGTGGTGTCAGCGCCTACCAGCTGCCGTGCGCGGTCAAGCGCGTGGCCCGGGTGTATCTGTAGCGCCGAGCCTGCGCTCGGCGGAGCCCTTGGCGCACGCCTCACCACCGCCATGCCCGGCGGCCTTTGATCAACGCGCGGCGGTCGCCTGCGTGGTCAACTGGCGCTTCACCCAGTCATCGATCAGGCGCTTCTCGAAACGCAGCGGATCGCTGTCGCTGCGCAGCCCGATGTTGTGCAGGTAGCCGCTGTCGCTCAGCTTGGCCTCGCCTTCGTCGACGATGCGGCCGCTGGCGTCCTTCAGCGTGTACTGCAGGGTGATGCGCGGCGGGTAGATGTCGCGCATGATCCGGATGTTGTCGGCGCGCGGGCCGTGCCACGGCTCGTAGTCGCCGGCGCGCTTGATGTCCACCAGAGTCACGTCGAGGGTCTGCCCCGGCTGCAGCGGCTTGGCTGCCGCGGTCCGCACGTAGCGGGCCAGCTGCTGCACCCAGTCGCCGCGCTGTGCCTCGAAGCGGTTGGTGCTGCGGCGGATCTCGGTGAAGGTGGCCGGATCGTCCCATTTCACGCTGACCGGGCCATCGGCCTGCAGCGCCCGCGGTGCCCGCGGATCGGTGACAGTGCGTGGCGCAGCGGTGGCGCTGCCCACGACCAGGGCGCCTGCCAGCAGCAGAGCGGCGGAAAGCGAGCGGTTCATGGTGGTCTCCTGCGTCCCGTGATCGGGGCGGTGTCGGTTGACAGGTCGAGTGTGATCCTGCTGCCGGGGGCCAGCAATGGCCGATTGCGTCATATGCGACAGCAGTTGTCGCGAATTCATGGTCGTCAAGCCTGACTGACGTCGCTTGACGCTGTGAATACGCGCTCTGGAAGATGCTGTACCTCCACCCGGTCCGTTCCCCACGCCCTTGTCCACACTGCCGCCCCTCGCGGAGCGCCCGCCCTCGAAGGCCCCGGCGCCCGAACCCGAACTGCATCACCGCGTGCTCGCGCACATCAATGCCGGCTTCTGCGTGATCCAGGTGCTGTTCGAAGGCGAGCAGGCCGTGGACTATCGCTTCATCGAGGTCAACGACGCCTTCGAGCGGCACACCGGCCTGAAAGGCGCGCAGGGCAAGCGGATGACCGCGCTGGAGCCGCAGCACGAACGCGACTGGTTCCGCATTTTTGGTGAAGTGGCGCGCACCGGCCAGCCGGCACAGTTCGAGATGGAAGCACGCGCGTTGGGCCGCTCATTCGCTGTGGACGCAGTGCGTGTCGGTGATCCGGGCGAAAACAAGCTGGGCGTCCTGTTCTTCGACGTGACCGCGCGCAAGCAGATCGAAGTGGAGCTGGGCGAGAGCGAGGCACGTTTCAGCGCGCTGGCCGATGGCCTGCCGATGCCGGTCTGGGTGCTGGACGAGCGCGGCCATGCCCGTTTCGTCAACAGCGCCTTCAGCGAATTCTTCGGTGGCGATGAAACCCGCGTGCCGGAAGATGTCTGGCGCGGCCTGGTGCATCCGGACGACGCTTCGGTATTCGAATACGAGCTGCAGGAAGCGCTGACGGTGCAGCGCTCGATGCATGCACTGGTGCGTGCGCGGCGGGCCGATGGCCAGTGGCGCTGGCTGGAAATGAACGCGCGGCCGCGCTTCTCGCGCATGGGCCGCTTCATCGGCCTGGCGGGCAGCAGCCCGGACGTGACCGAGCGCCGTGAGATCGAACTGGCGCGCGAGGAGCTGCTGCAGTCCGAGCGTGCCGCGCGCAGTGCCGCGGAAAGCATGGCGCGGCTGAAGGACGAGTTCCTGGCTACGCTGTCGCACGAGCTGCGCACGCCTCTGACCACCATCCTCGGCTGGAGCGAACTGCTGCTGCAGCGGGTGGACAACACCAGCCCGCTGTTCAAGGGCCTGAACGTGATCGCCAGCAGCGCCACGGCGCAGAAGCGCCTGATCTCGGACATGCTGGACCTGAGCAGCATGCTGCTGGGCAAGGTGCAGCTGGAGGTGGAAGTGCTGGACCTGCGCACGCAGCTGGGCGATGCCCTGGGTGCACAGGAGCCGGTGGCCGAAGGCAAGGCGCTGGATGTCAGCCTGCAGCTGCCCAACCAGCCCTGCCTGGTGCTGGGCGATGCCACGCGCCTGCAGCAGGTGTTCTGGAACCTGCTGTCCAACGCCATCAAGTTCACCCCGGCCGAAGGCCGCATCGAGGCGCAGGTGCGTGCCGATGGCGGCTACTGGACGATCACCCTGCGCGACACCGGCGACGGCATCGCGCCGGAGTTCCTGCACCATCTGTTCAGCCGTTTCCGCCAGGCCGATGGCACCACCACCCGCCGACATGGCGGCCTGGGCCTGGGCCTGGCGATCGTGCAGCAGCTGGTTGAACTGCACGGCGGCACGATCAGCGCGGCCAGCGACGGCCATGGCCATGGCTCGACGTTCACCGTGCGCCTGCCGCAGTACCTGCCTGATGCCGACCGCCGGCCGCTGCGCGAAGTATTCAGCGGCCCGATCCTCGACCCGACCGTGGTCGAGCCGTATCCGCTGCGCGGCCTGCATGTGCTGGCCGTGGACGACCAGCCGGAAGTGCTGGAATACCTGCGGCGCATGCTGGAAGAGCAGGGCGCCAGTGTCTCGGCGGTCAGTTCGGCCGGTGAAGCGCTGGCCCTGCTGGCCGACAGCGGCCACCTGCAGTACCAGGTGATGCTGACCGACATCGGCATGCCGGGCATGGACGGCTATGGCCTGATGCGCACGCTGCGCGAGGACATGGGCGTGGCCGCGACCGACCTTCCCGCCGTGGCGGTGACCGCGCTGGCACGTGCCGATGACCGCCGCCGCGCGCTTGCCTCGGGCTTCCAGGAACACGTCGCCAAGCCGTACTCGGTGGCGCAGCTGGTTTCGGCCGTGCGCAGCGTGCAGCCGCAACGCAGCAGCGACGCCTTGCACTGAGCACCCAGGAGGTTCACCGATGTCCCGTATTGCGCCCCGCATCCACACTGACCCAGCACAGATCGCCCGTCTGGAAGCCCTGTTGCCGCAGCTGGGTGGCGAATGGCAGGTGCAGCTGACCCTGCATGATGGCCGCCGCCTGCTGGGCACCGTGGCCGTGCGCCCGACGGTGCAGCAGTACCGCAATGAAGCGGGTGATGAAGGCAGCAACGGCCAGCTGCGCCTGGACGACCATGACAACCCGGTACAGCAGCACCACGTCTGGCTGGACGAGATCGCCAGCGTCAGCCGGTTGCCGCCGAAGGCGCCGTCACAGGCGTGAAACGATAGCGCCGGGCCATGCCCGGCGCCACCCCGCATTTCAGTGTTCGAATACGGTCGGCGTGGCCTCGAACCTGCGAGCATAGGCACGCTCGTCGGCCACGCGGGCCACTTCGTCGTCGGCGAGGTCCGGTGCTCCATAGACCGCATAGGCCACGCTGCCATCGGCACCATGACCGACCTGGTGCAGGCGGTAGCGCGAATGCCCACCACCGGTGTCCTCGGGGTAATGCACGGGCGGATGGCTGCCTTCCAGGTCCATTTCACTGTTGTCGACTACTCCACCGACGAACAAGGCGCGCATGCAGGTTCTCCTGGGGTTTGCTGGGGGAGACCTTACCCTGAACGCTTCGATGTTGTCGGCGCATCAACAGCCCGTTGAACTTTCGCAAAGCGGGCCCCCGGGGCCGGCCCGGCGAGGGCGGTACAATGGACGGCCCTACGCTTGAAGTACCCGCGCCGATGGCCTCCAGCAACGACGCCCCCCTGCAGACCCTGCTCCTGCCGTTCAGCAACGGCACCCTGCACTGGCCCGACGGCCCGGTCGCCTTCCTCCGTGCCCGCGATGGCTGGCCGCTGCGCGAGATCGCCGGCAACCGCGAGGTGCACTGCGAGCAGAGCTTCGCCCCGTTTGCCGAGCCGCTGCAGCAGGCCGCCGGCTGGACCGTCAGCGGCGAGATCGACGCCGCCGCCGGCAAGGGCCGCTACCCGCTGGTGCTGGTGCTGCCGCCGCGCCAGCGTGAAGAAGCCCGCGCGCTGTTCGCCCGCGCTCTGGTCCTGGTGGCCGAGGGTGGCCGCATCGTCGCCTGCCAGTCCAACAACGAGGGCGCCCGCTCCGGCGAAGGCGACCTCAAGCAGCTGACCGGCCTCGGCGGCTGCCTGACCAAGAACCACTGCCGCGTGTATTGGACCGCGCCGCTGCAGGGCCAGCACGACGCCGACCTGGCCAAGCGCTGGAGCGCGCTGGACGCGGTGCGTCCGATCGTCGGCGGCCGCTTCCTCAGCCGCCCGGGCGTGTTTGCCTGGGACCGCATCGACCCGGCCTCGGCGCTGCTGGCCGAGCACCTGCCCGCCGACCTGGCCGGGCGTGCCGCCGATCTCGGCGCCGGCTACGGCTACCTGTCGCGCGAGCTGCTGGAGCGCTGCCCGAAGATCACCGCGCTGGACCTGTACGAAGCCGAGCAGCGTGCGCTGGCCCTGGCCGAACTGAACCTGGCGCCGCCGCCGCGCGCGCTGCCGCTGCGCTTCCTGTGGCGCGACGTCACCGCCGGCGTCGAGCCGGGCTACGACGTCATCATCAGCAACCCGCCGTTCCACACGCCGTCGCGCGCCGACCGCCCCGACATCGGCCAGCGCTTCATCGCCGTGGCCGCGCAGGCGCTGCGCCCGGGTGGCCGCCTGTACGTGGTGGCCAACCGCCACCTGCCGTACGAGTACACGCTCAACGAGAGCTTCGGCGCGGTACGTGTCATCGCCGAGCGCGATGGCTTCAAGCTGGTCGAGGCGGTGAAGGGGAAGGGCAAGTGAAGCTGGTCAAGCTGATCGCCAACCTGGGCTACGGCAGCCGCAAGCAGGTTCAGTGGATGTTCCGCGAGGGTCGCGTGACCGATGCCGACGGCGAAGTGCTGTACGCCGATGACCAGGTGCCGCACGAGGCGATCCGGGTCGATGGCGAGCCGCTGGACCCGCCGGTGGGCCTGTCGCTGGCCCTGTACAAGCCGGCCGGCTACACCTGTTCGACCAAGGACACCGGCCGCCTGATCTACGATCTGCTGCCGCCGCGCTTCCGCGACCGCGATCCGGTGCTGTCCACCGTCGGCCGCCTGGACCGCGAGACCAGCGGCCTGCTGCTGCTGACCGACGATGGCGGCCTGCTGCACCGGATCATCTCGCCGAAGTCGAAGCTGCCCAAGGTCTACGAAGTGGAACTGGCCGAGGACCTGCGGGGCGATGAAGTGGCGCAGTTCGCCAGCGGCACGCTGATGCTGGAAGCGGAGAAGACGCCCCTGCTGCCGGCTGAACTCGAAGTGCTGGGCCCGCGCAAGGCGCGCCTGGTGCTGCACGAAGGCCGCTACCATCAGGTACGCCGCATGTTCGCCGCTGTCGGCAACCACGTGCAGGCCCTGCACCGCAGCCGCGTCGGCGGCCTGGACCTGCAGGGGCTGGACGAAGGCCAATGGCGGATGCTGACCCCCACCGACCTGGACACCCTGTTCGCTCCATGACCTCCCTCGCTGCGCTGTCGTTCCTCCCGGATGCCGTCATCTTCGACATGGACGGCCTGATGATCGACAGCGAGCGGGTGTCGATCGCCTGCTGGAGCGAGGCGGCCGCCGAACTCGGGCTGCCGCTGGACGCAACGTTCTTCGTGCGCATGGTCGGCCTGGGTGACCGTGACAGCCAGGCGCTGCTGCGCGGGCAGGGCGTGTCGGACGCGATGATCGCGGCGATGGCGGCGCGCTGCCACGATCTCTACGAGGCGCGCACGCAGACCGGCCTGCCCTTGCGGCCGGGCATCCTGGAGCTGCTGGAACTGCTGAAGGCGCACGGCATCCCGCGCGCCGTGGCGACCACCACGCGGCAGCCGCGGGCCAACCGCAAGCTGGCCGCGGCCGGCCTGCTGCCGTACTTCGATGCGGTCATCACCAGTGGCGACGTCGCCCACCCGAAGCCGGCGCCGGATATCTACCTGCTGGCCGCACAGCGGCTGGGCAAGGCACCGGAACGCTGTCTGGCGCTGGAGGATTCACCGGCCGGCACGCGCGCCGCCGTGGCGGCGGGCATGACCGTGATCCAGGTGCCGGACCTGGTGCATCCGGATGAAGAACTGCGCGCGCTGGGCCACCGCATCGTCGGTTCGCTGGTGGATGCCCACGCCCTGCTGGTGCCGTTGCTGCCGAAATAATCGGTGGGTGCCGGCCGTTGGTCGGCACGCTCTACC
>DEZI01000034.1:0-6330 GCA_002364755.1 Stenotrophomonas maltophilia
GGCGTGGCCCGGCGCTACCGGCTTCAATCCAGCCAGCCATCGCGCTCGCTGTGCAGGATCCGCCCGTCATGGCCGCTCAGGCGCACTTCCACGCGCTGGTTGCGGGCGTTGCGCGCTTCCAGCGACCAGGTCGCGCCATCGCGTTCCAGTGAGTGGATCTCGCGCAGACCCTGCGCCTGCGCCTTGGCAAGCACCTGCCCGGTACCCAGCAGCGCGCGGCCATCGTGCTTGTCGAAGATCTCGCCGGTCTTCGGGTCGACATACACCTCGCTGAAGCGACCATCGGCACGGCTGACGTCGGCTTCCCACAGACCATCATCGCGCTCGATCTCGTGGATCTGGGTATAGCCGGCCTTGCGCAGGGTCTGCTCGACCTGGGCCATGCCCAGCGGGGCCGCCTGCACGGCGGGAGCGAAGGCCAGGGCGGCGACGGTGGCGAGTGTGAGCGACTTCAACATGGGGGTTCTCCTGTTCAATTCCGGACCATCCCGGCACCGCCACGATGCCGGGCACGGTTAACAGCCGCTTAGCCGGCACTGTTAGCCAGTGGTTAGCCGCAACCGGCACACTCACGCCATCCTCCCCGCATGGCTGCCCTCCCCCGTGACGCCGCTGTTCGCCCTGCCCCTGCTGCTGGCCCTGGCCAGCCCCGCAACCGCCGCCCGGCCTGCCCAGGATCCGGCGCAGGATGTCGCGCGCCGGGCCGTGCAGCAGGGTCGCTACGTCGCGCTGGAAGGCGTGGTGCGCGATGCGCTCAAGCGCCACCCCGGCCAGCTGCTGGAAGTGGAGCTGGACGATGGCGTGTACGAAGTGGAGATCCTGCGCGCCGACGGCGTGGTGGTGGAGCTGGACTATGATGCGCGCAACGGCAGGTTGCTGAAGACGGAGCTGGAAGACTGATGCGCATCCTGCTGGCCGAAGACGATGCGGCGCTGGCGCAGCGCCTGCAGCCGCTGCTGGAACAGGCCGGTTACGTGGTGCAGACGGTGGCCGATGGCCGCCAGGCCGAAGAGATCGGCCAGATCGAGGATCTGCAGGCGGCCATCGTCGACCTCGGCCTGCCCGGGCTGGACGGCCTGAGCGTGATCGAGCGCTGGCGCAGCAACGGCCGCAGCTTCCCGGTGCTGGTGCTGACCGCGCGCGGGCGCTGGCACGACAAGCTGGCCGGGTTCGATGCCGGTGCCGATGACTACCTGACCAAACCCTTCCAGGCCGATGAGCTGGTGCTGCGCCTGCGCGCCCTGATCCGTCGCAGCCATGGCCATGCCAGCCCACGCCTGCAGTGCGGCCCCCTGCAGCTGGACGTCAACGCCGGGCGCTTCGAACTGGACGGCCAGCCACTGGCACTCAGCCCGCAGGAGTTCCGCCTGCTCAGCTGTTTCATCCACCACAGCGGCCAGGTGATCGGCCGCGAGCGGCTGGGCGAGCAGGTCTTCGATGGCGGCCTCGACCCGGATTCGAATGCGCTGGACGTGCTGTTGGGGCGCGTGCGCCGCAAGCTCGGCAGCGACCTGATCCAGACCGTACGCGGCCAGGGCTGGCGGCTGGCCGCGCCGTGAGCGGGCAACCCTCGCTGCGCCGCCGCCTGCTGCTGGCCGGTGGCATCGGCCTGCTGCTGGTTTCGCTGCTGGCCAGCGCGCTGCTGGGCGAACTGTTGAAGCGCAGCGCGCGCGACCGCCTGGACCATGAGCTGCAGCAGGACCTGCTGACCTTGGTCGCGCAGATGGAAACCACGCCCGATGGCCAGCTGCAGCTGCGCCAGGAGCCCAACGACGCGCGCTTCCAGCGGGTGTTTTCCGGCGCGTACTGGCAGATCGCCAACCGCCGCGGAGAGGTGCTGCTGCAGTCGCGCTCGCTGTGGGATGAAAGCCTGCCGGCCACGGCGGCCGCTGAGGCCACCCGCAACCTGCCCGGGCCCCTGCAACAGGCGCTGCGTGCGCGCGTGCAGGAGGTGCGCCTGCCACGCGCCAGCCAGGCGTATCGGGTGACCGTGGCCACCGACCGCAGCACGCTGGATGCCGATGTGGCGGCCTTCCGCCAGCGCACCGCGCTGGCGTTGGCCGTGCTGGTGGCGGTCTGGCTGGCGGTGCTGGCCAGCCAGGTGCAGTTCGGCCTGCGCCCGCTGCGGCGCCTGGCCCATCAGCTGGAACGCGTGCGGCGCGGGCAGGCCCAGCGCATCGACACCGATGGCCTGGGCAGCGAGATCGTGCCACTGGGCGAGGAGCTCAACGCCCTGCTCGAACACCAGCAGCGGATGGTCGCGCGCGCGCGCACCAGTGCCGAAGACCTGGCCCATGCATTGAAGACGCCGCTGAGCGTGCTGGCCGCCGAAACCGATGGCGACGGCACGGACTGGCGCACGACTGTGCGCGAACAGGGCGCGCGCATGCAGGCCAGTGTCGACCGCTACCTGGCGGTGGGCCTGGCTGCCGATCATCGCCAGCGCACCAGCGTGGCGCCGGTGGCGCATGCGCTGTGTGGGCTGATGGCCCGTGTGCACGGCGAGCGCGGCGTGGTGTTCGGCGCGGAGGGCATCGACGAGGCGCTGCAGTTTGCCGGTGCGCGTGCGGATCTTGAAGAAATGCTGGGCAACCTGCTGGACAACGCCGGCAAGTGGGCACGGCAGCGGGTGTCGATCAGCGCGGCGAGTGAGGAAGGGCAACTGCGCATTGATGTGCGCGACGACGGCCCCGGCCTGGCCGCCGATGCGCTGGCGCAGGTCACCCGGCGCGGTGTGCGCCTGGATGAGCGCGAAGGCAGCAGCGGGCTGGGCCTGGCGATCGTGGGAGACATCGCCGCCAGCTACGGTGGGCGGCTGGGGCTCGAGAACGCCGAGCCGGGGTTGCGCGCGACGGTGTGGTTGCCGGTGGGGTGACCTGCCGCTGCGCTCGCCGGGCATGGCCCGGCGCTACCGGAAACGCCGTGCCGTGGTAGCGCCGGGCCATGCCCGGCCGTACACGATATCCGCCGTCAACGGTGGTGCATCCACCAGCAGTCGATGGCGTCCAGCGCGATGTGGATCATCAAGCCAATGCCCACCAGCCGCGTTTTCTTCGGCACGCACAGCCCCGCATACACGGCAATCGCCGGTGCGGTGTGCAAGGGATGGAAACCGATGCTGCAGCGGTTCGGCGCGTAGATCGGGTCGGCCAGCAGATGGTCGAGGTCGATGATCCAGCCCAGCAGCAACAACAGCCAGGCCGAGGCAAACCGCTTGCGCCACAACAGCCATGCCAGCAGGGCTGGCACGGCGGCATGCAGGAACAGATGGAAGATCGCGCGCGCGCTCATCGGCTAAAGGCTCACTGGTGGCCTGGTGCCCGGGCGCGTGGCGACGCGTTCATCAATGCGCCGCCCAAGGCCCGCTACGGCGCGGCCAGCGGTTCGTCGGACAGGTAGGTGTAACCGGTCAGGCCGGCTTCCAGCGCCTGCGACAGTTCCTGCGCACGTTCCGGCGACAGCTCGGCCGCGGCCACGCGCTGGGCGTAGGCCGCGCGCAGGTCGTCCAGCTTGTAGCCCACGTAATCCAGCATCACGTCGGTGGTGTCACCGCGGCGCTGCTGGGTGATCGCGTAGCCATCGGCATCGGCCACCACTTCCACGGCATCGGTATCGCCGAACAGGTTGTGGATGTCGCCCAGGATTTCCTGGTAGGCGCCCACCATGAAGAAGCCGATGCGGTAGCTCTCGCCGTGCTTCATCGCGTGCAGCGGCAGCGAGGTGTCCAGGCTCTCGTTCTCGACGTAGGTCTTCACCATGCCGTCCGAGTCGCAGGTCATGTCGGCGATGATGCCGCGACGGTCCGGGGCCTCGTTCAGGCGCTCGATCGGCACGATCGGGAACACCTGGTCGATCGCCCACGCATCGGGAATCGATTCGAACACGCTGAAGTTGACGAAGTACTTGTCGACCAGGCGCTCGTTCAGTTCATCCAGCGCCGGGCGATGGCTCTTTTCGTCGTAGCTCAGGCGCGCACGCACGCCGTGGGCGATGGCATAGAACAGATCGTCGATGCGCGCACGCTGCGGCAGGTCGATCTGGCCCAGCGCGTAGCTGGCCAGGCCTTCGGCGTGGAAGTGCTGCGCTTCCTGGAACAGTTCCACCGCCGGGCGCGTGTCCAGTTCCTCGTGGATCTCGCGCAGGTGGCGGATCGAAGCCGGCTCGTCGTCGTGCTGGTCCGGCACGCGGCCTTCCTGCGCCTGCTCCACTTCGGAAACGTTGGCGATCAGCACCGCGTGGTGCGCGGTCATCGCGCGGCCGCACTCGGTGACGATGCGCGGCGGGGTCAGGCCGTGTTCTTCGCAGGCATTGGCAAGCGGCTGCACGATGTTGCTGGCGTACGAATTGAGCCCGTAGTTGATCGAGCAGAAGCTGCGCGAACGGGTGCCTTCGTAATCCACGCCCAGGCCGCCGCCCACGTCCACGTGGGTGATCTTCGCGCCCAGCTGTGACAGCTCGACGAAATAGCGGGTGGCTTCGCGCATGCCGTTGGCGATGTCGCGCACGTTGGAGATCTGCGACCCCATATGGAAGTGCAGCAGGTTCAGGCAATCGGCGTATTCGGTATCGCGCAGCGACTTCCACAGGTCCAGCAGCTGGCGCGGGGACAGGCCGAACTTGGCCTTGTCGCCACCGCTGTTCTGCCACTTGCCGGCGCCCAGCGAGGCCAGGCGCATGCGCACGCCCAGGCCCGGCTTCACGTCCAGCGCCTTGGATTCCTCCAGCACCAGCTTCAGCTCGGACGGCTTCTCGATGACGATGAAGGTCTGCAGGCCCAGCTTGCGGCCGATCAGGGCCAGGCGGATGTACTCGCGGTCCTTGTAGCCGTTGCAGACGATCAGGCCCCCCGGGCGCGACAGCGCCAGCACGGCCATCAGCTCGGGCTTGCTGCCCGCTTCCAGGCCGAAGCCTTCACCGTGGTGGCTGGCCAGGGTGCCGGCCACGCCGCGGTGCTGGTTCACCTTGATCGGGTACACGGCGGTGTAGCCGCCCGGGTAGTCCCAGTCCTTCTGGGCCTGGGCGAACGCCGCCTGCAGCTTGCCCAGGCGCTGGCCGAGGATGTCCGGGAAGCGCACCAGGAGCGGCAGCTTGGCGCCGCCGGCACGTGCCGCGTCCACCACCTTGGGCAGCGACACCACCGGGCCCTCTGCCCCGGTCGGTCTCACCACCATGTGCCCGGCCTGATCCACATCGAAATAACCATCCGCCCAATGCGGGATCGAGTAGGTCTTGCGGGCTTGGTCGAGGGACCAATCGGTCATTGCAGTCGGCCTTGTTGGCAATAAAAGGGGGGGCATGATAACGCCTATATGCCCACAGGTTCGTTATCATGCGCGCCCGCGCCCGTGGCAGGTCTGAACCTGAACGGGCCGATCCGTCCGGATGTGGCATCTGTGCCACGCGGCCCCGCCCGCCAGCCCGGCTTCAACCCTCCGAACAGGACCGCAATCCAATGACTGACAGCAGCAACTGGTACATCGAACACTTCGAACGCACTGGCTCGGCCATCGGCTTCCGCATCACCGGCAAGCTGGACGAGGTGCAGTCGCCGTTCCAGAAGATCGAGATCTTCCAGACCACCGACTGGGGCAACCTGATGACCATCGACGGGGCCATCATGCTGACCAGCAAGGACAACTTCTTCTACCACGAGATGATCAGCCACCCGGTGCTGTTCACCCACGCTGCGCCCAAGCGTGTGGTCATCATCGGTGGCGGCGACTGCGGTACCCTGCGCGAAGTGCTCAAGCACAAGGGCGTGGAGAGCGTGACCCAGTGCGATATCGACGAGCAGGTCACCGTGATGGCCCGCAAGCACTTCCCGGAACTGTGCGATTCCAACGATGATGCCCGCGCCGAACTGCTGTTCGACGACGGCGTGGCCTACATGGCCAACTGTCCGGCCGGCAGCGTTGACGTGGTGATCGTCGATTCGACCGACCCGGTCGGCCCCGGCGAAGGCCTGTTCAACAAGGCGTTCTACGAGAGCTGCTTCAAGGCCCTGAAGGACGACGGCATCCTGGTGCAGCAGTCCGAATCGCCGCTGATGCAGCTGGAGCTGATCAACGAGATGCGCACCGAAATGGGCAAGGCCGGCTTCGGCTCGTTCAAGACGCTGCCGTTCCCGCAGCCGTGCTATCCCACCGGCTGGTGGAGCGTGACCATGGCGCGCAAGGGCGAGAGCGGCTTCGACTTCCGCCAGGCCGACTCGGCTGCCAAGACCTTCAACACCCTGTACTACACCGCCGCGCTGCACACCGGCGTGCTGGTGACCCCGCCGTTCGTGGCATCAGCCCTCAAGGGCTGATGGCAAGGTGTGCCGACCAACGG
>DEZI01000034.1:6515-78182 GCA_002364755.1 Stenotrophomonas maltophilia
CCAACGGTCGGCACCTACCTACAGCGCGGGTTTTTTGTTTTCCGGTAGTGCCGGCCGCTGGCCGGCAACCCCATGAACAACCGCAATCAGATCGCCCAGATACCGGCAATCACCGCCACCACCAGGCCCCACTTGATGACCTGGTAGGCCACCACGCTGCGCTCGCGCAGGGCCTTGGCCTTCAGGCGCACCTTGTACACGCCACCGAAAGCCTTGTTGACGCCACCGGTCGGGTCACCCGGCAGGTTCGGCGAAGCACCGCCGGCCAGCAGGGTCGACGCCACCGCGCGGTTGAACAGGCCCGGCAGGCCGAAGCGCAGCGGGCGGGCGATATCGCAGAACAGGATCACGCGGTCCTGGTCGGTCTCGTTGTGCGCATGGTGGATGTAGGTCTCGTCGAACATCATCCATTCGCCATCGCGCCAGCTCTTCTTCACCCCGTCCACCACGATGTAGCAGCCATCGTCGTTGGGCGTGCTCAGGCCCAGATGCAGGCGCAGCGAACCGGCGAACGGGTCGCGGTGCGGGCGCAGTTCGCTGCCCGGCGGCAGCTGCGCGAACATCGCCGCGCGCACGTCGGGAATCGATTCGATCAGCGCCACGGTCTTCGGGCACATCGCCCTGGCCGACGGATGCGAGGGGCCGTACCACTTCAGGTAGAAGCGCTTCCAGCCACGGCGGAAGAACGAATTGAAGCCGGCATCGTTGTAGCTGCTGGAGGCGGCGATCTTCTGCGCATCGCGCAGCGCCAGCGCCTCGTCGCGGATCACCTGCCAGTTCTGCCGCAGCGGCTCCAGTTGCGGGAGCTCCTTGCCCGGGTCCAGGAACGGCGTGGTCGGCACCTTCGAGAACAGGTACATGATGACGTTGATCGGGGCCATGAAGCTGGAGTGGTCCAGCAACTGGCGCGACCAGCGCGCGCGGACCTTGCCGCGGTATTGGATGTACAGCACGCAGGCCACGAACAGCGCTGCCAGGACAATCTTGATGATCAAAACACTTTCCTCCAGCGAGCGCCGGACAGGGAAACGAACGATGCGGCCGCGCGGCCTGCACCAGGGGGGACGCGGCAGGGGACGGCGACGTGCCGGGTGGGGGCGGCCGCCGATGTCGCGGGTTAACAGCTTATGGTCGGCAGCCGCTGCGCCGGGGTCAAGCTGCTCGTGCATGACGACCAGCATGTCCCTGCGCCGAACCCGCGCCTCGATCCCAAGCAACTGAAATAATTGGCATTTGCCTCAAGTGAGACAGAATTGTCCGAAATTGCGCGACGAACTGTTCCAGCCACGGCACCGACATTTCGCCGACAAGGCGTGGATTAGCGAACTACGCGGTACTAAAATTCACTTAACGAAAGTTTAGCTACCTCCCCCAGTCGTACCGGTTCGCTTGACGCTGCAGCGCCACCCACCGGGTCGTCGTCCGAGACCCCGCCATGACGTCCACTGTTTCCCCCTCCCCGTCCTGCGGCGATGACGCCGTGGCCCCGCTGCTGCTCAAGCGCGGTGAACGTTTCCTCGCCCCCGATGTCTACCGCACCTGCCTGGACGGCCGTCCGGCGGTGGTGAAGGACTATTCCCGTTACCGCGGCACGCCGGTTTCGCTGATCGCGCGCCTGATGGTGCGCCGCGAAGCGCGCATCCTGCAGCGCCTGGGTGGCTGGAAGCACGCCCCGGCCCTGCTCGGCACCCTCGGCGGCCTCGCCCTGGGCATGGAATTCATTCCCGGGCAGACGCTCAGCACCGCGCAGGCGGTGGGCAATGAAGTGTTCGACCAGCTGCAGCACGCGCTCAGCCGCCTGCACGCGGCCGGCATCACCCACAACGACCTGCACGGCACCAACGTGGTGGTGAGTGGTGGCGTGCCGGTGCTGCTGGATTTCACATCGGCCTGGCGCGCCCCGCGCTGGCTGCGCCGCAACCCGCTCAGCCGACAGATGCGCCGCAGCGACATGAAGAACCTGCTGAAGATCCGCCAGCGCGTGACCGGCCAGGCACCGAGCGCCGCGCAGGCTGCCCTGGTGGCCGACCCGGGCTGGGTCGCGGCCGTGCGCCAGGGCTGGAAGGGGTTCTACAAGTGGGCGAAGCGGTAGAGTCGACCGTTGGTCGACTGCCCTTCCATCCGCACCCGAAATGCCCGCGCTGCGCGCGATAGTCGACCAGACGCCACGCGGCGCGCTTACAGCGCGTCCGCGTCCAGCTCGCCGGTACGAATGCGAACCACGCTGCCCAGGTCGTACACGAACACCTTGCCGTCGCCGATCTTGCCGGTGCCTGCGGCCTTCACGATCGCCTCGACCACCAGTTCCACATGGTCATCGGTCACCGCCACTTCCAGCTTCACCTTCGGCAGGAAGTCGACCACGTACTCGGCGCCACGGTACAGCTCGGTATGGCCCTTCTGCCGGCCAAAGCCCTTCACCTCGGTCACCGTAATACCGGTCACCCCACGCTCGGCCAGCGCTTCGCGCACGTCGTCGAGCTTGAACGGCTTGATCACCGCCATGACCATCTTCATCGTCGATCTCCTGTGTTCCGGCGTGGAGGATAGCGCCTGAACGCGCGCGGCGCGAAACCACGGCCGCCTGTGCGGGCGCGCGGCCCGCAAGTATCCTTATGCAGGAACGGCCTGCCAGGCCACGGAGTCCCCCAATGATCGACCTGAACCACCTCGATGACCTCGCCCGCCGCCTGAGCGACCTGGTCCCGCCGGGCCTGCGCGAATCGCGCGAGGAACTGCAGGCCACCTTCAAGACCGCGCTGCAGGCCGGCCTGGCCAAGCTCGACCTGGTAACGCGCGAAGAGTTTGAAGTGCAGCGCGCGGTGCTGTTGAAGACGCGGGAGAAACTGGATGCGCTGGAAGCGACTGTGCGTGAGATTGAGGGGCGGGATTCACCCCAGGGCTGAGCGCTGCCCCCGGTAGAGGTGACAGGGATGCGACCTCCGGCCTTAGCAGAGGTCGCGCCCATAGCAGTGACTAGCCAGTGCGGGTAATCAGCGGACACCCAAGTTCTGATGCGTCACCTGACAGAAAGCCTCGCGTCCAGAACTTCATCTTCTCAGGGTCCAAGGCTACCGTCCCGTCTTCAGCCAGGGCCCCAACCACGTTACCCTCGCTGTCCAGCGCCACGGTGCACTTCCCAATACGACCATCCGCTCGGATAAGCATGTGGTTGGGTTTGGCTGCATAACACACGTGACTGACGCGGAGACCCGACTCCTTCAGTGACTGGAACGCCGGGTTCGACTCTGAAAGCCCTGAAACCGAAACCTGGCTCTCAAACTCAGCTTCGACTCCATTCTCGACACAGACGCCCTCAGCTTCAAAGTGCGCCTGCAGGAGCTTGGATATCCGGACCGCCTCGGCGTGCGTAATCATCTGTAGAGACTCGCCCTTCCCGCCAAGATTGGATATGTCGCGCAGAAACACCGTGAAGCGTGCATCTACCTTGAAGTCGCCACACAGTCGGCGCGAAAGCCGCATCAGACTCTCTTCATTGCCCGGCATGATGTGCAGCCGCAGCATCACCGTGAAGTTGAGCCTGGATGCCTTCATCGCAAGCAGGTTCTCGTAGATCCGATGAAACGTGCCAGCCCCAGAGGCATATCGTCGCGTCAGATCATGAGCATCCGAATCGCCATCCAGTGATATCTGAAAGAAGTTCACGCCAAGCGTCACCAGTTCACTGAACAACGGCGGGGTCAGCTCAAAGCCGTTCGTGGTCATGCTGCAATCCAGCAGCGTGAGAGCCCCTGAGGAAGAGTGCGAGTGGAAGTCTCGAGACAACTCCAGAACGACACTCTTCGCTAGAAGTGGCTCACCTCCAAACCATTCCACGCGCAGCTCTTTCAGCCCATGCTGTTCCACACGCCTGCGCACCAGCGCCTTGATTCCGGCAATGGTTGGCGCACGCATTCGACCGATTTCAAAATCCTCGTAGCAGTAGACACACCGAAAATTGCACTTCTCGGTTGGCATGATCGTCAGCTCCAACCGCCTGTTCAATCGTTCCTGAAAGTTTTCCACCTACCTCTCCTTGTAGCTGCTACCCCACCCTGATCACACGCACCCCCTCCGGTAGAGTGGAAACCCGGTGCGTCACAATGATCCTCGTCATCTGCAGTCCCAAAAGGACATTCATGATCTGCTGCTCCGCCTCGTAGTCGAGCTGGCTCAACGTCTCGTCCAGAACCAGAACTCTCGGCGCCCGATAGAGCGCGCGCGCCAACAGAAGGCGCTTCTGCTGGCCACCGGACAGCAAACGCCCTTCATCCCCCACCTGGGTTGCAAGCGCCATCGGCTGGGACGATGCAAAATTGTCAAGGCCCGCATCAGCGAGGCATTGCCATACGCGCGGGATATCAGCCACCTCCCCAAGCGTGATGTTCTCAAGCACAGTCCCTGACAGCAGGGTGTCCTGCTGGAGGACAGTTCCAATCTGGCGGCGCAGGAGGGGCAAGTGACAGGCCTTCACGTCATGGCCGTCCACTTCAAGCACGCCGTCTGTCGGTGCCACCAGACCAGCCAGGATGCTCAACAGCGTTGACTTACCCACACCCGACGCACCAACGATCGCTACCATCTCACCCGGTCGAATGGTGAGGTTTACATCCTTGAGCACCCAGGGATCATCGACGGAGTAACGAAAGTGGATCCCACGACAGACAACGGACGGCGCAGGACATCTGTCGCCCGCCCCCGCCCAATCCGCACATTCCTCTGCGGGCTCGGAGAGCACCTCCGAGATTCTCTGCAGATGCACCCGCGCCATCTTTACATCCATCACTTTCGGTACGAGCGCACTTGCGCGCTGGCAGATCATTTCGACATAGATGGTCACGGCGACTAGAGCGCCGACGGATAGAGCTCCGCCATCAATCGCCAACACGCCTGCGTAGACCACGAGGACCTTCAAGAGACCGAGAATCACGTCGCTTCCAGACTGCGAAAAGATAGCCATGCGCTGAAGAGAAATACTCGCTCTGATAAGTGACGAATTGCCCCTGCGAAACCGCTCACCCCTGAGCCGCTCCATTCCATTCAGCTTGACCGTCTGCGCTGCACGAACGGTCTCGATCACCTCACGGTCCTGCGATGCGAGCCTGTTTGCGAGCACGTTGCACGCGACGCCTACACGACCTGACATGGATACCCGAACAGCCATGCACAAAGCCGCTCCAGACGCAGCCATCACCGCAAGCGGGAGGCTATAGGTGCAGCACGCCGCCAACAGAATGAGCAACGCAAGCGCATCGACCGCGCATTCCACGATCCGGGACGATGCAAGCTCCTGAACTTCGTGCACCGATCCCAGCCGCGAGATGACATCTGCTGGATGCCTGCGCAGAAAGTAGGACGGGGGAAGCTCCAGTACCCGGCCAAACACATTGTTCGAAAGCCCGCCGACAATCGAGGCACCCAGGTCTGCATTGAGCAGAGCGCGGATGGAAGCAGCCCAGACCCTCGCAATCGCAATGAAAGCGAATATGAGCAACAGGCCTTCCGCACTGAATACTCCAGTGCCCCCCAGACCATCTACCGCGGACTGGATGTACAAAGACGCTGCGACCGTAAGCAGCTCCGCCACTAAAGCTAGAAGCAGTATCGGGAGGTACCGGAGCCTGCGTGGACGCATTTGTGACGTCAGTGCCGACCAGGGGCTTGGCTCCACCGGCATGTCTTCACACTGTCTGCTACCGCCAGTAAACCGAAGCAGTGCGCCGGAGAATCGCTTCTCCACTTCGGCGCAGGAAAGAACAAGCTCACCGACAGCCGGGTCGAGCACAAGAAACTGCTCGGATCCAAATCGCTCGACGACCACGAAATGGCAGTCATCAACCAGAATAATGCAGGTCGCATCAAGCTTCCTCAGTGCTGACCCGGTTCCGGCAAACACGCGGTGCTGCAGGCCAAGGTCGCGAGCAATCTCCGAGAGACGAGCAACCGTCGTACCTCGAAGTGAAACCTGGTATCGACGCCGCAGCCAGCGAAGGGATACCCGCCGATCGTATCTGGCAGCGATCATCGCCAGGCAAGCCAAACCACACTCCGTTGACTCGGACTGAAGGACCACGTCTCGACTCCCAAGCATCCAGCGATTCGACAGCCCAAGCACCATTGTCTTCTCCTGGATACGCGGTCATCGCTGGCTAAACGCCAGGGCAGGATCAACCTTGGCCGCGCCCAAAGCGGGAATCAGAGCGGCGATCTGGCAACTCAGCAGCGTCAGTCCCGCACCCAGCGCCACCGAAGCGGCGCTTACTGCAGCCATCTCAAGCTGAAGTGCAAGAAAACGGTTGGCCGCTATGGCCAGCCCTGCACCCAGGATCACGCCAAGCCCGGCGACAATGGCACTCTCCACCGCAAAGAGGGCCACCACGTCACGTCGGGATGCCCCAAGCGCGCGCCGGATGGCAATCGACCGGTGTCTGGCAGAGACCCAGTAATGACTCATTCCGAACACCCCCAGCGCTGACGAAACAGTCACAACAACAACCACTGCCAGCAACACACTTGACCTGGATGCGTCCTTGGCGAAGTGCGCTGTCCTGAGCTCGGACACGGTGCGAACCGGCTCCTGTACAAAGCCCGGCATGGACGAGGACAGGGCGCGAGTCACGGCCAGCTTCGCCTCCAGATCAAATGGCGCGCTTCGACGGACGGCATACAGCCCCCCGATACTCTGGGTATCGATCTTCACTTCCGAGATCACGGCCTCGTAATCGCTGGCATCACCGGTGGATGCGCTCCTGAAGTCTGCCGTGATACCCACGACTCGCAGGGTCAGTGGATAGCTGCCCCACACCTCGGTGTGGATCATTTTTCCAACAGCGTCCCCCGCAGGGAAAAGGCGCTCGGCGAGACTCCGGGTGACGACCGCAGGTACGGCCAACGTGCTGTTGGGCTCAAGTACGTCCTCTACGGCAGGTGCCTGCAGGCTATCCAGCGCGACGCCCTGGACAACTGACGTACCCAGTACGCTCGCTAGCTGCCCGCTTCCAAAGTAGATGTACGGGCGCGCTGACGCATTTCGGTGCGACGTTTCCAGCCGCACCGCCCCACGCTCCACCGCAAAAGGGACCGGGCCGAGTGCTGCGGCGCTGATACCTGGCACGTCCCGCAGTGCACGCAGCCCAGCGCCCGAACTGGTTGCGGCATCGTCGAAGCCGATGACGCCTATGTTCTGCACCACGGCGATACGGGCCTCGCTCAGGCCGGACTCGGCATCGATGCGCTCCGAAGCCTCCAGAACAATTGTGGATATGTTTGCAAGCACCGCCATGGAAACTGATATCTGAAGCACCATGAGGCCAACGACCGTGAGGTGCTTCGACACCGTTCTCAGCGTCGTCATCATCGCGTGAATCACCGCCATGGCACTTCCCCCATGCGCAACGATACGAACCGCTGTCTGGCTCTCCACAGCGGAATCGACGCCGACAGAAGTGCAGACAACGTCGCGATCAAGGGGCACAGGGCCACGTACCACCACGCAATGGAAAGGTGCGATGCATACGCACTGGAGAGATCCTGCACGACCCGGAATCCGAGGAGGACCATTGGAATGGAAACGAGTCCTCCGGCGGCCCCAAGCACGGCTGAATGAACGGCGAGCTGCCTAACGATGTCTCCTCGGGTTGCGCCAAGCGACCGGCGAATGGCGATCTCCCTGGACCGACCCACGAAGCCAGCCAGGAAGAGCCCGGCGGCATTCACGAGGCAGATGACCAGGACACCGGCTGCGAACCATAGCTGTGTACTGACTTCATCGGGAAGAACGTCATTGATCGCCAGCCACTCCTTGAGCGGTGCCACGCGGGAGAACACGTCAGTGGCTCTGCCTGATTTGACCTGCGCGAGCCCATAGCGGTGCAGCGCACTGCTGAAAGCGCCGATCGCCTGCTTATCGTTCAGCTGTACCCATAGCTGCAACCAAGCGCACGATGCGCTCTCCGGATCCTCAGGGACGCCGTCGCGACAGGACATCGCGCCCATGCCGTAGTCCTTTGGCAGCGCACGCCATGCCGCCAGCGGGATGTAGAGACGTTCGCTCTCCGCGTAGGCACCGCCTCGAAGATCGTGGAATCGTGGAATGGGATTCCAGTCCTCCACCACGCCGACGATGGCGAAGCTCCGCGTGGCCAGTTCGATCTGTCTGCCCACCGCAGATTCCGATCCAAACAACTCCCTCGAGAGTGATCGCGAGATCACTGCAACGCGCGCTCCATTCTGGTCATCATCGGATTGCCAGAAGGCTCCGGAGAGCAGCTTCAGGTCGAGCAGGGCTTGCGCACCTGACGTAAAGCCTCGAACGGCAATCATGCCTAGCGGCCGATCCGTTCCCATGGGCCTGTAGGGAAGCCAGGATGACGACGTTGCTACACTCGGGAAGCCGGTGAGTCGAGTGATCTCCTGCACATCGTGCAGCGACAGCACAGGCAGCGGCCTTGCAGAGCTGGATCGTGCTGCTTCATCTCGCAGATCAAGCTCCACGTGATAGAGATAATGACTGATGCTGGGTGCGGGGTCGCCCCCGAGACCGATCCGGATCAGCAGCATCGTGGCAAACGCGCTTATGCCTGTCGCTACGGCGAGCACGATCAGGATGCTGAGAAGTTTCGATCCATGGATGCCGGACAGTGCGAGTTCCAACGCGTATCGCATGCGTTGCTCTCCTTGGTATGCTGAAAGAGATGCACCGCCGCGAGGACGGCGCATCGTTTGCAAGTCTCAGGAAGCCTTGCAGGAGCAGCCGGAAACGCAGTTCCCGCTGTTGACCTTGCAAGCCACCCCAGCTGCGTTGACGCCTCCGGTGCCCAGCATTTCCAGAGCGCGCGGATCACGCACTTCGCAAAGGCCGTTCTCGTCATAGACGAACGGATGATTCGTTTCAGCGGTCTGTCTGATCTCTTTCATAACCTCTCCTTGGCGCTGCGATTTGCCCCGACGAGCCCAATGGCTCGTGGGGGTCTGCCGATGTACGGCAAACTCAATGCCCGCGGCATCATGCGGGTCGAGTTCGTTTTTTCCACTCCACCCTTAACAGTGCCAATAGATTCTTGCTATCGACGGCATCGGAGCCTGTCGCAATCGTTGAGAGTGGCTGGCGCGCAGGCGTTTCGAAGACTGTGCGATGAGGCGACAGCCTTCGCGTTTTGCGCGCCCTTGGGTCTGTGCTGCGTGCTTAAGACGTCACGAAGATCCGAGCCTGCTCACTAGGCACACGTAACTGGGCCCGATCAGCTCGACGAGACAGGTGCCAGTGTCAGGCGCACCGCAGGGCAGAGGTCCTGCGCTACTCCCTGCGTTTCCTCACTTATCGTTGGCGCAACGCAGGTCCATACTCCACTGCGTCGCTGAAGAGACCTGTAGGAGATTCGGCGGGTGTCCGCTGACTGACACCACTGGCTCCACACGCACCAGTGCATATGGATCAGTTCCTGTCACCCAACGTGGAGTAGTACCGTGAATCCAGCATCGCCGCTTGAAGGTCATGCCGCCATCGTCACCGGGGCCAGCTCCGGCATCGGGCTGGGCGTTGCACAGGCGCTGGCGCAGGCCGGTGCGTCGGTAGTGGTGAACTACCACGCGCACGAGGAGCCGGCACGCGAGCTGGTGGATCGCATTGTTGCCGAGGGCGGGCGTGCGATCGCAGTACAGGCTGATGTCGCGAAGGAAGACGAGGTCATACGCCTGTTTGATGAGGCAGCCTCCGCCTTCGGACGGGTCGATGTGGTGGTTGCCAATTCGGGTATCCAGAAAGACGCCCCCATCGCGGAGATGTCGCTGGATGACTGGAACGCGGTGATCGACATCAACCTCACCGGCCAGTTCCTCTGCGCGCGCGAGGCGGTGAAGCGGTTCCGCTCGCAGCCTGAAGCGCATCGTCCCGCACGCAGCGCCGGTTCAATCATTACCCTGAGTTCCGTCCACGAAGTCATCCCCTGGGCTGGCCATGTGAACTATGCCTCGGCAAAGGGCGGTATCCGCATGCTGACGCGGTCGTTGGCGCAGGAAGTCGCTGCAGACCGTATCCGCGTCAATGCCGTAGCACCCGGTGCCATCCGCACACCCATCAATCGCGATGCCTGGGACCGCGAGGAAGCGCTGACCAGGCTGCTCAAGCTGATTCCCTATGGGCGCATCGGCGAGCCCGAGGACGTCGCACGTGCCGTGGTCTGGTTGGCCTCGGACATGGCCGACTACGTCACCGGCACGACGCTGTTTGTCGATGGCGGCATGACGTTGTATCCGGAGTTCCGCGACAACGGCTGACCTGCGCGTGGGGTAAGCCGGCCGGCGGCCTGCGCCGCCGGCCTCGCTGGGTCAGCGGCTCGCAGCGATCGGTATCGCGGCCATCTCACCGATGGCCTGCACCACCGTTGCGGGGTCCTCCTTCGCGATGTTGTGGCCGGTAGCCACATAGCGATGCACACCGCGCGCGAAGGTCGAGAACAGCAGCGCGTGCTGCGCCTTCCAGATCACCTTGCCCTCAGCGGTTTCCTCGAAGACGAAAGGCTTGTCGGCCACTTGGGTCGCGGTCAGCAGTGCCACCGGCACGTCCGGCATCGCACGCTCGCTCGCCGCATCTGCCCCATCAAGCTGCTCGACCAGCACGCGGTAGTCTGCGGCCATCGAAGGGGGCAGCATTGCCAGCAGCGCGTCGTCATCCGCCTGCACCCGTGCCGCATCCGCCTTCCTGTAGGCGAGGCGCTGGCCCATCGTGGCCGGGTCCACCAGCACGATGCCGCGCACGCGCTGCGGATGGCGCCTCGCGAACTCCGTCACCAGCAGCCCGCCGTAGGAGTGACCCACCAGAATCACCTGCTGGCCCGGCGCAACGGTCTCGATCAGCGCACTTAGATCACTCAGGTGGTCATCAATGCGTTTGGTCACGCCATCGCTGCCTGATTTGCCCAACCCTGCCCGCGCATAGGCGACGCTCCGGTAGTCGGCCCCCAGGCCGACGATCACCTGCTTCCACGCACCCGGGCCTTGGCCGAAGCCGGCCTCGAAGACCACCGTGGTGTTGCCCGACCCCGTTTCCTCGCCCTGCAGCGTGTAGCCCCCGCGCTCGACCGAAAACTCGCCTGCGTGCGCCAGACCGGCTGTCGCCAGCAGGAGAGCGGCTGCCCACATCGTCATTGCCTTGCCCATGAAGCGTCCCCTGTCGGGTGCACGCAGACCCGTGGGATGAGGAGGCTGGCGCCGATGCGCCGAACCGCGACTCGCGGCAAGTCGTACTGGTACGGTAGTTACCTACAACACCGTTAGCCCCTGCCATAGGTCATGACCGTCAGCTGTGGGCGATCTCCTATCCGCGCAGTGTGCAAAGCCTGATGGCCGTCCGTTCCACCTACGCCGCACCATCAAGCACCTCTCCGCAGGAATTCCCACATGAGCCTGGCGCTGGTCTACAGCCGTGCCCGCGCCGGGGTCGATGCCCCATTGGTGCGGGTGGAAGTGCATCTCTCCGGCGGCCTGCCGGTCACCCAGATCGTCGGCCTGGCTGAAGCCAGCGTGCGCGAGTCGCGTGAGCGCGTGCGTGCCGCCCTGCTCTGCGCGCGCTTCGATTTTCCGCAGCGGCGCATCACCTTGAACCTGGCCCCGGCCGACCTGCCCAAGGAAGGCGGGCGCTACGATCTGGCCATCGCGCTGGGCATCCTCGCCGCCAGCGGCCAGGTCGATCCGCAGTCGCTGCTGGGTTACGAGTTCCTCGGCGAGCTGGGCCTGACCGGCGAACTGCGTGCGGTCAGCGGCGCGCTGCCCGCCGCGATTGCCGCCGCCGAGGCCGGGCGCATCCTGGTGGTACCGCCGGGCAATGCCGCCGAGGCTGCCCTGGCCGAGCATGCCGACGTGCGCGTGGCCCGCACCTTGCTCGAGTGCTGCGCCGGGCTGGGCAACCCGCGTCTGCTGCCGCCGGTGCAGCGCGTGGACACCACACCACTGCCCCTGCCCGATCTGGCCGACGTGCGCGGGCAGGCACATGCGCGGCGCGCATTGGAAGTGGCCGCCGCGGGTGGCCACCATCTGCTGCTGATCGGCAGCCCGGGCTGCGGCAAGACCCTGCTGGCTTCACGCCTGCCCAGCCTGCTGCCGGATACCGAGCAGGACGAAGCGCTGCAGCTGGCAGCGATTGCCTCGGTCAGTGGCGAAGGCCTGGACCCGCGGCGCTGGCGGCAGCGGCCGTTCCGCGCGCCCCACCACAGTGCGAGTGCGGCGGCGCTGGTAGGCGGCGGCAATCCACCCTGCCCCGGCGAGATCTCGCTGGCGCATCACGGGGTGCTGTTCCTGGACGAGCTACCCGAGTGGAACCGCAGCGCCCTGGAGACGCTGCGTGAGCCCTTGGAGTGCGGGCATATCCGCATCGCGCGTGCGGCGCGCAGCGTGCAGTACCCGGCGCGCTTCCAGCTGGTGGCCGCGATGAACCCGTGCCCGTGTGGATGGGCGGGTGACCGCAGCAATCGCTGCCTGTGCACCGACGAGCGCGTCACCCGCTACCGCGCGCGGGTCTCCGGGCCGCTGCTGGACCGCATCGACCTGCATATCAGTGTGGCCAGGATGGATGCAGTGGAGCTGCGGGAGAGCACGCCACTGGGCGAACCGAGTGCGGTGGTACGCGCGCGGGTGGAGGCGGCACATGCGCGGCAGCGCGCGCGGGGCGGGTTGAATGCGCATCTGCCACCGGCAGCACTACGGGCATGCACGCGGTTGAGCGAGGGCGATCAGGATCTGTTGGAACAGGCAATAGAGCGGCTGCAGCTGTCCGCGCGGGCGATGCACCGGATTCTGCGGGTGGCCCGCACGATTGCGGACCTGGACGCGTGCGAGGTTATCGGAACGGCACATCTGGCGGAGGCGATCGGGTATCGGCAGCTGGACCGGGGGAAGGCAGGGTATGGTCCGTCTACGTCGTAGTGCTTCCTGGCCTCACCCGTTCGGGGCAGGCCGGTCGCCGCAGCTGTGGGCAGACTGGCGCCTTCATCCAAGCAGAGACACCGCAATGAGCACCTCCAACCGCCAGACGGCCAGCTTCGGCGTGCCGTGGGAAGCGGCCTATGGTTATGTCCAGGCCGTGCGCGTGAACAACTCGATCTTCGTGTCGGGCCAGCTCTCGCATACGCCGGAGGGACAGCTGGTGGCACCGGCCGCCCTGGGTGCTGATGGCAAGCCTGCCAATTTCGACACCATGGAGGCGCAGATGAAGCGCACCTAGGAGAATGCGCAGGTGCTGCTGGCCGAGCTGGGCGGCTCGCTGGCGGATGTGGTCGAGGAAACCCTGTTCGTCATCGATGTACCGGCTGCATTCGCCGCCAGCGGCAAGGTCCGGCCCGCCGTCTATGGCCAGCCCGTCCCGCAGGTGGCCAGCAACCTCATCGGCGTGTCGGCGCTGGCGTTCCCCGAACAGCTGATCGAAATCGCATTCCGCGCGGAAGTGCAGCCGTAACCCCAAGTCTGCGGTATCGGGAAAGGCCCGCGTGCACCATCATCGCCGCGGGCCTTCGCATACTCCGCCGTTCAACTCACATACCCAGGTCAGACAACCCCGGGTGATCATCCGGGCGACGGCCCAGCGGCCAATGGAACTTCCGCTCACTTTCCTTGATCGGCATGTCGTTGATGCACGAGAAGCGGCGCTGCATCAGGCCATCCGCGCCGAATTCCCAGTTCTCGTTGCCATACGAGCGGAACCAGTTGCCCGAGTCGTCGCGCCACTCGTAGGCGTAGCGCACGGCAATGCGGTTGTCGGTGAAGGCCCACAGCTCTTTGATCAGGCGGTACTCGAGTTCCTTCTTCCATTTGCGGGCGAGGAACTGCCGCGCTTCTTCGCGGCCGTGGGTGAACTCGGCACGGTTGCGCCATTGCGTATCAAGCGAGTACGCCAGCGAAACCTTGTCGGCATCGCGGGAATTCCAGCCATCCTCGGCAAGGCGCACCTTCTCGATGGCCGATGCAAGGGTGAAGGGGGGGAGCGGCGGGCGGGGTGCTTCTACGGACACGGTGGGGCCTCCAGTCAACATGGATGAACGGGGTACTACGGTGGGTGTTGATGACGCAGGCGTCAGCGCCTGGCCTGCTCCAGCAACAGCTGCGCAACGTCTCTTGCGGTGTCTGCGGCGTCGTGGTCGCCCATCACGCGCGAGACGGTGATGGCGCCTTCCATGAGCACCAGCAGCCGGCGTGCAAGCGCCTCCGGCTGCTCGATATCCAGTTGCCCGGTCAGTTCCAGTGTGTAATCGAGCAACTTCTGTTTGTGATGCTTCGCGATGCGGCGGATCGGATCGTCGGGGTCGCCGACTTCGCCTGCGGTGTTGATGAACGCACAGCCGCGGTAGCCCTCCGATGCAAACCAGCCTTTGAGCACGGTGAACATGCCGAGGATGCGCGCTTCGGGCGTTTCGGCCTTGTCGCATTGCTGCTGGAACCAGGCCAGCCAGCGCACGTCGCGCGCACTCAATGCGGCAGCGGCCACGTCGTCCTTGTTTTCGAAGTGGCGGTAGATGCTCTTGCGCGCCACGCCGGAGGTCTTCACCAGCAGGTCCATGCCCGTGGCATGGATACCGTTCTGGTAGATCAGCGCCTCGGCCGTGGCCAGGATCTTCTGTTGGGTGTCGGGGGTCTTGTTCACGACTCCAAGGTAGAACGCCCATTCTCCCTCGTCAACCCCTTACTGCACATGCCGCTGTGCGGCACATCCATCCAAGACGATCTATCAAAGAGTTCGGAAAATTCATCACCTTGCGACCTGAAAGCGGGCGCAAAGTAGGTCCCACCACCACCCAGACGAGATCCGCCATGAACACCTTCACCCGCACGCTGGCCGTTGCCGCCCTCGCCCTGTCAGTCCAGGCCGGCCTGTCCGCGCAGGCCGCCGAACCGCCCAAGCCGGCCGCTGTCACCACCATCGCGCGCACCGCCAGCTACATCACCACCGCCGATGGCGTGCAGCTGTACTACAAGGATTGGGGCCCGAAGGACGGCCCGGTCGTCACCTTCAGCCACGGCTGGCCGCTGAACTCGGACAGCTGGGAATCGCAGATGATCTTCCTGGCCAATGCCGGCTACCGCGTCATCGCCCACGACCGTCGCGGCCATGGCCGTTCCAGCCAGCCCTGGGATGGCAACGACATGGATCACTACGCCGATGATCTGGCCACGGTGATCAACACCCTGGACCTGCACGACGTCACCCTGGTCGGCTTCTCCACCGGTGGCGGCGAAGTGGCGCGTTACATCGGTCGCCATGGCACCGGCCGGGTCAAGAAGGCCGTGCTCATCAGCTCGGTGCCGCCGTTCATGCTGAAGACTGCCGACAACCCCAACGGCCTGCCGATCGAAGTGTTCGATGGCATCCGCAAGGCGCAGATGGACAACCGCGCGCAGCTGTACAAGGACATTCCGTCGGGCCCGTTCTACGGCTTCAACCGCCCGGGTGCGAAGGTCTCGCAGGGCCTGATCGATGCCTGGTGGGCGCAGGGCATGCAGGGCGGCCACAAGAACACCTACGATTCGATCGCCGCGTTCTCGGCCACCGATTTCCGCGCCGACCTGAAGAAGTTCGACGTGCCGACCCTGGTCATCCACGGCGATGACGACCAGATCGTGCCGATCGACATCTCCGGCCGCCAGTCGGCCAAGCTGATCAAGGGTGCGAAGCTGATCGTGTACCCGGGTGCGCCGCACGGCCTGACCGATACGCACAAGGATCGGGTCAACCAGGATCTGCTGACGTTCCTGCAGGAGAAGTGAGGGATGAGGGCTCCGGCGTTGCGCCGGGGCCCTTTCTCTGCCCCACGCCTTCGCTGACCGCCACGCCAGCGCCAGGCACAGTCCTCGCTTGATAAGCGCACGCGAAGAGCGGGCGCCCCCCCCGGCATATCTTCTTCACCACACGTTCGTCGGAGCTTCCGCAGCAACGCCCTACCCTGCAGGCTCCCTCCACGAAAGGACGCCTGACATGGCCATCAAGACAGCGGAAGACCTCTTCATCCATGAACTGTCCGACATCTACAGTGCCGAAAAGCAGCTGACCAAGGCCCTGCCCCGCTTGGCCCGTGCCGCAGAGAACCCGGACCTGGCTGCAGCCTTTGAAACCCACCTGGAGGAAACCCAGGGCCAGATCGAACGTATCGATCAGGTCGTCGACGTCCTGGGTATCCGCCTGAAGCGGATCAAATGCGCGGCGATGGAAGGCCTGGTCGAGGAAGGCAAGGAGGTCATCGATGCCATCGACAAGGGCCCGGTACGGGATGCGGCGCTGATTGGCGGCGCGCAGAAGGTCGAGCATTACGAGATCGCCTCGTACGGCACCATCGCCGCGCTGGCCAAACAGCTTGGTTACAAGGATGCGCTGCCGTTGCTGCTGGAAACGCTGGAAGAGGAAAAGGCCACCGACGAGAAGCTGACCCTGCTGGCCAAGGGCGGCGGCAATGCCAAGGCGGCCCAGGCGGCCTGAGCCAGGTACCGTTTGACCCGGCGCCGCCCATGATGGCGGCGCCGTTGTACCACGCACTGACGAGGCCTGCATGCATCCGGATATCCTTGGCTGGGCGGCAACCATCGTGCTGATGGCCACGCTGATCCGGCAGATGGTGAAGCAATGGCAGTCACCCCACCCGGAAACGGTTTCGAAGTGGTTGTTCCTGGGCCAGATGACCGCCTCCACGCTGTTCACGATCTACAGCGTGTTGTTGGGCTCCACGGTATTCGTGGTAACCAATGTGCTGCTCCTGCTGACTGCGGTGGTGGGTCAAGCCCTGGCGTGGCGTCGCCGCCGAGTCGTTACCCGCACGCGCAGGGGTTGACCATGCACGCGAAGACCGCCCTGATCATCATCGACCTGTTCAGCCTGTTCGATTTCCCCGAAGGGTCCGCGCTTGGCCCTTTGGCCGTCCAGGCTGCCGGCAAGGCGGCGGTGCTCAGGGATGCGTTTGACGAACGGGAATTACCGGTCATCTTCGCCAACGACAATTTTGGTGAATGGAAACGGGACTTTCCTACCTTGGTAAAAGCGTGCCGCGAGCACGGCGGGCATGCCGCTGACATCGCCCGGCGTCTTGCGCCGAAGGCACGACATTACTTCATCCTCAAGCCGAAGCACTCGGCCTTCCTGGCGACGCCACTCCCCGTGCTGCTGGCAAAGCTGGGCGTGCAGCGCGTGGCGCTCGCAGGCATGGCGCTGGACTCCTGCGTGCTGGCCACGGCGCTGGATGCTAATTCACGTGAATACGAGACAGTGGTGGCCTGGGAAGCGACTGCAGCGCTGCCCGACCGGCGTCAGCCCTCGCTGCAGCTGCTGCAGCGCTCCGGTGCCGCCAAGGTGCTTGGCATGCGTGAGGTCATCGCGCTTCTCGATACGTGACCATTGGGGTCAATCCATTGCAGTTCACGCCAGGTGCGGCTGTACCACCGCTGTGAGATGGTCCATGGCCGCCCATGGGCTGCCCTCTCTGCCCGCGCGCCTTACGAAGCCACGCCAGTCGGCATACGCTGCCTGGCTCAGTTCACGGGCCTCCGCGGGAAGCAACCGCATCGACCAGTAGGGAAGCATCCGGCGTCCTACACGCCCTCGCGCCAGCTCGATGATTTCGCGGTGGCTGCTGGCTCCCAGTATCCGCGCATAAGCGACGTCCAAGGCATCTTCTGGCCCCTCGATGTACTGCAGGAATCGCTGCCCGTCGAACAGCAATACACCGGTGATGCCTGCATCGTGGTTGAAGCGGGCCGCGTCCTCGACCATCGCTGTCAGGCGTTGCGGATCAAGGTCGGGGAGCGCCTCACTCGCGTATGCGATTGCACGGTTTGCCATGGGGGTTGCGGATGGGTTTGCCTGTGAGCAACTGTACGAATCCCGTGTCAACGCCGGGTCTTCACGCGGCTCTTTTTCCGTGAACGGGGGGGAATTCCTGCGGTTCCGTTGCCCGCATCGGCACCCTGTCCGTAGCGGATCTGGCAGTTGGGGCAGAAGAAGGTACGCCGATGCGTCGTGCCCATGTACTGCTTGCTGACCGGTCCGCCGCATCCGGGGCAGCTGCGTTTGGTATGCACCTTCCAGTGTTTCTTGAGTTCGAAGCCACGCTTCCATTGCAGGAAATCGAAGCTGTACTCCCGTGCCTGGTTGATGAGCGAGGTCAGCACGCGCGGTGGCAGGTCCCCCACACGGTTGCCTGGATGGATGCGGGTCCGGAACAGAACTTCGTTCTTGATGATGTTGCCCACGCCGGAAAACACCGTCTGGTCCAGCAGCGCATCACAGACCAGCACGTCGGGCATGGCCTTCAGCTTGAGCCGCGCCAGCCGAACATCCCAAGCATCGTTCATGACGTCGGCGCGCCAATCGTAGACGTCATCCAGCGGCTGATTGATCAGTTTGACCGAGCAGGTATAGAAATTCAGCTCGCCCTTGTCGAACTGCAGGCCCACGCGAGGAGCCACGTCCTTGCGGGCGTCAATGCGATAGCTGCCGAACATCAACAAGTGGATGCGCAACGTAACGTGGCTGAATTCCAGAAGGAAATGCTTGCCCCAGCTGCGTACCGCCTTGACCCGGCGGCCTATCAGCGGCGTCAGATCAACGGAGGTCGTGCCGCTGGCCTGCCGGACCGTTTTTCCCTTGAAGCGGGCGGCTGCCTCCCGCAACAAAACGATGGAAGGACCCTCAGGCATCTGCGTTCTCCAGCAACGCCCGCAGGTGCAGCGCATTGGGTACCGCGTGGCCGAGTGCGGTGTTGTCCAGGATGATCCAGGCGGGGCCCTGCCACGCCGCCTGCCTGGCCTGCTCTGCCAGATCGCGCAGCTCATTCCCGGCATAGCTGCTGTAGTACATGCGCGGGCGGCCATGCCAACGCCAGTAGCTCCAGTGCCTCGCACCTCCGGGCACGGCGGCCTGCGGGCAGCGCGCGGGGTCTGCCGCGACGCGAGCGATATCGTGCGACACCATCATGGTTTCGGCTGAATCGGTGAACCAGCTGTCATGCCGCGGTTCGCAGGCCACAAGCGCCGAAGTGCGCCGACGCAGGGCCCGGAAGAACGCGGATGCCGTGCGTCCGTCGTATTCCAGGCGTGGCGGCAGCTGCAGCAGCAGCGCGCCCAGCCGGTCGCCCAACTGCTCTACTCCCTGCAGGAAAGGCTCAAGCAAAGGCGCCGCGCCCTTCAGTCCGCATTCGTGGCTGATGGTCTGGGGCATCTTCACCGAGAAGCGAAAGCCCTCGGGAACACTCTGCGCCCATCGCGCGTAGGTCTCAGGCTTGTGTGGCCGATAGAACGACGAATTGATCTCCACCAGCCCAAACCGTGTGGCATAACGCTGCAGTGCGCTGTCCCCCTCACCGAATCCAGCGGCATCCCGCGAGGGCAACGACCAGCCCGCGCAACCGACGCGGACGGTTGGGACACGGACGGAGGGCGCCTGTCGGTTCATGATGTCGCTTCAGCGCGCCTGCTCAAGCATGCGGGTGCGCCACAGCCGCAGCAGACGTTGGCGCAGCAGACGTTGCCGCAGCAGGCATGGCTGCAGGAATGCCAGGCAGTCTCCGCTCACTGGCTGCCGCCAGGGCCTGGTTGATCCGGTGCGTGGTGCCACGCTGGCCTGGCTCCACGCCGATGAGGTAGACGAAGTGACCATCGCAGCGCAGCTGTACCGATTCCAAGCCTTCAGTGTCAGCCAGAACCCGCTTCAGCGCCTTGGTCCAGCCGCGGCCCGGCGCGCGGGCCAGCTCGACCACCACCACGGATTCGCCGCAATCGAGCGGCAGGGCTTCCAGGCGAACAACCTTTGGCATTGATGCGTTTTCCAGAGCGGTCATGGCGCGAAACTCCTGCGGTATGGCGACGGCCGCAGTATCCACGGGCCCTGCCAAGGCGCCGTCAACGCCGGGCGGTCCCCGCGTGTACGCAACGCGTTCGCATCGTGCACACGGCAACAAGCCGCGGTGTTGATAGATGGCAGCGGAGACTATCTACAACGCACCTGGGACGCCGCGCCCTGCCACGGAACAGATGCGCCCACCAACACTGAACGAGGTTTCCCATGAGCAAGCTGCCATTCAACCCGACCGGCGATGCCAGTGACCAGGACAAGGCCCACACACCGGACAAGGTACGCACCGACCAGAGCTGGAAGAAGGGCAAGGATATGCCGGAGCAGGAGGAAACCGCACACCCGGACGACTACGAGCGTCCGCCAGCGGACCCGACTGCTGGCAAAGCCGATCGCTGATGCAGGACCGCGCGCTGTGCAGGGTTCAAAGCGAATCGAACCAACCAGCGTACGGCGTGTTCTTGATCAGGTACCGGTTGTAATCCTTGCTGCCGTCCGTCCACCACTGCGGCCCGCGCTCGCCCAGCCCGTGCTTGGCCGCATCCACCGCACGCCGCGCCGTGCGTAGCGCCTGCGCATCGCCGCCCCTCATCGCGGCCTGCACCGCCCGGCGCGCGTCCATCAGGCGGGCCACCCAGGTGGCCCGTTCCTGCGCCGAAAGGTGGGGATTGGTGGCCCGCCACAGGCGCCCGCGCACGACGATATAGCGGCGGTCCGGCGTCAGGGGCGGCGACGTACTCACGGCGTCAGCACGATCTTCCGGCAGTCGTCATCCTTGGCGTCGAACATCGCATAGCCCTGCGCAGCCTCGGCCAGCGTCATCCGATGCGAAATGATGTTGCCCGGGTCCAGCTTCCCTTCCAGGATGGCCGTAAGCAGTTCCGGCATCAACCCTTGCACATGGGTCTGGCCCATCTTGAAGGTCAGGCCCTTGTCGAACGCATCGCCCAGCAGGAACCCGTGGATGAAACCGGCGTATACACCCGGAATGCTGACCACGCCGCCGCGTCTTGCAGCCGCGATGCACTGGCGGATCGCCACGCCACTGCTGCCCTCCAGCTTCACGGCGGTCAGTGCGCTTTCCAGCGCGCTGCCTTCCGCCTCGAAACCGACCGCCTCGATGCAGGCGTCGACGCCACGCCCGCTGGTCTGGCTGACAATGTAGTCGGCCGGATCATCCACCTTGCTGAAATCGATGGGCGTCACCCCATAGGTGCGTTCCGCAAACGCCAGCCGATAGGGCAGATGGTCGACCATGAAGATGGTCTCGGCGCCCAGCAGGCGGCAACAGGCCGCACTCATCAACCCGACCGGGCCGGCACCGAAGATCGCGACGGTCGAGCCCGGCTTGACCCCGGCATTCAAGGCAGCCTGATAGCCGGTCGGCAGGATGTCGGACAGGAACAGCACCTGCTCATCGGCCACCCCCTCGGGGATGCGCAGCGGGCCGACGTTGGCCTTGGGCACGCGCACGAATTCGGCCTGGCCACCGGCCACACCGCCATAGAGATGGCTGTAGCCGAACAGCGCCGCCGGGGGCATCAGACCCTTGGCATTCAGTGCCGCGCCGTTGCCTGGGTTGGTGGTCTCGCACGCGGCGTACTCGGCCAGCTGGCAGTGGAAGCATTCGCCGCAGGCAATCACGAACGGGATGACCACACGATCACCCGGGCGCACCTGGGTAACGCCCTTGCCGACCTCTTCCACCACGCCCATGAATTCGTGGCCGAGCACATCGCCGGTATGCAGGTCGGGAATCTTGCCGCGATACAGATGCAGGTCGGAGCCACAGATGGCCGTGGCAGTGACGCGCAGGATGAGATCGTCGTCGGCAGCCAGCACCGGGTCCGGCACGGTTTCGACGCGCACATCCTTGCGGCCGTGGTAGGTCAATGCCTGCATCATCGCTCTCCTTCAGGTGGGAGCAAGCAGCGTGGCACGCACGTGCGGCGCCTCAGGTGACCCCCGGGTGTGCGCCGCGTGGAGTGCGCTGCATGCACCGGTTAACAGGTGCCTTCAGCGCGCCCGCGAATCAATGCTGATCTCCCCGGAGGTTTCCAGCATTGCCAGGGCGATGTCATGGTGGCCATCGCAGCCGGCCTTGCGCATCGCCACGTCCAGGTCTTCCGGGGCCACGTTGCAGCGGCGCAGCTGGTCCCAGAACACCTTGCCGTTGCGCACCAGCACCACCGGTGCGCCCTCGACCCAGCGGTGCAGGCGGCGGCTGCGCGCGGTGACGAAACCCACCAGCCAGTTCAGGCTCAGCAAAGTACTGGCCAGAATTAGGCCGCCCAGGAGCGAGGTGTCCTCGCCGATCAGCGAGTTCTGCACGGCCGTGCCCAGCAGCACGATCACCAGCATGTCGAACGGCGCGGACTGGCCGATGGAACGCTTGCCACTGAGGCGCGACAGCAGCAGCACTACGATGTAGACGGCCGTGGCCCGCAGCACGAACTCGAACCAGGGCATGCCAAGGTCGAACAGGTCGGTCACGGATTCTCTCCTTGCAGGACCTGTGGGCAGGGATACAAGACCTTACGTCCACGGCACGTGACCTGCGCCGATGCGGCCGGCTACAGCGGGTGCACGGCCCACTCGCCGTTCGAGAATCCCTTGCGCAGGATGCGATAGGCATCGCGGTCGAACACCGCATCGTCGCGACGCAGCCGCCGTGCGGCCGCCAGCGTCCTTGCACTGCCGTGGTAGAACCAGCCCTCCACCACGTGGAACTGGCGCATGGCCGCGCCCGATTCCTCAATGGCGACCGGGCCAGCGTACGGCCACTCCACGATTTCCAGCAGCGCAAGCGCATCCGCCAGGCGCTGCTGGTGCTCGGCCAAAGCCTCTTTCCCGCAGCACGCGCCCGCGCACTGGCGCAGCATCGACCGGAAACAGGGCCGCCCCGGTGGCAGGCGCTCCAGCCCCAGCAGCGAATAGCACAGGCGATTGTCATCGGCCAGGCGGCGCAAGGCTTCGCGCGCGGCCCGTTCGCTGGAATAGACCCCGTACAGCATCGGCGCCGATGTCAGGTCCACCTCCGCCGAGTGCATCACGCTCACCTCACCCCGGTACAGGCGCAGGCTGAACTGCCGTGGCAGTCGCCGCAGCAGGCGGTTGTACAGCGGCTTCTGGGTTTTCACCATCGATGCTTCCAGCAGCTGTGCGCCGAGATCACCGGCCATGGGCAGATGGCTGATGCGCTCGGACTGGCGCAGCATGGCGGCCTCTTCTGCGGTACGCAGATGGTCCATCACCCGCGTGCGCAGGTTGATGCTCTTGCCGATGTACAACGGCAGGCCACCTTCACGGCCGTGGAACGTGTAGACACCCGGTAGCGCCGGCAGGGCCTGGGCCTGCTCGCGCAGGTGTTCGGGGAAGACATAGCCGGCGGCGCGTGCGGAACGGCGCGCGGCCTGTGCGCTGGAGGGCATGTAGGGCAGTAGTGCGATGCGGAAGGATCAGCATTCAATGATAGGCAGCGATCGCAACGCCGCCAAAGGGGCGACTCATCACTGCCCTGAACGCTTCACGTTGATGCGCCGCGCACGTTCCCTGCACGTCGCGCCCGGCGAAACGCCTTCACTCTCAGCCGACCCACTGACGGAGACAACGACGTGACCGCTGCCAACAGTCCGACCGTCGGACATACCCGCTGGGCCATCGCAGAAGGGTACATCCCCGCGTGGAGCAATGGCCCGGAACCCGAACTGCAGAGTCACGAGACGTGCTGCATCCTCAATGCGGGCACCACTGATGCCCGGATCTCGCTCATGCTGTATTTCGAGGACCGCGCGCCGCAGGGGCCCTACCGCTTCACGGTGGAAGCGCAGCGCACCTGCCACAAACGCTTCAATGACCTGCAGGACCCGGCGCCGGTACCGCGCGGTGTGGGCTTTTCCTGCGTGATCGAATCGGACGTGCCCGTGGTGGTGCAGCACACGCGGCTGGATTCGCGCCAGGCCGAGAACAGCATCATGACGACCATCGCCCACCCCCTCTAGCACCGCCGTGCACGCGGTGGCGACACTGCGGGGTCATCGCGTTTACCGGTGCACCCGCACAGTGGTGGCCCCTCGCCCCAGGAGTCCCATCGATGGCTGTCCCCCAGTATCCGAAGCCGCCATTCAAGGCGCAGCAGCAGTCCTTCCCTGGCAAGACCAGCAAGATGGAGCCGCGCCCCGACCACGGCGAACAGAGCTACAAGGGCCACAACCAGCTGGCCGGCAAGAGGGCGCTGATCACCGGGGGCGACAGCGGCATCGGCGCCGCAGTGGCCATTGCCTATGCGCGTGAAGGTGCCGACGTTGCCATCGCGTTCCTTGAGAGTGAGAAGGACGATGCCGAGGCGATCGGCAAGCTCATCCGCGAGGCAGGACAGAAGGCCGCCCTCATCGCGTGCGACATCAGCGATGAGGCCCAGGCCGAGCAACTGGTGAAGCGTGTGGTTCATGAGCTCGGCGGCCTGGACATTCTGGTCAACAATGCTGCCTACCAGCGCTACTACCAGTCCTTCGACGAGATCACGATGGATGACTGGCGCAAGACGTTCGACACCAACGTGCATGCGGTATTCAACCTGACCCGGTTGTGCGTGCCCCACCTGCAGGACGGCGGCTCGGTCATCAACACCGCCTCGGTGAACTCAAAGAAGCCGACGCCGAACATCCTGCCCTACTCCGCCACAAAGGGCGCGGTCGCCAACCTCACCATCGGCCTGGCTGGTTTGCTGGCGGAGAAGGGCATCCGGGTCAATGCGGTGCTGCCCGGCCCTATCTGGACGCCGTTCATTCCCGCCGGCATGGCCGCGGAGGAAGTCGAGCAGTTCGGCAGCCAGACACCCTTCGGTCGCCCCGGGCAGCCGGCCGAGCTGGCATCGGCCTACGTGATGCTGGCTGCCGACAGCGCCAGCTACACCTCCGGTGCGCTGCTGACCATTTCAGGCGGCGCGGTCACCCTCTAGGGGGGCGGAGGTGCCTCAGCTGGCCAGTGCCAGCTGGGGCACGCTTGCTTCCCGTGCCGTGAGCCCCGCCAGATGGTCGGCAAATCCTCCAACTGCACGACCAGTGAGCCGGGCGCTGGTGATCACCATGGGCGCCCCCGCCCAACAGATGGATGCACCTTGTGCATGCAGACGCTGCACCAGATCCACGTCTTCGGAACAACGTTGCGCTGCAAAACCACCTGCAGCCAGGTAGGACCGCGTCGAAACACCCATATTGGCGCCGTGCACGCGACCGTGGCCGTCGCCCCAGCGTTCACCCCGTTGGAAGCAGCCGCGAAGCCACGCTCGCTGCGGAGCCAGCTCGCCCAGGTCCACCACACCGCAGAAGACATCGGTACCCGCATCACGCTGCGCAACCAACCATTCGGCAGGCACCTGGCTGTCCGCATCGGTAGACGCCAACCAGCGCGCACCCCGGCCGATCAGCTCGCTCGCTGCAGCGGCGCGGGCCGCACCGACGCAACGCGCCTGCAGTTCCACGGTGACGACGCCAAGCGCACGGCAGACCGCGGCGCTGGCATCGTCACAAGCATCCAGCGCCACCACAATGCATACCGCCTCGCCGCGCAGCGCCGGGTGGGCCGCCGCAAGGGCCAGCGAGCGCAGGCACGCGCCCAGGTTCTCGGCCTCGTTGTGCGCCGGCACCAGTACGCCAATCATCTCAGCCCTTCGTTGCTGGCCAGCGAGAGCGGCGTACGCGTCCAACCCTGCAGCACGAAATCGCTGTCGCGGTAGCAGAAGGCTTCCTGCAGCCCCTGGCCCAGCTGCTCGTGCACCAGCGCGCTGCGGCTGGCACGGCCGGGGAAAGACGGCAGCCAGTGGCATGCCACCAGCAGGCCATCGTCCCTCAACGCCGCATGCACGCCGGCGCGTAGTTCGACCAGCGCGTCCGGGCCCAGGTAGTAGCCCATTTCACTGCAGACGATCAGATCGAAGCGGCCCGCCGGCCACTGCTGCGGGTGCTGCGCGCAATGCACCTGCACATGCGGCAGATGGGCCAGGGTGCGCCGTGCGTGGAATACGGCGCGCGGACTGATGTCGGTCGCCAGCAGGCGCTCGCAGCGGCCGGCCAGTGCCTCGGTCAGCACGCCGTTGGAGCAGCCCAGTTCCCAGCCACGCTGGAAACCGGCGCGCGTCAGGCTCGCCATCAACAGCGCGCGCTTGCGTTCTTCGTACCAGCGGCTGCGGTAGCCGAAGGGATCCTCGGTGGCATGCACTTCATCGAAGTACGGCTGGGCGCTCATGCGAAATAGACCTCATGGGTACGGTAGAAACGGCTGAGAATGTGTGCTGGCAGGATCGGCTCGGCCTGCAGCCGGGCGACGTCGCCGGTCTGCGTGCGGAACCGGGCGATGGCCTGGCGCTTGCGTCCGGCCACGCCGGAAATATCAAGAAGGCGCGGCGCTTCCCACGCCATGTGCGCACAGTTCGGGTCCAGCCAGTGCCAGCCCCACACCGGATATTCCAGGCGCTTGCAGCCCACCGCGTGCGCCGCCCGCCATGCCGCACGCCCGGCGGCTTCATGGTCCGGGTGGCCGTCAAAGCGCCACGGTGCCAGCACCAGATCGTCGTCGCGCAGGGTCTGCCACAACCAGTCTTCCAGGCCGGCTTCATGGTCGCTCACACCGCCATCGGCAATGCCCAGGTGGACAATGGCGCTGGCTTCAATGGTCAGTTCGGCGAGCGCGTCGCGCAGCTCCTCGCGCCGCGCCTGCCGCAGCCGCTGCGGCGTCCACCAGTTCTCACCGGGGTAACAGGCCTCGCCATCGGTTACCGCCACCACCGTCACCTCCAGGCCAAGCCCGGCGGCCGCACACATCAGGCCGCCGCAGGCCAGCACTTCGTCGTCGGGGTGCGGCGCCACCACCACGATGCGGCCCACACCGGCACACAGCTCGGCCAGTTCAGAGGCGGGCTGCTGCCACAGCCACGCGCAGCGGTCCCACGCGTGCTCTTCCGAGCCGTGGCCGTGGATGAGGGCTACAGCGCCCATGGCATCACCTGCGTGGCGCATTGTTCGCCCAGCCAGGCCCAATCCTTGTCGCCATGGCTCTGCCGCATGAAGACCGTCAGGTCGGCCCAGCGCCGGGCGTGTGCCTCTTCCATGCACATGGGCGCCGGGCCCATCGCACGGCCGGCCAGGTCCAGCACCTGCGTTGCGGCGCGCTCGACCACGCTGCGCACGCGCACCACCTGCACCCGGTGGGTCAGCTGCGGGGCCAGATCGATGGAGCGGGCCAGCTCACGCAGCAGCGCCGCCGCCGGTGCCAGCGCCAGGTCGGCCTTGCCCAGCAGCCGCGCGCGCAGGCCTTCGCTGCAGTCATGCTGCATGCGCTCAGCGATGGCCGTGGCTGCACCAAACCAAACGGCCGCGATACCCGCACCGCCGTGCCAGAAGCCAGGTCGATCCAGATAGGCGTTCATCGGTCCGATGGCCTCCGCCTGTGCGTCATCAAAGCGCACCGTGGTGGAAGGCACCCGGCCCATGCCGGTGGCCGGCCAGGGATCCTCATCCAAGGCGTGCCACTGCGAGGTGTCCACGCGATACAGCTGCACGCCCTCGCTGCCGCGCACGGTCACCAGCGCCGCATCCACCAGATCGCTGCCCGAACACCATGGCTTGTCACCACGCAGCCGGCCCGCAGCATCGGCGCGCAGCGTGCACGACGGGCCCTCAGCTGCCCAGACCGCCAGCAGCTGGTCCTCCGGCACGGGGGCGCCCAGCTCCTGCAGGATCGCCGTGGCGTCATAGTGGGCTTCCAGCACCTTGGCCAGGCACAGATCTTCATGGCCCATCGCGGCCAGCATCCGCCAGCGTTCCAGCGTATGCCCGTGGCCAGGCAAGGGAAGGTCCTGCAGCTGCAGCAGTCGCTGCCGGGCCAGGTTGGAAAGCGGGGGAGGCAGCACCGGAGCAAGCATGTCGAGTCAACGGCAGGAGTATGGACTGCGAACGTATGCCTGCCGCAGTCACACGGCTGTCTTCCCGGTGTCGCGGGCGGATGAATTCCGGCGGGTCCCTCCTCACGCTCCAATGGTCGCACAGCCAGCAGGCGGCTCTCGCCGCCTGTACTGTTCAGCCGGTGCTCCTGCGTAGCGCCTACCGCAGGTCTGCGATCGGCATCTGGAACGTGAACAAGGTGCCAGCGCTTTCACTCGACTGCACGGCGAGCGTCCCGCCGTGGGACTTGGCAATTTCCGAGGCGATGTAGATGCCCAGGCCAAGCCCAGGCCTGGGACGATCACCCTCCTCGCGCGAGAACGGACTGAAAATAGCCCCCAGCCGGTCCGAAGGGATGCACCCTGCGTTGTGCACACCCAGGATAAGCCGATTGGATTCGGCGTGAACGCTCAGCGTGACGGGCGCCGAACGCTCACCATGCTGGGCGGCGTTGGTCAGCAGGTTGGCCAGCAGTTGCGAAAGCCTGCCGGGGTCGCACACCACGCTGCCTTCAATTCGCATCTGAACGCTGATGTCCCGGCGTCCCGTTGCGATCGCCACCTCTTGCGCGACCCGCTCCAGGTCAGCCTGCAATGTATGGGTTTCCCGCAGCGAGATCGGAATGCCGCCACCCAATCGGCCCCTGGCGAAATCGAGCACATCGTTGATGAGCCCATCCATCCGGGTTACACCGGATGCGATGTGCGCGAGCATCTGCTGCTGACGCTCGGACCCGGCGTCCATCTCCAGCGCATCGGCGGCCATGCTGATGGCCTGCAGCGGGCTGCGAAGGTCATGGCCAAGCACTGCAATGAACTGATCGCGCAGGTCGGCAACCCGCTGCGCATCCAGGAGCGCGCTCTCTGCTTCCAGCACGCGCTCTTCCGTGTCGAGATAGTTCCCGACCAGGTCGGCCAGCAGCTCCATGGATCGCCGCACGTGGGCTTCATCGAAGTTGCCCGGCGTCGAATCAATGGCGCAGAGCGTGCCGAAGAAGCGGCCATCCGGCCGATGGATGGGAACGGACGCGTAGCTCTGAAGCCCGTAGATGCGGGGCGTGTGATGCTTGGAATACACCGGGTGCGCGCTGGCGTGTGCGAACACCACCGAGGTCGGCGCCTGCCTGATCTCGTCGCAGATGGTGGTTTCGAGCACCAGCTGCCCGCCTGGAACCAGCCCGAAGCCCAGCGTGTCCAGCGTGGCGCAGGCCGTCCAGGTGGTCTCTGTCACGCGGGCAATCGCGGCGAACCGCGAGCCGGTGATGTGGGCCACGGTTTCAAGGATCCGCGGTACGGCCTCGATGCGGCTGATCTCAGCGATGTCGTTCAGCAGATCGGGATCAGTCAGGGTGTGCATGCGTTGGCAGCCGGGCGCGGTGGCGCATCATCCCATGAAAGCGGCCCGGCCCGTTTCCGGCCAGATGCAGGCCCGCAGGCTGGCCCGTTGGATCCAACGTGAAGCTGGCCCCAGGCCGGGTGGTGCCCGCAGGCCAGTACACCGTTGAACTGGCTGATTCGGCCACGGCGGTCGTGCAGCAGGCCACGGTCACGCTGAAACCATCCCTGTTAAGTGATGCGGTGAAACAGAGGGGCGCAGACGCGCCCCTCTGCACCATCAGGCCAGCACGAACCGCGCCGGCGTACCGCCCGTGCACGACGGTGCAATCCACACATCAAACGTCCCCGGTTCGGCACGACGCACGCCGTCCACCCCGGTGAACGCCAGCATGGCCTCCTCCAGCAGGAAGACCACCTCCACCGTCTCGCCCGGCGCGATCGCAATCTTGTCGAAGCCCTTCAGCTCGCGCAACGGCCGGTGCTTTGCGCGGGAAGTCCGCTCTGGTTCTGGTGCTGACGTGTTCAGCCCACGACGGCTTTCGGCCACAAGCGGCATACATACACGGTTTGCAGCAAATCGAACCACCGCATCGTCGAATGATTTCCGCATTCGGCAGGCCGGCGTGGTTGGCCTCGACTGTGTTGCAGGCAGGACGCAATTCCACGGCAGCTGCTGAGGCGTTCCCGCGCACCCAGGGCCTACCCCGCGTGGATGGTTGCCAGCGCGTCTCTGCTTGAAAGAGGGCGGCCATAATGCCATCCCTGGCCAATGGCTTCTGGAGCGATCCGGCAGAGCTGCAGATGCTGTTCCTCCGTTTCAACGCCTTCTGCAATGACATCCAACCCCAACTCAAGCGCAATGCGATACATCCCCGGCAAGACCGGCCGCAGGGGCGAGTCCTCGTTGATGGCCGCCACGAACATGCGATCAATCTTGATTCCTCTGAACGGCGACTGCGCCAGGTGGGAGAAATTCGCACTGCCTGTCCCGAAGTCGTCAATCAGGAACCGGTACCCCAGAACCGAGAGGGCCTGCATGTTTCTCTTGGCAGCTGCAGACACAAGCTCTTCCCGCTCGGTGATCTCGATGCGGATCTGCTCGGGCAATACGCCAAAATCCCCGGCAATGCTGCTGATGTAGCGCACGATGCACTCCTGCGCCATATCCACGGGCTCGGCATTGATGCTCACGTAGAGGTTTTCATGCTTCCGCAGCGCGGGGGCGAGGTCATTCATGGCGCGGGCCAGCACGTATCGAAAAAGATCCGGACTCAGGCCGAGCTGGTGCGCAATGGGCACGAACACCGCCGGCGGGATCTCATCGTCTCCCGGTGGGCGCCAGCGGCTCAGCGCTTCAAATCCTACAAGCCCATGGGTGCCGATACGGCGAAGAGGCTGGTAAGCCAGCTCGATCTCGCTTCGTTTGAGTGCAAGCACCAAGCGCTGCTGGATGGTCTGCCGGGCCGTGATCTGGTGCTTGATGAGCAAGAACGCCAGCAGCAGCCCCACCGAGGCACCGGCGGCCAGAATAGTGGTGAGCAGGGCCGAGGGCAGTTCGGAGACCATGTGCCTGGGGCTGGTGACAAACGCGCAGACGTCAGCTACACGGCTGCAATGCTGGGCTTGGACGAGAGAGGGATTACTGTCGCGATTTGTCGGTGAAAGGGTTCGGAACGCAAACGATCGGTCTTTGGTTTCGATGCTGATGAAACTCCTGCGTGCAGGGTCCAGACTCTCGAACGCAGAAGGAGATGAGACGGTAAACGTGTTGCCTTGGGCGATCAGATTTGAGCCGCCATAGGGAGAGCCAACGAGATCCGATGCGGGCCAAAGCCGGATGGTTCCGCTGGAGAAGCGTGGCGCCGGAAGGGTGTAAGGGCGCGAGCGCCCCCAAAGGGCGCTACAGACAAGGCGTCCGTCCCGGATGCGGCCGATGTCGCTCATGTAGCTGGAGCGGAATGCGATCTCTTTCAGCGAATCAACGTCGGCCGCCGAGCAGAGGGGCTGCCCGATGCGGGACGCTTGTTCGGCGGCGATGCGCCTTGCCAGAGAGATAGCCTCCGAGCGCGCCACCGCGGCTTCGGCCACGGTCTCTGCGCCTTCCCTGTCGCGCACGTAGAGAATGGCTTGGGCGACGGCGAGCATCGCCAGAAGGCACACCGTCGTGGCCCCTACGACGGTCAAGACGTAGCGAACCCGATCCTTTCCAACGATCAAAGCAACCCCCGATCTGAGACGCGCCATCGCTTCGCTGGGCTTCCCGCCTCATTTACCTTGTAGAAGGAATATCGGCAAGTCGTGCATGAACTCCAGCCCCAATTTCGCAGGCTTTCCGGCCCTGGTCGAGCAAGCACGCATCTGCACCTGAACTGTACAGCCACAGGACGCGAGGCACTCCAGCTTTATGGATGTCTGGGCCGCCCCCGTCCGTAGATCGCCCCTATTACGCGACCATCCGGTGTTGATGACGCTTGGCATCTGCCAGGCGCGCGACGTCAGGCTCGCCCTGCCCTTCGGACCACCCGTGCGCTTGTGCCTGCCGCAGATCCAGCGAGGACGCTGTCCATTCCACGGAAGCGCTCTGCGCTCAGGACCCGCCTCGCCTGTATGGGGGGCCAACCGTCAAGGCTTCCACCGCCCGGAAGCGTGACTTAAGGCACTGTGGCTTGACTACACATGTAGTCATCGTGGAGCCCTCGACACAGGGAGGTGCTCATGGCAAAGAAATGGACTGTGCTGGTGATGTCGCTGCTGCTGTGCTGCGCGGGGCCGGTACTGGCCCACACCGCCGATGCGCTGGCTGCCATCGAGCACCACGCCAGCGCGGCGCATTCCGATGCCGTGCTTGTGCAACGGGACGGCCAGCTGCTTCTACAGGGCGGCGCCAGCGGCGTCCGTGAACCTATCCACCTGATGTCGGCAACGAAGTCGGTACTGGCCTTGGCCATCGGCCTGCTCCTCGATGACGGCCGCCTCGCTTCCATCGACACACCCGTCAGCGCGATCTATCCCGAGTGGCGCCAGGGCAGGAAGCGCGACATCACCGTCCGCATGCTGCTGGACCACACGTCCGGCCTGCAGAACGTGCCCAACGCAGGCGCAGAACTGGAAGGTGCGCCGGACCTGGTGAAACTTGCGCTGGCCGCCGAACTCACCGCCGACCCGGGCACCACCTTCGCCTATAACAACAAAGCCACGAACCTGCTGTCCGGCATCATCCAGCAGCTGTCCGGCAGGGCTGTGGATGAGTATCTCAACGACGCGCTGTTCAAGCCGCTGGGCATCACCAGCCACACCTGGATGAAGGATGAGAGCGGAACACCGTTGGGCATGGCGGGCCTTTCGCTGTCGGCCACGGATCTGGCTGCCATCGGCCAGCTCATGCTCGATGGTGGAATGGCGCCAAGCGGGCGGCGCTTGATGAGCGAACGCTCGGTGTCACTGCTTACCGCAGAAAGTGCGCGCTCGCCGGATGTAGGTCTGCTGTGGTGGCGCATTCCGCAATGGGAGCGGTATCGCCTGGCAGAACAGGCACCCAGCCGCCTGGCAGAGCGCGGTGTCCGGGGCGATGTCAGCAAGGCCCTGCTGTCGGCGGCGGGCCGCACGTTCGACAGCAAAGCCGAACTGTTTGCCTTCCTCGCCGAACAACTGGGCCCGCACTGGCCCCAGCAGTACGGTGAACAGATCACCGGCCGCGGTCTGAAGCTGGCGGATCTGTTCGATGTGCAGCGCGGGCCCATTGCTGCGTACGCTGCCAACGGCTATCTCGGCCAGCATCTGGTCATCGTGCCGGAGCAGCGGCTGGTGGCTGTCAGGCTCATCCATCGGCGCGACGACCACGTCGCACCGCTGGATGACTACGCAACATTTCCTGCCGATGTGCTGCGCCTGGCCGAAACGCTCGTTCCCGCTGCAGCGGGTGGCCGATGATGCGGCCTGCAGGTAGTGTCAATCAACCATCGATCCAGCGCCGTCACGTGCAGACTCCGGAAGCAACATTGTCGATTACCCTGAAGGTTCAGCCATGACCAGTACGACGCGTCTCATCGGCGTTGACCACGTCGGGTTTACGGTGTCCTCTCTGGACCAATCCATCCACTTCTGGACCGAAGCGCTGGGGTTCGAGCTTCAACGGCAATCGGAGATGGGAGGCGATTTCCTGTATCAGGTGACAGGCGTTGAGGATCCGAACGTGCGTACGGCAATCGTCCTGGCACCGGGTGGGTTCATGGTTGAGTTGCTGCAGTATTCTGGAGGTCGCCAGCATGGAGCCGCGCCGGAGAGTGCCGGTGCGATCGGCGCTGCACACCTGGCTTTGACCGTGGAGGACATTCACGCGGCCATTGCCCGTGTAGAGCGCGCGGGGTGGAGGGTGAAGGGCAGTCCACAGCCCATTCCGGGCGGTCCACGCAAGGGGACACTGGCGGCCTACGTTTCCGGCCCCGATCACATCACCATCGAGTTCATGCAGCCACCTGGTAAATGAGGGACCTGCACGGAGATGAAGGCTGCAGACGTCCACGCTTCCTGCCGCAGCGTTACGGCGCTGCCTTGTCGGAACAGCAGGTTGGCCCACGTGTCCTAGCTGCCCCTTCTCCCTTCGAGTCGTTTGACCAGCGGAATCGTGGTAACGGCCAGAATAGCGATAAGAGCACCCGCATAGCCAAGGCTACCCGGTCCCAGGTGGGCGATGGTCGTGCCGCCAATGACCGCACCGAGACCAATGCCCGCATTGGCTGCCGATACATTGACAGTACCGGCCAGCGCCTGCGCATCGGGTGCAGCCCGCATTACGCGCACCTGGCAGACCGGGTACAGGGCCGTATTGGCGATGCCCCAGAGAGCAAGTGCAACGAGGAGCAGACCAAGGTTCTGGGCGAACAGCATGGCCAGTGCCATGCCAATGCCCAGCAGCAGGGTGAAAACGCCTGTAACCACCAGGGGAGATCTGTCCAACCATCGGCCACCCAGCCAGTTGCCTATCAGACCGACCGCGCCAAACCCCATCAGCCACCAGCCGACATTTGCCGACGAAACACGTGCTACCCGTTCCAGAATATCCGCCAGGTAGGTGTACGCGGCGAAGTTGGCGGTGAAGACCAAAGCAGAGAGCAGTACATTTGCCACAAAGAACGGGTTGCGGAAAATCCTGGCCTGTTCGCGCAAGCCCGACCGGGTGCCAGTCTCCTGCCGGGGCATACAGAAGAACAGCACGACGGCCGTTGCCAACGACAGGGCTGACAGCAGCCAGAACGCACCACGCCAGCCAATGCCTTCAGATGCCAAGGTCCCCATCGGAATCCCGAAAAGCATTGCTGCGGAAATTCCCAGATAGACCATGGACACCGCCCGGGAGGCAGCCTCGGGGCCTGCGATCTTTCCCGCGGTTTCGCTCGCGGTGCCCCAGAACACGGGCAGGGCAAACGCGGGGATGACGCGCGCAATAGCCAGCACCCATACGTTGGGGGCGATGGCAGCCAAGGCATTTGCGGCAGCAAAAAGCAGAAGGATTGCTACGAACAGGCGACGCCGCTCGAAGTGTGCCACCCATGCAGTCAACGGGGGACCGAAGAAGGTGACGACCAGCGCAAACAATGTCACCAGTTGTCCGGCCGTAGAGATCGAGACGGACAGGTCGCGCGCGATCGAGGGCAGCAGACCAATGATGAGGAATTCGGTTGTGACGATCGTGAAGGCCGCCACGGCAAGAATATGGATGGAGCTGGAGCCTGACGCAGCCTTTTCGCTCATACGGGAGCGTGAGGACTGCAGGGAGGAGGGGCCTGCGCTTTTCAATCTGGAGCTTCCAGTGGAGGAAGCGCCAAAGTCTATTTGGTCCTGAACGTCCGAATTTGGATATATTTTCCAGTAATTCTGGAAATTAATTCCATAATTAGACGCGAAGCGAGCCGGCAAGGTGGGCAATCAGAGCATCGACCTTTGGCAGCAACTGTCTGCTTTTCAGCCAAAGCAGATAGAGCGGTAAACCCTTCGTGGAGTAGGAAGGCAGCACCTCCACAAGTTCGCCTCTGGCCAGATGATCCTCGATCAGCCAAGTGGAGAGCTGCGCGATTCCCAGGCCCCGCGCGACGGCTTGCACCAGGATGTCGGCGTTACCAACCTCCAGCCTGGAGGTAGGAAAGTGGTGCTCCACCGGTCCATCGCCTCGCTGGATGAACCATGGACTCGGCGATCCATCCGCCCGTCGATACATCGCCGCATGCAGATCCTTCAGTACGTCCAGGCTGTCAGGTATCGGCCCGTGCCGAGTGACGAAGTCCGGAGAGCAGCAGAACACCCGCCGTTCGTGACCCAAGTACTTGTATCCGATGCTGTCTGGCCACCTGTCGCTCCCACCGATCCTGACAGCAACGTCTACGCTCTCCTCGGCCAGGTCAACGAATCGATCCGTGAATGATATTTGCGGCCTGATGCCATCGAAACGTTCAAGAAAGTCGAACAAAGAAGGCATTACCTTCAGGGTGCCATAGGAGGCAGGAAGGTCGATTCTCAGCTTTCCAATGGGTGTGGTCCCTTCAGACCGCAGGACCTGTTCTGCTTCCTCCAGCTCGCCCAGCACTCCTGTACATGTCCGGTAGAACGCCTCTCCGGCATCTGTCAAAGAGAGCTTGCGGGTAGTCCGCGCGAACAGCTTCACATCCAAGCGTTCCTCAAGGCGGCCGACGGCCTTTCCAACTGCTGAGTTCGTCAGGTTGAGCCGTTCCGCGGCTGCGGTGAAGCTTCCCGCGTCCACCACAGCGACAAAGACGTCAATGCCCTTCAACCGTTCGGACGAGTACATGGCCTGGCTCGGTAGCAACTGGGCAGCAGCATATCCGTTTGGAGTGGGACGCGGCTTACAGGGAGCGTCCTGAATGTTCGACAGAGGGCATGGCCACCGCCGACCGGCTCCAGCCGAGAGTGGCACTCGCATCCCGTACCCGAGCCGACTCTACTTGGCCAAGTATCTGGACCGGAATCTGCACCGGTCGCAAATCGCGAAGCGAGCACCTTGCTGCTTCTGGCTAAGCGTGCAAGGGCCCGGACAGCGCAGTGCCGCCCGGAAAGTGGCGTCACCTGCTGTTCGGCGAGACGTTGTGAGCTCCGCGCCTCTTCCGCCAGTGGATCCACAGGATCGCGGCGACGAAGAAAACGCTGCACAGGTAACTGCCCTCCGGCCCCTGCGCGCCACCGGTGAGAGTGTCCGGGCCTTGTGGACGCAGCGCCACCAGCAGCGCGGGCAAGTGCGCATCCATGCCGGTGACGGGCAGTTCGAAACCGGTTGCGAGCAACCAGTTCCACCCCGCGTGCCAGCCCATCACGCCCCAGATATTGCCGGTTCGCAGTGCCCAGGCGCAGGCGAACAGCGAGAACAGGAACGTGCTGAGCATGACCAGGGGCGGCTGGTGCGGACTGAAATGCAGGAAGCAGAAAACGAGTGACACCAGCAGCACTGCCACCGCGACATTCGTCTTGCGCGCCACCACCGACAGCAACCAGCCGCGAAAGATGACTTCTTCCACGCTCGCCTGGAACATGAAACTCAATAGCAGCAGAGCGATGTGCAGCAGGCTGACGGGCGAGCGCCAGGCGTGCGCCAAGCCTGCCGACTGCATGCCGCCAGCCATCCAGATCGCCACAACGACGAGCACGATCGTGCCGAACCCAAGGGCCATTCCACACAGGAAGGTTTTCAGCGGCGCCGGACCGGTGAGCCCGATACTCGCCAGCGACCGCCTTTCGACGAAGCGTACCCAGGCCAGCACGGCCGCCAACGTCGGTGCGAAGCCGATCCACAGCAGCGCATGCAAACCAGCGAGCCCGATCGGATCGCCGCGCGGCGTCGACCAATGCTGCGACTGCATCCACCCGTCCAGCGCGATCACCGGTACCGCGTTGAACAGGACCATCAGGATCGGTGTCAGCCAGACCCAGGGCAGCCAGCCGCGGGCTGGATCGGGCGAATACAGGGCAACGGGAGTCATGCGGGGCTCGAGGTGGACGTGATCGCCGCTGCAAGTTGCCATCCACGCGGGGACGTGGCAACCGATTTGCGACCAAGCCACGGAAGCCGCCGATCAATGACCTGGATCGCCGACGAAAGGGCGCTGATCTGCTGCGTCACTGCGTCCCGAAGGGCGTGATCTGTCGAGCTTCTCCCAAGCCAAGCTCAACAGCGTCGCCAAGTTTCTACACGATAGGCCGTGCAAGACCCTGGACCTCCAGACAACGATCGAGCGACATCACCAAGCTGTTGCATTGAACAGTTGAAGCCGCAGTCGAAAGCGGACACTACCAGCGGTCGGCGCCTCCCTTTTCCCCTGAACGTCCGCTTCCGGTAAGAAGCGGGCGCCATGTTGAGAGTACTGCTCTGTCAGTTCCCGTTCCGCATCTCATACCAGTCTTGAGTCCGGTTGACGATGCGAACCACCGATAGCATCACCGGCACCTCAATCAGTACGCCCACTACCGTGGCCAGTGCGGCTCCCGAATGCACCCCGAACAGTCCCACGGCCGTGGCCACCGCCAGCTCAAAGAAGTTGCTCGCTCCAATCAGTGCGGAGGGTCCAGCAATGCAGTGCGCTACACCCAGGCGGCGGTTGAGGAGATAGGCCAGGCCCGAGGTGAAGTAGACCTGGATCAGGATCGGGACCGCGATCAGTGCGATCACCAGAGGCTGTTTGACGATCTGCTGCCCCTGGAAGCCGAACAGCAGCACCAGAGTAAGCAGAAGGGCAGACAGCGAAACGGGCCCGAGCCGGTGCAGCACAATCTGCAGACCAGCGTTCCCTTTGCGCGAAAGCATCCACTGCCGTAGCAGCGCAGCCACCACCACGGGCGCGACAATGTACAGGCCGACGGACACCAGCAGCGTGTCCCATGGAACCGTGATCGCGGAAATCCCCAGCAGCAATGCCACTACGGGGGCGTAGGCGACGACCATGATCGCGTCGTTCAGCGCAACCTGGCTCAGCGTAAAGTTCGCATCGCCGCGGCACAGGTTGCTCCACACGAAAACCATCGCCGTGCAAGGTGCAGCTGCCAGCAGGATCAGGCCAGCGATGTAGCTGTCAGTCTGCCCAGCAGGCAGCCAATCTGCGAAGACGTGGCGAAGGAATACCCACCCCAGCAGTGCCATCGAAAAGGGCTTGACCGCCCAGTTGATGAACAACGTAACCCCGATACCTTTCCACTGCTGCTGCAGCTGGCGCATCGCACCGAAGTCCACCCTCAGCAGCATCGGGATGATCATCAACCAGATCAGCACCGCGACCGGCAGATTGACCTTGGCCACCTCCGCTGATGCAAGCGCGGCAAAGGCGCCTGGCAGAAAATGGCCAAGGAGGGTCCCGGCCGCGATGCACAGCGCCACCCACAGCGTCAGGTAGCGCTCGAACAGGCCCATGGCTGGGCGCGGCTTCATGGGGAAGCGTCGATCGGCTGCAACTGGCCGATCTGGTCCAGCGCGCCTTGAAGCGCCACGCGATCCTTCCACAGCGTTTCCGGCAACGCCAGTAGAGCACGCAGGCGAATCTTCACGATGGTGTGAGCCCGTGCAAACGCTGCAGCCTTCTCACTATCAGTGCCTTCTACCGCAGCCGGATCCTGCAAGCCCCAGTGGCTGCGGGTGAAATCCCCGAAGACTACGGGGCAGGATTCTGCTGCAGCTGAATCGCATACGGTGATCACCACGTCCATTGGCGCGGCATCCACGAACTCATCCCATGACTTGCTGCGCAGCCCATCGACGGGCATCCCCTCGGCCTGCAGCTGTGCGAGGGCAAACGGATTGACGCAGCCCGTAGGCTGGCTGCCGGCGCTGAACGCGCTGAATGCCTGGCCGCCCCACGCGCGTAGCGTGGCTTCAGCAAGGACGCTTCGCGCACTATTGCCAGTACAGAGAAACAAGACGTTACGTGTCATCGTGCAATCGCTTTGGCAGGAAAAGGAACGTGGGGTCAGCACTTGCACTCGGGAACAGTCGGCACGCATTGCTCGCTCGGCGACCCTGCGCAGCAGTTGTGCGTGAGGTACTCGATCAAGCCTGCCATGGCAGCGAAATTGGCGCGGTAGCACACGTTCCGACCTTGGCTCTCGCTCTCCACCAGGCCGGCCTGTACCAATTCTTTCAGGTGGAAGCTCAGTGTTGCCGGCGGTACCTGCAGGGCCGTAGCAATGTCGCCGGCCACTCGCCCTGCTGGTCCAGCTTCCACCAGCAGGCGGAAGGCAGCCAACCTGGTGGTGTGACCCAAGGCAGTCAGAGCCGGGATTGCCTTTGATGTTTCCATATTTCTAGAATAGTCGAATGAAAGAGCCGATCACAAGTGCCGAACTACCGAACCTGGCGGTGGCCTCGCTCCCCGCGCCCGACCACCGTCTACTTGCTGCCGCGGACCATGGCCCGCCCAGGATTCTGCTGCTTTACGGCTCGCTGAGGCCGCAGTCGTTCAGCCGTAAGCTGGCCCTGGAGGCCGAGCGGCTTCTGCGCCACATGGGTTGCGAGACCCGCGTATTCGATGCCCATGAGCTGCCCATGCTGGACAGCGTGGACAAGAGCCACCCCGAAGTTCAGCGGCTGCGGGAATGGTCACTGTGGTCCGAGGGACAGGTCTGGGTCTCGCCGGAACGACACGGAACCGTCACGGGCGTATTCAAGAACCAGATCGACTGGTTGCCGTTGGAGGATGGCAGTGTGCGCCCCACCCAGGGCAGGACGCTGGCGGTGATGCAGGTGAGCGGTGGCTCCCAATCGTTCAATACGGTCAACACCCTGCGGGTGCTCGGCCGCTGGATGCGCATGTTGACCATTCCCAACCAGTCATCGGTGGCGAAGGCGTGGCAGGAGTTCGATGACGATGGCCGAATGAAGCCCTCTGCGTATTACGACCGCGTGGTGGACGTGATGGAGGAGCTGGTGAAGTTCACGCTGCTGACGCGAGGGAGTACGGACTACCTGGTGGACCGGTACAGCGAACGCAAGGGCGACGAGGTTGCGGCTGCGTTGGCCCGCGCGGCTGGGGCTACAGCTATTTGAGCTCGGCGGCTGCCCAGCCGATCAATGGGGGCCCGCCGCTGGTGCATGGAGAGCGGTGCCGTAAGGCGTGGCAAGTCGAAAGCTGGTGCTGGAGGCTATGTCCGCTGTCGGCCAGAAGCAGACAGCCACCCCATCCCTGATGAATATCCCCAGGCCGCGGCAGACCTCGAGCCTGCTGTGGCCAATTGATTTTGGAGCAGGCCACGCCAATGGCCTAGAGTCCCCCAGGTCAGGGCCTAGCCCGCCTCTTCCAAGACGCCTTAGGTCACGTCAAGTTGATGCATCGTCCAAACAGAAAATCCCATGCATCGCGCCCAGCAGTGCTGCAACGCGCGGGTCGGCCATGCGGTAGATGATCGACCGCGATTCCCGTCGGGTAGCTACGAGCTTGCGTTGACGGAGTTCGGCCAGTTGCTGGGAGAGCGCCGGCTGTCGAATGCCGGTGGCTTCTTCCAGTCCGCCCACCGTCATTTCACCTTGCGCAAGCTGGCATAGCAGCAACAGGCGCGAGGGGGTGGCCATGAAGCGCAGCAACTCGGCCACTTCGGGCACGCGCTCCTTCATCGTGGCTAGGTCTGACGGGCTGAATGGGGGGCTGGTCACGGGTATGGGCAACTTGGGCAGGTGATGTGATGCGAAGACTATGGGCGCACGCGTCCAATCTAGCATGCATATATAGTTGCACAGATTACGTAACTATGTAAGTATCAGGCCACGAAGCTTCCTGGAGCCAGTCATGATCCCATCCGTAGCGATAGACGCCCCCCTGGAGCAGGCTGTGCGCCTGGTCAGCGATGCGCGTGCCGGCCTGCTTCCCTCACCTTCCGTAAAGACGTTCTTTGATCCTGCTACGTTCACTGCCAGCCACGTCGTACGCGATCCAACTTCTTCAGCGTGCGCCATCATCGACAGCGTCCTGGACTTCGACATGGCCGCAGGCCGCACGTCCACTTCCTCCGCATCGGCTTTGGTGGACTTCGTGCGCGCCGAGCGCCTGCAGGTGCAATGGTTGCTGGAAACCCACGCGCATGCCGACCACCTGTCCGCAGCTCCCTGGCTGCAGGACCGGGTGGGAGGCGCGCTGGCCATTGGCGAACACATCACCGCTGTCCAGAAAACCTTCGGCAAGGTCTTCAATGCCGGTACTGCATTCAAGCGGGATGGCACCCAGTTCGATCGCCTGTTCGCCGACGGTGCCTCCTTCCGCATCGGTAATCTGCAGGCGTTGTCGCTGCACGTGCCAGGCCATACCCCCGCGTGCCTGGCGTACGTGATCGGCGACGCCGTATTTCCTGGAGACACGCTGTTCATGCCGGACTACGGCACCGCCCGATGCGACTTTCCCGGTGGCTCGGCGCGCCAGTTGTATCGCTCGATCCAGCGCCTGCTGTCCCTTCCCGACGCCGCCCGCGTATTCCTGTGCCATGACTACAAAGCCACCGGCCGGGACCATTTCGCATGGGAAACCACCATCGGTGCCGAAAGGACAACCAACCTGCACGTGCACGAGGGCGTGACCGAAGCAATGTTCGTGGAGATGCGGGAAGCACGTGATGCGACGCTCCCGATGCCGCGACTGATCCTGCCGTCCGTGCAGGTCAACATGTGCGCCGGCCATCTGCCCGAGCCCGAGGAAAACGGCGTGCGCTACCTCAAGCTGCCGGTGGACCTGCTATGACGCTCTCTCATCTGGCTTGGTATTGGCCGCTCGCTGGCGGTGCCATGATCGGAACAGCGGCCGGAGCCTATCTGCTCCTTCTCGGGCGCGTTGCTGGCATCTCGGGTCTGCTTGCCAGGACACTGGGCATGCCGGGTGACGGCGGACGCAGCAGTGCTGCCCTGTTCCTGGCAGGACTTGCCCTGGCGTCAGGCTTGGCGTTGGCGGCCAAACCCATACCCCTGCCGGCGCTCTCCGCAAACGGAGCAGTGGTAGTGGTGATTGCCGGACTGCTGGTGGGTTACGGAACCCGCCTTGGCGCTGGCTGTACCAGTGGGCACGGTGTCTGCGGCCTGGGAAGGGCATCGCCGCGGTCGGTGGTGGCGACCTGCGTGTTCATGCTCGCGGGCATGGCCACGGCAACCCTGGTACAGATTGTGGCCGGGGGCCCGGCATGATCCGTCTTGCCGCGTTCCTGTGCGGCGCACTCTTCGGACTGGGACTGGTCGTCTCTGATATGGCCAACCCTGCTCGCGTGCTTGCTTTCCTTGATGTGAGCCACGCCTGGGACCCCTCTCTAGCGCTGGTCATGCTGGGCGCTCTGATTCCTTCCGGCGCAGCCTACCTGTGGATACGCGCCCGCAGGACACCACTGCTTGCCGCATCGCTGCACATTCCCACCCATCGCATCATCGATCGGCGCCTGGTAATTGGTGCGGCGATATTCGGCCTGGGTTGGGGACTGGCCGGCGTGTGTCCCGGCCCAGCCATCGCGTTGCTGGGAACCGGCCAGCCCTTCGCGATCATGTTCGCCACGGCAATGATCGCTGGCGTGCTCCTGCATGGCCTCATTCATCGCCCCACTACAACTACGGGACAACCATGAACCTAAAGCCACTCTCTGCCAACCTCAAGGTATCCGGTCAGCTCCTGCCAGAGGATATTGAAGCTCTGAAGGAGCAGGGCTTTGCGAGCGTGATCTGCAACCGGCCCGACGACGAACAGCCGGAGCAGCCCAGTCACCATGCGCTGCAGGCTGCCTGCCACCAGGCGGCCATGCAGTTTGCCTATCTTCCCGTAGTGCCGGGCGTCATTACCGATGATCAGGTGCATACCTTTGCCAAGTTGATCGACGCGCTGCCACGCCCGGTTGCCGCGTACTGCAGAACCGGCACCCGTGCTGCGATGCTTTGGGCGCTGTCGGAAGTCATTCACAATGGAGCGGCGTTTGCCGACGTTCTGTCTGTTGCTTCGGACGCAGGCTATGACCTGTCCTCCATCGCAGCTAGGCTGCAGCAAGGTCCGGCGTCCGGCGACTGACATATGGAAACGCTATCTCTGCTGCAGTGGGTGCTGGGCGGCCTGTCTGGCGTCCTGGTCAGCTGCGTCCTGGGGGTGGTCGGTGGTGGCGGATCCATCCTGCCGGTACCACTGATGCTCTACGTGGTCGGAGTGGACGAACCGCATGTGGCAATCGGAACCAGCGCACTGGCAGTTGCAGTCAATCCCGCACTGGTGGCCGCGACGGGAATGCCGATCATCGCCGCAGTCGGAAGCTCGCTCGTCGCCGTCGCCGTCGCCGTCGCCGCATTAGGCATGACCACCGCATTGAACTACGCGCATGCAGGCCTGATCAACTGGAAGCTCGCGGCAGTGTTCGTCGTTGCCGGCATGGCTGGCGGTACTGCAGCAGCAGCAACTTCGACGAAGCTTGCCAGCTATCGTGGGGCTCTGAACACGGTATTTGTAGTACTGATTTTCATTACTGCCGCATACATGCTGTGGAAGGTGAACTGACCGGATGCATGCCAGCCCCGCACTTGAACCGACGCACCAAGGCACGATAGCCGCGCATGTTCTGGGTCCATGCCCTCCATTCAGGCGCGCCGGGTGCGACCACATGTCGCACCGGCTGCTGGCCGCCGGGCAGCCGCCCGGCCTTGCCCTACAATGCGTGGGTGCGCTTCCGTGCCTTCCACCGCAGCCTCAGCCTCATGGCGTTCGTCGCCATGCTGCTCATCGTGCTTGCTCCATTGGTAAGCCGATGGCTCGCGCACGACACGGCAGCAGACCATAGCGAAGCCGTGCACGCGATTGAACATCACCCTTCTGCGATGCAGCAGCATGAGGGTGGCGAGCATCACCACCACGGTACTGGCGACGCGACAGAAATGACGATGTCCGCCGACCACGACCACCATGCAATGGTCGCGCACGCCGAGGTGCGTCCGCTGCAGGATCACGCCGGCAAACCCCGCAACGACCCGCATGCCGGGCACGACATGGGCGTGGACTGCGACTACTGCCTGATCGCAGCGCGCATGGTGAGCCTGCTGGTAGCGCTGTTGCTCGCGCTGATCGGCTGGCGCCCGCCGCACTTTGCCCGCGCCTGGACGCTCAGCTGGGGTTCCAGCATTGCCGCCGGGCACCTCGGCGCCCGCGGTCCTCCCCTGCACGCTTGATCGTCTGCGCCCGCCGCGCTGACATCCTGCCGATGCCACTCAACGCCTGCGCCTGACTGCGCGGGCTTAATGGCGTTTCCCGATCTCCGCACTACCTGACTTATGCCGGGTGGTGCCGTTTGCTGTGACCATGACCCAGAACCTCACTCGCACCACGCTTTCACTCAGCCTCGCCACCGCGCTTGGCTGCCTTTCCCTGATGCCGACCGACGCATCCGCGCAGGATGGCACTGCACTTACGCTGGGCACCGTACAGGTAACCAACGACGGGGCTTGGGACCGCAACGCCCGCACCGTTTTCAGTTCCGTCGACGTCATTGGCGGCGATCTGCTGCAGTCGCAGCGCGTAGAACATAGCTGGGAGCTGCTGATGAACGCTCCCGGCGTGCAGGTGACCCAGTTCAAGATGGGCACCGACGCAGGGCGATTCTCGTTCCGTGGCTTCAACGGCGAGGGCCGCATCAATGCCGTGAAGCTGCTGATCGATGGCATTCCCAGCAACGACAACGCCGGAGGCATGCCCTACCTGGATGCGGTCTGGCCGCTGGATATCACCGCCATGGAGATCGTGCGCGGTACGAACGACGCGCGCTACGGCCTCAACGCCATCGCTGGCGACGTCAACGTGGTCACCCGACAGGGCGGTAATGACGGCCAGCTGAGCATGACTGCCGGCAGTTTCGGCACGCAGGACCTGCAACTGGCCAAAGGCTTCGAGCATGGGGCGTGGTCGCAGAATTACTTCGTCGGCTGGCGGCAGTCGGCCGGTGAGCGTGACCACGCCGACGCCACGCAGCGCAGCTTTGCCGGCAAGTGGTTCTACACCGATCCCGACGGTGCCTGGCGAGGCGGCTTGACGACCCGCTACTACAAGAACGCAGCGCTGGAAGCGGGCTACCTGAGCTACCCGGAACTGCAGGCCGATCCGAAGCAGTCACCCGGTTACGCCAAGGATGACCGCAGCGAACGCGAGACCCGCCAGACCGCGTTGCACTTCGACGGTCGCATCGGAACCGACTGGACCTGGGCCGCCAAGGCTTACCAGAACGACTACCGCAACCAGCGTTGGGTCACCTTTACCGAAGGTGGTGCGCAGCAGGAGCGGTTCAATGATGAAATCCAGCGCGGTCTGATCCTCAATGCCACCTGGCGGCCGGACACCGCGCTGGCCGAACTGGTGGTGGATGCCGGCGCGGATGGTCAATGGCAGGACAACATCGCCCAGCGCTACCGCACCGTGCGGCGTCAGCGCCAGGCCACCCTGCGCGACTGGGACTTCGATCTGGATACGCGCGGTGCCTACGTGCAGGCGGTGATCCGCCCGATCGACCGGCTCAAGCTGGTACCGGCGTACCGCGTGGATCGTATCTACGGCGACTTCACCAACATCTCCTCGGGTACCTCGGCGCCGGTATACGACTATGGCCTGATCAAGCAGCCCAAGTTCAGCGCTTCCTATGACATCAGCAAGTCGCTGGTGGCCTACGGGAACTGGGGGCGGACCTTCCAGATCGGCAGCGGTAACGGCGCCTATCGCACGCAGGCGGGCAACCTTTCGCCCTCGATCAACGAAGGCTGGGAAGCCGGATTGAAATGGTCGCCCGTGGCAGGCCTGCAGACCCGCGCTGCAGTGTGGGAGCAGACCGCATCCGACGAGGTGGCCACGATCCTCGGCGTGAACGGAACCATCGGCACTAATGAGGTTGGCAACGTCGGCAAGACGCGCCGCCGGGGCTGGGATCTGCAGGCCAACTGGCAACCGGACGCACGTTGGCGGGCGTGGGCGTCCTATTCGCGGCAGAAGGCCACCATCGAAGTCCCCGATCCAAGCGCACCGGCCACCCGCGGCCGGCAGATCGAGAATGTGCCGAACTGGCTGGCCAGCGCTGGCGTGGAGTTCAGCCCCATGCCGGACTGGACCTTCAGTGCCTGGGGTAACGGCCAGGGTGACTACTACGTGGAGCGCACCAATACGTTGGGCCGCTATGGCGGCTATGCGCTGCTCAACCTGAGCGCCACATACCGGCTGAACCTGCGCAACCAGCTTTCGCTGCAGCTGAAGAATGCCACCGATCGGGCCTATCTGTACGCCTGGTATGACAGCGGATCCTCGGGCTATTCACCTGGCGACGGCCGTGCACTCTATCTGACCTGGACACGGGAGCTCTGAGATGAACGCCACCGCCTCCCCTGCCGTCGCGGACCGGCTGCGCTTCTACCGTGCGGTGTGGCGGTGGCACTTCTATGCTGGACTGTTTGTCCTGCCTTTCATCGCATGGCTTGCGTTGACCGGCGCGGTCTACCTCTACCAGAAGCCCATTGATCGTTGGGTCCACGCGGGACTGAAGGTGGTCGAGCCGGTTGCTGCGCAGAAGGCAGCGCCCAGTGCAGATATCGCCGCCGTGCAGGCTGTGACCGAAGGCGATGTCTTCCGCTACACCACACCGGAACGTGCCGATGGCAGTGTGGAAATCGGCGTCATCGAAAAGGATGGACGCCGACAGATCTACTACGTGGATCCGGGCACGTCGCAGGTGCTGGGCCATCTGCCCGAGAAAGGCACGTTCTCTGGCGTCGTCCGGCGCCTGCACAGTCTGGATCTGCTGGGAGCCTATGCCAGCGCACTGATCGAGATCGCTGCGGGCTGGGCCATCCTGCTGGTCGCAACCGGCGTCTACCTGTGGTGGCCGCGTGGCCAGAAGGGCGGTGTGATCACCATGCGGGGGCAGCCCCGCCAGCGACTGTTCTGGCGGGACCTGCATGCGGTCACCGGGGTCTGGGTCGGTCTGGTGCTGCTGTTTCTGGCAGTCACCGGCATGCCGTGGTCGGTGGTGTGGGGCAAGCAGGTCAACGCCTGGGCCAATGGCCACGACTACGGCTACCCAGCCGGTGTACGCGTAGATGTGCCGATGTCACACCAACGCCTGGCCGACACCACCACCCCAACCTGGTCGATGCAGCAGGCCCAGCTGCCCGTCTCCGACCTGGCCCATGCCCAGCACGCGGTGCGGCCCGGCAACGACGGGCACGAAGGGCATGAGGGGCATGGCGGGAGCGCTTCTGGCGAGCTGGCCCCGCAACCGGGCGCGATCGGCATCGATGCAGCCATCCAGGCGTTCGAGCGCTTGGGCCTGGCCCCCGGCTACAGCGTCAGCCTGCCGCGCGGTGCCATGGGCGTGTACACCGCTTCGGTCTATCCAGAGGCGCTGGACCAGCAGCGGGTTGTCCATCTGGACCAGTACAGCGGGAACGTGCTGCTGGACATGACCTACGCCGACTACGGCCCGCTCGGGCGCGGGCTTGAGTGGGGCATCAACGTGCATCTCGGCCAGGAATACGGCACGGCCAACCGCTTGTTCCTGCTGATGGCCTGCCTCGCCATCGTGCTGCTGTGTGCCAGCGGCGCGGTGATGTGGTGGAAGCGTCGCCCGCTCGGCGGCCTGGGCGTTCCGCCTCTCCCACGACAGGGCCGCAGCGTTGCCGGCGTGTTTGCGCTGTTGTGCATCGGCGGCCTGATCTTCCCGCTGGTGGGTGCCTCGTTGTTGCTGGTGGGCTTGCTTGATTTCCTGGCTACCCGTGGCTGGCGTGCGCAGCCGGCACGCTGATTCGTTGTTCAACGCCCAACTGGGCATCGTTTGTTCCCCTGCATGGAGACATAACCGCATGAACCGTCATTCCCTGAAGTACGTGCTTGCCACCGCGCTGTTGGCGCTCTCCGGTATCGCTTCTGCAGCCGATGCGGCCAAGACGCCGTTTACGGTGCCGGCCCTGCCTTACGCCAGCAACGCACTGGAGCCGGCCATCGATGCGCAGACGATGGAGATCCATCATGGCCGACATCACAAGGCCTACGTGGATAACCTCAACGCCAAGGTCAAGGATTTCCCCACACTGGCGAGCCTGTCGCTGGAGGATATCCAGCGGAACATTTCGACGTACGACACGGCGGTACGCAACAACGCCGGCGGCCACTACAACCACAGCCTCTTCTGGACGCTGATGGCACCTGCCGGCCAGGGCGGCACACCGTCGCCGACACTGCGCAGCAAACTGGCTGAGACCTTCGGGTCCGAAGAAGCGTTCCGCACGAAGTTCTCGGAAGCAGCCACGAAGATCTTCGGCTCCGGCTGGGCGTGGTTGATCGTCAAGGACGACGGCTCGCTGGCTATCACCACCACCGCCAATCAGGACAACCCACTGATGGATGCAGTTGCCGAGCGTGGCACCCCCGTTCTGGCGTTGGACGTGTGGGAACACGCCTACTACCTGTACTACCAGAACAAGCGGGCCGATTACATCAAAGCCTGGTGGCCGCTGGTCAACTGGAAACAGGTCAATGCCCGCTATGACGCAGCCTCCAGCAAGCGCTGAGTCCCCCTCTGCACCGCAACTAATCAATTAGGCTGCCATGACCCCTAGAACCCTGATCAGCACCGCCATCGTCCTGGCACTGGCCTGCGCGGCGCCGTCGGCCTTCGCCGAAGAAGATGCAGCGCCGCCCGCGTCGCGTGCGTCGAATGACGCGCCCAGCTGGACGTTGAAGCCGGTGGAAGTGACCGCCGCGCGCGGCACCTATACCGCCTCGGCCACCTCCGCCGCCACCCGCACCGATACGCCCATCACCGAAGTGCCCCAGTCGGTGCAGGTCATCACCAGCACTCTGCTGCGCGAGCAGGACCGGCGCACACTGGGCGAGGCACTGGTCAACGTTTCCGGCGTCAGCCCTACGCGCTCGGACGAGAATCTGTTCATTCCGCCCATCGTGCGTGGGTTCCCCGCCGAGGTCTATCTGGACGGCCTGCCGCTGTTTGCAGGCAACCAGCAGGCCTACGACCCCACCGGCATGGTGGGTATTTCCAGCATCAGCGTGCTCAAGGGGCCGAGTGCGACGCTGTATGGCGGTGGCCTCGGCACGCCACTCGGCGGCGTCATCAACATCGAGAGCGAGCGGCCGGACCCTAGCGCGTCCAGCGGCTACGTTGCCCTGCGCGGGGGCAGCTTCTCCACCTGGAACCCCTACGCGGATATCAACGTTCCCCTGTCTTCTACCATCGCAGCGCGGATCGGTGCGGAGTACCAGAAGAACGACAGCTGGATCGATGAGGTTCATGGCGAGCGCTGGTCGTTGCAGCCCAGCTTGCTGATGCAGTTGAGCGAGGCGACCGAATTGCTGCTGCAAGGACAGTTCAACCGCCGTCGCGCTCTGGAGTATTCCGGCCTGCCTGCTGATGCGGCCCTGGCCGGCATGCTGGATCGGAACGCCTTCCCCGGCTCGCCTGACGGCCAACCGTTGACCAGCAACGATAGCAAGATGGGTACTGCCACCCTGCGGCATGCATTCTCAGACCGGGCCGAACTGACCGTGACCGCACGCTACTTCCGCGGCAAGGTCGATGAGAGCGGCAGCTTCGTCTTCCCTGGCTTGGCCCCAACGGACACAGTTGCACCGGAGTACGACGTCTTCCCGATCACGATGGTGAACCGCACGAAAGAAGCAACGCTGGATGCCAACCTCTCTGTCAAGACTGACATGCTGGGCGGGGAGCACACTCTGCTGGGCGGCATCAACTACGACTGGACAAGCTTCTACAGTGGCATGGGCCTGTTCATCAGCGATAGTCCTTCCGGGGTGATCAACCTCGCCGATCCTCGTTACATGCTTCGCTATACGGCGCAGTTGCCGGTCAACTCCTACACCGATGATCGCTTCACGACCATTGCCGGCTACATCCAGGACCAGGCGACCTATGGCCGTCTGCATCTGACCGGCGCACTGCGCTGGACGTCGCTGAAGTTCGTCGAGAACAGCAATATCGGCGTGGCCAACGACAAGACCTTCCGCCATGTGTCACCGCATTTCGGGGCAACGTACGACCTTGCCCCCGGCATCGCGCTGTTTGCAGGCTACGCGACCGCCTTCCGTGCACCGTTCGGCTTCATCGGCCTTGCCACGCCAGAGCCTGAAACGTCCACCAACGTGGAAGGGGGCGTGAAGCTGTCACTGCCAAGCCGGGGGCTTTCCGGCACCGTCGCGGTGTTCCGGCAGAAGCGCGAGGACGTGGCGGTGTCGGACCCGAACAACGTGGGCTTCTACATCCAGAGCGGTCAGCAGCGGGCACGCGGGGTGGAAATGGACGTGGTATGGGAACCCACACCGGCCTTCTCGCTGCTGGCCAACTACGCGCACACCACGACGCGGGATGAAGGTGCCTCTCCTGGGGATCGCGTGGCGCGTGTTCCGGACAACAGCGGGCGCCTTGCAGCGCGCTATCGACTGCTGGAGGGGCCGGCGAAAGGACTGGCCTTCGGGGCGGGCGTTACCGCCGTCAGTGCCAGGGAGCTGACCCTGCCCAATACCGTCGCCATTCCCGGCTATGCCGTGTTCGATGCCCAGGCATCCTACGACTTCGGGCGGTTCACGCTCGGACTGTCGCTGGTCAACCTCACCGGACGCAAGGCGTGGGATCCCTACTCGTACATGGGCAACGCCGTTGTAGCACCCAACCAGCCCCGGTCGGCATTCGTCACGCTCAGGATGGACCTCTGATGGACAACCCTTTCAAGCGGTGGCTCGCTGCCGCCGCCTTGCTGTCGGCCGTTATCTGCGCATCCTCTGCTACCGCATCACCAGCAACGCCGACTGGCGGGGTAGTCATTCCGCTGTATCCGGCTGGCACGTCGCAGCCACTGGCCGTGCAGGAGCTGCACGACACGTTGGATACCGGCGAGACGCTGATCTACGACGTGAGTGAGCCAACCCTGGAGATGTACCGGCCCGCGCCCGGCAAGCAGAATGGAGCGGCGGTCATCGTGGTTCCCGGCGGAGGTTTTGTTGCCCTTGGCTATGTCCGCGGCGGCACGGACGTAGCGCGCGCCTTGGCCGAGCGTGGCATCACTGCCTTTGTGCTGAAGCACCGCACAGTGCGCAGCGGCGATGGGCCGATGCGCATTCCGGCGGTGCACATGAAAGAGATGGAGCAGGTGATGTCGCGTGCCAAGACGGGCTTGCCCGTTGAGATGCCGCCGTTTGCCGGCGAGCCGAACGCCGTTGAGGACGGAGCGCGCGCCATGGCCATTGTGCGGCAGCGTGCCGGTGAGTGGGGTGTCATCCCAGGCAGGGTGGGGATGATAGGCTTCTCCAGCGGCGCTTACCTGGCTGCAGATCTTGCCATCGGTCCCAAGGCCACACGTCCGGACTTCGTAGGTCTGATCTACGGCGGCCTGCGCACACCTGTGCCAGCAGATGCGTCGCCGGCATTCATCGCTGGCGCTGCTGACGACGACTATCAGCCGAATGATCCCATCCTGCTCTACAGCGCATGGCGTGGTGCGGGTGTACCTGCGGAGCTGCATCTGTACGAACGTGGGGGGCACGGCTTTGACCTTCAGCCGAGGGGCATGACCAGCGATCTCTGGTTCGGTCAGTTCATTGCCTGGATGCAGGTGCGGGAGCTGATGCCAACGTCGGGGAGGTAAGGGCCCTGCAACGCATCCTTGCAAAGAAGCTTTGGAAATCCCGCAAGGACTGGGCCGTGATCAATTGGGTGATGGTGCACGCATCTGGCGCACTTCTGCTCCGAAACTGCCATCAATCTAACCCCGATAGATCCTTCCGCGAGCTGCGCCAACGATGCCCGCGTCTTGATCCCGGCCAGACTGAGCTGATGCCGCAAGGGGAAGGCACGCTAGGTGCTCTTTAACTGGAGCATCCCATGTCATCTCACTTCACGCCGTGGAACAAAGGAAAGTTGGTCGGTCAGAAGGCACCGCTCAGGCTTAGCGACATTTGGTCGATCAGAGTGCGCCTGCACGTTGCAGGCCGCACTCGTGATCTGGCGCTGTTCAACCTAGGGATCGACTCGAAGCTAAGAGCCTGCGATCTAGTCAGCCTACGGCTTCGAGACGTGTCGCATGGCTCGGCCATCGACAGGAGGGCGATCGTTTTGCAGCGCAAGACGGGGAGATCAGTTCAGTTTGAACTGACGGAGCTTACGAGATCTGCGCTCGCCGACTGGGTCCGAAAAGCTCAGCTATGTTCGGCATCTTACTTGTTCCCTGGGCTGAGGGATGGCCACCTCTCAACGCGACAGTATGCACGCATTGTGGGCTCGTGGGTTACAGCTATTGGACTCGACCGCAACAGCTACGGTACCCACAGCATGCGACGGACCAAGGCATCGCTGATATATCGCCGGACCAGGAATCTCCGCGCAGTTCAGATCCTGCTGGGCCACACCAAACTTGAGAGCACTGTGAGGTACTTAGGGATTGAGGTTGAAGACGCATTGGAACTCGCGGAGCAAACAGAGGCCTAGGGGGAGAGTATCTAGAGGAACCGCGGCCTGCTCAGGGCAATCTGGAGGCCGCTTTCGGCCAGAAGCAGACACCTTCATGGGACGGCAGGCCAAAAGGAGCCTGCAAGCGCCCAGGCTCCTCCCTACCTCAATGCACCGGGCCCAGAGTACTGGGCATGCCCTTGCGCAGCACCGACAGATACCGCAAGTACTTGCCAACAAAAATGCCGGTGAACCCGCCGGACAGCAGCAGATACGCGGCACTGAAGCTGCCGTCGGCACTCAGCGCAGGCGACACCGCAAGCGCCACCTCGAACCCGTACTTCACCAGAAACGTGACCAGCAGCAGCGGCAGCAGACTGTAGTCCGCGCTGCGCCACAGCTGGCCCGTTGCTTCATCCACGGTCAGCGTCGCCCGGCGCAGCAGCACCCAGCCCAGCATCGCACCCGCACAGATGCCGGCGAGCCATTCGCTCCACGCCACCAGCGAACCGCCGTAGCGGTGGCTGATCGACCAGATGCCCCACACCGTGAACAGGGCCGGCACGATCGCCAGCCTCCGCAGCGAGGTCTGTCCTGGCCGCATGGCCGCGACGCCGCGGGTGATGAGGTACGCCAGGATCACCCAGACCCAGATCGGAGTGTGCGAGAGGATGGGCTGCAGTTGGGTCACGGGAGGTCCTTTCAGTGAGTGCCCGCACGGAGGGCGGTGGATGGCGCTCACTATTGACGGACCGGGCCGGTTGGACAAGTGACAGGTGTCAGCGACTACACCAACGTCTTCGGCCGTACATGCCTCATCTCTCAGTGTCGTACTTGCCACATCCGCGCGCCCTGATCGGCCATCTGACGCACTCGTCGCAAAAACGCCAAAGCCCTTGTCTGCCAAGGATCTGCTTGCGCTGCACCCTATAAGAAAAATACGAAAGAGCATTGGACGGTGGCGGGATTGCCCCTAACCTCTTGGCAATCCCAACAGCATCAGGCAACTCTGGCAGTGCCACCGACAACGGGTGGCCGGGCGTCGAAAACCCGCATGTTAGACGTTGTTTACGCTTGTCAGCCGGCACCACCCCGCGTGGTGCCGGCTGACAATCCGTCTGCCGGCTACGGCGGGCGGTGCGTGGGGGTCTTGTACCCGCCGGCATTGTCTAACTCCGGTTTTCGAGCCACGCATCGTCCGCCACCTTTATCGGTGGCGGCTTCTGCCTGCTTGCACGGAGCCTGCCATGAACCAGCCGCATTCCCCTCCCCCGCGCCCCATCCAGGAAGCGCCCTCGCCTGGGTTGGATCCCAATACCCTCATCGCCCTCCTGCACAGCATTGGTGCGGGTGCGGCGTCCGACGGACAGCCTTGGCCTGAGCGCCATCACCTTCGCGGCCGGCAGATCGCCATGGCCGATGCGGACTGTGCGTTGGCGGGCCAGCGCGTGGTGCAGGAGATTCTGCTGGCGGCGATTCGCGCGCAGCAGAACGGAGACCCGGATCAGTACGTGGGGGATCGCGTGTTGGAGGGGTTGGCGATGGCTGCGCTGGCGTTGACGGCGTTTATCCAGGAGCGGGTGCGGCCGGAGGGGTGAGGGTTCTTGGGTTGGCCGCCAAGGGCATCCACGCGTGGCGTGGATCTACCTGGGGTCAGAGCCCTCCGCGGGGCGGAGGGATCCGACCCCGGTTGGTTGGTCGCGAAGGGCATCCACGCGTGGCGTGGCTCTACCGGGTCCAGCCTGGACGGTGATGGGGTCGCATCGATGGAGGTGGTGAGTGAAGCAGTGGCGTTTCGCTTTGGCGCTGCTGGGCGTCGGGTTTGCGGGTGCGGTATGGATGCACTGGCCTGCGCCCGCAGGCGATGTGGTTTCGGCTTATCGCAAGCTGCCGGTGATGCACTACCGGATGGTGCAGACCGATGCGATGGTCTTTGCCGAGGCCAAGGGGTACCAAGGGCTGCGGTTCGTGCCGCGCACGGATGGGACGGGGTCGTTCGAGATCCGTTGCCAGGGGGTGCCGGTGTTGGTGGTGGAAAACACGCCTGCACGGGTGCTGGTGCGGTTGCCTGCCGATGGGTTGCGGCGGGCGCCGGATGTCGCGTGGTTGCTGGACACCCAGAGGCTGTGGCTTGTGCCTGAGCCGGGCAATGCAGCCGTGGGGGGCATGCGTGGCAAGCCGTCGTGGTGGGAGGCGCGGTGGCGGGAGGTGGTCGAGCGCGTGCCGCGTCGGCAGCGATGCTTGCTTGAGGGTGACCGCCAGGGGCCCGCGCCGGTCGAGCTCGCGCGGCTGTTCTGGCAGGGGGTGGTGGTGCGGTGGGGTCAGCGCCCTTTCCCGAGCGAGCTCGACGCTACGAGTCGGGTGCTACGCGATTCGGAAGGAGGTGCGGTGGGTGGCATCGAAGTGGAGGGCAGCTACTGGCACGGTACCGACCATGGGTAGCAGCCCGAGTGCATGCTTCTCCCACGGTTCCACTGCGCCTTCCACATCGATATCCACGGTGTGCACGCGATACTCGGCGGGGTAGTCATCCAGCGCATCGTCAAAGGGGCAATCGAGCAGCCACGGGCGTGAAGCCTCGTCGTCCACCCACATCAGACGCGGCAGGTCATGAAACCCGCGGTAGGCGAGGATGCGGTAATGGCCTGGGGGTAGAGGCATCGGCGTTTACTGCGCTGGCGCGGACGGGTGGCCGCGTCTCTACGATACGCCTGGGGCTGGGGTCAGAGCCCTTTCCTGCGGAAAGGGTTCTGACCCCTGGCAGCGACGGTTGCCAGGCGGCGGCTGACGAGGCCGTAGAGGTCCTGTAGTTCGGTGGCCCGCTCGGGGGTCATGTTGCTGCCGAAGAGGACGCGCGCGAGTGCGGCTTCGTGGGTGTCATCGGGGAAGCGTTCGCGGGCGCGGTAGACGTTCTGGAAGACCAGCCAGGCGAGGCGGAGACCGCCGCCGGGGAGTGGGTGAACGAGGCGTTCGTAGGCCTGCCAGAACTGGTACTCGGCCGTCAGATCGACCGTCGGCGCCGCGTAGGGCACCGGATGCGGGCGTCCGTGGGCACGCGGGCGGGTGGGCAGGTAGACGGAATCGGGCTGGGCCATGGTGGACAGCATGCCCGAGGAACGTTGTGGGAACCTTGCGTGGGTGCCGGAATATCAGTGCGGGTTGTGCAGAATGCGACGTGGAGGGAGGGGTCGGATCCCTTTGCGGAGCAAAGGGCTCTGACCCCGGTTGCGAAGAGCATCCACGCATAGCGTGGCTCTACTGGGGTCAAAGCCTGGGTGATGCGGCGCGCCGGAAGCATTCCGCCGGGCATGGCCCGGCGCTACCGGATTGCGGGTTTCACGGTGATGGGGTCAGATCCCGCCGCGTTAGAACTGCAGTGCGGTGCTGAACATCACCTGCCGTGGGGCGCTGCGCTGCAGGGTCTGGTAATCGCCATGGAACGCGGAGCCGGCAATCGTGGCGGTGCCCACGTTGTTGCGGTTGAACAGGTTGCTCACATCCAGCCGCAGTTCCAGCCCGGGCAGCACACTGCCCTCGCCCAGCGTGTACGCGGCATAGGTATTCACCTGCCAGAACGTGGGCACGCGGATGTCGTTCTCATAGGTAAACGGCTGGCGCAGGTACGAGGTGCTGGTGGCACCAAAGCGCCAGTCACCGAAGTGCGCCGACAGATCGCTCACCAGCGATACCTGCGGGTAGCCGGGCTGCGCCTTGCCATTGACCGGGTACACGGTGTCGTCCACCACGAAATCACTGCCGTAGTACGAACGGGCCACGCCCACGCCCTGGTAGAACTGCACGCGATCGGTAATGTCGGCCGTAATACCCAAGTCGCCGCCAATGACGTGCATCTTCGGCATCAGCCGCACGGTATTGATCTGCGCGAACTGCGTGCCCACCGCAGCCGACAGCAGACGGTTGCGGATATCGTTGTAGAACACATCGCCGGTGACGGTGAACCGGTCGAAGCGGTGCGTGGCGCCCACGGTGAAGTTCCAGTTTTTTTCCGGCCGCAACGTGCCGGCCACGCGGTCGAACTCCTCCTGCTCGCTGATGGTCCACGCCGAGGCGGTGTAGCCGATGTTGCCGCGCTGGGCCACGCGGTAGCCGTTCATGGTGTTGGCGATGTCGATGAAGGCGTCGGTGGAGTCACTGGGGCTCCAGAACAGCGAGACGTGCGGCAGGAAGTTGTCCTTGGCACGCAGCGCGCCGTTCACCGGACGGTCCGGCGCATCGCCGAGGCCGCCGCCATCGGTACGGAAATCCACCGCCTTGAAGCCGACGCCCAGCTTCAACGTGTCGCTCAGGGCGATGTCATCGTGCAGGTAGAGCTGGCGCGAGCGGGTCACCCACGCCGAGGCGCTGTCGGTCATGAACGCCGGGCCATGGGTATCAAACGGGCCGGTGGCCTTCAGCGGCTTGCCCTCGCCCAGCAGCGGCTGCTGGTACCAGTCGGTGCGCGCGGCGGCCTTGCTCTTTTCCTGCCAGACGCCAGCGCTGAAGGTATGTGCGCCGGTTTCAAACTGCAGGTTGCCCATGCCGCCCAAGCGGTTCACTCGCGGGGTCTGCACCTGTTCGGAAAAAGGTGCGCCATTGGGTGACGGCACCGTGGGGTCGGTCAGCGTGGCCTGGGTGTGGCTGTTGGCGTTGTACAGCTGCACGTTGCCGCTGAGTGCGGGCGTGATCTGGAAACGGTGGTTGATGGACGCCACGCGATCGCGGGTGATCTGGCCGGTCTGGTACGGAATCAGTTCGGAAAGCTCGCCGCAGGTGTAGGCGCCGCAGGATTTATCGGCATTCTCCGGCGAGGCCACGTAGTACGCCCACGCATAATCGGGATAGAAGCTGTCGGCCTTCCAGCCCAGTTTGCGGATCATGTCGAAGGAGATGTTGTTGTAGCCCCAGACTTTGGCCTTGGCGTCGGACAGGAACACGATGAAATCACCCCAGGCCACGTCCTGCTGGGCCTTCAGGTTGCCACGCAGGAAATCCTGCGTGCCTGCACCCTGGTACTTGTCGGCCGAAATGCGCTGCAGGTCGACCAGCACTTTCGGGCCGTGCTCGCCCAGCTGGCCGGTCTGCGCAGACACCGTGGTGACCAGGGTGCGGTTGCTGCCCACGCCCTGCTTGATGCGCAGGCTGGGCGTGTCCTGCAGATCACGCAGGCGGTATTCCAGGCTGCCGCCGTTGGCGCTGCTGGAAAACACGCTGACCGGCGCGCCGCCCGGGCTGACGGTGATCGCGCCGATGCCATCGGGCACGCCCACATTCACCACACTGGTGCCGGTAAGCGAGAGGAAGCCGCTGTCGTTCAGCGGCACGCCTTCGAAGGTGATGCCCATTTCATTCATGCGGAAGCCGCGCACGAACAGGCTGGTGGCGGAGATATCCAGGCCCAGGCCGTCGGTGGCGGTGTAGGTTGCACCGGGCACGGCCTTGAGCATGGCCAGCCCGTTGTTGCCGGTGACCATGGCATCAAGATCGGCGGCGTTGAGAATGTAGCGGTTGGGGCCAACCACCTGCGTGGGCGCAACGGCGGCACCGCGCGGCGTGGCGATGACCTGCAGGGCGTTGAGGGTGGTGGGGGCGTCGTTGGCTTCGGCGGCGTAGGCCGGTGCGGCGAGGGCGGCGCTGAGTGCGAGGGCGAGCAGGGTCGTGGGTGGAGTGTTCATGGCCAGATCCAGGTGCAGGAGGAAGAGGACGCAGGCGCACGCCCAGCGCGTTGCAGCACCGGATGGTGCGGCCGTGGCTGGCGATGCAATTACGTTGAAGAGGGAGGGGCGCTGTACGCGCCGATCAGGGGCAGTGGAAGACGTTCAACTGCCGAGTGATGCGAGGGGGTGGTTTCGACGGGCGGCAGTGTTGCACTGCCGTGCCGCGCGCACCATTGCACCGTGGTACACCACGGATATACGCAGGTATCGTGCGGCGTTGGTAGCGGCCGACCTTGGTCGGCGCTCGGGTCTGCGTTTGCCAACCAAGGTTGGCACCTACCGGTGCAGCGGGTTACTGCAAAACGAACCGTTCGATGGCCTTGGCCACGCCATCTTCGGAATTGGTGGCCGTTTCAAAGCGCGCCACGGCCTTCACTGCGCCGATGGCATTGCCCATCGCTACGCTGGTGCCGGCGAACTGCAGCATGGTCAGGTCGTTTTCCTGGTCGCCGATGGCCATGACGTTGGCGCGGTCGATGCCCAGGTGCTCGGTCAGCTTCTGCAGGCTCGGCCCCTTGCCGGCGCGGTGGTCGAACACTTCCAGGAAGAACGGCGCGCTCTTCAGCACGGCGAAGCGCTCGGTCAGTTCGGCCGGCAAGCGGCCGATGGCGGCGTCGAGCACCTCGGGCTCGTCGATCATCATCAACTTGATGAAGGACATCGACGGGTCCATGTCCTCCACGCGGCGGTACGACAGCGGCACGTGCGAGAGGTGCGAGTCGATGACGGTGTAACGGCTGATGTCCTGGTTGGGCGTGTACAGGCGCTGGCCATCGAGGGCCTGGAAGTGCACGCCGATCTCGCGCGCGACCTGTTCGCAGTAGCGGAAGTCTTCGAAGCTGAGCGGGAATTCGGCCACGTTCTCGCCCGTGCCGATACGCCGCACCAGGCCGCCGTTGCAGGCGATGCAGTAGTCGTCGTCGCCATCGATGCCCAGTTCGGCCAGGAACGAAGCCAGGCCGGACACGGGACGGCCGCTGGTCAGCACGATGTGCACGCCCAGCGCGCGCGCCTGCGCGATCGCCGCCTTGGCCCGTTCGGTGAGCGTGTGGGCGGGGTCCAGCAGGGTGCCATCCATATCGATGGCGACCAGTGCGATGGTCGATTGCCTGCGGCCCATGTCCATCAACGTCCAACCGTGCATGTGGGGACCGCTATTTTAGGCCAGTCGCGGGCCTGCCCGCCTCATGCGCGGTTCATACCGCCGGGCACGGCTGCAGGGATACTCAGCAAGCCTGCGCCCCCCACCGCAGGACGGCCCCATGACCGCCCTACCCTGGAGATCCAGACGCATGACCTACCGCGCCCCCGAGGCCACCGACACCGCACCGCTGGCCGAGCAGATTGAAGACCTGATCCACGGCCTGCCCGGCGAGCAGATCCGCGTGGGCACGCTGCTGCAGGCGCTGGGCGACGAGGGGCTGATGCTGATCGTGATCCTGCTCTCGGCGATCTTCCTCATCCCGGTGTCGATACCCGGGCTGAGCACGGTGTTCGGTGCATCCATCCTGCTGATCGGCCTGAGCCGCGTGCGCGACCGCCCGCTGTGGGTGCCGCGCCGCCTGGCCGAGCGCGAGGTGGCGACCGAGAAGCTCAAGGCCAACCTGGGCCGTGCGTTGAAGTGGGTGCACCGCATGGAGCGGCTGTCGCAGCCGATGCGGCTGGCGGTGATGGTGCGTTCGAAGAAGATGATGCGGCTGAACAACCTGGCGCTGGTGTTTGCCACGCTGTTGTTGATGGCGCCGGCGGGGCCGATTCCCTTCAGCAACACGCTGCCCGCGCTGGCGCTGATGTCGTTCGCGATCGGCTTCATCCAGCGCGATGGTGCGGCGGTGGCGGCGGGTTATGCGTTCGTGGTGGCCACGGTGGTGTACTTCGGCGTGCTGCTGGGTGGCGTGGGGTTTGCGGCGGAATCGGTGTTCAGTGGGATGAGTGGCAGCACCGCGACTGTGTAGAGCCGAGCCCATGCTCGGCTGGTTCCGATCTTCCGTAGAGCCGAGCCCATGCTCGGCTGGTTCTGATCTTCCGTAGAGCCGAGCCCATGCTCGGCTGGTTCTTTGAAGCGCAGCCGAGCATGGGCTCGGCTCTACAAAATCAGGCCCGGCACACCGGCGGGCGGGCGCCCATCCACTGCGCGGCACCGGGCCGCAGCACGATCACTTCCCCATCCTGCCCCTGCAGGTAACGCACCCGAATCCGCGTGCGCTCACGGGTGATCGAAAACAGCGCCGGCGCCCCCGCAGCCTCGGCCGCAACCGTGGTGCCGCCTTCCTCGCGCAGCACTAGTACCTGTGGTGGCAGCCCCTCGCCTTCGAAGGGCTGCCAGAGCACGGCCGTGCCGCCGCCGTAGGCAATGAAGGACAGCTCCGCGCCCAGCAGGTCACCCGATTGCGGGTGCACGCAGACGTTGGAGTAGCTGCCCTGCCAACCCGATGCGGACACCGGGTTGGCAACCACAAGGCCCGTGCACAGCAGCGCGGACCACAGCAGTGCCCTGGACATCCCTGTCGCTCCTCGGCCTATGGCCAAGCATTGGTGATGGGCGGACTCTACTTCGCCGACACCCGCCACACCACATCGCCGACGTCGTCGGCTACCAGCAGCGCGCCGTCGGCGTCCATCGCCATGCCCACGGGGGCGCCCATCAGCGTCTTTTCATCCTTGGAGGTAAAGCCGCTGACCACCGGCTCCGGGCGGCCGGTCGGCTTGCCGTCCTTGAACGCGACGTAGACCACTTCGTAGCCACTCAGCGGCGAACGGTCCCAGCTGCCGTGTTCGCCGATGAAGGCGCCGCCGTGGTACTTCGCCGGCAGCGCCTGCGCGGTGTAGAACATCAGGCCCAGCGGCGCCACGTGCGAGCCGATGGCGTAGTCCGGCACGATGGCCTTGGCCACCAGGTCCGGCCGCTGCGGCTGCACGCGCTCATCCACGTGCTGGCCGTAGTAGCTGTAGGGCCAGCCGTAGAAGCCGTCTTCCTTCACCGAAGTCAGATAGTCGGGCACCAGATCGGCGCCGATTTCATCGCGCTCGTTGGCCACCGCCCACAGCGTGCCGGTGCTCGGCTCCAGGTCCAGGCCGGTGGGGTTGCGGATGCCCGATGCATAAATGCGGCTGCCACGGGTGGCCACGTCCACTTCCAGCACCACCGCGCGGCGGTATTCGACGGCCAGGCCGTTCTCGGTGATGTTGCTGTTGGAGCCCACGCCCACGTACAGCTTGCTGCCATCGGCGCTCGCGCGCAGATCCTTGGTCCAGTGGTGGTTGATGGTGCTGGGCAGGTCGGTGAACTCGCGGCCCTTGTCGGTCATGCGGGTTTCGCCGGGCACATAGTGGTACTGCATGATGTTGCCGGTGTTGGCCACGTACAGCGTGTCGCCGATGAGCTGGATGCCGAACGGCGAATGCAGGCCTTCGATGTAGACGTGCTGGGTCCAGGTATTGGTGCCCGGCGTGCGCCGCAGCAGGGTGACCCGGTTGCCGCCCTTGCCGGCCTTGCCCGAGCGTGCCTTCACCTTGCCGGCGATCCACTGCTTGGGCGTGGTGACCGGCTCTTCGCCAGGGCCATTGCCTTCCACCACCAGCACATCGCCGTTGGGCAGGGTGAGCAGGCGGCGCGGGTGCTGCAGGTTGGCGGCGATGCGCTCGATCTTCAGGCCTTCGGCCACGGTGGGCGCCTGGCCGTCGGCCCAGCCCACGCCCTTGGGCACCTGCATGGGCGGCATGAGGAAGTTGGCCGGCTTGGGCAGCGGCGGCTGCGCCCCGGACTGGTCGGCCGGATGGTATTCGGCCTTGCCCGCGCAGGCGGCCAGCATCACCGACAGCGAGAGGATGCCCAGCGTGGGCAGGATGCGATCAGCCATGACGACCTCCATGCAGTACCGGCGTCTGCAGCGACAACAGGATGAAACCGATGGCGATCAGGCCCACGGTCAATGCGGAAAGAATGGTGCCCGGCACGGCCACCGCGTAGGCATCGCGGCTGTGCACGAAGGCGTTCCAGATGGCCAGCACGATGGCGACCAGGTTGAGCAGGAAATCCACGCGGTCGGTGCCGGTGGCGGTGCCGTTGCGGCGCCAGACCGCGAACAGGTTGATCAGCCGCGGGACGATGGCGATGAGCAGGCCGAAGGTGATCAGCCAGGCGGCGGACTTGCCCCACATCACCTCGGCGGTATTGAGGTAGAGGACGTCGAAGATGAGGCCGGCAACGAAGAAGCCGAACGGTATCGGATTCAGCAGGCTGAAAAGTGTGGTGCCCAAGCCGCGATGGGCCTGGGCGACGGGGTTGACCATGGTCGTGCTCCGGAGAGGAAGGGGTACACGGCCGTAGTAGCACAGCCGGCCGGGAGGTCGCGCGATGATGGCCGGGGGGGTGACGCCGGGCTTGGATGGATGTGCCGACCAACAGTCGGCCCCCACCGTAGATCCACGCCATGCGTGGATGGACGATGCCGGGGTCCATGCCGCGGATGGATGGTGCCAACCAAGGCTGGCATCTGAAGTAGATCCACGCCGTGCGTGGATGGATGATGCCGGGGTCCATGGCCCGGACGAATGTGCCGACCAACGATCGGCACCCACCAGGATGGATGCCGCCCGACACGTGCCATCACCGATCAGACGGGCAGCAACTTGCCGTCTTCAGTGCGTTCGAACTCGGTACCCGCCGGCGCATCCACCTCTGCCAGGACGGTATGATCGCAATTGGCGATGGTGTTCACGTCGCACACGCCGGAGTTTCCCGGCTCGTCCAGGTAGTCTTCGGTTTCGTCACCGGCAAGAAATCGCCAGCCACTGTCCAACTAGTTGTCCGGCGCCTCGCGGTAGCAGTAACCCACGGGCTGGCCATCAACGGTGATGCGATCGGTGGCGATGCATCCACCATAGCCCTCCAGCAGCGGCTTGATCTGCTCGGCGGTGAGATGGAATTGCTTCGGCTTCATCGTGCCTCCTCAGGGAACGTAGACCAGGTGCAGACTGTACTCGAAGCCGGTTTCGGTTTCGGCGATATCCACATCCATCACCAGATCACTCCGCCCTTCCGCGGCCGTATGCAGATCGACCAGGACCTTCCAGCGCTCGCCATACCACTGGCTGACCGAAGTTTCCCAGGCGGCCTCGGGGAGCGGCACCAGTGTTTCGCCGTAGTCCTCGAGGATGCCGGTGATGATGCGCCAGGTGTCGGCGCTGCATGGGGGCACGTTCGCAGCCTGCGGCGAACGGCCGGCGGCGATCTCGTTGGCCATCCACGTCAGGGTCGGACGGAATGCTTCGTCCACAGGGGTTTCGGTGTCCGGGTCTTTCCTGACCATCGGCCTTCCTTGTGCAAGGGCTGCGAGACATGGCCCATGCATGATGGCATGGGTGAGGTGTGCCGCGCCCGGAGGGATGTGCCGACCAACGGTCGGCACCCACCGGCTTGGATGGACGGTGTCGGGATTCATGGCCCGGAGGGATGTGCCGACCAACGGTCGGCACCCACCGGCTTGGATGGACGGTGTCGGGATTCATGGCCCGGAGGGATGTGCCAACCAAGGTGGCATCTACCAGTAGATCCACGCCATGCGTGGATGTGCCGACCCACAGTCGGCACCCACCGTCAGGCCAGCGCGGCCAGCGCTTCCACCAGCGCATCCATCTGCTGCGGCCGGGTGAACACCGAAGGCGTGACCCGCACGCAGGCGCCCGATTCCAAGCCATCACGATGCGTGGTGAACACGCGGTGCTCATCCAGCAGGCGCTTCTGCAGGGCCATGTTGTCGGCAACGCTGGTGCGGCCGCGCAGGCGGAAGCTGGCCAGTGCGCTGGCCAAGGCCGGGTCCGACGAGGACAGCACTTCCAGGTGCGCCATCTGCCGCGCGGGCACCGTCCAACGCTCGCGCAGGTAACGCAGGCGTGCCTGCTTGTTGGCCGAGCCGATGCGCTGGTGCAGGGCAATGGCTTCGGGCAACGCCAGGTACGCGGCGAAATTGACCGTGCCGGTGTGCACGCGGCTGCCCACGCGCCCATCATCGGTCTCGCCCATGTACGGGTCGAGGTCGGCCACGCGGCCCTTGCGCACGTACATCGCGCCCACGCCCACCGGCGCGCCGATCCACTTGTGCAGGTTGATGCCCACGAAATCGGCCTTCAGGTCCGGCACCGCGAAGGCGATCTGGCCGAAGCCGTGGGCGGCATCGACGATCACATCGATACCGCGCGCACGCGCGCGTTCGGCAATCTCGGCCACCGGCAGCACCAGGCCGTGGCGGTGGCTGACCTGGGTCAGCAGCACCAGCTTCAGCTTCGGCAGCCGCGCGAAGGCGGCATCGTAGGCCTGCAGGATCTGCGCGCGATCGGGCACGGCCGGCAAGGCGATGCGCTCCACCTGCACGCCGCGCCGCTGCTGCAGCCAGTGCATGGCGCCGATCATGCTGTCGTAGTCCACGTCGGCGTACAGCACCTGGTCGCCCGGCGAGAGGCGGTTGTAGCCGCCGATGAGGGCCAGCATCGCCTCGGTGGCACCGCGGGTCAGGGCAATCTCGTCGACGCCCACGCCCAGCATGTCGGCCACCTGGCGGTGCACGGCCATGTACCCGGCGGGGAACGTGTGGCGCCCGTACCAGGCGTTGCCGCGGTTCACCTCGGCGGTGTGCCGCTGGTAGCTGGCCAGGGTCTCGCGACCCATCGCGCCCCAGTAGCCGTTTTCCAGATGGTTCACTTCATCGGTGATGTCGAAGTGGCTGGCCACGGCGGCCCAGTAGCCTTCATCGCGGGCCAGCACGTCCGGCGCCACGGTCGTTGCAGGAATTTCCATGGCCGCAGGGTAGCGCGGCCGCACGACCGTGCGCGGTGAAGACGCGCACTGCAAGGAGCCGATCAAGCACCGCGTCGCTGCGGAAGTCTCGGCCACGGCAGGAACAGTGCGATGGCCAGAACAAGGAAGAACGGGGTCGTCAGGAGCGCGGCGTAATCACTGCCGAAGGCCCACAGGTCAATGAACACGCGATCCTGCCCTGGCAGGTTGACCAGGACCACCGTCAGCGCGGCGATGGACGGCACCGGCAGGGCCGCGTGCTGCGCCAACAACAGCGTAGGGGATAACAGGGCCAGCTGCAGGGCAAACAGGGCCCTGAACATCCAGCGATTCGCTTGCCAGCGACGAGCGCGGCGCCACAGCACCGTCAGCAAGATCAGTGGCAGCACAGACAATACGATGCAGGCCCCCCAGACTCCCGTCATGCCGACGTGCCCGCGTGCCTGCAGAAAGAAGAGATTCTCTTCACGATGTGCGTCCCTGCGTTTTCAAGGGCTTCATTTTCTTCTCAACCGACCAGCCAGGGAACCCCAGAAGGCGCAAGAACTGCTAAACGCTGCCCGCGTTGATCCGCTACGCTCCCAGGCATGCAACCGGGGGGCGCAATGAGCGCGGCAAGCCAGGCACTGTGGTACATCGAGACGCACGCCGCGCTGCCGCTGGCATTGGCTGATATCGCAGTGGCTGCCGGCGTTTCTCCCTTCCATCTGTCGCGCCTGTTCCAGGCACGCACCGGCACCTCGGTCGTGCGCTACCTGCGCGGACGGCGCCTGACCGCCGCGGCCCAGCAACTGGCCGCCGGCGCGACGGACATCCTGCCGGTCGCCCTGGAAGCCGGCTATTCCACCCATGCGGCATTCACCCGTGCATTCTGCGAGCAGTTCGGGCAGACCCCCGAGCGGGTGCGCGACAACGGCCTGGACGGTCTGCCACTGGTACAGGCCCTGCGGCTGGACGATGCGCCCTCACCCTGCACCGAAGCACCACGCCTGCTTGACGCGCCTGCGCTGGATCTGGCGGGCATCGGCCAACGCCATGGACGCGAGGGCAGCGGGGCCATCCCCAGCCAATGGGCGCGACTGAACCGCGCGTGGCCATCGCCGGTGCCGGTCAGTTTCGGCGTGTGCTGCAACCACGATGATGACGGCGGCTTCGACTACGTGGCCGCGCTTCCGGCCAGCACGCTGCCGTCCGTACCCGCGGGCTGGCAGCGCGTGAGGGTGCCGGCGCAGCGTTACCTGGTGGCTTGGCACGGCGGGCACATCTCAGCCATCCGCTCAACGTGGTTCTGGCTGCTGGACACCTATCTGCCCTCGGCCGGGCTGGATCTGGCCAACGCCCCCGAGCTGGAGCGCTACGACGCGCGCTTCGATGAGCACACCGGCCATGGTGGCATGGAGATCTGGCTGCCGGTCACCGAACGATCCCCCTGAAAGGACACAGGCAATGCAGATGAAGGGAATGCTGTTGGCGCTGTTGTGCAGCGTGTTTTCGCCGGCCGTGCTGGCGCAGGAATGGAAGGCAGGTGAACAGCACGGCACGACCGCGCTGGCCAGTGCAGGGGTGCGTGACGCGCAGCAGCGTGACACGCTGCGCTTCACGGTGTGGTACCCGGCACCCGCATCCAGCAACGAGACGCCGCTGACCATTGGCGCGCCGGATGCCCCGTTGTTTGACGTGGGCAGATCGGCCATCGACGCGCCCATCGCGGGTGATCGGCTGCCCACGCTGCTGCTGTCCCATGGCAACGGTGGCAGCGCGCGGATGATGGGATGGCTGGGCACGGCACTGGCACGCGCAGGCTACCTGGTGATTGCGGTGGACCACCCCGGCAACAACGGTGCCGATGAAATGACGCTGGCCGGCAGCGCGCTGACCTGGCTGCGCGCACAGGACCTGCAGGCCGCACTTGCCGCCGTGCAGGCCGATCCGCGCCTGGGGCCGCATGTGGACGCACAGCGCCTGGGCGTCGTCGGCTTCTCGGCCGGGGGCTACACCGCCCTGCTTGCCGCCGGTGCCCGCCCGCAGCTGCAGCGGCTGCTCGATTTCTGCGACGCGCATCCGTCCGATGGCGTGTGCCGGCCGCAACCGGAAGCGCCGGCGCATACGCTGCAGGCGCGCCAGCAGGCCCTCGCCTCAGCGCAGCTGCAGCCGTACCTGACGGATGCCGACCAGTCGCGCGCCATCCCAGGCATACGCGCCGTCTACCTGCTGGCGCCGGCCATCGTGCAGGCCTTTGCCCCCGAGCAACTGCAGGCGCTGCAGCAGCCGGTGGCCATCGTACTGGGCGAGGAGGATGACATCGCTCCTCCGGCCACCAACGGCGAGGCGGCAGCGGCGTTGATTCCCGGCGCGGCCCTGCAGCGCCTGCCCGGCGTGGGCCACTACGACTTCCTGTCCTCGTGCACGGCGCTGGGCGAACAGCAGCTCGGGCCGGTGTGCAGCAGCCGCGTTCCGCGTGCGCACACCCATCGCGGCGCAGCCGAGGGCGTCATCGCGTTCTTCAGACATGCACTGAAGTAGATCCACGCCATGCGTGGATATGCAGCCTTCCAGCGGCGCGGGTTAGTATCCTGGCATCGCGCACGCAAGGAGACCGCATCATGCGCCTGCTGCACCTCACCCTGCCGGTGTCCGACGTGGGCACTGTCGCCGCCTGGTTCCACGACGTGCTGCAGCTGCGCGTGGTCGGCAATCACGTGCACATCGGCTGGAGCACGATCGAACTGCAAGCGGCGAACGGACAACCGCTGGGCGGCGTGCACCTGGCCTTCAATGTGCCCGACAACCGCTTCAACGAGGCCATGACGTGGCTGCGCGAACGCGTGCCGCTGCAGCGCAGTCCCGAAGGCATCGACTACTTCGCGCTGGAGAGCAACTGGCAGTCGCAGTCGGTGTACTTCACCGGGCCGGATGGAATGATCCTGGAACTGATCGGCCGCAAGCGGCTGCCTGCCAGCGCGAATAGCGGCGCGTTCCACGGCAGCGAACTGACCTGCCTGAGCGAAGTGGGCCTGCCCAGCGCGGATGTGGATTCACTGCGTGCTGAGGCCAGAGCGCGGTTCGGATTGCAGCCGCTCAGCCCGCCGTCGCCGCAGTTCGCGCCGATGGGTGATGACGAAGGTCTGTTGATCGTGGCGGCTGCGGATCGCCGCTGTTTTCCCGAGAAGAAAGACCTGCCCAACGCGCTGGGCCTGCTGCTGCGCGTGGGTGATGTGCAGGGCAGCGGCGAGCTGGCCGATGCCGCGCAGGGCTGGCGGGTGGTCGCGTAGGTGGCACACGGTAGCGCCGGGCCATGCCCGGCGGACGCTGTCCCGGCACGGAGAAATATGTCAACCAAGGTTGTCACCTACCAGCTGCCCGACGCGCCCCCACCGCCACTGCTGCCACCGCCGCCGGCCCAGCTGGACGACGACGACGAAGAGCTCGACGAGGAGGAAGAGGAGCGCGAGCTGCCGCCCGAACCACCACCTCCACCGCCGCCGCCCTTGGCCATCAGCAGGATCCAGCCCACATAGGCTGCAAACCCCGCCACCGACCACAGCACGGTGCCGGCATCGGAATCGCGTGCCTGGTCGATGATCCACACCGCCGCGAAGCCGGCCACGATGACGAATACCAGCAGACGCACGGCGAAATCAGCGCGACTGTGGCGCCAACACTCACGCGCGACCAGGCACGGCAGTGTCACCAGGAACGCGAGCACGCCCAGCGCGACGTAAGCCGCCACGTGGATGACCAGGCCGGGGAACACGCCGCGCGTGAGCTGCAGGGTCAACGCCAGCACTGCGCTGATGGCCAGCATGGCGAACAGCGTGCCGCGGGTGCCGCGGCTGCGCCGCCAACTGCGCCCGCAGCCCCAGGCGACGGGCACGATGAACGTCAGCAGCATGCCCATGCCGAGCACCGCGCGCGGCTGGATGACTGCCGTCAACAGCGTGACCGCGATGATCACGCCCAGCCACTCCAGCGGTGCGCGCCACCAGCGGCGGGGCTTGGGGCCATCGCCCGCCGCTGCGTCCGCAGCCTTTGCTGCGGCTTTCATGCGCTTCTTGCGCGGCCCACCCGGCCGCCGCAGCGGAGGCGGGTCCATCATCCGCGGTGATCGCCACAGGCCGGCGAAGAATGCCAGCAGCGCGGTACTGAACACCACCGTGTCAAAGTTGCCCCAGGCGATGTCCAAGGGGTGGTTGCTGGGCGGCGGCGGCAGCGGCTCGCCATCGATGAGCTGGACCAGCTGCGCGCTGCCGTCGATCACGCCCTGGTCGATATCGCCGTCGCGGAAGCGTGGCAGGATCGTCTCTTCGATGATGCGCTTGGCATAGGCATCGGGGATCGCGCCTTCCAGGCCATAGCCCGGCTGGATGCGCACGTGCCGGTCCTGCACGGCCACCAGCAGCAGCACGCCATCGTCCACTCCCTTGCGCCCCAGCTGCCACTGGTCGTATACGCGCTGGGCATAGGTTTCGATGCTCTCATCACCGGTGCTGCCCACCACCAGCACCTGCAGCTGCGTGCCGCCGCTGCGTTCGAACAGCGCGCGCGACTGATGCTGCAGCCGGTCGGTGGTGCTGGCCGAAAGCACGCCGGTGGGATCGACCACCGGCGAATCCAGCATGGGGATCTGGGTCTGGGCGATGGCCAGCAGGGGCACGGCCAACAGAAGCATCGCGCACCACAGGTAGGCCAGCAGATGCCGGTGCATGTGTTGCGGTCGTGCCATCGCCTTCTCCATCGTTGTTCCTTCAGCCGCCCTGCCCGGCTTCGATCTGCGCATGCAGCGCCTGCAGGCGCGCCACCTGGGCATCGAACACCTGCAGGTCCGCATCCACCAGCGCCGGCCAGTCCGGTGCGTGGCCCAGCAGCTGCGCCACCTGTTCCTGCGGCGCGCGGTCGAAGCCTTCGGACAACACGGCCAGATAGCGCTGGCGGAAGCCCTGCGGGTCCTGCTGCTCCTGCACGTACAGCTGCACGGCGACGAGGCCGGCGAACAGATAGTTGGCCAGGTACAGCGGATCTTCGTACATCAGCCGCTTGGTTTCCCAGGTGGCGCCCAGCGCGGGGTAGCGCTCGGCCATCATCCCGTAGCCGGACAGCACCTTCAGGGTCAGTGCATCGAGATCATCGGCCGTGCCGAGCGTGCCAGCGGCCACGCCCTGGTAGATCGACTGCTCCAGCTGCGCCTCCTCGGAGGCGGTGAACAGCTGCAGCACGATGTCATCCAGCAGCGACGTGAGGTAATAGGCCTTGGCACGCGGATCCTGCGCCTGCTGGTACAGCTGGTCGCGGAATTCCAGCTCGTTGAAGATGGCGTAGGCCTCGTTCAACCACGAGGTACCGTTGCGATAGAACGCCGACACGTTCCCGCGCTCCATCCATTGCCCATGCACGGCATGCCCGGCCTCGTGCACGACCTCCACATCGCTTTCCAGCGTGCCACCGCGCTGGCCGACGAACAGCAGGGAGGGCACGCCAGGGGCTGCGGCCGGGAAGGCATCGGCGCTGCGCGGACCCAGGGTCGGAGCCATGTCCATGCGCCGCTGCGCCGGGTCGAGCAGTGCGCGTACTTCACCGGCGTACCCGGGTCCCAACCCGCGCATCGCGTCGGTGGCGGTGTCGCGCACCTGCTCAAGGGTGAGGACCGGCGGTACGAAGCCTGCATCGGGCAGACTGAGATCCCAGATCTGCGGGTCCGGCGAGCCCATGCGTCCGGCATGTTGCAGCAGCACCTGCTGGTAGGCACGGCGCTGCGAAGCATGGCGCTGCACGGCGGTCAGGGTTGCCTGCACCGCGTCCGGGTCCAGGCCCATGCGGCGGTAGCTGCGCTCGGGCGCGCTACCGTCGCCCTGCAGGTGCGAGGCGCGGTCGTTGACCTGCACCAGCCCCAGCAGCGTGCTGGCCATGGCCTCACGCTGCGATGCCACGCCCTGCCAGTAGCCCTTCCAGCCGGCCTCGCGCAGCGCACGGTCCCGGTGCCGTGACAGTGCCGTGCGGTCCTTGCGGCTGTCCAGCAGCCCGCCGTTGCTGGCGAAGGCCGGATAGCTGGCATGTTGAAGCAGCTGCCGCTGCAGGCGCGCGAATGCATCCAGTGCCGGGCTGGCCACCTCGCCCACGGCATCCTCCAGACCTGCAGCAGGCGGCGGCGTGGAGCTGCTGGCGTTGCCCAGCGCGCGCGTGCGCAGCCAGGCGTAGGGCGCCACCCAGCGCGCGTCGGCCGGTGCATCGACCAGGGCCTTGCGCGCGATGCCGGCGGCGTCATCGCACACATCCGCGACGGCGCGCTGCGCCTGCACCGGGCGGGAGTCACGCGCGTTGCGTGCGGCCTGCAGGTGCAGGTAGGCGCGATGACGCTGGCATTCGCCGAGCAGGCGCTCGGCCTGCTGTACGCGCGTAGCGGGGTCCGTCGGGCCGGCATCACGCAGCGTGGCGACAGCAGCGGAGAGCCGGGTGCGTGCCGCCTGCTCGGCCGCTGCATCGGCGAACCAGCTGCGGTCGTCGGCGTGCAGCACCTGCGCGCTGACCGTGCCAGCGGAGAGCAGCAGCACGCTGGCGGTGATCGATCGCATCCTGCGGGTGTTCATGACAGCTTCCTTTGTAGAGTCGAGCCATGCTTGTATGTTCCTCCCGGCTC
>DEZI01000010.1:0-12854 GCA_002364755.1 Stenotrophomonas maltophilia
ACAGTGCCCCGCCTTCGACAGGCTCACGCGGCTGTGGGTAACGGCGACTGTTGTTCCACGCGGCTCTGGTAGGTGCCGACCGTTGGTCGGCATATCTGTCAGCTATCGAAATTCTTCTGGGGTCAGAGCTCGGCCAGTAGAGCCACGCCATGCGTGGATGAAATCTGTCGGATATCGAATGAATTCATCCGTGCCGACCAACGGTCGGCACCCACCATCAGCAGCACGTTCCAACAGATCGCAGGAAACTGTCGAAGGCGGGGTGGGTCCGGTTGAGGGGGCGTGAGCGCCATGGATGGCGCGACCGAGGCTGCATGGACGTATTCACGCCGTCCCCCTCAACCGGACCCACCCCGCCAACCCACGGAATGCCGGCTTTTGAAGTTGAGGTTGCCGGCCAGCGGCCGGCACTACCGCTTCTGCAGGTGCAGGGCTGCAAGCCCTGCCCGAACAAAAAAAACAGGGCCGGACCCCGCCAGGGCCGACCCCCGCCTGGCGCCCTCTGCCAAGCAGCCTCGACTGTACGATGGCAACGCACGAAAAAGCGCGGCCGGATACATCCCGACATACGCCGACATTGCGCCCCCGAGCCTTGCATGGAACGGGTTCACGGCGCCACCGCAGCGCCGGTTCCACGCCGGTAAACGCTTGGCACATACCGCTTTCGCAGGCGCTTGCCTACACTCGGCGGCCATGCAACAACCAGGACCCTTCATGTTGGCTCGTATTGCTTCGACCCTGGCCCTTGGCCTCAGCCTGGCCGTCCTGGCCGGGTGCGCAGGCAAACAGGAGGCCGCCGCGCGTCGGCAGGGCGAAGCGGTGCCGGTCACCGCCCGCGTCGTGCAGCCCTCGCAGTGGAACGACACCCTGCAGGCGCTGGGCACGGCCAAGGCCCGTGAATCCATCAACGTCACCGCCAAGGTCAGCGAGATCGTCGACCGCGTGCACTTCGAAAGCGGCCAGCAGGTCGCCGCCGGTGCGCCCATCGTGACCCTGCGCGGGCAGGCCCAGGAGGCGGCGCTGGTGCAGGCGCAGGCGACCTTCCACGAAGCCGATCAGCTGTACAAGCGGCAGCGCGAGCTGGCCACCCAGCGCTTGGTCTCCAGCGCCACCCTCGATACCCAGAAGTCGATCCGCGACGCCGCCGAAGCGCGCGTGGCGCAGATGCAGGCGGACATCGGCGACCGTCGCGTGCGTGCACCGTTTGCCGGCGTGCTCGGCATCCGCCAGGTCAGCCCGGGCACGCTGCTGACCCCGACCACCGTCATCGCTACCCTCGATGACATCGAGCGCATGCACATCGATTTCCAGGTGCCGGAAGTGGAAATGGCCGCGCTCTCCAACGGCGACAAGGTCAGCGCGACCAGCGTCGCCTGGCCGGGCCGCACCTTCGAAGGCGAAGTGACCACCATCGATGCACGCGTCGATCCGGCCACGCGTGCGGTGACCGTGCGCGCCGACTTCGCCAACGCCGACCACGCGCTGCGCCCGGGCATGCTGCTGGATGTGCGTCTGTTCCGCCCCGAGCGCCCGGCGCTGGTGGTGCCGGAAATCGCCGTGGTGCAGGTCGGCCGCGATACCTTCATCTACCGTATCAAGGCCGACGACACCGTCGAACGCGTTGATGTGACCACCGGCGCGCGTCGTGCCGGCGTGGTCGAGATCCGCCAGGGCCTGCAGGGTGGCGAGCGCATCGTCGTCGACGGCACCGGCAAGCTGCGCGCCGGCCTGAAGGTCGCCGCCACCGACGCTGCGCCGGCCAACGGCACCGCACCGGCCAAGGCGCCGGCTACGGCACCTGCACCGGCCGAGGGCGACGGCGGATGAAACTGTCGGACATTTCCATCCAGCGGCCGGTGTTCGCCGTGGTGATGAGCCTGCTGCTGGTGGTGCTGGGCATCATGTCCTTCACCCGCCTGACCCTGCGTGAGCTGCCGGCCATCGATCCGCCCATCGTCTCGGTGTCGGTGGACTACACCGGTGCTTCGGCGGCGGTCATCGAGAGCCGCGTCACCCAGGTGCTGGAAGATGCGCTGGCCGGCATCGAGGGCATCGACACGATCAACGCGCGCAGCAGCAACGGCCGCTCGCAGGTCAGCATCGAATTCACCTCCAACCGCGATATCGAAGCGGCCGCCAACGACGTGCGCGACGCGGTCAGCCGCGTGGCCGACCGCATGCCGGAAGAGGCGCGTCCGCCGGAAATCGCCAAGGTCGAGAGCGATGCCGATCCGATCATCTGGTTCAACATGTCCTCCACCACGATGGACACGCTGGAACTGAGCGACTACGCCGACCGCTACGTGGTCGACCGCTTCTCCAGCCTGGACGGCGTGGCCCAGGTCCGCATCGGTGGCCGCCAGCGTTACGCGATGCGCATCTGGCTGGACCGCGACCAGCTGGCCGCGCGTGGCCTGACCACCGGCGACGTGGAAACCGCGCTGCGCAACGAGAACGTGGAACTGCCGGCCGGCCGCATCGAATCGACTGACCGTGACTTCACCCTGCGCGTCGAGCGCAACTACGTGAAGCCCGAGGATTTCGCCACCATCCCGCTCGGCAAGGGCAGCGATGGCTACGTGGTGCGCATGGGCGACGTGGCCAGGATCGAGCTGGCATCGGCCGAACGCCGCGCGTATTTCCGCAGCAACGGCGAACCGGGCGTCGGCCTGGGCATCGTCAAGACCTCGACCGCGAACTCGCTGGACGTGGCCCGCGCCGCGCGCGCTGAAGCAGAAAAGATCGCCGTGACACTGCCCGAAGGCACGCAGATCGTGGTCACCTTTGATAACACCACCTTCATTGAAGCGGCCGTTGACCGCGTCTACGCGACGCTGGTCGAAGCGATGCTGCTGGTGCTGGCGGTCATCTGGCTGTTCCTGGGCAGCTTCCGCGCCGCGTTGATCCCTGCTGTGACCGTGCCGGTCTGCCTGGTCGCGGCCTTCATCGCGCTGTACGCCTTTGGTTTCTCCATCAACCTGCTGACCTTGCTGGCCCTGGTGCTGTGTATCGGCCTGGTGGTGGATGACGCGATCGTGGTCGTGGAGAACGTACAGCGTCGCATCGACCTGGGCGAACCGCCGCTGGTCGCCTCCAAGCGCGGCACCACCCAGGTCGCCTTCGCGGTCATCGCCACCACCGCGGTGCTGGTGGCGGTGTTCCTGCCGGTCGGTTTCCTGGAAGGCAACACCGGCCGCCTGTTCCGCGAGCTGGCCGTGGCGCTGGCTGCGGCGGTGGCGCTGTCGGCGTTCGTGGCGCTCACGCTCACCCCGATGATGGCTTCCAAGCTGCTGAAACCACACACCGGGCAGGCACCGCGCGGCCTGTATGGGGTCATCAACCGCAACCTGGAACGCCTGGCATCCGGTTACGGCCGCGTACTGGACCACCATGTCGACCGTCTGTGGATCTACCTGGTGGTGATGGTGCTGGCGCTGGCCGCCAGCTGGGGCCTGTTGAAAATCCTGCCGTCCGAACTGGCCCCGGCCGAAGACCGCGGCTCGTTCCAGATCATGATCGACGGCCCGGAAGGCGCAGGCTACGACTACACCGTGCAGCAGGTGCAGCAGGTCGAAGCATTGCTGGCGCCGCACGTGGGCGCCGACAAACCGATCGTGCGGGCCAATCCCCGCGTGCCGGGCGGGTGGGGATCCAGTGAGGAAATGCATACCGGTCGCGTCAGCGTGTTCCTGCAGCCATGGCGCGAGCGCACGGAGAACACCGTGGACGTGGCCAATGACCTGCAGAAGGAACTGGACACCCTGCGCGGCGTGCGCGTGCGTACGCAGGTCGGTGGTGGCCTGGTGCGCAGCGGTGGCCAGCCGTTCCAGATCGTGCTGGGGGGGCCGGAATATGCCGAGATCGCGCAGTGGCGTGACCGCATCCTGCTGCGCATGGCCGACAATCCCGGACTGGTCAGCCCCGATTCGGACTACAAGGAAACCCGCCCGCAGATGCGGGTGAACATCGACCGCCAGCGCGCGGCCGACCTCGGCGTGCCGGTCACCGCCATCGGCTCTGCGCTGGAAACGATGATGGGCTCGCGCCGCGTCACCACCTTCGTCGACAACGGCGAGGAGTACGACGTGCTGGTGCAGGCCGGCCGCGATGGCCGTGCCAGCCCCGCCGACCTGGCCGCCATCCGCGTGCGCGCCAATTCGGGCGAACTGGTGCCGCTGTCCAATCTGGTCACCCTCAGCGAAGTGGCCGAGGCCGGCACCCTGAACCGCTTCAACCGCCTGCGCTCGATCACCATCAGCGCCGGCCTGGCCCCCGGCTATCCGCTGGGCGAGGCCATCGCCTGGGCGCAGCAGGTCACCCGCGAGGAGCTGCCGCAGTACGCGCAGATCAACTGGAAGGGTGAGTCGCGCGAGTTCCAGAGCGCGGGCGGCGCGGTGCTGCTGACCTTCGCCATGGCCCTGCTGGTGGTCTACCTGGTGCTGGCCGCGCAGTTCGAAAGCTTCATCCACCCGCTCACTATCATGCTGACCGTACCGCTGGGCGTGCTCGGCGCCCTGGTCGGCCTGTGGGTGAGTGGCGGCACGGTGAACCTGTTCAGCCAGATCGGCATCGTGATGCTGGTCGGCCTGGCGGCCAAGAACGGCATCCTGATCGTCGAGTTCGCCAATCAGCTGCGCGATGACGGCCGCACCGTGCGCGCGGCGATCATCGAATCGGCCGTGGTCCGCCTGCGTCCGATCCTGATGACCTCGATCGCCACCGTGGTCGGCGCCATCCCGCTGGTGGTGGCCGGCGGCCCGGGTTCGGCCAGCCGCGGCACCATCGGGATCGTGATCATCTTCGGCGTCACCCTGTCCACGTTCCTGTCGCTGTTCGTGGTGCCGGCGTTCTACGCACGCCTGGCCCCGTACACCCGTTCGCCGGAAGCAGTGAAGCGCGAACTGGAGAAGCAGGAAGCCGAATCGCCCTCGGTCGGCGGCCATGCCTGACCGGCATGCAAGTTGGGTCGGATCCCTTTCCCAAGGGGAAAGGGCTCTGACCCCAAACCAGCCCGCCGAAGGGGTCGGACCCCTTTCCCTGCGGGAAAGGGCTCTGACCCCAAGCCTGCACGGCGACGGCTTCACCCTGCGCCCCTGGCACCCCGACGACCTCGCGTCGCTGCTGCACCACGCCAACGACCCCGCCGTCTCGCGCGGCCTGCGCGACCGCTTCCCGTACCCGTACACCCGCGAGGATGGCGAGGCCTTCCTGGGCGGCCGCGTGCTCGCTCCCGGCACCCTCAACCTGGCCATCGAGATCGACCGGTAGGGTAGAGTCGACTGTCAGTCGACTGACCCGCGCAGCGGGGCGTTTCCGCGACTGGGCCCAAGATCAGTCGACTGACAGTCGACTCTACCGGGTGGGCCGGGGCGTCATGACCCGTGTCGTGACCCTTTTCGCCCCCTGGGTGATGGACGAGCTGCGCCTGTTCAGGCTGCAGGCCGAGGTGCTGGACTTCAACGAAGGCTCGGCCCGCGTGCTGCTGGCCAATGGCTTTGCCGAAGAGGGCACGGCCCGCTGCGCCGTCTACAAGCGCGGCGTCCTGCACGACCTGCGCCGCTTCGCGCGGGTGCGCACGCAGCTGCCCTGAACAGCCGCCGGGCATGGCCCGGCGCTACCGTTGGGGGGCACGGGCATTGCCGGTAGCGCCGGGCCATGCCCGGCGGATGCTTCTGGCGCTACCGCAGTGACCTTCGATCAGGGAGAATCGGTCCCGTCCCTTCCAGCCGACGGGACGTCCTTACAACCCGCCGACTGGAGAGAGCGCGCGTGGAAGCAACCGTACATTTCATCAACAGCATCATCTGGAGCAAGGCACTCATCGCGGTGTGCCTGGGCGCCGGCCTGTTCTTCAGCCTGCGTACCCGCTTCATGCAGCTCCGCGGCTTCTTCGAGATGTGCCGCCTCACCGTCAGGGGCGAGAAGTCCGACGCCGGCGTGTCCTCCTTCCAGGCCCTGGCCATGTCGATGGCCGGCCGCATGGGCATCGGCAACATCGCCGGCGTGGCCACCGCCATCGCCTTCGGCGGCCCGGGCGCCATTTTCTGGATGTGGGTGATGGGCTTCTTCGGCGCGTCCACCTCGTACGTGGAATGCACCCTGGCGCAGATCTACAAGACCAAGGATGCCGATGGCCGCTACCGCGGTGGCCCGGCGTACTACATCGAAAAGGCCATGGGCCTGAAGTGGTACGCGCTGGCCTTCGCCATCGCCACGATCATCGCTGCCGGTTTCCTGATGCCGGGCGTGCAGGCCAATGCCATCGCTGACAGCGTCATCAACGCCTGCCGCGGCACCGCCGTATGCGGCCCGCTGGACGGCCAGATGCTGGGCATGAGCTCGGTCGAGGCGCTGAAGCTGGGCATCGGCATCGTCGTGGCCCTGCTGCTGGGCGTGGTCATCTTCGGTGGCGTCAAGCGCATCGCCAACTTCGCCGAAGTGGTGGTGCCGTTCATGGCGGCCGCCTTCATCCTGACGGCCATCGTCATCATGATCATCAACTACGACCGCGTGCCGGAAATGTTCGGCATCATCTTCGACAGCGCGTTCGGCACCCATGCCGCGTTCGGTGCGATGATGGGCCTGGCGGTGGAGTGGGGCATCAAGCGCGGCATCTACGCCAACGAAGCCGGCCAGGGCTCGGGCCCGCACGCAGCTGCTGCGTCCGAGGTCTCGCACCCGGCCAAGCAGGGCTACGTGCAGGCCTTCGCCATCTACTTCGACACCATGATGGTATGCACCGCCACCGCGTTCCTGATCCTGGCCAGCGGTACGTACAACGTGTACTCGCCTGCGGGCGCCAGTGCGCCTCCGATCTTCCAGGGCCTGGCCGGTATTCCGGAAGGCGCCGGCTATGCGCAGGCGGGCGTGGAAGCGGTGCTGCCGGGGTGGGGCGCGGCGTTCGTATCGATCGCCATCTTCTTCTTCGCCTTCACCACCATCATGGCCTATTACTACATGGCCGAAACCAACCTGACCTACGTCAACCAGAACAGGAAGCGCCCGCTGAGCGTGCTGGTGCTGCGCCTGGGCATCCTGGCCATGGTCGTGTTCGGCGCATTCCATAATGCGACCCTGGCCTGGGCGCTGGGTGACATCGGTGTGGGCCTGATGGCCTGGCTGAACATCATCGCCATCCTCATCATCCAGAAGCCGGCCATGCTGGCCCTGCGTGATTACGAACGACAGAAGAAGCTGGGCCTGGATCCGACGTTCGACCCTGATGCCCTGGGCATCAAGAACGCGGACTTCTGGCGCCAGCGCAAGCAGGAGAGTGTGTAAGTGAACAACCCTTGGAACAACCGCCGTCCGTCCGCCCGTCCGCCGCGCGCAACGCCGTTGCCGCGTGCGGAGGTGCCGGCCACCGGCGGTGGCGGCCGCGGCGGCAATGATGAGCTGCGCCTGTTCGGCCTGAACGCCGTGCTGGCCGCCTTCGAAGCGCGCCCGCAGGCCCTGCGCAAGCTGTACCTGCTGGAGGCGCGCATTCCGCGCCTGCAGCCGTTGCTGAAGTGGTGCGTGGCCAACCGCGTGGGCTACCGCGTGGTTGAAGACGGCGACCTGAACAAGCTGGCCGGCACCACCCACCACGAAGGCGTGGTGGCCGACGTGCTGCGTGCGCCGGTGCTGCCGCTGGCGCAGTGGCTGCAGCAGGTAGGCGATGGCCCGGCAGTGGCGCTGTGGCTGGATGGCGTGGGCAACCCGCACAATCTTGGGGCGATCCTGCGTTCGGCGGCGCATTTTGGCGCGAAGGCGCTGCTGCTGCCGGCTGGCAGCACGCTGGCCCTGTCCGGTGCCGCCGCACGCGTGGCCGAGGGCGGCGCCGAGGCCCTGCCGCTGGTGCAGCTGCCCGATGACGCGGATGCCATGGCGCAGCTGCGTGCCGCCGGCTTCGGCCTGGCCGCGACTCTGGTCGAGGGTGGCCAGGACGTGTTCCGTGCCGAGTTGCCCGCGCGCCTGGTGTACGTGATGGGCGCCGAGAGCGAGGGCATGGACCGAGCGCTTGCCAGCCAGTGCGACCAGCAGGTCTCCATCCCCGGCAGCGGCGCGGTGGAAAGCCTCAACGTCGCCTCGGCGACGGCGGTGCTGCTGGCGCAGTGGGCCAGCCGTCGCGGCTGAATTGCCGGATCGGGGTCAGATCCCTCGCCAAGGCGAGGGCTCTGACCCCAGCACGTCACCGCCTCACTCGTTCGGCGGCGTGGTCGCCTTGGCTTCACTGCCGAAGGTGCCATCGGCCTCGGCCGCCAGGTACGCGAACACGGTGTAGGCGGCCACGTTCTGCGCCAGTGCCTTCGGGTCGATCTTGTCCAGGGTGTCGTCAGCGGTGTGGTGCAAATCGAAGTAGTCCGAGCCGTCCTGCGCCAGCCATGCCCACGCGCCGCCCTTGGCTGCCAGCGGGCCGACGTCCGGGCCCGGGCCACCCTTGTCGGCCATGTACTCGATGCCCAGCGGCTTCATCACTTCGGCAATCTGCGCGGTGGCCTCACGCGAACCCTCCGGGTTCGGCGAGCCGGTGTTGAACGCGTAGATGCGGCCGGCACCGAAATCGCTCTCGGCGGCCAGCTGGTGCCGCGCCACGTCCTTGGCATGGGCTTCGGCGTAGGCCTTGCCGCCGTACAGGCCCTGCTCTTCATTGGCGAAGGCGACCACGCGGATGGTGCGCTTGGGGGCCTGTTTGAGCTGGCCGATCAGGTGGCCGGCGGCCATGGTGATGCCCACGCCCGCGCCGTCATCGATGGCGCCGGTGCCCAGGTCCCAGGAATCGAGGTGACCACCGATCACCACCACTTCCTTGGGCAGGCTGCGCCCGGTGATTTCACCGATCACGTTGTAGGAGGTGGCGGTGCCATCCCAGCCGCAGTCCAGGGTCACCTTCACGGTGGTGCTGCCGCGCGCCACCAGGCGCGCCAGCTGGTCGGCATCGGGTACCGACAGTGCAGCGGAGGGCACCGGGGTCAGGCCGTCGTCGTAACGGGTGATGCCGGTATGCGGCACGCGGTGCGAATCGGTGCCGGCCGAGCGCATCAGGAAGCCGACCGCACCCTTGCGGATCGCTTCCGACGGCCCCTTGCTGCGGATCGCGCCGCCGCGGCCGTAATCACGGCCATCGCGGAACGGCAGCATCTGGTAATCGACGAAGGCGATCTTGCCCTTCAGGGAGCCCTCCGGCGCTGCCTGCAGTGCGGCGAGGTCGGCAAAGCGCACGACTTCGGCTTCGACGCTGCCGCCCGGGCTGCCGCCCAGCGCGGTGATCTGCAACGGCTGCTGGTGCTTGCCGGTCACGGCGGCGTGTTCACCGCGACGTTCCCACTTCGGGAAAGTCACCGGCTCCTTCCACACCTTGTCGAAGCCGAGCGCCTTGAACTTTGCTTCGGCCCAGGCCACGGCGCGGGCATCGGCTTCGCCGCCAGCGATGCGCGGGCCGATCTCGGTGGTCAGCGATTCCACCACCTTCCAGCCGGTGTCATCGGCCAGTGCCTGGTCGCGCAGCTGCGCGGCCGTGGCCAGCGAGGCCGGAGGCAGGGTGGTGGTGCGCGGCGCCGCAAAGGCCGGCGCGGCCAGCAGGGCGAGGGAGGATGCGATGGCAAGGACGCGGCGACGCATGGACAGCTCCGGGAAGGGAATCAGCCTTGGAGCTTAACAGTCGTTCAGTGCCGCGCATGGGTGGGAGGTCACGGTGGCGGCGAACGCTGTTCTCCGGCCATGACCGGCAAAGCGAAAGCCCCGCCGGGGCGGGGCTTTCACGGGCTTCGCGGTGAAGGCATCCAGGCGCGGTTGCACAGCACGGCTGGACTGCGGGCAGATCACACCTTGACCGGAATCAATCGGATTTGCTGTCCAGCTTCATGATGTGGCTGGCCACGCCTTCGCCGGCATTGTTGATGTAGTCGTTCAGAAACTGCTTGTCCAGCGCCAGCAGCGGCGAACCTTTCAGTGACTCGTAAGTGGCGTCGACGGTAAGCAGCCCGAAACGCTTTGCCAGGGCAGCCACCGCATCATGGCGAGCCTTGGGCGCATCGCCCGCCTGCTGCAGATCGGTCGCGATCTGGTACTCGGCACTTTTGGCTTCCAGCGCGTTGTTCAGCACGCCGGCCATGGCGAAAATCGATTCACGGATCAGCGTCGGGTCGATGTCGCGTGCCTTCATCTGCGCCTCGATGGGCTCGGCAGCTGCGAGCAACAGATCCCCGTGGGTATAACCCGGTAGCGGTGCGGCCACGCCCTTGGGCAGTGTCATCCCGGTCGTATAGGGCAGGTAACGGCCTTTGCCGTCGGTGACCGAAACCTCGCGGGACTGCGCGGTGCTCGACAGGCACACACAGGCAGACAGCAGGACGGGAACGAACAGTGCGCGAAGGCGCGAGTGGGGGATTTTCAAGCGGTGCCTCCTGGCATCCACCGCAGGGGGCGGTGGCTTCATGCTTCGCCGCGCAGCGGGACAGCCACGCGTGCGGGCAGCAGGATATCAGCGCCCGCGTCAATGGCGCGTGCCACGTGAGCCAGACTGCAAGGGCGCCCGCAGGCGCCCTTGTTCTTTACCTTTTGAGACTGTCGCGGATCTCGCGCAGCAGTACCACTTCTTCCTTCGGACCGGCCGGTGCCGCTTCCTTCTTGCGCGACAGGCGGTTGATGACCTTGATCACCATGAAGATGGCGAAGGCCACGATGATGAACTGCACCAGCGTGTTGAGGAAATCACCGTAGCCGATGACCACAGCGGGGATCTCGGTGCCGTCGGCGCCAACACGTGCAGGCGCCAACGTCCAGGCCAGATCGGAGAAATCCACCTTGCCGATCAGCAGGCCCAGCGGCGGCATGATGATCTTCTCCACCAGCGCGGTGACGATCTTGCCGAAGGCCGCGCCGATGACCACGCCGACGGCGAGGTCGATGACGTTGCCACGCATCGCGAATTCCTTGAACTCGGTGAGCATTCCCATTCTTGTTCTTCTCCTGAGGGCGAGGGTTCGAGCGCAGGTTAACGCAGCCGATGTCAGCCTGCGATGACGCCGTGGCGTTCGGCCACGTTCTCCAGTCGAGCACTGAAACGGTCGCCCGGCTTCAATGCGGCCACCCCCGACGGGGTGCCCATGAAGACAAGGTCGCCAGCGCGAAGCTGCCACAGCTTGGACAGCTCATGCAGGATTTCCGGCACGTTCCAGATCATCTGGTCGAGCAGCGACTGCTGGCGCACTTCGCCGTTCACTTCCAGCGACAGGTTCAAGGCGGCCAGGTCGCCTACTTCACCGGCATGCACGATCTCGCTGATCGGCGCGGAGGCATCGAAGCCCTTGGCCGAATCCCACGGGTGGCCCTTTTCCTTGGCGGCGGCCTGCAGGTCGCGGCGGGTCAGGTCAAGGCCCACGGCATAGCCGTAGATAAGCGCGTCGGCATCAGCCACGGCCAGTTCGCCGGCCGGCGCATCAACGCCGATGGCCACCACCAGCTCCACTTCGTGGTGCAGGTTGCTGGTCGCGGGCGGGTAGGGGATCACATCGTCGTGGCCGACCACGATGGCGTCGGCCGGCTTGCAGAAGAACATCGGGCGGCCGCGATCATCGGCGGCCGGCACCGCAGCGCCCATCTCACGCGCATGGTCGGCGAAGTTGCGGCCGACGCAGTAGATGCGGTGGACCGGGAACGTGCCACCACCGCCCACCGGCACACGCGGCACGACGGGGGCGGGGATGACATCGGAAACTGCGGCAGTGGACATGCGGGGGTTCCAGTAGGAAGGCCCCTGCAGTCTAGAACGGTGTGGCGCCCACGTCAGCGGGCGGCCGGATCAGCGCGACATCGGCAAAGCCGACTTGCGCACCACGCGGTATTCGCCTTCGACGACGTTGGCATCGGCCGCACGGCGCGCACCGACGGTCTTGCGCGAGGCCAGCAGCTTCCACGCCAGGCCGATCAGGATCATCGCCGCACCCACGAACACGCCAATGAACACCATCGCTGCCAGAATCGCCAGGCCGAGCAGGCCGACGGCAACACGCACCAGCGGGTGGCGCGGCTTGCGCGGCGCGAACAGGGTGCGGAACTGGTTGAAGGCGGAAGCGCGAGTAAACATGGCGGCTCGATAGGGCTGGGATCAGCGAAACAAGAGTATCGGGATGCGCCACTGTCATTGAGTGAAAAACTCGTTAAATGTAGCCTCTGCATATTACGGATCAATGACTTGTGTTCATGTCACAGCCAGTCATATGAGCGGGCATGCGACAATCCGGTTTTCCATGAGAGCCTTCCGCCATGACTGCCGCCGCTGCCCTGATCGCCCTTGATGCCCTTGCCGATGGGGCATTTGCCGAGGTCGAAGCGGTGGTCGAGGGCGATGCCGAATCGCTGGTGCTGTACCGCGACGGCGCGCAGGTGCGCGCGTTCCTGAACATCTGTCCGCACGCCGGCCGCCGGCTGGACTGGGCACCGGGCCAGTTCCTCAAGAGCCGCGAAGGCCACCTGGTGTGTGCCGCGCACGGCGCCTCGTTCGCCCTGGACAGCGGCGACTGCATCGCCGGCCCCTGCAAGGGCGACCGCCTGCGCGCGGTGCCGGTCGACATCCGCGACGGCCAGGTCTACCTGGCCTGAGGCCCGCGTCGGGGTCGGATCCGTTTGCCGCAGGAAAACGGCTCTGACCCCATCGGGGCGTCCGGGTAGAAGCAGAAGCATCCACGCATGGCGTGGATCTACTGTCGACCAAGGTCAACAGATCGCGGCCAGTAGATCCACGTCATGCGTGGATGAAACCAGTCAGATATCGAAATTCAGATTGGGGTCAGAGCCCGTTGCGCAGCAACGGGAGCCGACCCCGTGCCGACCAACGGTCGGCACCCACCGTCAGCCGCGTGAACCTGTCGAAG
>DEZI01000010.1:13063-65307 GCA_002364755.1 Stenotrophomonas maltophilia
CCCCGCCATCCCGCGAAATGCCCGCTTTTGACGTTGACGTTGACGTGGCTTCTGCAGGTGCAGGGCGCAGCCCTGCCACAGACCCCAACCTCAGAACATCAGGTTGATCATCACCACCACCACCAGCGTGTAGATCAGCGACAGCGGTCCGCCGACCCGCCACATCTCGCGCGGGGTGTAGTTGGCCGGGCCGGTGATCATCGAAATCACCGGGTTGGAGGCCGTCATCAGGTTGTTGGACGCCGACAGCGCCACGATCAGCGCGAACGCCGTCGGGCTGCCGCCCGCCGCCAGCGCCAGGTTCACCGCGATGGGCACCATCACGATGGTGGCGCCCACGTGGCTGATCACCAGCGAGAACGCAGTCGTCAGCAGCGCCAGCGCCACTTCCAGCACCCACAGCGGGATGCCGGTGGGCAGCTTGTCGATGGTGTGCCCGGCCACCCAGGCCGCTGCACCACTGGAATCCATCGCCCAGCCGAGCGGAATCAGCCCGGCCATCATGAATACCGTTTTCCAGTTGATCGATGCATAGGCCTCGTCCATGCGCAGCACGCCGGTCAGCAGCATGCCGGCCACGCCGGTCATCAGGGTCAGCGCTACCGGCAGCTTGCTGGTCAGCGCGATCAGGATGGTCAGCGCAAAGATCGACATGGCGATCTTGAACTTGTGCGGGCGCTGCTCGCCGGTAGGGTAGTCGGTCACCACCACGAAGTCCCGGCTCTTGGCCGCCTGCGCCAGGTCGGTCCAGATGCTGTGGAAGACCAGCATGTCGCCGGCGCGCAGCGGAACGTCGCGCACGTCCTCGCGGATCACCTGCTTGTCGCGGTTGATGGCCAGCAGGCTCATGCCGCGCTCCTTGCGCAGGCGCAGGTCGCCGGCGGTCTTGCCGATCACCCCCGAGGTGGGCGGTACCACCGCTTCGGAGATGCCGGCCCGGCTGGGGTTGAACAGGTCACCCAGGTGCTTCAGCCGCGAGGACATGCGCAGGAACTGGTTCTGCGCGAAATCGTGCACCTCCTGACGCGGTCCCATCACCCCCAGCACGCTGCCTACCCAGATACGCATCTCCGCCGGCGGTGCCAGGCGGGTGTCGTTGCCGGTCTTCAGCGCCAGCAGCAGCGGCGCATCGTGCAGGGTCTCGGCCTCGCCCAGGGTCATGCCCACCAGCGGGCTTTCAGCGGTCACCATCAGCTCGAATACATCGCCTTCGATGCCGTAGGTCTTGGCGAAGTAGCTCTCGGTGCGCGCCGGTGTCACCCCGTCGTTGACCAGGCTTTCCTCTTCGATCAGCTTGCGGTCGCCGTAGTAGCGGAAGTACAGCAGCGATGCGATCAGCAGGGCCACGCCGATCGGCAGCGGCGCGAACATGCGCAGCGGCTCGATGGTGGCCAGGCCCGAGGGGAGGTTGTTGTTGGCCGAGGCCAGCAGATCATTCAGCAGGATCAGCGGCGAATTGCCGACCATGGTCAGCGCGCCGCCCATCACGATCGCCGCCGAAATCGGCAGCAGCAGCCGCTGCATCGTAAGCCCGGTACGTGCCGCCAGCCGCGAGGCCACCGGCAGGTACAGCGCCATCACCGAGGGGTTCTGCATGAAGGACGAGTTCAGGCCGGCGATGGCCGTGGTCATCATCAGCAGCCGCTGCTCCACGCCGTGGCCGCGCCGCAGCAGCCACGCCGCCAGCCGGTTCAGCGCCCCGGTGCGGTCCAGACCGGCACCGAGGATGGTGGTGGCGATGATGCTCATCACCGCGTTACCCGAGAAGCCACCGAAGATTTCTTCCGGGGCGATCAGGCCGGTGACGCCGAGCACCACCAGCACCACCAGCGCGACCACGTCGGCGCGGATGCGCTCGAACAGGAACATCGCCATCGTGAAGCCGACCAGCCCGAGCACGAGCTTCATGTCGTTGGTCAGCGTCAGCGCGGTATCCATGTGGGGCGCAGCGTCCTCGTGCGTGGGTCAGGTACGGTCGTACAGCAGGTCCCAGACGCCGTGGCCGAGCTTCTGGCCGCGGGTCTCGAAGTGCGTCTGCGGGCGCCAGTCCGGGCGCGGCACGCTGCCACGAGGGCCGGCACGGTTGACCAGGCCGGCAGTGGCGTCGAGCACGTCCCACATCTGCTCGGCGTAATCTTCCCAGTCGGTGGCGCAGTGCAGGCGGCCGCCCGGGCGCAGCTTGCGCACGATCAGCTCGGCAAACGCCGGCTGCAGCAGGCGGCGCTTGTTGTGGCGCTTCTTGTGCCACGGGTCCGGGAAATAGATGCGTACTTCATCCAGTGCACCGTCGGCGATCTCGTTCTGCAGCACCTCCACGGCATCGTGGTGGTACAGGCGGACGTGGTCGGCGTTGTCATCGGCCAGCGCGTTCAGCAGGCGGCCCACGCCCGGGGCGTGCACTTCGATGCCGATGTAGTCGCGCGACGGATCGTGCTGCGCGGCGAAGCGCAGGGCCGCACCATTGCCGAAGCCGATTTCCAGCACCTTGTGCGCCGTGCGGCCGAAGGTGGCGTCCAGGTCGCGCGGCTGGCCGGTGTAGTCGATGCCGAAGCGCGGCCAGCGTTCGTCGAACGCGCGCTGCTGGGCGGGGGTGAAGCGACCCTGGCGGAGCACGAAGCTGCGCACCTCGCGGCGGCCCTCGCTCACGGTGAAGGGCTTGGGCGGGGCCTTGGAACCGGCGCTGTCAAAAGGATTGGTCATCAGCCGATCAGCCCATCAATCGGGGAGGAGGCGCTGGCGTAGCGCTTGCGCGGGATGCGGCCGGCCAGGAAGGCCTCGCGGCCGGCTTCGACGGCCTTGCGCATCGCGCTGGCCATCAGCACCGGATGGCGCGCACCGGCGATGGCGGTGTTCATCAGCACGCCGTCGCAGCCCAGTTCCATCGCGATGGCGGCATCGGAAGCGGTGCCCACGCCGGCGTCGACGATGATCGGCACCTTGGCGTCTTCGATGATCTGCAGCAGGTTGTACTTGTTCTGGATGCCCAGGCCCGACCCGATCGGCGCGGCCAGCGGCATCACCGCAGCGCAGCCGATTTCTTCCAGGCGCTTGGCCAGGATCGGGTCGTCGGAGGTGTAGACCATCACGTCGAAGCCGTCCTTGACCAGTTGCTCGGCGGCCTTGAGGGTCTGCACCACGTCCGGGTACAGCGACTTCTGATCGCCCAGCACTTCCAGCTTGGTCAGGGTGTGGCCATCCAGCAGCTCACGGGCCAGGCGGCAGGTGCGCACGGCGTCTTCGGCGGTGTAGCAGCCGGCGGTGTTGGGCAGGATGGTGTAGCGGTCCGGCGGCAGCACGTCCAGCAGGTTCGGTTCGCCCGGGTTCTGGCCGATGTTGGTGCGGCGGATGGCCACGGTGACGATCTGGGCGCCAGCGGCCTCGGTGGCCAGGCGGGTTTCTTCCAGATCCTTGAACTTGCCGGTGCCGGTCAGCAGCCGCGAGCCGTAGGTCTTGCCGGCGATCACCAGCGAATCGGGGGAGACAGGGAGGTTCATGACGCGATTATCGCTTATCCGCCTGAAGATGGGGTCACCTTGCGGAGGCCGCCGGTCATGGCCCGGCGCTACCGCGTTCGTGCACCGGTAGCGCCTGGCCATGCCCGGCGAGCGCGAAGCGCGGGGGCCTTGCCTCAACCACCGCCCAGCGCGTGCACGATCTCCACTACATCGCCCTCGGCCAGCACGTGCTCGCCATGGCGGCTGCGGCTGACGATCTCGCCATTCACTTCCACCGCCACCCGGCGCTGCAGCAGCTGCTCGGCGGCGAGCAGGTCGAGGAGGGTCGCCGAAGCGGGCAGGGTGCGCGGTTCGCCATTGAGCTGGATGTTCATGCCGGCATTGTCGCCCATGGCCCGCCGGGATCGGAACAGTTGCAATCGGCCCCGCCCGCCACCTCCAGCACACCCCGTCCGCGCGGGTTCAGGCGACAATCCATGCGGCGGCGCAGCGTGAGCAATCGGCGGGACGGTGAAACCATTCACCGTGCGCCGGCGTACGTGTGCGCTGGATCCCCGACATTTTCCCCCAGGAGTTTCTACATGCTGCTCAGCAAACGCCCGATCCGCTCCCTGATGGCGGCCGCGATCGCGCTGGCCGCGCTGCCGGCCATGGCAGGCGAATCCCCGTTCACCCGAACCGTGTTCATCGGTGACAGCCTGACTGACAGCGGCTACTTCCGCCCGCTGCTGCCGGCGGACGTGCGCCCGGTGACCGGCCAGTCCACCACCAACCCCGGCTGGGAGTGGGCGCAGTGGGTGGCCGATTATTACGGCACCAATGCCAGCCCGAACGGCAACGGCCAGACCGGTGACAACTACGCCGTCGGCGGTGCACGCGTCGGTACCGATTTCCGCAACCCGCTGCTGGGCAACGTGCTGGTGCCGTCGCTGAAGACGCAGACGGCCAACTACCTGGCAGCCAATGGGGGCAAGGCCGACCCGAATGCCCTCTACACGGTGTGGGGTGGCGCCAACGACCTGTTCCAGATCACCGCCCCGGCCCAGGCCCCGGCGATCATCGGTTCGGCCGTGACCGACCAGATCGGCATCGTGGCCAGCCTCAAGCAGGCCGGTGCCCAGTATGTGCTGGTGCCGAACCTGCCCGACATCGGTTCCACCCCGGGCTTCATTGATCGCGGCGCCGCTGCGCGCGTGCAGGGCACGGCCCTGTCCAACGCCTACAACAGCGCGCTGTACGGCGGCCTGAAGCAGGCCGGCATCGACTTCATCCCGCTGGATACCTACACCCTGCTGCGCGAGATCATCGCCACCCCAGGCATGTACGGCTTCAGCAATGTCACTGGTCGCGCCTGCACCGTGCCTTCGTCGCTGACCTGCAGCCCGCTGGCCTACGTGCGCCCCGATGCGGCCAGCACCTACCTGTTCGCCGATGACGTGCACCCGACCACGGCCGCGCACCAGATGCTGGGCCAGTACGCCATCTCGATCCTGGAAGGCCCGCGCCTGCAGCAGATCCTGACCCATTCGGCGCAGACCATCGGCCGCTCGCGTGCCGACCAGGTCAGCCTGCACCAGGCCGGCCGTCCGGCCGACGGCATGTCCTGGTGGGGTGGCGTGCGTGGCGACATGCAGCGCTACGACCACGCCGACGTGTACGACGGCCTCGCGCCGGCCGGCCTGTTCGGTGTCGACTGGGCGCGTGACGGCATGGTCGTCGGCGGCTTCGCCGGCTTCGGCCGCATGAACGCCGACTTCGGCAACAGCCGTGGCGACTTCACCCAGAAGGACACCACCGCCGGTCTGTTCGCCGGCTGGTACGGCGACCGCATCTGGGTCAACGGCCAGGTCAGCTACACCTGGCTGTCCTATGACGTGAACCGCAAGGTCCAGCTCGGCCCGGCCACCCGCGAACACGGCGGCTCGCCGGACGGCAGCAACCTGACCGCGGCCCTGAATGCCGGCTACGAGTTCGGCACCGAAGGCGGCTTCCGCCACGGCCCGATCGCCTCGGTGATCTGGCAGAAGGTGAAGATCGACGGCTACACCGAAACCGCTGATGCCAACACCCTGGCTACCGCGCTGGGCTACGGCAAGCAGGACGTCGATTCCACCGTCGGCCGCATCGGCTGGCAGGCCCGCTTCGATGGCGGCGCGGTCAAGCCGTACGTGCAGGTGACCTACGACCACGAGTTCGAGGACACCAAGCAGGCCAGCGCCTGGGTGCAGAGCCTGCCGGACGTGGGCATGTACCGTGTGCCGGGCATGGACTTCGACAAGAACTATGCAACCGCCATCTTCGGCGCGCGCATGGAACTGTTCGGCCTGCAGAGCAACATCGGCCTGAGCGCCACCACCCTGCAGAAGCGTGCGCAGGATGCGACGCTGTTCGCCAACTTCAGCGGCAGCTTCTGATCCAGGGCGGGGTCGGATCCCTTTCCGCAGGAAAGGGCTCTGACCCCATTGCCCAACACCGGCCGCTCCGCATAGACTTCCACCCTGCAATGCGGGCGTAGCTCAATGGTAGAGCTGTAGCTTCCCAAGCTACTGACGAGGGTTCGATTCCCTTCGCCCGCTCCAGCTTCCAGAACCCCGGTAACGGCCGCGCCGTTGCCGGGTTTTTTTTTATCTGCCATGGGCCCGTTTTCCAATAATCCTCATGGCGGGCAGGGCCGACGGCCCGCTAGCGTTCTTCAACGTCAAAGGAAACCCGAAGCATGAAGAACCGCAAGGATGTCGTCACCCTGCTGCACCAGATCTTCCTGTCTGCCGGCACCGGCTCCAACAAGCAGCTCGAAGCGGTGCGCGCGCTGGGCCGCGCTGGTGGCCCGCACGCCGCGCAGCTGATCGAACAGATCTACCGTGACGCTTTCAGTGGTTCGACCCTGCAGATGACCTGCGTGGCGGCACTGGGTGAAGCCGCGCGGGGCTGCGCCGCAGGCGCGGAGGACAGCGACTGAAGGCACGTCGACAGGCCTGTGCCGACAGCATCATCCCGCCGCAACGCCGCCGCGCTATGCTGCGCGCCTGCCGTCCACTACCACCGCGATGAAGCTCGCCATCCTGTCCCGCAACAGCTCGCTGTACTCCACCCGCCGGCTGGTCGAGGCGGCCCGTGCACGCGGGCATACCGTCCGCATCCTTGACCCGCTGCGCTGCTACATGCGCATCGCCGCCGATGGATTTTCCATGCACTACAAGGGACGGCCGATGACCGGCGTGGACGTGGTCATTCCGCGCATCGGTGCCTCCATCACCCGCTACGGCACCGCCGTGCTGCGCCAGTTCGAATTGATGGGCGCGCGCACCCCCAATCCGTCCGACGCGATCCTGCGTTCGCGCGACAAGCTGCGAGCGCACCAGCTGCTGGCGGCCAAGGGCATCGACATGCCGGTCACGGTGTTTGGCGACAACCCGGATGACACGGTCGACCTGCTGTCCATGCTCGGCCCGCCGCCGCACGTGGTGAAACTCAACGAGGGCACCCAGGGTCGCGGCGTCATCCTCACCGAGAAGGCCAGCGCCTCGCGCGGCATCGTCGAGGCCCTGCGCGGGCTGTACGCCAACTTCCTCATGCAGGAGTTCATCGGCGAGGCCAAGGGCGCGGACCTGCGCTGCTTCGTGGTGGGCGACCAGGTGGTGGCCTCCATGCAGCGGCAGGCGCCGGAAGGCGACTTCCGCTCCAACCTGCATGCCGGTGGCACCGCAGTGCCGGCCAAGGCCAGCCGGGCTGAACAGCAGGTGGCGGTGCGCTCGGCCAAGGCGCTGGGCCTGTCGGTGTGCGGGGTCGACCTGATCCGCTCCGAGCGCGGCCCGCTGGTGCTGGAGGTCAACTCCACGCCGGGCCTGGAAGGCATCGAAGCGGCCTGCCAGGTGGACGTGGCATCGCGCATCATTGCCCACGTCGAGAAGATTAAAAAGCCTTGATTATCAATGTGTTGAAATTTTCCTGAAGGATCTCCGCCGGGTTTAACACGCCTTTAATCGGGCCCGGCGTAGGCTTCAGCGCACCGCAGCTCTGCCTCTCAGCAGGATCGGTAATCGGGATACGACTTCAGACCCAGGCGGGTAGACCGCCTGGGTCTTTTTTATGCCCGGCCCGGCCCCGGCGGACCCCGGTCAAAGGTCCCTTGTGGCGGAGCGGGGCGGCTAGTAGAGTTGGGCCTTCGTTCCGGGATGGATCGGGAGGTTGGCGATGTACCGCATCACCACGGTTGCGCTGTTGCTGGGCCTGTCCGCGGCCGCCCAGGCCGCATCGGAAAAACCCGTGGTCCAGATGGATCGGCAGGCCCCGGTGGCCGAGCAGGTGCGCAAGGTCGAAAAGGCGCTGGACAACGGCGAGTACGCCGAGATTTCAGCCGATGACCGTGCCCAGGTCCGGCAGTCGCTGGAGCGCATCACCCTGCGTGTGGGCGACCGGCAGACGGCGCAGGAACTGCCGCCAGCAGCGCAGAACGAGGTCTTCAACGACCAGGAGCGGATCAACACCATCCTTACCCGCGCCCATGCGGACAGCCGCCTGGTGTGCCAGCACACCCGCACCACGGGCAGCAACATGCCCAAGAGCCGCTGCCTGACCGTGGCCGAACGCCGCCGGATCGAGGAAAAGGGCAAGGCGCTGCTCAACGACCAGCGCAGCTACAGGACGCTCTCGCCGCCGCCCGCAGGGCGCTGACTGGGGGGCCTAAGTCACCGTGGCGGTGGTCCCTTGTCGATGTGCCTGCGGAGCCGTAGAGTCGGAAATTCTTCATGGACGACAGGAGAGGGAACGATGCATCGCAAGACTACGCTTGGCCTGGCTTTGAGCCTGGCGATGACCTTGGCGTTCACGACACATGCCCGTGTCGAGAAAGAAGCCGAGGTCAAACTTGACTCAACCGCGCCGGTGGCCGAGCAGATCGCCGATGTCGAAAAAGCGCTGAGTTCAGATGATTACTCCGAGATCAGCATGGAGCAGAAAAGCACCGTGCAGCAGGCGCTGGGGCGCATTCGGCTCAAGATGGGTGACCATCAGCGGGTGGAAGAACTGAGCCCGCAAGCGCGTGTCGAGATCTTCAACGATCAGGAGATCGTCAATACGATCCTCACACAAGCCCGCGCCGACAGCCGCATGGTGTGCCGTCGCGAGCGCGCTATCGGCAGCAACATGCCGCAGCGGGTATGCATGACGGTGGCGCAGCGGCGCGAGGCCCTGGAAGCTGCCCGCAAGACGATGCGCGACAGCCAGTCCATCAACAATCTGCAGCCGTCAGGGGGGCTGTAAGCAGCCCGCACGAAATGTTAAGACTGCAACCTGTATCGTTCAGCGGGTAGACGTGGCGTCCACCCGCTCAGGCGCACCCTGAGCGGGTTGGCATCTCCCGACGACCCTTAATGAATCAGAGGTCCCAGTGCGTATTCTCGTAATCGAAGACAACAGCGACATCGCAGCCAACCTTGGCGACTACCTCGAGGACCGGGGCCACACGGTGGACTTCGCTGCCGACGGCGTGACCGGGTTGCACCTGGCCGTGGTGCACGAGTTCGACGCGATCGTGCTGGACCTCAACCTGCCGGGCATGGACGGCATCGAAGTCTGCCGCAAGCTTCGCAACGAAGCGCGCAAGCAGACCCCGGTGCTGATGCTGACCGCGCGCGATTCGCTGGACAACAAGCTGGCAGGTTTCGATTCGGGTGCTGATGACTATCTGATCAAGCCGTTCGCCCTGCAGGAAGTGGAAGTCCGCCTCAATGCCCTGTCGCGCCGCGGCAAGGGCGTGCAGACCCGCGTGCTGGAAACCGGCGACCTGGAATACAACCTGGACACGCTGGAAGTGCGCCGCCAGGGCAAGCTGCTGCAGCTCAACCCGACTGCGTTGAAGATCCTGCAGGCGCTGATGGAAGCCGCTCCGGCCGTGGTCACCCGCCAGGAACTGGAAACCCGCGTCTGGGGCGAAGAACTGCCGGATTCGGATTCCCTGCGCGTACACATCCACGGCCTGCGTGCGGTGGTCGACAAGCCGTTCGAAGTGCCGCTGATTCAGACCCGTCATGGCATCGGATACCGCATCGCCACCCCGGAAGCCTGATTCGGTGGCAACCAAGGGGGAGCGTCGGCGCACGCCCTATCGGCGGCGCCTGCGCAGTCGCATCATCGTCTCGTTCGTGTTGTTGGGCTTCTGCCTGACGACACTGTTCGCGTTCGCCACCAACTGGGCCCGCATGCGCGTGGAAAACCAGCTGGTGGAAGACGTGATGAACCGCAACATCAACGAGTACGCAAGGCGCTTTTACGAGCACCCCGGACGCAACCCCGAAGTGCCGGTGCAGCAGATCCGGGCGTACGCGTATTCGAGCGACAAGTTCGACCGCGTGCGCGAAAACCAGCCGGACTGGGCGGCGTTGCCCAATGGCAATTACAACCTCAGCGGCATCGACGAACAGAACCAGCCGTATGCCTACAAGCTGGCCGTGCGCAAGGCGGACGACGCCTGGTTCTTCCTCGCTTATGACATGACCGACAGCGTGCGCGGCGGGCAGCAGCTCAACCGCGCGCTGGTGCTGTCGGTGCTGGTGTTCAGCCTACTGTCGCTGGTGCTGGGCTGGTGGTCGGCGTCGAAGGTGATGAAGCCGGTGTCCGACCTGGCCGCACGGCTGCGTGCCTACCGCGGCGGCACCAGTGATCCCGAGCCGCTGGCGCCACGTTTCCCCGACGACGAAGTGGGCCAGCTCGCGCAGGCGCTCGATGACTATTCCTCGCGCCTGACCGAAGTCGTGCAGCGCGACCGTGAGTTCAATGCCGACGTCAGCCACGAACTGCGCACGCCACTGGCGGTGATCCGCGGCGCGACCGAGCTGCTGCTGACCCGTCCCGGCCTGGACGAGAAGGTGCTGCAGCGCCTGCAGCGCATCCAGCGTGCCGAACAGCAGTGCAGCGATCTGATCGGCGCCTTGCTGCTGCTGTCGCGCAACGAGCGCGGGCAGGGCACCAGCAATGTGGCACGGGTGGCCGAGCAGCTGCTGGATGCGCATCGCGCGCAGCTCGGCGGGAAGCCGCTGGAGCTGGTGCTGGAAGGCGAGCGCGGCCTGGTGATCGATGCACCGGAAGCGGCCTTGTCGGTGGCGCTGGGCAACCTCATCGGCAATGCCGTGAAGTATTCGCAGGATGGCAGCGTGCGCGTCCACGTCAGCAGCAATGCGGTGTCGGTGACTGACAGTGGCCCCGGACTGAGCGAAGAAGATGCCGCCAAGCTGTTCCAGCGCGGTTATCGCGGCACCCATGCCGGCCACTCGCAGGGCGGTGGCATCGGCCTGTCGATCGTCAGCCGCCTGTGTGATCTGTACGGGTGGCAGGTGAGCGTGCGCCCCGGTGGCGATCGCGGTGTGATCGCGACGCTGACGTTCTCGCCGAAGCCGCTCTGACGATGAGTGGTGGGTGCGGCACGGGGTGAATGGTGGGTGCGGCGCGGCAAGAATGGTGGGTGCGGACCGTTGGTCCGCACGGTTGATCCCACCCATGCATTGCATGGATCCATTGTCGTAACTGGCATTCATGACCTCGGCTTCTGTCGACGGACCACTGTGCTTTCCCGCGCTACGGACTGCTGTGACGCATTTGCCTCCTGACATCCGCCGGCGCGGATGGCCAGATGCCTTGTCACCTGCGAGGAACCTGGCCATGTCACACCGTACCCGTTACCCCAACCTGCATCAGCTGGTCGGCGATTCCATCGACGTGCTTTCCGCCGATGTCGCTGCACGCATCGAAGCCGTGCTGAAGGATCCCGGTGACCTGATGTCCATCCTGCAGGAGAGGATGGAAGCCAACGATGCCACCGACCACGCGGCGACGCGTGCCGGACTGACCGACCAGCAGAGCAGTACGGTCGCCGGTCTCAGGCGCACCGTGTCCGGTATCAGCACACTGACCCGGCTGATGCATGCCGCGCATATCGCGCGCACGCATGGTGGTCCACTACAGGCCGTGCCGCCGGAGACGATGGAGGGGCTGATGGTGGCCGCACGCGAGCTGACCCGTCATGTGCAGCAACAACTGCAGGCCGAGCGCATGCGCGGTGCGGCAACGCTGCAGTAATGTAGAGCCGAGCCCACGCTCGGCTGCCTTTACGGCTGAAGGGCCTCCACTGTAGAGCCGAGCCCACGCTCGGCTGCTTTTGCGGCTGCGCCGCCGCCCGAGCATCGGCTCGGGCGCTACGCCTGCGATGTGTCAGCTGCTTTGCTGGAAGCAGACCCGCCGGGAATGGGTGTCGGCGTGCCCAGCGTCTCCACCACATACAGGCGCTTGACCAGCACGAACAGCACCACGGTCAGTGGTGCGGCCAGCAGTATCCCGGCCGGGCCCAGCAGTGCGCCGATGCCGAACAGCGAGAACAGCAGCAGGGCAGGGGGCAGGTCAACCGCACGCTGCTGGATGAGCGGCTGCAGCAGATGCCCCTCCACCTGCTGCACCACCACGAACAGCGCCACCGTGGCCAAGGCGATTTCCGGACTGACCGTAAACGCCAGCAGGATGGCCGGTACCGCCGCCAGGATCGGGCCGACGATCGGCACGAAGTCCAGCAGCGCGGTGATGATGCCCAGCCCGAACGCGACCGGCACGCCCAGCGCCCACAGCCCCAGCCCGGTCAGCAGCCCGACCACCGCCATGGCCAGCAACTGCCCGCCCAGCCAGGCCTTCAGCGCATTGCCACTGGCATGAAACGCGTCCTCCACGGCCGGGCGCTGGCGCGTGGGCAGCAGCTTGAGCAGGCCCGTGCGGTACAGATCCGGTTGCGCCGCCAGATAGATGCCGCCGATCAGCACCAGGAACAAGTCCGCGACGCCGCCGGTGGCCGACATCGCCAGCGACCCGGCGCGGGCCGCCATTGTCGAGACGCTGGACTGCGCGTTCTGGGTCAGCTCATGCACGGTGGGGCCGACCGGACTGTCCGCCAGCCAGGTCTGGAAATTCTCCCAGGCGGCTGGCAACGTCTGCCGCAGCGTCGCCATCTGCGCCCCCAGCTGCGAACCGAACAACCACATGGCCGCTGTGAACAGCGCCACCAGCAGCAGCACGGTCAAGCCCAGCGCCCAGCCCTCCGAAAGGGGTGTGTAACGCCGCACCGCGCCAACGATCGTCCGCAGCAGTGCCGCCACCACCACCGCCCCGAAGATCAGCAGGACCAGTTGCGACAGCTTCCACAGCAGCAGGCCGAGGGCGACCAGCGCCAGGGTCACCACCACGCGGGCGGTGTAGGAACGTAGGGAGGCGGTGGGCACGGTCGATCTCACAGGCAGGGGCAATACAGGCGCAGGACCATAGCGGGGCGCGTGAGAAGACGGTGTGTGTCTGCGGGGTTACAGCGGGGCGGCTGCCGGCGTCTCAGGTCGAGGCGAGCTGCAGGTACCGCGCGTGCAGCGCTTCCACCTGCGCCTGCAGGTCATCGGGGTGGCCGTCGTTGATCACCACGTCATCGGCAAGGGCCTGGCGCTGTGCACGGCTGGCCTGGGCGGCAATCATCCGGTCCGCCAATGCAGCATCGATGCCGTCGCGCTGCATCAGTCGCGCGTGCTGCACGGCCTCGGGCGCATCGACCAGCAGGATCCGGCCTAGCCACGGATATGCCTGGAGGCCGCCGACCTCGGTCAACAGCGGTATCGCCGCCAGCGCGTAGGGGCTGGCGGCCTGCTCGCATTGCTTCTGCATCAACCGGCGGATGGCCGGATGGGTGATCGCCTCCAGGGCGACCCGCTCGGCCGGATCAGCGAACACATGGGCCCGCAGGCGGGCACGGTCCAGGCTGCCATCGGCCAGCAGCATCTCCGCGCCGAAGCGCTCGCCGATGGTGGCGAGGGTCGGGCTGCCGGCCGCAACCACGGCGCGCGCGGCCAGGTCCGCATCGGCCACCACGATCCCGAGCGCCTCGAAGCGCCGGGTCACCTCGCTCTTGCCGGCAGCGATGCCGCCGGTCAGGCCGACCACATAACGGCTCATGGCGGCAGCGTCAGCGCAGACCGCTCATGGCCAGGTACTGGTTCACCACCGGCTCGCCCCACATGAAATACACCCAGCCAGCCAGCGCCAGGTAAGGGCCGAACGGAATCGGCGTGGCCTTGTCGCGGCCGCGGGTGTAAAGCCAGATCGAGCCGATGACGGCGCCCAGCACCGACGACAGCAGGATGATGGGCAGGATGCCCTTCAGCCCGCACCAGGCGCCCAGCGCAGCAAGCAGCTTGGCGTCGCCGCCCCCCATGCCGTCGCGGTTGGTCACCAGCTTGTACGCCTTGGCCACGATCCACAGCACAAGGAAGCCCGCCGCGGCACCGATCAGGGCCGGTTTGGCCGGCATGTACAGATTGTCCATGCTCCCGACCAGGCCCAGCCACATCAGCGGCAGGGTGATCTGGTCCGGCAGGTACTGCGTGCGCAGGTCGATACCGGACAGGGCGATCAGGAAGCAGGTCAGCACGATCGCGCCGAAGCCCTGCCAGCCGAAGCCGAACTGCCAGACGCAGCCCAGCACCATCACTGCGGTCAGCGCTTCCACCAGCGGGTACTGGATGGAGATGGGCGCCTTGCAGTGGCGGCACTTGCCGCCCTGGACGATCCAGCTGAACAGCGGGATGTTCTCGTACCAGGACAGCTTGTGCTTGCAGTGCGGGCAGTGCGACGGCTCGACCACGATGCCCGGTGGTGGCGGGTCGTAGATGTCCGGCTGCTCCAGGACCTCACGCGCCTCGCGCTTCCACTCCCACATCATCCGCCTGGGCAGGCGCAGGATGACCACGTTGAGGAAACTGCCGATTAGCAGCCCCAGGGCGGCCGCGGCGGGGTAGCCGAGGCCGGGATGCTGGTCGAGAAATGCCATTGTTACCTTTAGCCGACGACGGCGCCGAGTTTGAAGATGGGCAGGTACATGCCGATGACCATGCCGCCTACGACAACACCGATGAAGACCATGATCATCGGCTCGAGCAGGCTGCTCAGGGCATCCACGGCATTGTTGACTTCCTGCTCATAATACTCGGCAACCTTGAACAACATGGCATCCAGTGCGCCGGCCTCTTCGCCGATGCCGGTCATCTGGATGACCATATGCGGGAAGAGGTTGGTCTGCTTCATGGCCATGTTGACCGGGTAGCCCACCGACACATCGTCGCGCATGCGCAGCACGGACTCCTCGTAGACCTTGTTGCCGGTGGCGCCGGCCACGATGCCCAGTGCCTCGACCAGTGGTACGCCGGCCTTGAAGGTGACGGCGGTGGTACGGGCAAACCGGGCGATGGCGCTGTTGTGCATGATCTGGCCGATCACCGGCACCTTCAGGATCAGGCGATCCATGGTGTGCTGCATCTTTGGTGAGCGTTTGTAGGCCATGACGGCACCCACGGTCGAGCCAATGACGACGATTGCGATGAGCCACCACCAGGACACCATGAAGCGGGACAGATTGACGATCAGCTGAGTGAATGCAGGCAAATCAGCGCCGAAGCCGCGGAAGACCTCCTCGAACTGCGGGACCACGAAGATCAGCATGATGGCGCTGACCAGCAGGGCAACGACAACCACCATGGCCGGGTAGAACAAGGCTTTCTTTATCTTGCCCTTAAGAGCTTCAATGTTCTCTTTGTAGTTGGCCACCGTGTCCAGCACGGTTTCCAGTACACCGGCACCTTCACCTGCACGTACGAGATTGCGGTAAAGCTCATCGAACTGCACAGGATGTTTGCTGATGGCCTCGTAAAGAGATGAGCCGCCTTCGATATCCGTACGGATACCGTCCACCATTTTCTTCATCCGCGGGTTCTTATGCCCGCTGCCGATGATCTCCAGCGCCGACACGATCGGCACGCCGGACTTCATCATGGTGGCCATCTGTCGGCTGAAGAACGCGATGTCCTTTGCGCCCACTGCTTTGCCCGCAGCGCCGAACAGCGGCTTGGGCTTGACCTTGACCTGGCCCGGGTTGATTCCTTGGCGGCGCAGCTCTGCACGGAGCAGGTTGGCGTTCTTTGCCAGTTGCTCGCCCTTCATCTTCACGCCCCGCTTGTCGGTCCCCTCCCAGACAAACGGCTGCAGCTCCGTGGTGCTGCGCGCCACGGGCTCTTTCTTGATCGCACTGCGACTGACAGACATGTTGGCTCCCCAAGACCCGCCATCCCCAGGCGGGCATCATTACTGCCGATGTTAGCCGGTTCACGGCCATCTGGGCAGGCCGGAAGCAGGCGGAAATGTGGAATGGTGCCTACCTCTGCCCAAAGGTGACGCACTGCGTCACATTGCAGTAGCCGTCTCATTTCTGGTCCAGGGGGCTTCACATACAAGAATTTGCTGCCATCATTGGCTCCGGGGAAATTCAGGGGGAGGCGTGCAGGAGTTGGCACGCAACCTGCGTTGTTTCACCCGCAGGGCGCAGGAACTGCTCACCCGGCCATAGGCCGGACCGTCCGGGCGCACTGAACTCAACCACCACCAATCTTGGGGAATTACATATGAAGAACCAGAAGGGCTTCACCCTCATCGAACTGATGATCGTTGTCGCGATCATCGCCATCCTGGCTGCGATTGCTATTCCGCAGTACAACGATTACACCGCTCGCGCTCAGATGACGGAAGCCTTCACGCTGGCGGCCGGCATGAAGACTCCGATCGCTGAGGCGTTTGCGCAGGACAACACCGCAGCGAATTCCTGCGTTGTTCCCACGGGTTCGGTGACTACTGGTAAGTACGTTGCTAGCGTCACTCCGACTGCTGCTGCCGATAGCTGCGCAATTGCGGCAAAGCTGAAGTCGGCTGGCGTGAACGAGAAAGTCAAGGACGCAACCATCACTCTGACTTTCAAGCCCTCGACTGGTGCTTGGACCTGCAAGAGCAGCGTCTCGGCAGCCATCACCCCGAAGGCCTGTGATCCGACCTGATTGATTTCAGTGTGGTGTGGAGCCCCGGCATCGCCGGGGCTTTTTGTTGGTAACAAGCTTGCATATTTAGGTGTCACGAATTCCTGCCGCAGGGAGTTGTGTCTATGAACAGGGAAGCAGGCTTTACGCTTATTGAGCTAATGATCGTGATGGCGATCATTGCCATCTTGGCGGCAATTGCTATCCCGCAGTACAACGACTACACAGCCCGCGCTCAATTATCCGAGGCTGTTACGCTGCTGGGCGGCCTGAAGGCGCCTATTGCGGAACAATTTTCCAATAGCAATAGCGCTGATTCTTGTGTATTACCCAGCAGTGCAGTGGGCGCCGGCAGGTATGTGGAGAGTATTGAGGCGACCGCAGCCGTCCCATGCGTGATCGTCGCCAAGTTGAGGGCAAGTGGCGTCAACTCGAAGGTCGCGTCTGCCACGGTGACGATCACCTACACTTCAAACACTGGCATATGGGACTGCAAAACCAGCGCCCCGTCCGAGGTTGCCCCCAAGGCTTGCCCCCACGGTTAATCATCTGCTGGTTCCGGCGTGGAGGCCCATAGGGTAGTCTTCGCACGGGAGTAGGAGTGCACAGATGAATACCGTAATCAACGCCAACCTCGTCGGCATCACCGGCCTGGCCCGCCGCTTGGTCCAGGACGGCGCGCTGGATGAAGTCGCTGCCCGAGACGCGATGGCCAAGGCCGCGGCCGCCAAGCAGCCGCTGCCGACCTGGTTCGCCCAGAACAAGCTGGTTAGCTCTGCCCAGCTGGCAGCCGCCAACTCGGTCGAGTTCGGCATGCCGCTGTTCGATGTGTCCACGTTCGACGCCAGCCTGAACGCCATGTCGCTGGTCAGCGAGGAACTGCTGCGCAAGCACAACGTGCTTCCGCTATTCAAGCGCGGCGGCCGGCTGTTCGTCGGCACCAGCAACCCGACTCACTCGCTGGATGAAATCAAATTCCACACCAATCTGGTGGTCGAGCCGATTCTGGTTGACGAAGACCAGATCCGCCGCACGCTGGAACAGTGGCACGCCAGCCACGACACCATGGGCGATGCCCTTGGTGGTGATGATGAGGGCATGGCGAACCTGGAGTCGTCGGGCGGCGACGAGGACATGTCCGGTAGCGACAGTGGCATCGACGCCAAGGGCGACGACACCCCGGTGGTCAAGTTCGTCAACAAGGTGCTGGTCGACGCGATCCGCAAGGGCGCCTCGGACATCCACTTCGAGCCCTACGAAGATGATTACCGCGTGCGCCTGCGCATCGACGGCCTGCTGAAGATGGTCGCGCGCGCGCCGGTCAAGTTGAACCAGCGCATCGCCGCGCGCCTGAAGGTGATGGCACAGCTGGATATCGCTGAGAAGCGCGTGCCGCAGGACGGACGCATCAAGCTGAACCTGTCCAAGACCAAGCAGATCGACTTCCGCGTCAGCACCTTGCCGACGCTGTTTGGTGAGAAGGTGGTGCTGCGTATCCTGGACGGCAGCGCGGCCAAGCTGGGCATCGACAAGCTGGGTTACGAGCCGGACCAGCAGAAGCTGTTCCTGGATGCGATCCACAAGCCCTACGGCATGGTGCTGGTGACCGGCCCGACCGGTTCGGGCAAGACCGTGTCGCTGTATACGGCGCTGGGCATCCTCAACGACGAGACCCGCAACATCTCCACCGCGGAAGACCCGGTGGAAATCCGTCTGCCCGGCGTCAACCAGGTGCAGCAGAACAACAAGCGCGGCATGACCTTCGCGGCCGCGCTGCGCTCGTTCCTGCGACAGGATCCGGACATCATCATGGTCGGCGAAATCCGCGATCTGGAGACGGCCGAGATCGCGATCAAGGCGGCGCAGACCGGCCACATGGTGCTGTCCACGCTGCATACCAACGACGCGCCGCAGACGATCGCGCGCCTGATGAACATGGGCATCGCGCCGTACAACATCACCAGCTCGGTGACTCTGGTGATTGCCCAGCGCCTGGCCCGCCGCCTGTGCAGCAACTGCAAGCGGCCGGCCAATCTGCCCGCCCATGCGCTGCTGGCCGAGGGTTTCACCCAGGAGCAGCTGGATGCCGGCATCCAGTTGTACGAAGCCGTGGGCTGCGACGAGTGCACCGAGGGCTACAAGGGCCGTACCGGTATCTACCAGGTGATGCCGATGACCGACGAGATCTCGACGATCATCCTGGCCGGTGGCAATGCGCTGCAGATTGCCGAGGCGGCACAGGCCATCAAGGTGAATGACCTGCGCCAGTCTGCGTTGAAGAAGGCCGCGGCGGGCGTGACCAGCCTGGCTGAGATCAACCGCGTTACCAAGGATTGACGCGGTTGTAGCGCCCGAGCCGATGCTCGGGCGGCGGCGCAGCTGCCAAAGCAGCCGAGCGTGGGCTCGGCTCTACAGATGCATGGCCGGGTTCAGTAGATCCACGCCATGCGTGGATGGTGCGATCCGGCCCCTTACTCCATCCCCAGCTTCTTCAGCTTGTAGCGCAGCGCCCGGAAGGTGATGCCCAGCTGTGCGGCCGTGCGGGTCTTGTTCCAGCGGTTTTCTTCCAGCGCCCGCTGGATCGCGCTGCGCTCGAGCTGCTCGATGTAGGAGGGCAGGGCGGCGCTGCCGGGGTGCAGGTCGACCACGGCTTCAGGCGCGGCAGGGCCGCCGGCGGTGCGCGGGGCGTGCTGCGGCAGGCGCAGGTCGTCGGCGCCGATGCGGTCTTCCTCGGCCAGGGCCAGGGCGCGCTCAAGGATGTTCTCCAGCTCGCGCACATTGCCCGGGAAGCCGTAATGGGCCAGCGCGTCCAGCGCCGAGGGCGCCAGCAGCGGGGTGGCGCGGCCGTGGCTGCGCGCCAGCCGGGCGAGGATTGAACCGGCCAGGTCCGGCAGGTCCTGGCGGCGCTCGCGCAGCGGCGGCACCTTCAGTTCGATGACGTTTATGCGGTAGTACAGGTCGTGGCGGAAGCGCCCGTCCTCGACCAGCTCGGCCAGGTCCTTGTGGGTGGCCGAGAGGATGCGCACATCCACCGGTTCTTCGTTGGCTGCGCCCAATGCGCGCACCGACTTTTCCTGGATGGCGCGCAGCAGCTTGACCTGCATCTGCAGGGGCAGTTCGGCCACTTCATCCAGGAACAGGGTGCCGCCGTGCGCGGCCTGGAACAGGCCGGGCTTGTCGGCGTGGGCACCGGTGAAGCTGCCCTTGCGGTGGCCGAAGAACTCGCTCTCCATCAGCTCGGTCGGGATGGCGCCGCAGTTGACCGGAATGAAGGGGCCGGCGGCGCGTGCGCCCTGTGCGTGGATGGTGCGCGCGACCAGCTCCTTGCCCACCCCGGATTCGCCGAGGATGTAGACCGGGGCCTGGCTGCGGGCGACCTTGCCGATGGTGGCCCGCAGCACATCCATGGCGGGCGAATCCCCGAGCAGGCGGGCGGCCTGTTCGCTGGCGGCCGCCGCAACCGGGCGCTCGCTGCTGTTGAGTTCCAGGGCGTGCTTGACCAGGCCACGCAGCACGCTGATGTCCACCGGCTTGCTGACGAAGTCGAAGGCGCCGGCCTTCAGCGCCTCCACGGCCAGGTCCATGCTGCCGAAGGCGGTGATCATCGCCACCGGCGTGCGCGGGTAGTGCTGGGCGATCTCGCTGACCAGTTCAATGCCATTGCCATCCGGCAGCCGCATGTCGGTGATGCACAGGTCGTACGGGTTGCTGGCCAGCAGTTCGCGGGCTTCGGCGAGGTTGGCGGCGGTGCTGATGCGAAGGCCCATGCGGCCAAGGGTCAGCACCAGCAGTTCGCGGATGTCGCGTTCATCGTCGACGACGAGGGCGCTGCGGGTTTCGTTCATGGGCAGGGAAGATAAACGAGGGGGGCTGGAAGCGACAAATGTTTGACGCGGCGGATCAATGCGGAAGCAGGGTGTGCGGGCCGGGCAGGACCAGGCGGAAGCAGGAACCGCCGGCCGGCACGGGGATGTAGTCCAGCCGTGCCTGGTTGGCCCGGCACAGCTCGCGGGCGATGTACAGCCCCAGGCCGGTGCCGTGCTCGGAGGTGGTGAAGAAGGGGCGGAACAGCTGCGCAGCCACGGCCTCGGGGATGCCCGGACCGCGGTCCATCACATCGATCACCGCGCTGCGCTCGTGCTGGGCCACGCGCAGGCGCACGCGCGCCGGCTGCTCGCCGATGCGGCCGTACTTCAGCGCGTTGTGCACCAGCACGGTGAGCACCTGGTAGAGGTGGCGGGTGTCGACCAGGGCGGGCACCGAGGTGTCGTTGATGATCGGCTCGATGCTGTCCGTTTCCAGAGTCTGGCCCTGCTTGTACTCCAGCACGAAGCGGCGCACGAAGGCGGCCAGGTCGACGTTCTCGGGGTTGGCGCGCTCGCGCCGGGCCAGGCCCAGCACGCTTTCGACGATGCCGTTGGTGCGCTGGCACTGCTGGTGGATGATCTGCAGCAGGCGGCGGTCGCTCTCGTTGAAGCCGGTGCCTTCCTCCAGCAGCTGCACGGCGTAGTTGATGGCCGCCAGCGGGTTGCGGATCTCGTGTGCCAGGCTGGCCGAGAAGCGACCCATGGCCGAGAGAGTGAGCGACTCGGCGCGGCGCGAGACCACGCTGGAGTCGTCCAGGAAGACCAAGGCCAGCTCGCTGCCGGCCAGCAGGCGGGCAAACCGCGGCTGGACCTCGGGCTGGTCGGGGTTGAGCTGCAGCGGCAGTTCGTCCTGGGCCCAGCCGTTGCGCCAGCGGGTCAGGCGCCGGGCCAGTTCGGGGGCGATGCTGGCCAGGTTCAGCTGGCCGGTCTCGCCGACCCCGTCGCTGTCGCCCAGCAGCAGGGAGGCGGCTTCGTTGGCGAGGGTGATGCGGTTGTCGCCATCGACGACGATCACCCCGGTGCGCATGCGGCGGATGATCAGCTCGTTGATCTGGAACAGATTGGCCACTTCATCGCCGCGCTGGTTGGCCAGCTGCTGGTTGCGGCGCGCGCGGCTGCCGACCTGGTAGCTGATGAAGGCCAGGGCCAGGTAGCTGGTGGCGAACATCGCCAGTTCGGCCAGGGTGCGGGTGGGGGCGCCGCCCTCGAGCACCTTCCACAGGTACTCGGCGGCGGTGGCGACGCTGGCGGCCAGGGCCAGGACCAGGCCCCAGCTGAGGGGCAGCAGCGTGGCCGCGGCGGCGATGTTGAACAGCAGCGACATCGAGATGCCGGCGCTGGCGCCGGGCAGGGCGTGGGCCAGCAGGCTGGCGGCGATGATGTCCAGCAGCACGCCGGTGACCACGATCGGCAGCAGCCAGCGCTCGCTGCGGCCCACCACCAGCAGCAGCAGGGACAACGCCAGGTAGGTGGCTCCGACCAGGTAGGCCAGGCGCGGGTGGTGCGCTTCGCCGACCATCACCGACAGCGGGCTGTACAGCAGCGCGGCGATGACCGAAGCGATCAGCACGCGGTACAGCGCGAAGAAATACAGCTCGCGCCGGGGAATCGATTCGATGCGGTCGATCAATGAAGCACTGGGTGACACGCCGGAACTCCCCTTCTGGCTGCCTGGAACTGTATCTGACGGCGTTGGCACTGCAGCGTACCCGATGTTCCCCCGACCACCGGACTCGCGTTCTGTAGCGCCGAGCCATGCTTGACCCTGCGCCTCCCAGTATAGGCCTGTGGAAGCGGTTTCCTGCGCAATCGGACCGCGCCAGGCCCACGGGGCCACCCCGCCGGGGCGGCGCAACTGCCTGAATGAACGTGGAAATCTGGCCGGGTCTGGCCGTCTGTCCCGGGTTCTTTGCGCCCCGGCGCTGGCTCGGCCACAATAGTGGGCCCGCCGCGGTCCATGCCGGCGCCCCGCCGGGGCCCCTGAGGAATTGCGTGCGGTCGTTCCTATTCCCACGGTGACGCATGAATTTCCACGAATACCAGTCAAAACAGCTGCTTGCCGAGTACGGCATCCCGGTCCCGGCCGGCAAGGTCGCGGCGACCCCGGACGAAGCAGTCGAAGCTGCCAACTCCCTGGGCCAGGGCCCCTGGATGGTCAAGGCGCAGATCCACGCTGGCGGCCGCGGCAAGGCTGGCGGCGTCAAGTTCTGCAAGACCACTGACGACGTGAAGGCCGCTGCGGCCAAGATGCTCGGCACCAAGATGGCCACCTACCAGACCGCAGGCGTTGAACTGCCGGTCAACCTGGTGCTGGTGACCACCGCCGGCGAGATCGTCAAGGAACTGTACCTGTCGGTGCTGGTTGACCGTGGCACCAAGACCATCACCTACATCGCTTCTTCGGAAGGCGGCGTGGAGATCGAGCAGGTTGCTGCTGAAACCCCGGAGCTGATCCACTCGCTGAACGTCGACTTCGTCGAAGGCGTGCAGGGTTACCACGGCCGTGATTTCGGCTTCAAGCTGGGCCTGACCGCCAAGCAGGCCGGCCAGTTCGCCAGCATCATGGTGAACCTGTACCGCCTGTTCAACGAAAAGGACCTGGCCCTGGTTGAAATCAACCCGCTGGCCATCCTGGACGACGGCAACCTGTACGCGCTGGACGGCAAGTTCGACAGCGACGACAACGCCGCCTTCCGCCAGAAGGCCCTGGTCGCCATGCGTGACAAGACCCAGGAAGATCCGACCGAAGTGATCGCTTCGGAACTGGACATCAACTACGTCACCATGGACGGCAACATCGGCTGCATGGTGAACGGCGCCGGCCTGGCCATGGCCACCATGGACGTGATCAAGCTCAACGGCGGCGAGCCGGCGAACTTCCTGGACGTGGGCGGCGGTGCCAACAAGCAGCGCGTCATCGAAGCCTTCAAGCTGATCCTGTCCTCGGACAAGGTCGAAGGCATCTTCGTCAACATCTTTGGCGGCATCGTCCGCTGCGACATGATTGCCGAAGGCATCATCGCCGCCGTGAAGGAAGTGGGCGTCAAGGTTCCGGTCGTGGTCCGCCTGGAAGGCACCAACGTGGAAGAAGGCAAGCAGCTGCTGCGTGACAGCGGCATGGCCATCATCCCGGCTGACAACATCAACGATGGCGCCAAGAAGATCGTTGAAGCTGTCAAGAACGCTGCCTGATACCGACACCAAGGAATTCCAATGTCTGTTTTGATCAACAAGAACACCAAGGTGATCGTGCAGGGCTTCACCGGCCAGCAGGGCACCTTCCACGCCACTCAGATGATCGAGTACGGCACCCAGGTTGTGGGCGGCGTGACCCCGGGCAAGGGTGGCACCACCCATATCGATCTGCCGGTCTTCAACACCGTTGCCGACGCCGTGCAGAGCACCGGCGCCAACGCTTCGGTCATCTACGTGCCGCCGCCGTACGCGGCTGACGCGATCCTGGAAGCTGCTGCTGCCGGCATCTCGGTCATCGTCTGCATCACCGAAGGCATCCCGGTGCTGGACATGCTGCGCGTCAAGAACGTGCTGACCCGTGCCCACCCGGACACCGTGCTGATCGGGCCGAACTGCCCGGGCGTCATCACCCCGGGTGAGTGCAAGATCGGCATCATGCCGGGCCACATCCACAAGCCGGGCAAGATCGGCATCGTGTCGCGTTCGGGCACCCTGACCTATGAAGCGGTCAAGCAGACCACCGAAGTCGGCCTGGGCCAGTCCACCTGCATCGGCATCGGTGGTGACCCGATCAACGGCCTGAACTTCGTCGACTGCCTGAAGCTGTTCAACGAAGATCCGCAGACCGAAGGCATCATCATGGTCGGCGAAATCGGCGGTGACGCTGAAGAAGCCGGTGCCGAGTACATCAAGAACCACGTGAAGAAGCCGGTCGTCGGTTTCATCGCCGGTGCGTCGGCTCCGGCCGGCAAGCGCATGGGCCACGCCGGTGCGATCGCCTCGGGCGGCAAGGGCACTGCCGAAGGCAAGTTCGCTGCCATGGAAGCTGCCGGTGTCGTCACCGTCCGCTCGCCGGGCGACCTGGGCGCTGCCATCGCCAAGCTGGTGAAATAAGAACGACTGCCTCCGGCAGACGATTCGGTAGAGTCGACCGTTGGTCGACTGCTCTACCCGTTCAAACAGAAAAGCCGCCTCCGGGCGGCTTTTCTGCGTCTGGCGGTGTCCCGGCCGGCCCCATCTACGCATGGCGTGGATCTCCTGGGATGGTCCGGCGGGCGCACGGCGCGGCGTTACAATGGGCCATTGCAACCACAGGCTGGATTCCCATGGCTTCGATCCGCATCGCGATGGCGCAGTTCGACTTTCCCGTCGGCGATGTCGCCGGCAACACCGAGCGCATCATCGAGATGATCGGCCAGGCGCGCGAGGAGTACGGCGCCGAGCTGGTGATGTTCCCCGAGCTGGCCGTGAGCGGCTATCCGCCGGAGGACCTGCTGCTGCGTCCGGGCTTCCTGTACGAGTGCGAGCAGGCGCTGGGCCGCATCGCCGCCGCCTGCCGTGGCATCACCGCCGTGGTCGGCTGGCCGCAGGCCGCCGGTGCGGTGGTCTACAACGCTGCCAGCGTGCTGCGTGACGGCCTGGTCGAGCGCACCTACCGCAAGCGGGAGCTGCCCAACTACGCCGTGTTCGACGAGCGCCGCTACTTCGACGTGGACCCGGACGGCGGCAGCTGCGTGTTCGACGTCAACGGCGTGCCGGTCGGCCTGCTGATCTGTGAGGACCTGTGGTTCGCCGAGCCGATGGCCGACACCGTGCGCGAGGGTGCGCAGCTGGTGGTGGTGCCCAACGCCTCGCCGTACGAGCGTGGCAAGCATGCCCAGCGCGATGCCGTGCTGGCCGCGCGCACCCGCGAGAGCGGGGCGGCGATTGCCTACCTCAACGTGGTCGGTGGCCAGGATGCGCTGGTGTTCGACGGTGCCTCGGTGGTTGCCGACGGCGACGGTACCGTGCACCCGGCGGCGGCTGCCTTCGTCGACCAGTGGCTGGTGGTGGACTACGACGGCGAAACCCGCCGCTTCCTGCCGCACGTGTGGATGGACGATGGCGACGAGAGCATGGACGCGCTGGCCTGGCGTGCGGTGACCCGCGGCATCCAGGATTACTGCCGCAAGAACGGCTTCAAGAAGGTGTGGCTCGGCCTGTCCGGCGGCATCGATTCGGCGCTGGTGCTGGCCCTGGCCGTCGACGCGCTGGGCGCGGAGAACGTCACCGCCGTGCGCCTGCCGTCGCGCTACACCGCCGGCATGTCCAACGACCTGGCCGCCGAGCAGTGCGAGGCGCTGGGCGTGAAGCTGGAAGCGGTGTCGATCGAGCCGGCCTTCAAGGGCCTGATGGAAGCCCTGGCGCCGATGTTCGAAGGCACCACGCCGGACGTGACCGAAGAGAACCTGCAGTCGCGCAGCCGTGGCGTGATCCTGATGGCGCTGGCCAACAAGTTCGGCGGCCTGCTGCTGACCACCGGCAACAAGAGCGAGTACGCGGTGGGGTATGCCACCATCTACGGCGACATGTGCGGTGGCTACGCGCCGCTGAAGGACCTGTACAAGACGGAGGTGTTCGGCCTGTCCAAGTGGCGCAACACCGTGGGCGGCGCGCCGGTGATTCCGCCGGCGGTGATCAGCCGCCCGCCGTCTGCCGAACTGCGCGACAACCAGCTTGACCAGGATTCGCTGCCGGCCTACGACGTGCTGGACGGCATCCTGTACCGCTACGTGGACCAGGAGCAGTCGCGCACGGAGATCGTGGCCGCCGGCTACGACGCGGCCGTGGTCGACCGCGTGCTGCGCCTTGTGCGCATCAGCGAGTGGAAGCGGCACCAGGCTGCGCCTGGCCCGAAGGTCTCGCGCCGGGCGTTCGGCCGCGAGCGCCGGTACCCGATCAGCAATGGTTACAAGGGGTGAGGCAACGGGGGCGCCGGGCCATCCACGCCATGCGTGGATGGGAGTGTCCAAAAGAAGAAGGGCCCCTTGCGGGGCCCCTTTTTTTACTTCTTTTCCAGCCGCGCGTTGCGCTGGCCGGTGCTGGCCGACTTCTCGCCGGCAAACGGGTTCAGCTTGCGGATCATCCACGGGTACTTCGGCCACTTGCCTTCCAGCCACGGGTGCTGCGGCTGGTTCAGCGTCAGCACGCGACGGGCGTCATCGGCCAGGGTCTTGTTGCCCAGGTGGGTGTAGGACTCGCCCAGCACCGCCACGGCGTCGTACTGGAAGGCGCTCTGCGGGTAGGTTTCCAGCAGGTAGTTGGCGCGGCCGGCGGCCGAGACATAGGCGCCGCGACGCAGGTAATACAGGGCGTTGTCCAGCTCGTGCTGGGCGAACACGTCACGCAGCTCGATCATGCGCTGGCGCGCATCGGCGGCGTAGCGGCTGTTCGGGTAGCGGTCGACCACGATGTTGAAGTCCGAATACGCCTGGTGGGGCGTGGACAGATCGCGGCGGCTCGGGTCCAGGGACCATACGCGACGCAGGAAAACCGTATTGCGGTTGGAATTGGCCAGGCCGCGGAGGTAGTACAGGTACGCGATGTTGCGGTGGGTCGGGTAGGTACGGATGAAGCGGTCGATGCTCGATACGGCGTCATCGTGCTTGCCGGCCTTGTACTGGGCATAGGCGGTTTCGATCATCGCCTGCTCGGTGTACGGACCGTAGGGGTACTGGGCCACCAGGCGGCGGAAGCTGGCTTCGGCGCCGCTCCAGTTGCCACCCTGCATCAGCTTGTGGCTCTTGTCGTACAGTTGTTCGACCGGCGTTCCTTCATCGGGGCGATCACCCTTGGCGCCGCGATGGCAACCAGTGGCGGCGATGACCAGCACCAGCAGCAGGGCGGTGAGGCGGACGGGCGCAGAGAGCATGGAGGAGCGTCGGATCATGGGGTCAAGGCGGGACGCGTCTGGAATACGAAGGGTCGATGATAGCCTAGTGTCCTGTCCAGCGACTGAAACCGGTCGACCGGACCCCAAAATTTCGAAGATGCCCCCCCTGCCATGTCTGAACAATCCTCCGAATCGGCCCGCCAGGCCATCGTCCCCGACACCTCCGCCGGCCGTCGTTTCGACGCGGTCGTGGCCGAGCTGTTCCCCGAATACTCGCGCTCGCGCCTGACTGAATGGATCAAATCCGGCGATGTCCTGCTGGACGGCGCCCAGGCCCGCCCGCGCGATCCGCTGCGCGGTGGTGAAGTCGTCACCCTGACCGTGGTGATGGAAACCCAGACCAACGCCCAGCCGGAGGACATCCCGCTGGACGTGCTGTTCGAGGACGAGCACCTGCTGGTGATCAACAAGCCGGTCGGCCTGGTGGTCCACCCGGGCGCCGGCAACCACAGCGGCACTCTGGTCAACGCGCTGCTGTACCGCGACCCGTCGGTGGCGGTGCTGCCGCGCGCGGGCATCGTGCACCGCCTGGACAAGGACACCAGCGGCGTGATGGTCGTGGCGCGCACCCTGGAAGCGCAGACCGCGCTGGTCGAGCAGCTGGCCGCCCGTGACGTGCACCGCCAGTACCTGGCCATCGTGATGGGCGCCCTGGTGGCCGGCGGTACCGCCGATGCCCCGATCGACCGCCACCCGCGTGACCGCCTGAAGATGGGCGTGCGCGAGGACGGGAAGGAAGCGATCACCCATTACCGCCTGCGCGAACGCTTCCGTGCGCACACCGCGCTGGAGTGCCGCCTGGAAACCGGGCGCACCCACCAGATCCGCGTGCACATGGCGCATATCCGCCACCCGATCGTGGGTGACCCGCTGTACGGCGGCGCGCTGAAGCTGCCGAAAGGTGCCAGCGACGAGCTGGTTGCCGCCCTGCGCGGTTTCAAGCGCCAGGCCCTGCACGCCGAGACCCTGGAGTTCGTGCACCCGATCACCGGCGAGCAGGTCCGCAACACCGCACCGGTGCCGGCCGACATGCAGCACCTGATGAAGGTGCTGCGCGAGGACAGCGCGGCCTTCGCCGAGCGCGAGCGGGACCGCTGGTGATGGACGCCGCGCTGCCGCTGCTGCAGGCCGACTGGCCTGCGCCCCAGGGCGTCCGCGCGCTGACCACGCGTCGGCATGGCGCGGGCATCTCGCCGGCGCCGTTCGCGCAGTTCAACCTGGGCAACCGGCACGCGGCCGATGGTGATACCCCGGCCAATGTCGAGCACAACCGTCAGCTGCTGCAGCAGGGCTTGTCCCTGCCGTCGGCACCGCACTGGCTGCGCCAGGTGCATGGCACCACCGTGCTGCGTTTCGACGCAGCGCCAGTGGCTGGGGCCAGCGAGCCGGTGGCCGATGCCGCGGTGACCTCGGTACCGGGCGTGGTGCTGGCCATCCTCACCGCCGACTGCCTGCCGGTGGTGTTCGCCGCCGCCGACGGCAGCGAGATCGGTGCGGCGCATGCGGGCTGGCGTGGCTTGGCCGACGGCATGCTGGAAGACACCGTGGCCGCCATGAACACGCCGGCGGCGCAGCTGCGCGCCTGGCTGGGCCCGGCGGCCGGCCCGCAGGACTATGAGATTGGCGAAGAGGTCTACCACGCCTTCGTCGGCCATGACCCGGGCGCGGAAGAAGCCTTCGTGGCCACCCGTGAAGGGCACTGGAAAGTGGACCTGTTCGCCCTGGCCCGGCAGCGGCTGCAGGCAGCGGGGCTGGATGCGCTCAACATCCACGGCGGCAAGGTTTCGACCATGGCCGACCCGGACCTGTACTCGCATCGTCGCGACCGCCGTACCGGGCGGATGGCGACCCTGGTGTGGAGGGAATGAAGCCGGCTGGCGGTCCTGTAGGGTCAGAGCCCTTTTCTGGCGAAAAGGGATCTGACCCCAGCCAGACGGCGGTGATCGTCTTCGACGGCGTCTGTGCGCTGTGCAGCCGCTGGGTGCGCTTCCTGCTGCGGTTCGACCGGCAGGGGCGTTACCGCTTCGCGGCGATGCAGGGCGAGAAGGGCAGTGCCTTGCTGCGCGCCCACGGTCTGGGCCCCAACGACCCGCTGTCGTTCCTGCTGGTGGACGCGCAGGGCGCGTGGACCGATACCGACGCGATCCTGCGCGTGCTCACGGGGCTGGGTGGCCTGTGGCGCGTGGCGGGCGTTCTGCGCCTGTTGCCGCGCGCCTGGCGCGACGTGGCCTACCGCGCGCTGGCGCGTAACCGCTACCGCTGGTTTGGACGGCATGACGCCTGTTACCTGCCCAGCCCGGAACAGGCCGCGCGCTTTCTCGATTGACCGCCGCCAGGCCATGCCCGGCGGGTCCGTTATCCTTCCAGGACTTGGAGGTAGCTGCGCCGCCAGTGGTTGATGTCGTACGTGCGCAGGTGGTCCATCATCGCGTGCCAGCGTTCCTGGCGCCGGCGCAGCGACATCGTGGCCGCGGTGGCGATGGCATCGGCCACGCCGTCCAGGTCGTGCGGGTTCACCAGCAGTGCCTGCTTCAGTTCATCGGCCGCACCGGCCAGCAATGACAGCACCAGCACACCGGGATTTTCCGGGTCCTGCGAGGCCACGTATTCCTTGGCCACCAGGTTCATGCCATCACGCAGCGGGGTCACCAGACCCACTGCCGCGGCCCGGTAGAAGCCGGTCAGCGTAGCGTGGGTGAAGTTCTGGTTGACGTAGCGCAGCGGCGTCCAGTCGGGCTCGGCATGGCCGCCGTTGATGTGCCCGGCGATCTGTTCCAGCTGGCTGCGCAGCTGCCGGTACTCGGTGACATCGCCGCGTGAGACCGGGGCGATCTGCAGGTAGGTCAGCGAGCCGCGCTGGTCGGGGTGCCGCTCCAGGTAGCGCTCGAAGCCCTGGAAGCGTTCGGGCAGGCCCTTGGAATAGTCCAGACGGTCCACGCCGATGGCGAGCTGGCGGTCGCGCAGGCTGCTGCGCAGGTTCTTCACTGAAGGCTTGGTCGCTGCGGTTGCAGCCTGGCGGGCAATCAGGTCGGTATCGATGCCGATCGGGAAGGCGGCCGCGCGGAAGCGGCGCCCGCCCGGGGCTTCCAGCCGGCCGTCGTCCAGCACGCGGCCACCGCCGAACAGGCGCAGGTAGGTCTGGAAACGGTCGGCATCGCGCTGGGTCTGGAAGCCGACCAGATCGTAGGCGTACAGCGAGGAGAACAGCCGCAGGTGGTCGGGCATGGCCTGCAGCAGGTCGGCCGACGGCATCGGGATGTGCAGGAAGAAGCCGATCCTGCAGCCGATGCCGCGCTCACGCAGCATCGCGCCCAATGGAATCAGGTGGTAATCGTGGATCCAGACGATGTCGTCCTCGCGCAGCAGCGGCGCGAGCTTGTCGGCAAACAGCGCATTGACCTTGTGGTAGGTCTCGCGGGTGCCGCGGTCGTAGTCGACCAGGTCCAGCCGGAAGTGCAGCAGCGGCCACAGCGTGCGGTTGGAGAAGCCGTTGTAGTAGCCATCCACGTCGCGCTTGGCCAGGTCCATGGTGACGTACTCGATGTCACCGTCCTTCTGCTGGTGCAGCGTGCCACTGGCATCCTTCGCGTTCTTGCCGCTCCAGCCGAACCACATCCCGCCGCGCTCCTTCAGTGCGGCCAGCAGGCCCACGGCGAGGCCGCCGGCGCGGCTTTCACCGGGCACGGCGACCCGGTTGGAGACAACCACCAGGCGGCTCACGAGGCCTCCTGCCAGGAACGCGACAGGCGCATGGCGGCGGTGATCAGGCCGACGTGCGAGTAGGTCTGCGGGAAGTTGCCCCACGCTTCGCCACCATCGAAGGCCAGATCCTCGGACAGCAGTCCCAGGTGGTTGCGCTGCTTCAGCAGCAGCTCGAACATCTCGCGCGCTTCGTCCATGCGGCCGATCGCTGCCAGTGCGTCGATGTACCAGAACGTGCAGATGGTGAAGCTGGTTTCCGGTTCGCCGAAATCATCCGGCGCCACGTAGCGGTACAGCGAATTGCCGTGCTTGAGATCGCGGCCGATGGCTTCGACGGTGGCAATGAAACGCGCGTCCAGCGCATCGATGAAGCCGATGTCGGCCAGCAGCAGCAACGAGGCATCCAGGCGGTGGCCATCGAAGGTATCGGTGAAGTGGCCGAGCTCTTCGCTCCACGCCTGTTCCATGATGCGTGCGTGGATGGTGTCGGCACGCTCGCGCCAGTAGTTCGCGCGGTCGTCGAGCTTGAGGCGCACGGCGATCTTGCACAGGCGGTCACAGGCCGCCCAGCACATCGCGCTGGTGTAGGTGTGCACTTCGGTGCGGCCGCGGAATTCCCATAGGCCGGCATCGGGCACGTCGTGCAGGGCGAAGGCCTGCTCACCCAGCGGCTCCAGGCGCGCGAAGGTATGCGCATCGCCCGGATCCTGCAGGCGACGGTCGAAGAACAGTTGGGTCGATGCCAGCACCACGCTGCCGTAGACATCGTGCTGGCGCTGCACCCAGGCCAGGTTGCCGCGGCGAACCGGGCCCATGCCGCGGTAGCCGGACAGGCTGGGCACTTCGTCCTCGTCCAGCTTGGCCTCGAAGCCGATGCCGTACAGCGGCTGCAACGTGCCATCGGTGGTGGCGAGGTTGAAGATGTAGCCGAGGAACTGTTCCATCGTGCGGGTGGCGCCGAGGCGGTTCAGCGCACGCACCACGAATGCCGCATCACGCAGCCAGCAGTAGCGGTAATCCCAGTTGCGCACGCTGCCGGGTGCCTCGGGAATGGAAGTGGTCATCGCCGCGATGATCGCGCCGCTGTCCTCGTACTGGCACAGCTTCAAAGTGATCGCGCTGCGGATGACTGCGTCCTGCCATTCCAGCGGAATGGACAGGTAGCGCACCCATTCGCGCCAGTAATTGGCGGTGCGCTGGAAGGCTTCCTGCACGTAGCCGCTGATGGAGCGGTTGAGCGATTCATCCACGCCCAGGATCAGGTGGACGGGGTGGTTGAGCACGAACGGCAGGCCTTCGCGCACCATGCGTACGGGCACGTCGGTGGTCAGCCGCAGCACGTGCTCGGGCAGGATCCAGCGCACGTGGTTGCTGCCCCAGGTCGATTCGGGCACGCGTGCGCCCCAGTCGGCCAAAGGACGCGCCAGCACGGTGATGCGCGGGCTGCCGGTTAGTGGACGTACCTGGCGGATCAGGCTGACCGGACGGTAGAAGCGGTCGTTCTGTCGCCAGCGCGGGGCGAAATCGAGGATTTCCAGCGAACCGCCGTGGCTGTCGTGCAGCACGGTGCGCAGGATCGCGGTGTTGGTCAGGTATTCCTGCTCGCTGCGGGCGAAGTCTTCCAGCTCGATGGCGAAGTCGCCGCCGGTCTGCTGGTTGGGACCGAGCAGGGCACAGAAGGTGGGATCGCCGTCGAAGGTGGGCAGGCAGCTCCAGACAACGCGGGCATGTTTGTCGATCAGGGCGCCGAAGCTGCCGTTGCCGACCACGCCCAGATCAAGATCGGGTTGGGTCATCACGCGGTACATCTCGGTTGCGGCCGTGGGGTGGCCGGGTCAGTACGCATTCTCACGCAGCCAGGCGTGCACGCTGCGTATGTCGGGCAGTGCGAACACCGCCGCGCTGGGTTCACGTTCGCCGATCAGCACGCTCCAGCCGTGCTGTCCGTTGGCGGCCTCGAAGCCGAACTCATCGGTGAGGTCATCTCCAAGGAATACGGGCAGGCGGCCACGGAAGGGCAGGTACTGCATCAGCCGGCGCACGGCGCGGCCCTTGTCGGTGCCGACGGGCACGAATTCAATCACGTGATCGCCGGGTTGCAGCCGATAGCTTGGCCGTCCGCGGGCATGCCTTTCGGCAAAGGTGCGTACCTCCTTGCCGGCATCCGGTGCGCCGCGCCAGTGCAGGGCCAGGCCAGCGCCTTTTTCCTCCACCAGCACGCCGGGGTAACCATGTGCGAAGCGCATGGCCTGCTGGTGCAGGGCATGCAGCCATTCGGCCGTGTCGTCGTCCTGTTCTTCACGCAGCACGCGCCCGTCCTGGGCACGCAGCTCGTGGCCGTGCAGGCCAGCGGCCGGCAGCTGCAGGGGGGCGAACAGCTGGTCCAGCTGTTCCAGTGGGCGGCCACTGACGAGAGCGACTGCGCCTTCGAGGCGATCACTGATACGGCCGATGGCTTCACGCACATCCGGCAGGAGCTGCACGGCATCCGGGCGCGCAGCGAATTCTATGAGGGTGCCGTCGACATCGAGGAACAGCGCACAGGCGTCGTCCAGCAATGGCGGTGGCGGACGCAGGGGGAGCGATTCAGCCATACCGTCCAGCTTGCCAGCAGCGGCGTGTAGGGCAGGTCGAGGCGGGGCGACAACTCGTCGGGGATGCCGATCATCGTTCGGTGGGTGCCGACCACTGCCAACCGGTGGGTGCCGACCGTTGGTCGGCACGAAGGGGCAGTGCGGACCAACGGTCCGCACCCACCCGAGGAGGTGGGTTTCGCAGCGACCATAATATCGGTAGGTGCCGACCGTTGGTCGGCACCGAAGGCAGTGCGGGCCAACGGCCCGCACCCACCGAGGGCGGTCAAAACGTGTAACGCACGCGGCCGTAGTAGTACGCGCCGTTGCTGCCGATCGGCGACAGCACGTCGTACGGCAGGTTGCCGTAGTAGTAGATGTCCTCGTTGGACTTGTCCGGATAGTTGTCCGTCAGGTTCTGCCCGCCGATGGCCACGCTCCACTGCTTGTTGAAGCGGTATTCCACTTCGGCATCCAGCTGCCACTCCGCCTGGTAGGTCTGGCGCGGGATGTAGCCATCACCGAAGTTGAACACGCGGGTGGCACTGCCGTAGCGGTTCACGCGGCTGCTCAGCGACCAGTGGTCGTTGCTCCAGGCGGCCGACAGGCTGGCGCGGGTACGCGGGGTCGCGTCGGTCAGCGTGTTGGTTTCTTCGATGCCGAACAGCACGTAGTCCGCGTCCAGCGCCCGCAGCTGGGCCGGGGTGGCCAGCACGTTCTTCAGCGTTGTCCTGGTGTAGGCGTAGGTGCCGGTCAGCAGCAGCTGTCCATCGCCCAGCGCCTGGCGCCAGTTGGTCACCAGCTCGGCACCGCGGGTGCGGGTGTCGGCGGCGTTGACGAAGAAGCTGGCGCTCTGCAGGCCGGTGACGCCGTAGTTGGCGGCCACGAAGTCGGTCAGTGCATCGCCGGTGATGCTTTCCGACAGCGCGATGCGGTCGTCGATGTCGATCTGGAAGAAGTCCAGCGACAGGTCGAAGTGCTCCCCGATGCGGCTGGTGAAGCCCAGCGAAGTGTTCAGCGACTTCTCCGGCTTCAGGTCCTGCGCGCCGAGGCCGCGGGCGATCGGGTTGTTGACCGACAGCAGGCGGCCCTGCACCAGCTGGCCGGCGGCGTTGTAGCCGGTGGAGGTGGATTCGTAGCCGATCTGCGCCAGCGACGGCGCGCGGAAATTGTTGGAGATGGCACCGCGCAGGGCGAAGGCCGGGGTGAACTCGTAGCGCAGGCCCAGCTTGCCGGTCAGCTCGCCACCGAAGTCGTCGCTGTGCTCGTAGCGTGCAGCCAGGTCGGTGGAGAAGTGGTCGCCGAACTGGCTGGCCAGGCTGGCATAGGCACTGGCCACGTCACGTGCCAGCGACGCAGCATCCTGCGGGGTCAGGCCGCCACCGGCCTGCGAGCCGGTCGGGCGATCGGTGTACGGGCCGGCCGCGTAGCTGGACGGATCACCCGGACGGGTCTGGTAGCGCTCGTGGCGGACTTCCGCGCCCAGGCCCAGGGTGTGGGTGATGCTGTCGCTCTGTGAGAACACGCGGCTCAGGTCGAGGTTGCCCACGGTCTGCGCGTACTGGTAATCAGCGGTCTTGAAACGGGTCGGGCTGGTCGGGCCGAGCGAAGCGTTGATCGAATCGCGCAGGCGGTAGGTGAAGTCGTTCTGACCGTAGTCCACGCTGCCGTCATAGCTCCACTCGCCCCACTGGCCGCGCACGCCGGCCACGGCCTGCACGTCGCGGTTCTCGCCTTCGGAAATCGGGCGGTAACCGTTCGGGTACACCTCCTTCCAGTTGGCGTCGCTGTCGGGGTAGCGGAAGTAGTTCGCGCCTTCGGTATCGCGCTGGTTGAAGGTGCCGAAGGCATAGAACGTGGCGGTCTTGCCCACCGGGATCTCGGTGTTCAGCCACAGGTTGATGTCCTTGCTGGCACCATCGCCGAGCACGTAGTTGCGCTGGCCCTGCAGCGCCAGATTGGCTTCGGTCTGGTCCCACGGCGGGATCAGGTCGTAGCCGGCGCGGTTGGTGCCGTTGCGCTTCTTGTATTCCAGGCCCACGCGCAGGAAACCACCATCCTCGCCCAGCGAGGTGCCAACCTTGGCGCTGATGTTGCCGGCCTGGCCATCGGTGAGGGTGCGGCCGATCGGCTTGAGGTCGGTGTGGTTGGCACCGTAGCTGGCTTCGATCTCGCCGCCGTCGCCGCCGTTGTCCAGGATCACGTTGATCACGCCGGCCACCGCATCGGAGCCGTACAGCGCGCCGGCGCCATCGCGCAGCACTTCGATGCGCTTGATGGCGCTGACCGGGATCGAGTTGAAGTCGACCGGGGTGGTGCCCTTGCCGATCTTGCTGTCGGTGTTGACCAGTGCGGTGTGGTGGCGGCGCTTGCCGTTCACCAGCACCAGCACCTGGTCAGGCGACAGGCCGCGCAGCTGCGCGGCACGCACGTGGTCGGCACCGCCGGAGTTGGACTGGCGCGGGAAGTTGAACGACGGCAGCAGGGCCTGCAGCGCACTGCCCAGCTCGCCGTTGACCACGCCGGCCTTGCGGATGTCCTCGGCGGTCAGCACGTCCACCGGCGAGGTGGATTCGAGCACGGTGCGGTCGGCGGCGCGGGTACCGGTGACGATCACCGTGTCCAGGTTGGTGGCCGCATCCTGGGCAGAGGCCAGGGCGGGGGACAGGGCGAGCGCGATGGCGAGGCCGAGCGGCGACGCGGACAGGCGGGGGGACATGCAGACTCCGGCAACGACGACGTGGGGAAGGGGCGGGGGAGAGATGGTTTCACTTACATCCATCCGGATGAAGCGATATATTATCTTGGCGTGAGGAGGGGGTGTGACGCAAGCCCCGCTTCCGATCGCATCAGCTGATGCCCCTGCGGCATGAGTTATTGGTTGCAGCCGCAACCGAAACGCAGGTGTACCCTCCGTGCCCCTTCGACCTGCTTTTACCCCTTCCCCGGAGTGCTGTCCCCCATGAAACACCTTGGCCTGATCTTTGCCGTGCTGCTGGCCACCAGCGGCTGCGCCAGCCTGTCCTCGAAGACACCCAGCGCCCATGCCGCCACCGCCGAGATGCAGGGCGATGCCGCGCGGCCGTCCAACGGCACGGGCTGGGTGCGCAGCGAGCTGTACTTCGGCGTGGGCGAGGAGCAGGGGGGCGGCGACCGTCCGCAGGCCGACACCATCAGCGAGGCGCAGTGGCGCGCGTTCCTGGACAAGGAGGTGACCCCGCGCTTCCCCGACGGCCTGACCGTGTTCGATGCCTACGGCCAGTGGCTGTTCCGCGGCGACGCCTCGCCCAACCGACTGCGCACCAAGGTGCTGGTGGTGCTGCACGAAGACAGCCCGCAGCGCCGCGCCGACATCGAAGCGATCCGCCTGGCGTGGAAGCAGCAGACCAAGCATCAGTCGGTGCTGTGGTCGCGGCAGGCGGTTGACGTATCGTTCTGACCTGGAGGCGCCAGCGTGGCGCCGCAGGAGTGACCATGAAACACAGGGAAATCGTGGTTGGCCTGCTGCTGGCGGGCCCGATGGTGCCGCTGGCGCACGCCGCTGACAGCGATGCGCCGCTCCGCTTTGAAGCTTCGCCCGGCATCCGCGTGCAGGCTGAGGTCACCGAGGACGGCAGCATCGACGTGCAGCTTCTGCCCTCGGGCAGACGGCTGAGCCTGCCGGGCGCCCCCGATGCCGACGGCAATTCCCGGCTGTCGGCCGAGGATGTTGATTTCGATGGGCGTCCCGAGCTGGTGGCGCGGGCGCCGGTCGGCATGGTCAACGAAGCGGTGGCGGTGTATCGGTTCGACCCGGCCAGCGGCGGTTTTCGCGCACTGCAGGCCGAGACACACGGGCATGACAACTGCGGCGGCCTGATGGGCCTGACCGTCGACGCCGCCTCGCGCACCCTGACCAGCAGCTGCCGCAGTGGACCGATGTGGTACACGGATCAGTATCGGTTCGACGGTACGAAGTTGTATCTGTACCGCTCCGAAGACGTGCTGCGGCTGGGCGATGCGCTCGATGCCGCCCTGCAGTGGGAGCAGACCGACGAGCAGGGGCCGCTGGCGGTATGGCGTACGTACGATGGATCCGGCCACGTGCTGGAAAGTGCCATCGCCGATGGGCTGAGCGCGCCCGCCAGTGGCGAACCGCTGCGCGGCCAGCAGGCCACGGTGGGGCCGGCGCGCCTGTTCCTGTTCGACCGGCCCGGTGCGGCAAGCACCAAGCGCTACCTGGTGCAGGGCGATCGCGTGGAGATGCTGGATGCGCAGGACGGCTGGATGAAGCTGCGCTATCGCAATCCGAAGCGGGGCGCGATCGAGGGCTGGATCAACGTCAACGATTGACGTGTCGCCGGTCCGCAGTTTGCTCAACAAGGCGGTCGGCTTCTTGCCCACGGGGGCATCACCTGGCCGGGTCTAGCCTCGGGTATCTCCCCCGAACCGGCTGTGCCCCCATGAGCAAGAGCGTTGCAGAGATCGTCATCGACACCCTCCAGCAGGCGGGTGTCCGCCGCTGTTACGGCATCGTGGGCGATACCTTGAACCACGTGACCGATGCGATGCATCGCAGCGACATCGAATGGGTGCACGTGCGCCACGAAGAGGTGGCTGCCTTTGCCGCCGGTGCCGATTCCCTGGTGAGTGGACAGCTGACCGCCTGCGCCGGTTCCTGTGGGCCCGGTGGCCTGCACTTCATCAACGGGATCTTCGAAAGCAACCGCAACCGTGCGCCGATGGTGCTGATCGCCAGCCAGATCGTCACCAGCGAACTGGGCATGGAATTCCCGCAGGAAGTGGATTTCAAGGCGGTGTATGGCAGCTGCACGGTGTTCTGCGAGCAGGTGCACAGCCCCGAGCAGGCGCGGCGCGTGGTGGCATTGGCTTGCCAGGCGGCGATCAGCCGCCGTGGTGTGGCGGTGGTCATCCTGCCGGCGGATATCAGCGAGGCCGAGGTGAAGCACGATGTGCCGTTCTCGGTGCACTACGCCCAGCCGGTGCTGCGCCCCTCCGATGACGAACTGCAGCGCATCGCCGAGCTGCTGGGCCAGGGCAAGCGCATCGGCATCTATGCCGGCGCCGGCTGCCAGGGCGGGCATGTGCAGCTGCTGGAACTCGCACGGCGGCTGCAGGCGCCGGTGGCGCACACCTCGCGCGCCAAGGATTTCGTCGAGCCGGACAACCCCTACAACATGGGCATGACGGGCATCTTCGGCATCGAATCGGGCTTCCACACGCTGATGGAGTGCGACACGCTGCTGCTGCTCGGCGCCGACTTCGCCTGGGGCCAGTTCTACCCGGACAAGGCGACGATCATCCAGGTCGACCGCGATGGCAGTCATCTGGGCCGCCGCCACCCGGTCAATCTGGGCGTGGTCGGTGATATCGCACCGACGCTGGATGCACTGCTGCCGCTGCTGCCGCCGCGCGAGGACAGCACCTTCCTCGACGAGTGCATCACCCACCGCGACAAGGCGCTGCAGAAGCGCGAGCAGGAAGAACAGCCCGGCGAAGGCGAGCTGATCCATCCGCAGCACCTGACGGCGCTGCTGTCGAAGCACGCCAGCGACGATGCGTTGTTCACCGCAGATGGTGGCTCGCCGATGGTCTGGGTGCTGCGCCATATCCGGGTGAACGGCCGCCGCCGCACCCTGACCAGCCTGCTGCACGGCACGATGGCCAATGCGATGCCGCAGGCACTGGGCCTGCAGAAGGCTTTCCCCGGTCGCCAGGTGATTTCGCTGTCCGGCGATGGTGGCCTGGCGATGCTGCTGGGCGATCTGCTGACCGCGGTGCAGGAAAACCTGCCGATCAAGGTGGTGGTCTTCAACAACGGCTCGCTGAATTTCGTCGAGCTGGAACAGAAGGTGGAGGGCCTGCTGGACAACTACACCGACCTGAAGAATCCCGATTTTGGTCGCCTGGCCGAGGTGATTGGTTTCCACGGCCGTACAGTGACCCGCAGCGAGGACCTGGAGGAAGCGGTGCTGGACTTCCTGGCCCAGCGCGGCCCGGCGCTGCTGGATGTGCATACCAGCCGCGCGGAGCTGGTGATGCCGCCGCAGATCGAGGCCAAGCAGGTGGCCGGCACGGCGTTGTATGCGGCCAAGGCAGTGTTGAATGGCCGCCTCGATGATGTGAAGCACCTGCTGGTGGACAACTTCCTGAAGAAGTAAGGGGGATGCAGGGCTGCGCCCTGCACCTGCCGAATCAACGTCGACGTCAAAAGCGGGCTATCCGTGGGTTGGCGGGGTGGGTCCGGTTGAGAGGGACGCTGCAAGTACGTCCCTGTAAGCTCGGTCGCCGCATCCATGCGGCTCACGCCCCCTCAACCGGACCCACCTCGCCTTCGACAGTTTCCCGCGATCTGTCGGAACGGCATTCTGCTCTGGTAGGTGTCGACCTTGGTCGACACGGTGGATCCACGCCATGCGTGGATATCGAAAGGATGATCGGAGTGATCTTCTGTGGAGCCGAGCCATGCTCGGCTCTAAAACGAGAGCCTGCCTTTGATCTTTTGATTCTCTTCCGTGGCTGGCACGCGCAGGAAACTGTCAGGGACCGGGCGGGGTGTGCTGCGCAGGACCGTTGGCGCCATGGATGGCGCCATCGAGCCCCCAGGGACGGGTTTACGGCGTGTCCTGCGCAGCCCATCCCGCCCGGCCCAGTCCGGAGTTCGCCGTTCGAGACCCAGCCACGAGGGGCGCCGCCGTTGGCTGGAAGCCATCATTCCATGACGGAATTGGCGCCCGGGCCCCGCTGGGCCTACCATCGGCGGTCCCCACCCCCATCGCCCCTTCCATGTCCGCTCCCGCTCCCGCCGCACCACGCCGCTGGTTCGTCGCCGGCGATTTCAATGGCTTCTTCGGCCTGGTCGTCGACAACCTCTCCATCCTTGGCTTCATCGCCATGGCCCTCATCGGCATGTTCCAGTTCCCCGCCGACGTGGTGTTTGGCCGCATGTTCCCCGGCACCGCCTTCGGTGTGCTGGTCGGCAACCTGCTCTACACCCTGATGGCGCGCCGCCTGGCCGCGCGCACCGGCCGCGATGATGTCACCGCCATGCCGCTGGGCCTGGACGCGCCGACCAGCATCGGCATGGCTCTGCTGGTGCTTGGCCCGGCCTTCGTCGCCTTCAAGCAGCAGGGCATGGACCCGCACGCTGCGGCCATCGCCACCTGGCAGCTGGGCATGGCAGCGCTGGTCATCATGGGCATGCTGAAGTTGATCCTGTCCTTCTTCGGGGAAGCGGTGACCCGCGCACTGCCGCGTGCGGCGCTGCTGGGCTCCATCGCCGGCATCGCCCTGGTGCTGATGGGCCTGCTGCCGCTGCTGGAAACCCTGCGTTCGCCGCTGGTCGGCTTCACCACGCTGGGCCTGCTGCTGTACGTGCTGATCGCCAAGGGCAAGCTGCCGATTCGTGGCCCGGGCGTGCTGCTGGCCTTCGTGTTTGGTACCGTTCTCTACTACGGCCTCGGCCTGGCCGGGCTCGGCGTGCCGGGCTTCCAGGTGCCGGCCTGGGTGCCGCCGCAGGTGGTGCTGCCGCTGCCCACGCTTGGCTTCATCGACGGCCTGCCGACGGCGATGACCTACCTGCCGCTTCTGCTGCCGTTCGGCCTGTTGATGGTGGTCGGTGGCATCAACGTCTCAGAGAGCGCACGCGCGGCCGGCGATGACTACCGCACCCGCGACATCCTGCTGGTGGAAGCGGTGGCTACGCTGGTGGCCGGTGTCTGCGGCGGCGTTGCCCAGACCACGCCCTACATCGGCCAGCCGGCGTACAAGCACATGGGCGCCCGCAGCGGCTACACGCTGCTGACCGGCCTGTTCGTCGGCATCGGCGGCATGCTCGGCATCATCTCCGGGCTGGTGCAGTGGCTGCCGCTGGCGGTGCTGGCACCGATCATCGTCTACGTGTCCATCGATATCACCACCCAGGCCTTCCAGGCTACCCCGCGCCAGCATGCCGGTGCGATGGTGCTGGGCTTCCTGCCGTCGGCGGCCTACCTGCTGGCCATCAAGGCGCCGGGCTGGATTCCCGCCGATCAGATGGGCGCGCTGCTGACCCACGTCGATGGCCACGGCCTGCCGGAACTGGCGGTGATCTTCGCGCTGGGCAACGGCTTCATCATCACCTCGATGCTGTGGATCGCCACGGTGTCGGCGATGGTCGATGGCCGCCTGCGCCGCGCCTGCGGCTTCCTGCTGGTGGCGGCGGTGCTGACCCTGTTCGGCCTGATCCACTCGGTCGACCCGCGCGGTGGCATCTATCTGCCGTGGGATCTGCAGGGTCTGGCGCGCATCATCAGCTGGCAGTTCGCGGGTGCCTACGTGGCGCTGGCGGTGCTGCTGGGCCTGCTGTCGCTGCAGAAGCAGCCGGTGCAGCCGTTGGCTGACGCCGGACATTGAACGCGTACGCCGGGCATGGCCCGGCGCTTCCACTTTGCGTCCCTGACCGGTAGCGCCGGGCCGCGCCTGGCATCAGGTGGCCCCGTCCAGTTCGGGGTAATGGCGGAAGATGCCGTTGGTGTTGAATGCCAGCCGCCGCTCCGAGGCCAGGTACGTCGCGATGTTCGGCCGCTTCGCCACCCGCTCCTGCAGCGCCCGCAGCAGCGGCAGGGTGGGCGACAAGGCCTGCATCCGCTTCGGGAACATGTAATCCAGTCCGCTCAGCAACTGGAACAGCGAGAGATCCACATAGGAATGCTCGCGCAGCGGGTGGCGGCCACCATTGGCCTCGATCACCTGTTCAAATAGCCAAGAAATTTCGGCAGGCGCTCGCCGCGCATCGCCGTGGCGCGCGCCTGGGCCTCGGCTTTCTGGTCCTCGTAATACTTCGATGCGGCAATCGGATGATGGGTGTCGTGTACTTCGGCGACGAGGTCGGCAATCGTCAACTGCAGCTGCAGGGCCTGCATCCGCCGTGAAGCAGCCTGCGGCACCAGATCCAGCGTGGGGCCGAGGAAATCCAGGATCGCCGCGACCTGTGCGATCACCTGGCGCCCGGCTTTCAGGAACGGCGGTGCGAAGGGTTGGCCGCCGTCTGCCTTGCCCTGCAGGAACGGCTCCATCACCGCATCGCCGTGGAGGCGTGCCATGTCCTCGTACGCGGCACCGGCATCTTCCAATGCCAGACGTACGAACTCGCCACGGCCCTGGATGCCGGTCCAGTAATACAGGGCGTAATGCATGGCCATCTCCGCAAGGAATTTCCTGCAGCCTCGCGTGCCGCGCGCAAAGCAGGCGTGAGCATCGCGTTCATGCCCAGCACAACGCAGGCCAAACAGCGGGGGAACCGTCTGCGCCGAAGGGGGTCATACTCGGGTCGTGCACGTGAAAAGCGAGGTACTGCGTCATGCAGAAGAGTGGAAAGTCGGTGTGGCCATGGGTACTGGGCGTGGTGGTCGTAGGCGGTGCGGGCGCGTGGCTGTTCCGCGATCAGTGGCAGGACCTGGCGGATCGCGTGGAGGTGCCCACCCAGGCGGCCGCACCATCGACGGCGGCGCCACCTGCAGCGCCCGCCGCTGAACCCGTGTCGTCGACAGCCGCCATCCAGCATCCGCTGGACACCGACGCTGCAGCCGACCCTGCGCTGCCGACGATGGAAGACAGCGATACCGCAGCATGGACCGCACTGAGTGGCCTGTTCAATGGCGAAGGTGGACTGGCCGTGCTGCTGCGTGACCACCTGATCCAACGTCTGGTCACCCACGTGGACAACCTGGACAAGACCAGCGTGCCGCCGTCTGCGCTGGCCACGCGGCCGCTGCCCGGCAGCCTGCAGGTGGAAGCCGGCGTGAACGGCGAGCAGATCGCCGCAGGCAATGCGGCACGCTATGCGCCCTACGTGCAGGCGTTCACCGCGCTCGATCCTGCTGCAACAGGTGCGGCGTACAGGCGCTTCTACCCACTCATCCAGCAGGCCTACGTCGACCTCGGGCGGCCGCAGGGCTACTTCAACGACCGCCTGGTGGCGGTAATCGATCATCTGTTGCAGACCCCGGAGCCGGCGCGTCCGCTGGCGGTGGTACGTGGTGAGCGCGGCCGCTATCGCTTCGCCGATCCCGATCTGCAGTCGCGCTCGGTGGGGCAGAAGGCCCTGCTGCGGCTGAATGCGGACCAGCAAAAGCTGGTCAAGCAGCAGCTGCGCGCCATCCGCGGGGCGATCACCCGCTAGCCGCATGCGGGTCGCCGGGGCGTCTGATCCAGATCAACGCTCCGCCAACACCCCATCGGTCATGCTGGATGCTGCTTGAACGGCTCGGATGCCCAGTCGCAGCCACCCTTGAAACCGGGTGGGGCAACCGCATCTTCCCTGCATCGCCGGCGCGGCCGGCACTGATGACCGATGAGGATTCGCCATGCGAATGGACAAGCTTACTTCGCGTTTCCAGCAGGCGCTGGCCGACGCGCAGTCGCTGGCCGTGGGCCGCGACAACAGCATCATCGAACCGGTTCACCTGTTCAGCGCGCTGCTGGACCAGCAGGGCGGCAGCACGCGCCCGCTGCTGGCCCAGGCCGGCGTGAACGTGCCGGTGCTGCGCGAGCGCCTGGCCGAGGCGCTGGATGCGCTGCCGAAGGTGTCCGGCCAGGCCGGCAACGTGTCGATGGGCAATGACCTCGGGCGCCTGCTCAACCACACCGACAAGCTGGCCCAGCAGAACGGCGATGCCTTCATCGCCAGCGAGTGGTTCGTGCTGGCTGCGCTGGAAGACAGCGGCACGCTGGGCATGGCGCTGCGCGCCGCCGGCGCCGACAAGGCGCGCCTGCAGACCGCCATCGACAAGCTGCGTGGCGGCGAGAACGTGCAGTCGGAAAACGCCGAAGAACAGCGGCAAGCGCTGGAGAAGTACACCATCGACCTGACCGCGCGCGCCGAGAGCGGCAAGCTCGACCCGGTGATTGGCCGCGATGAGGAAATCCGTCGCACCATCCAGGTCCTGCAGCGCCGCACCAAGAACAACCCGGTGCTGATCGGCGAACCCGGAGTGGGCAAGACCGCCATTGTCGAAGGCCTGGCCCAGCGCATCATCAACGACGAAGTGCCCGAGGGCCTGCGCGGCAAGCGCGTGCTGTCGCTGGACATGGGCGCGCTGATCGCCGGCGCCAAATTCCGCGGTGAGTTTGAGGAGCGCCTGAAGGGCGTGCTCAGCGACCTGGCCAAGAGCGAAGGGCAGATCATCCTGTTCATCGACGAGCTGCACACCATGGTCGGCGCGGGCAAGGCCGATGGCGCGATGGATGCGGGCAACATGCTCAAGCCGGCGCTGGCCCGTGGCGAGCTGCACTGCGTGGGTGCCACCACGCTGGACGAGTACCGCAAGTACATCGAAAAGGATGCTGCACTCGAGCGTCGCTTCCAGAAGGTGTTCGTGGGTGAGCCGTCGGTGGAGGACACCATCGCGATCCTGCGCGGCCTGAAGGAAAAGTACGCGGTGCACCACGGCGTGGAGATCACCGATCCGGCCATCGTTGCCGCCGCCACGCTGTCCAACCGCTACATCACCGATCGCCAGCTGCCCGACAAGGCCATCGACCTGATGGACGAGGCCGCCTCGCGCCTGCGCATGGAGATCGACTCCAAGCCGGAGGAACTGGACCGCCTGGAACGCCGTGTGATCCAGCTGAAGATCCAGCGCGAGATGCTGAAGAAGGAAAAGGATGATGCCTCGCGGCAGCGCCTTGCTGATCTGGAAAATGACATCGAGGGCCTGGAGCGCGAGTTCTCCGACCTCAATGAAGTCTGGAAGTCGGAGAAGGCTGCGCTGCAGGGCGCGACCAGGATCAAGGAACAGGTCGAGCAGGCGAAGCTCGATCTGGAAGCTGCGCAGCGCCGGCAGGATTTCGCCCGCATGAGCGAGATCCAGTACGGCCTGCTGCCGCAGCTGGAAAAGCAGCTGGCCGCTGCGCAGGAACTGGATGCCAACGACTTCAAGCTGGTGCAGGACAAGGTCACCGACGAGGAGATCGCCGAGGTCGTGTCGCGCTGGACCGGCATCCCGGTCAACAAGATGCTGGAAGGCGAGCGCGACAAGCTGCTGCGCATGGAAGACGTGCTGCACAACCGCGTGGTCGGCCAGGAAGAAGCGATCAAGGTCGTCTCCGATGCTGTGCGCCGTTCGCGCGCCGGGCTGTCCGACCCGAATCGCCCGGGCGGCTCGTTCCTGTTCCTCGGCCCGACTGGTGTGGGCAAGACCGAGCTGTGCAAGTCGCTGGCCGAATTCCTGTTCGACAGTGCCGATGCGATGATCCGCATCGACATGAGCGAGTTCATGGAAAAGCACAGCGTCGCCCGCCTGATCGGTGCGCCCCCGGGTTACGTGGGCTACGAGGAAGGTGGCTACCTGACCGAGGCCGTGCGCCGTCGCCCGTACTCGCTGATCCTGCTGGACGAGTTGGAAAAGGCCCACCCGGATGTGTTCAACATCCTGCTGCAGGTGCTGGACGATGGCCGCCTGACCGATGGCCAGGGCCGCACCGTGGACTTCCGCAACACCGTCATCGTGATGACTTCAAACCTGGGCTCGCACCAGATCCAGGACATGGGCAGCGATGACAGCCCGGAAGCCTACACGCAGATGAAGGCCGCGGTGATGGGCGTGGTGCAGGCGCACTTCCGTCCTGAATTCATCAACCGCCTGGACGACATCGTCGTGTTCCACCCGCTGGACAAGCAGCAGATCAAGCAGATTGCCCGCATCCAGATGCGTGGCCTGGAGCGGCGCCTGGCCGAGCGTGGCTTGAAGCTGGCGGTGTCCGATGCAGCGTTCGATCTGCTCGGCAACGTCGGTTTCGATCCGGTGTACGGCGCGCGGCCGCTGAAGCGTGCGATCCAGGCACAGCTGGAAAACCCGCTGGCACAGAAGATCCTCTCGGGGGCCTTCGTCAACGGCGATACCATCGAGGTCGGCAACGACGGCGGCCACCTAGTGTTCGCCAAGGCGTGACGCGGTTGCGTTCGTCCCCGTCTACGGGCGGGGACGAATCTGCCGGTAGCGCCCGTCCTCGCCGATCCCTTTGCTGCGGGTGTCGACGTTGGCGCAGAGCTGTTCTTTTCCGCACAGCACCACGTCGGCGCGGTTGTAGGCACGCAGTAGTGCGGCCTCGACCTGGTTGCGCTCGATCTCCGCGCGATACTGACCGCCCAGCCACGCGGCACCCCCGAGCAGGATCGCCACGGCAGTCGCGGCCGTGGCCACGGTCTTCCAGACGACGCTGCGCGACGCAAGTTGCAAGCGCTTCACTTCCGCAGCCAGTGCTTCGGTGCTGCGGCCCACACCCTTGGCCGATGCCGCCAGTTGCTGCTCATAGGCGCTTACCGGCGCGAGCAATGCCTGCTTGACGGCCGCTGTGCTGTCCCGGCTCAACCCAGCCACGGCAGCATCGGCGCTGGCTCTGAACTGCGCAGGCAGTGATTGTGCAAGCCCATTCAACGCGGCCGCCAGCTGCGATTGCTGCTGGCCCATGTCCGTGCACATCCGCTGGTAGCGCTCCATCAGCAAGGCGGTCTTGCTGATCAGATCTTCCAGTTCGCGTTCATCCATGAGGGTGTCTCCGGTAGGTCAACGGCGCATGGCCGAGGCTGTCTGTTCCTGTTGTGCGGCCTGCTGGGCGACCTGCTCCTGGCTGTGCGCGCGCGCCTGTTCCTCGGCATTCACCTGGGACTGCGCCTGCTGGTCCAGCACCTGGCCAGCATTGAGCGTGGACATCTGCTGGTTGAGGACCTTGAAGCGGTCGGGGTCGGCGTTGAGCAGTTCATTCAAGCGCTGGCCCAAGGGGGAGGGCGTCTGGAACTCTGGCTGCTCGCGTAGCGGTCCGCCGTGGGAGCCCGGCGCATTCCGTTGCTCGGCCGGATTGAACGGATGCGCGGCAAGTCTTGCTGCCTCCGCTTGGCGCTCGGCGTAGGCACCGGGTTCGTCCAGGCCACGGAGCTTGTCCACGGCGTCCAGCACCAGACCGGGGGAGCCACGGGTAATCACCGTCGCGGTGGCGCGCACCTGATGGATGCTTGTTCGATAGGCATCGACCCTTCGCTGATCTTCGGGATCAGTGATCCGCGCCGAAGGGTCATCCAGTACAGACTTGATTTCGACGCCATTCTCGACGCGATCTACAAAATGCTTCATCCGGTGCGAATCGGACAGAGCGAGCGCCGGCAGTGGGTTGCCACCTGTGCTGCCTATTCCGCCGGCCAAGCGGGAAGCAAGCTCCGCATTGCGCAATAGGGTGAGCTCTCCGGGCGCGGCATACATCTCGACGCTTCCGTAATGCTTGCCTGCCGCGCTGACGAAGTCACCGGCGGTGACATGATTGACGAAGGGGGCCGCATTCGCAGGCTGGCCACTCGGGATGCGATAGCCCAGGCTGGCCGCGCCATACGGATTGAATCCTTCGCCCGGGAGGTTGTAATGATGTCCGGTGACTTGTGCCATGCAAGCGCCGAGCGAGTGGCCGGTCACCGAGAGTTTGGTGCCATCTCGTTCGGCCATTTCCTTGGCCTGTCGTGTCAGCTCCAAAGCATCCTTTACTTGAGCATTAAATCGCGTAGTGACCATGCCGAGATCGACCGCGCCATCCTTCAGCAACTCACGGTCGAATTCGGTGCCGCGATGGGCAACGACGTAATCGCCAGTGTCCATGTTCCTGTAAATGTATCCCTGGTAGCCGTTGGGCATATCAACCTGCCTGACGACCTCGTATCGCTCTTGCCCATCCTTGCCCGCCTTCACCGTTCCTGGCGTTCCGTCGGCCTTGCGCGGCGGTGGGTCATAGACAGCCATTGCCAGATCGGCGCTTGCTGATCTGCTCATTTTTCATACTTCCTTGTATTGATCGAGATGGTGTACGAGAAGAAATTGTCCTTATCAGACGTCGGGATTTCACGCTCGAATCGCTCTTGCGAGAAGGCTGCCGCCGGGTGTGCCTGCCCATCATCGAATACCGGCTTAATCGACTTTTCTGCGAATCTTGTTTGCGCACCCGTCTCCGGAGTGGCGCCGATTGAAAAGTAGATGAGCTTGCCGGTAGAGGGCATTCTCAGATTTGCATTGATGCCTGTGAACTTCCACTTGCAATCGCCCCGCCCAAAATAGTTCGCAACCTTCAATCCGTCGCGGTAGTACACCCCTGCAAATGTTGTGGAATCCAGTCGGGTTAGCTGGATGGGAAGCGAGTACTTCTCGAGCCCATATCTCACGCCCTCGACGTTGTCGATAGGCGGGAGGCAAGCTTCGTCTGCAATCTCAAAGTCCACGGACGTCGCGGTGATGAACATTTCTTCAGGCGCATCATGCGTCGTGATGACGACCTCATACGCTTCCTTGGGCGAAGGATTGGCCTCATAGGGCGGCGGCTCGCGCTCCTTGATCCCACACGCTGCCAGCAGCGGCAGCAATGCCAGCGACAGGGGGCAAAGCGCGCGGCAAACCACACCTGACCTGGCCGGCTGCCTTTTGAGTTCCATCATCAACCGATCCATCATCAATCGACCCAGCATCCTTGAATGCTTCTACGATACGGCTGCGGATGGGCGGAATTCAAATCAATACACGTCTACACTCAATTGAGTGACGAAAATCTCACTTTTAACGTTGTACTTGATTTCGGGCAAGACGCTTGTCGTGCGAATACGTCACAGACACTCACGCGTTGTCGCATACGGCTCGGCGAACATTCCAAATAGGCTTCATGCTGTGCGCGTCCCATGCAGTTGTCGCTTACCAGGAGAAGGAGTTCCATGAAGAAGTTTCGCGCGGTCCCGTTGTGTCTTGCCCTGGCCTTGAGCCTGATCTCCGCCACTGCGATGGCAGCCAGCAGCGAACAGGTGCTGATGCCAAGGTTCGAGGGCTACGTCAAAGCTTTCGAGGCATCTGATCCGAAGACCGGCGACATCACCGAGTTCGTGCCCAAGGGGCAGACCGTGGAAGCCTGGACCGACATGATTACGGTCAACATCGCGCCGGGCTCCGCATCGGTTTCGCCGCGCGAATTCCTGGGCATCATGGAAGCCGGCTGGCGCGGTGCCTGTCCGGACACGCAGGCAAACTGGCTGCGTGAGGGCGAAGAACACGGTCGTCCGATGGCGGTGCTGATGCTCAGTTGCCCGCTCAACCCCGCCACCGGCAAGCCTGAAACCTCCTGGATCAAGGGCATCCAGGGCCAGGAGGGCTTCTATACCGTGCAAAAGGCGTTCCGTACCGGGGTGAAGGAAGCTGACGTCGTGACCTGGGTGAAGTGGCTCAGTGGCGTGATGTTGTGCGGTAGCGGCGAGGGGCCTGCGTGCCCGGGCGACGGCCGCTGATAACCCGCAGTAAGGGCCTGATTGCCAGTGGGTCTGACCCGCGCGACACGGCTGCCCTATGGTGGCCGTTTCCCGGATGGAGTCAGGTACGATGAGTGACCCGCAGTGGCAACTGGAAACCCTGGCCGTGCACGGCGGCTATCGTCCCGACCCGACCACACGTGCGGTGGCGGTGCCGATCTACCAGACCGTGGCCTATGCCTTCGATGACACCCAGCACGGTGCGGACCTGTTCGACCTGAAGGTGCCGGGCAACATCTACACCCGCATCATGAACCCCACCACCGACGTGCTGGAACAGCGCCTGGCCGCGCTGGAAGGCGGCATCGGTGCGTTGGCTCTGGCCTCGGGACAGGCGGCCATCACTTACGCCATCCAGACCATTGCCGAGGCCGGGGACAACATCGTAGCGGCCAGCGCGCTGTACGGCGGCAGCCTCAACCTGCTGGCGCACACCCTGCCGCAGTACGGCATCACCGCGCGCTTTGCCGATCCGGCGGACCCCGCTGCGTTCGCCGCGCTCATCGACGAACGCACCAAGGCCGTGTTCGTCGAATCCATCGGCAACCCACGCGGGAACGTCACCGACATCGCCGCGATCGCCGAGGTGGCGCATGCGGTCGGCGTGCCGTTGATCGTCGACAACACCGTGGCCACGCCGTTCCTGCTGCGCCCGTTCGAGCATGGCGCCGACATCGTGGTGCATTCGCTGACCAAGTACCTCGGCGGCCACGGCACCAGCCTGGGCGGCGCGATCGTCGACTCGGGCCGTTTCGACTGGGCCGCGCAGCGCAAACGCTTCGCCCGTTTGAACGAACCCGACCCCAGTTACCACGGCGTGGTCTACACCGAAGCGCTCGGCCCGGCGGCGTACATCGGCCGTGCGCGGGTGGTGCCGCTGCGCAATACCGGCGCCGCACTGTCGCCGTTCAACGCCTTCCTGATCCTGCAGGGCATCGAAACCCTGGCCCTGCGCATGGAGCGGATCAACGCCAACGCACTGGCGGTGGCGCAGTACCTGCAGGCGCACGCCAAGGTGGCCTGGGTGCGTTACGCCGGCCTCGCCGACGACCCAGAACATACCGCCGCGCAGCGCTACCTGGGCGGGCACGGCTCCGGCGTGTTGACCTTTGGCCTGCCCGGCGGCCGTGAGGCCGGTGCGCGCTTCCTGGATGCGCTGAAGCTGTTTACCCGGCTGGTAAACCTGGGAGATGCGAAATCGCTGGCCACGCATCCGGCCTCGACCACGCATCGCCAGCTGGATGCCGACGAACTGGCACGTGCCGGCGTCAGCGAAGACACCGTGCGGCTGTCGATCGGCATCGAACACATCGGCGACCTGCGCGCCGACCTGGAGCAGGCGCTGGCGGCGGCCTGATAGCTGCAGGCTTGGTCGTCATCGCCAGCGACCATCACCACGCGGGGCAGGATGGGTTACGGTGGAACTGCCTCTCCAAGGCGTGGCAGAACTGGCAACTCCAGCAAGACGAATCCCCGACGGGTGCGGGCCCGCCGGGGATTTTTTTTTGTGTCGACCAAGGTCGACACCTGCCAACAGCCGTTACACCACCGGGATGCTGTGCTGCCCCAGATTGCGGTACGGCGGCGTCGACATGATCATCTCCGCCAGCGAATACGCCAGCTCGCGCTCGGCCATCACCGTGCCATCGGCACCGTGTTCCAGCAGATGCTTCACTTCCGCATCGCTGTGCGCCCGCGCCAGCAGGGTCAGGTCCGGGTTGATCGCCCGCAGCTTGGCCAGCGCCTCACCGGCTTCCAGTGGCTGCGGAATGGCCAGCACCGCGATCTTCGCGCGCTCCGGATGGGCCTCGGCCAGAACCCGGTCGGCAGCGGCACTGCCGCGGATCGCCGCCAGGCCCTTTGCGTGTGCCTGTTCGACGTGTTCCTTGTTGTCATCGATCACCAGCACCGGCACGCCACGGTCGCGCAGCACCTGCGCCAGCTCGCTGCCCACGCGGCCGTAACCAATCACGATGGCATGGTCATGCAGGTCGCGCGAGGGGCCGGTAGCCTCCTCGGGCTCGGCCGCCTGCGGCGACTGCTCCTGCCTGGCCTGCCAGCGATCCAGCAGGCCGAATACCAGCGGGTTCAGCATGATCGACACCAGCGCGCCGGCCAGCACCAGCGACTGGCCTTCCTTGGGCAGGATCTGCAGCGCCACGCCCAGGCCGGCGATGATGAAGGCGAATTCTCCGATCTGCGCCAGGCTGGCCGAGATGGTCAGCGCGGTGCTGGTGGGGTGGCCAAAGGCGCGCACGATGAAGAACGCCGCCGCCGACTTGCCGAACATGATGATGGCCACCGTCGCCAGCACCTGCCACGGGTGCTGCACGATGATGTTGGGGTCGAACAGCATGCCCACCGAGACGAAGAACAGCACCGCGAATGCATCGCGCAGCGGCAGCGAATCGGTGGCGGCCTTGTGGCTCAGCTCGGATTCGTTGAGCAGCATGCCGGCGAAGAACGCGCCCAGCGCGAAGGACACGCCGAACAGCATGGCCGAGCCGAACGCCACGCCCAGTGCGATGGCCAGCACCGACAGGGTGAACAGCTCGCGCGA
>DEZI01000014.1 GCA_002364755.1 Stenotrophomonas maltophilia
TGGTGGGTGCCGACCGTTGGTCGGCACGGATGAATTCATTCGATATCTGACAGATGTGCCGACCAACGGTCGGCACCCACCACCAGCAGTTGCCATCAGCCGCGTGAAACTGTCGAAGGCGGGCTACTGTGGGTTTGCGGGGTGTGAGCCGCATGGATGCGGCGACCAAGCCCCCATGGATGGGTTTACGGCGTCCCCGCAAACCCACAGTGCCCCGCCATCCCACGGAATGCCGCTTCGGCTTTTGACGTTGCCGTTGCATTGAGCGGGTGCAGGGCGCAGCCCTGCAATAAAAAACCCTCTTCACCTCAGCTGGCTGTCCTTGCTGCCGCGCCGGTTGTAGCCCGCATGCGCCTGCTCATCGTCGTCCAGCGCCTGCTGGCAGGCCACGCACAACCGTACGCCGGGCACGGCCTCGCGCCGCGCCAACGGGATCGGCGCGTCGCATTCCTCGCAGTGTTCCAGACCCGGGCCCTGCCGCAGCTGGCGCCGCGCGCGGGCGATCGCATCGTCGACGGTGGCGTCGATCTGGTCCTGTACCGCGCCGTCTCCCGCCCATCCGGTGGCCATGGCTCTCCTCCGCAGGTGTGTCGCCTGATATGGGGACGATACACCCCGCAGCAAACGGCAGCGCCGGGCCCGGCCCGGCGATCGCCGCAGCCGGTTCAGCCGCGCCTTACCAGACGAGGTCGTCAGGAACCTGGAACTGGGCGTAGTACGCGTCGTCCTCGGCGTTGCCGGTGGAGATCTCGGCGGTCGAGCCCGGCTGGCCGTGGTCGACGATGATTGCTTCCGGGGCGCGCTCACGCACCTTCTCGGCGGCGGCACGCGGCAGCAGCGCATAACCCTCGCTCTGGGCGACGATCACCAGCACGCCCACCGACAGCGCCTTGCGCAGCTTGGGGTCGATCAGCAGGGTGCGGATCGCCGCGCCGTCGCTGAAGCGGTATTCGTCATCGCCCTTGTGGGGCACGGCATGGGCGGTGATGATCTGCTTCGCCTGCGCCTTCTGTTCAGCCAGCTTGGCCTGCGCATTGCGCTCGGCGGCCAGCGCACGGTCACGCTCGACCTTCTCGGCGCGGGCGCGTTCAGCTTCGCGCTGGACCTCGGCCGAGGTCGATTCCGCCTTGCCCTGGCGGGCCTTGGCCTGCGCGCTCGCGGCGGCGCTGGCCTGCGACTTCTTGGCCAGGCCGGCCTTGAGCAATTGTTCCTGCAGCGCGTTGGGCTTTGCCATGGTCGTTGCGTACCGCGTGTAATCTTGGATGCCCCATTCTACCGACGCCCCGCCGCCCCTGCATGGCTGTCCTGAAGTACCTCACCGGCTATCCCGAACCCCTGGTCGCCCAGGTCAGCGAACTGCTGGCCCAGGGCAAGCTCGGCCCCTGGCTGCAGCAGCGCTACCCCGACCCGCACGAGGTACGCAGCGACCGCCAGCTGTACGACTACACGCAGGACCTGAAGGACCGTTACCTGCGCAAATCGGTCCCGCTCAACAAGGTCTGCTACGACAACACGCTGGAAGTCATCAAGCATGCATTGGGCACCCACACCGCCATTTCCCGCGTGCACGGTGGCCGCCTCAAGGCCAGCCGCGAGATCCGCATCGCCACCGTGTTCCGCCAGGCGCCGGCAGCCTTCCTGCGCATGATCGTGGTACATGAACTGGCCCACCTGAAGGAGGCCGACCACAACAAGGCCTTCTACCAGCTGTGCCAGCACATGGAGCCGGAGTACCTGCAGCTGGAATTCGATACCCGCCTGTACCTGACCGAGCTGGCCAACCGCAGCCAGCGCTGACCGCCCGCAGCAGCTACACTGCGCCCCCCCAGACCGACCTGCCCGCCATGGAACCGACCCGCCTCGACAAACACCTGGCCGCCCTGCTCGGCATCCCGCGCGGCGAGGCGCGCCGCTACATCGAAGGCGGCTGGGTCACGGTCAATGGCGAGGTGGTCGAACAGCCACAGCGCCCGGTCGATGACAGCGCGGTGGTCGTGATGGCCGAACAGGCCGAAGACACCAAGGCCGAGCGGGTCACCATGCTGCTGCACAAGCCCGCCGGCGTTGCCGCCGAGGCGCTTTGCGCAATGGTGAGCAGCGCTACCCGCAGCGAGCTCGATGCCAGCGACATCCGTCCGCTGCAGCGTCATTTCCATGGGCTGCAGCTGGCGGCATCGCTGCCGGCGGCCGACAGCGGCCTGGTGGTGGTCAGCCAGGACCCGGCCACCCTCGCCCACCTGCAGCGCAACCTGGGCCGGACCGAACAGGAATACCTGGTGGAAGTGGCCGAGGGAGGGCCCGAGCGCGGGCCGTGGCTGATGGCACGGCTGCAGCACGAATCCGGTGGCGCCAAGGTCAGCTGGCAGAACGAGCAGCGCCTGCGCTTTGCCGGCAAGGGCCTGACCGCCAAGGGCCTGCGCACGGCGGTTGGCAACGCCGGGCTGCAGGTGGCTGCGGTTCGCCGCCTGCGCATCGGCCGCGTGGCGTTGGGGCCGCTGCCGCCGGCGCAGTGGCGTTACCTGGGCAGCGACGAGCGGTTCTGAGTCTGCGCGCCCCGCTTGCGCGGCGTCATTCCAGCATGACGCCCATCCTCTAGCATGCAAGGATGAAAACACACCGGCCCTTGTGGCGACGCGCACTACGGTGCGCAACCATCCTCGTCGCACTACTGGTGCTGCTGGTGCTGTCCGGCCTGCTGCTGGCAGACTACCTGACGCCTCAGGCGCGCGGACCGGCCAGCCATGCCCTGCCCGTGCAGCCTTCGCAGACCGCGATCGACCAGGTGCTCGGCCCGCAGCAGCGGACACATCCAGGCAAGTCAGGCGTCGCCTTCCTCGGCGATGGCATGGACGCCTACGCGGCCCGTGCGCTGATCACCGGGCAGGCCGGGCGCAGCCTCGACCTGCAGTACTACATCTGGCACGACGATCTGATGGGTCATCTGATGGCCAAGGCCCTGTATGACGCGGCCGAACGCGGCGTGCGGGTACGCCTGCTGCTGGATGACATGAACGGGCGCGACAAGGATGGGCTGATGCTGGCCCTTGACCGCCATCCGAACATTGAGATCCGCCTGTACAACCCGTTTAGAAACCGCAGCGGGCTGCTGCGCATGGTCGAGATGGTGCAGCGCTTCTTCAGCGTCAACCACCGCATGCACAACAAGAGCTGGATTGCCGACGGCCGGGTCGCGATCATCGGCGGACGCAATATCGGCGAAGAGTATTTCAGCGCGCGCACGGATGTGAACTTCCAGGATCTGGATCTGCTTGTGGCAGGCCCGGTCGTGACCGATGCCAGCCGGATCTTTGACGATTACTGGAACAGCGAGGCTGCGATTCCGGTAGCAGCCATGGCGTTCCAGACCGACGCGCAACTGCGCCTGCTGGTGCGCCAGATCCGGCACGAAGCGGGTCGCGATGCCGCCCGTCCCTACCTGGAGCGCGGAAAGGGCCTGCGGGAAGCGCGCCGCCCTTACCTGACAGCACTGCACTGGAGCAGCAACGTCAGCGTCATGTCCGACCCCCCGCTGAAGCACAAGCGGGATGACCGTTCGCAATGGCTGGTCAGTACCTTGGTGAAGCAGCTGCAGTCGGCGCGCACCAAAGCCCTGCTCATCTCCCCGTACTTCGTGCCCGGCAACGAGGGGCTGGACGGCTTTTCGACCATGAGCGGGCGCGGCGTGCAGGTTGGTGTGGTTACCAATTCACTGGCCGCCAATGACGTCGCTGCTGTCCACGGCGGCTATCGCGGTTACCGCATCCCGCTGCTGAAAGCAGGCGTGCAGCTCTACGAGCTGAAGGCCCAGGGCCAGTCAGGCAACGGCGGGGTCTTTGGCAGCAGTGGCGCCAGCCTGCACACGAAGGCCTTTGTCATCGATGATCGCCGTGGTTTCGTTGGCTCGTTCAACCTGGACCCGCGCTCGGCGTACCTCAACACGGAGATGGGCGTGCTGTTCGATGACCCTGTGCTGGGCCGGAAATTAGGGGAGGAGTACCTGCGGCTGGCCGATCCCCAGCACAGCTGGTGGCTTGCACTTGGCCCCGACGACGAGCTTCGCTGGTTGGAGCGTGCACCCCCACCACGCTGGGCCGACGCCGAGCCGGAATCCACGCCGCGCCAGAGAATCCTGTCGCGGGTGATCGGCTGGCTGCCGGTGGAATCGCAGCTGTAGCGCTCACGCGCCGCCCTCGCCGTGGGCGTCGTGCATGGTTTCATCCAGGGTTTCCACGTTGCGCCCGTGCAGCCGCCGCCAGATCCAGCGCAGGGCGTGCGGCGGCGCTGCGGGCAGCTGCTCCAGCAATGCCAGCATGCGCGCCTGCGTACCGTGACCGTGGCGACACAGCAGGCTGGCGGCCGCAGCCGCGCTGCCCAGGCGCAGGCTGTCGGCCAGCGGACCTTCGGCATCGGCGGCCAGCGCCTGATGCACCGGTTCGGGCAGGTCCCAGGCTGCCGCCACGCGCTGGGCCAGCGGCAGCGACCAGCGCTCCAGCAGGTCCAGGGCCAGCGTCGGCGCCACCGTCTCGTTGCGTGCCTGTGCTTCCTGCAGCAACTGGCGCATCACCAGCGCTGCGCCCAATCCCTGCACCAGGCCGAGCCACTGCGCGGCGAAGGCATCGCCGAAGGTGACCGTGCGCGCATGATCCGCCGCCGCGCGCGAGGCCAGCAGCGCGTGCTCCCAGTTGATCGCGCTGAACTGCGGGAACACCTCGCACTGCACCTGCATGACCGGCTGCACCAGCACGGCACTGATGATCTGCCGCACGCCTTCGGTGCCGACCAGGGTCACCGCCCGCTGCAGGCTGTCCACCGGACGCTCGTACACCTTGTAGGCCGGGCTGTTGGCGATGCGCAGCAGGTTGCCGGTCAGCACCGGGTCCTGGCCGATGATCGCGGCCATCACCCGTGCCGAGGCCACCTCGTCATTGACGGTCTGGATCAGCTGCGGCAGCAGCTGCGGGCGCCGCGGCAGCTGCCGGGTCGCCCAGTCACGGTCCTGCAGCGCGCGGTCCACCACGTCGGCCAGGGCGGACGGGCCGGGCGTGGCCGGCTCGCCTGCCAGATGCGGGTACAGCGCCAGTGCATGCAGGCCACGCTGCAGGTGCGCGGCGATCTCCGCCGGCGGCAGCGCCTCGCCCTGCAGGCTGGCTGCAGCGGCGGCCACGGCCTGCCGCGGTGCCGTCGCCAGGCGCACCGGGGCCGTGCCGGACAGCCGGGACACCCATCCCACCAGCGTTTGCCACCAGGCCGGCCTCATCCGGATCGGCCCTGTCGTTGCACTGCTGCTGCCACTGACTGCCCCTGCGCGTTCTTCACAACGGCCACCTGCCGTCGACGGTGCATCGGCCGCACTTTCATCTTCTTTAACCCGGACCGCTTGGATCTGCACGGCAGATGTCGGGGGAATGGACTAGAATGACGCCGCGCGACCCGTCCTCCAGCCATGACGACGTCGCTTTTTTTGTTTTGGGACCCTACCGTTCATTGGCAGTTCGCTGCAGTTAGCCGCTGATCGCGCCATCGGAGACGCCATGCTATTCGAAACCCTCGCCACCACCGGCCACGAACAGGTTGTGTTCTGCCACAACCAGGATGCCGGCCTGAAGGCGATCATCGCCATCCATAACACCACCCTGGGCCCGGCCCTGGGCGGCGTGCGCATGCGCCCCTACGCCAGCACCGACGAGGCGCTGGCCGACGTGCTGCGGCTGAGCCGGACGATGACCTACAAGAATGCACTGGCCGGGCTCAATGTAGGCGGCGGCAAGGCGGTCATCATCGGTGACCCGAAGGTGGACAAGACCGAAGTGCTGTTCCGCGCCTTCGGCCGCTACGTCGATTCGCTGGGCGGTCGCTACATCACCGCCGAGGACGTCGGAACCGACGTCAACGACATGGAAAACATCTATCTGGAAAGCCAGTTCGTGACCGGCGTGCACCAGGTCCACGGTGGCTCCGGCGACCCGGCCCCGTTCACCGCCTATGGCGCGCTGCAGGCGCTGATGGCGTCGCTGCGCTTCAAGTTCGGCCACGAGGAAGTGGGCAAGACCAGCATCGCCGTGCAGGGCCTGGGCCATATCGGCATGGAGCTGGTCAAGCTGCTGCGCGACCGCGGCGCCAAGCTGTACGTGACCGACCTGGACAGCAGCCTGGTCGATCGTGCGGTCAGCGATTTCGGTGCCGAGGCGGTCAAGCCGGACGAGATCCACGAGGTCAACGCAGACGTGTTCGCACCGTGCGCGCTGGAAAGCGCGATCAACGCCGACACCCTGCCGCGCATCAAGGCCAAGATCATCTGCGGCACCGCCAACAACCAGCTGTCCAGCCTGGAGATCGGGGATGAACTGCATGCGCGCGGCATCCTCTACGCGCCCGACTATGCGGTCAACGCCGGTGGCGTGATGAACGTGTCGCTGGAGATCGACGGCTACAACCGCGAACGCGCGATGCGCCTGATCCGCAGCATCTACCACAACCTCACGCGCATCTTCGAGCTGTCCCAGCGCGAGAACATCGCGCCGCAGCGTGCGGCCGACCGCATCGCCGAAGCGCGCATCCTGTCCATCGGCAAGCTGAAGATGCCGCTCGGCCGCAGCACCCCGCGCCTGGGCAACCTGCGCGGCGGTTGATCCGCCCGCGAACGGACACAGGGGATGCCGGCCAGCGGCCGGCACTCCCTGCATTTCCCGATCAGAAAGCGGCGCTGTAACGCAGCGCCACCTGGCGCAGATCCCCACGCGGACCGAAGCGCTGGTCGTAGCCGAAGCCCAGCCGCGTGTTGCGGCTCAACCACGATTCCACCGATACGCCGAACAGGCCACCGGAACGCGTCGGCTGCAGGCCGGCCATCGGTGCCCATGCGTCGACGCCGACGAAGCTGGCGTCCGCATCCAGGCCCTGGCTGGACAGCAGCTGCTGCCACTCGGCATAACCGCGCAGCGACCAGCCGCGCCACTCACGCTCGGCGCGCACACCGGCCAAGGCCTGGCTGCGGCTGCTGATACCGCCCTGCGTGCGCAGGCCGAAGCCCAACCCGCCCTGTTCGCTGAAGCGATCGTTGTCGACCCGCGCGTAGTCGGCGCCCACGTAAGGGGTCAGCGCTGCCTGCGCCGAACCGAAGCGGTAACCGGTCTCCACGCTGGCCATGCTGAAGCTGCCGCCGTAGCGCGCATTGACGCCGTACTGGCCGGTTCCCAGCAGCAGCTGGCGATCGATCTGGCGGGTCAACTGGCCAGCGCCCACCTGACCCAGCGCGTAGGCACCACCGCTGCTCCAGCCCGCGTACAGCTGAGCCTGCGACTGCCGGTCACGCCCGCGGTCGCCGCCCCAGCTGCTGTTGCTGTAGCTGCGCAGTTCGCCAAAGGCGAAGCCGAGCACGCCGTTGCCGCCCATCGCCACGTCCTGGCCCATCATCCAGCCGCGGCTGTCGGTGCCGCTGGCCGAGAAGCTGCCCTGGCCGGCATCGCCCAGAGCGTTCTGCCAGGCGCCGCCCAGCCGCGGAGCGGCCTGGACCTGGCCGAAGCGGGCCGACAATGCACGGCGGCCCAGGTCGATGCTGTCGAACGTGGCCGCAGCGGCCAGCGCATGCGCCTTGCCGGACAGGCTGTCCAGACTGGCCTGCAGGGCCTGGTTGCCTTCCACCCGCTGCAGCGCGGCCGCGCCATCGGCGAAGGAGGCCGAACCGGCGCCGAGATCGAGGCGTTCGAACGCTGATTCCACCCGCAGCGCCGAGACCAGCGCGGCGTTGGAGGCGCGCGCCACGCTGGCGGCCTGGGTGACGTTGACGCGGTCAGTGACCAGCACCACGTTGTCGCTGCCGTAGGTCAACGAACTCTGCAGCAGGGTGCCCTGCGGCAGGCTGTTGCTGACCGCGTCGAAGCGGCCGGTGACGCCCTGGCCGGCATGCAGCACGGTCTGGGTGCGGCCATCGGCAGCCACGTAGCCGCTGACGATGCTGGCGACGTGCACGTCACCGCCCTGCAGGGTGGCCGTGCCGGTGATCTCCAGTGGGTTGGAACCCAGCGAAATGCTCAGCCGCGCGCCGGCACGATGCAGGTAGTTGCCCTCGATGGTGGCGCTGGTATTGGCGTTGCGCAGGATGATGGTGGCGCCGTTGTCGACATTGCCGCGGATCCGGCTGGTGCCGGTCATGAACTGCAGTGCGGCGCCCTCGGGCACGCCGGTCTGCGGCACCACGACCACGTTGGAGGTGATCGACGCGCCATCGCGCAACGCCAGCGTGCCCTGTTCGATGCGGGTTTCGCCGGTGTAGGTATTGGTGCCCGACAGCCCCAGTGCGCCGACGCCCTGCTTGACCAGGCCACCGCTGCCGCTGATGTCGTTGCTCCAGACCGAATCCAGGCCGGTCTGCGAGACGTTGACCACGGCATTGCCCCAGTCGAACTTCGCCGGCCCGTTGATGGCCTTGGCGATGTTCAGCAGGCCATAGCCGAAGGTGCTGTCCACGCCGGGCGCGCCGAGGTCGGTGGCGGTGCCGAGCAGGGTCTGCCGCACCAGGTCGTTGCTGAAGTACGGGTATTTCTGCCAGACCAGGGCCGCCGCACCGGACACCAGCGGCGCGGCAAACGAGGTGCCGTAGTTCCACAGCAGGGTGGAGCCGGTCGGGTAATTCGGATTGACGAAGATCGCCGCACCGGGCGCCGCGAGGCAGTAGCTGGCCGCCACGCCGCAGGCATTCGCATACCCTGCCAGCTTGCTGGGGTCGGTGGAGTCGACCGCGGTGACCGCCAGCCAGCCACGCTCCAGGTCGGCGGCCGGGCGCGAATTGTTCGGGCCGGCCTGGCTGGGCAGCGCCGCCATGTCCGACGGGTTGGCCTTGGATTCATTGCCGGTGGCGAACACCACCAGGCCGTTGTTGCCGATGATGAAGGGGCGGTACTCGGCCGCGATCGGGGCGGTGGCCGCAGCATTGGTCCAGTACAGTCCGCCCCATGAGTTGTTCATGATCTTCACGCCCTGGTTGATCAGGTCCTGGTGGACCCCCGCCAGGCCAAGCGCGCCATCGACCTCGTTGCCGTCGCCCGACCCGTCGTCGGTGGGGCGCGTGTCGGAAATGATCCGTGCGGAGACGATCTGCGCGTTCGGCGCGATGCCTCCCGGCCACGACCCGAAGGCCTTGCCCGCCGCCAGTTCGGCCACCGCCGTACCGTGGCCGACCACGTCATCGTTGTTGAGGTTGTTGCTGCGCGGATCCACGTAGCTGTAGTTGGCCAGCACCCGCCCGGCCAGGGTGGGATGGTTGCGCTGCACGCCCGAATCGACGATGCCGATACGCACGCCGCTGCCATCCAGCCCCGCGCTGCGCGCTGCGTCGGCCTTGGTGATGGACAGGTGCGCGTTGATCGCCGGTTCGGCCGGCTGGGTGGGCGTGGTCGGAGGAGTCGGGGGAGGCGTCGTGGGCGGCGGCGTGGTCGGTGGGGGATCGATGCGCACGTTGCTGCCGCCGCCTCCGCCGCCACATGCCGTCAATGCAACCACCAGTGCCGATCCCAGGACCGACCGTGCCATCGTCTTGCGTTCCATCGATTCCTTCCCATGAACGTTGGCCTGCCAAGTTCCCTGCAGGCATCAAGGACTGCCCGGCGGCAGCCATCGCCGACCCTCTATACTTGGGCCGACCCCCACGCAGTCTGCCGGGAAACAGCGCTGCATCCAACAGCCGCCGTCTCCTTTCCGAACATTGCTCACGCATCAACGAGATTGCCATGTCCAACATCGTCATCGCCGCCGCCAAGCGCACCGCCATCGGCTCCTTCCTCGGCCAGTTCAACGGCGTGCCCACCCCGACCCTCGGCGCGGCCGCCATCGCCGCTGCCCTTGAACAGTCCGGGGTTCCGGCCAGCGACGTCTCCGAGGTCCTGATGGGCTGCGTGCTGCCGGCCAACCTCGGGCAGGCGCCGGCCCGCCAGGCCGCCATCGCCGCAGGCATCCCGCTGTCGGCCGGTGCCACCACGCTGAACAAGGTGTGCGGCTCGGGCATGAAGACCATCATGCTCGGCCATGACCTGATCAAGGCCGGTTCGGCCACGGTCGTGGTCGCCGGCGGCATGGAATCGATGTCCAACGCCCCGCACATGCTGCCCAACTCGCGCACCGGCAACCGCTTCGGCAACTTCCAGGCGGTGGACCACATGGCCCACGATGGCCTGGTCAACGCCTACGACGGCAAGGCCATGGGCGAGTTCGCCGAATGCGCGGTGGACAAGTACCAGTTCACCCGCGAGGAGCAGGACGCCTACGCCATCGAATCGGTGCGCCGTGCCCAGGCCGCGCAGGCCAATGGCGCATTCGCCGACGAGATCGTCGCGGTGAAGGTCGCCACCCGCAAGGGTGAAGTCGAGTTCGCCACCGACGAGCAACCTGGCCGTTCGGACATCGGCAAGATCCCGACCCTGCGCCCCGCATTCAAGAAGGACGGCAGCGTCACCGCCGCCAGCTCGTCCAGCATCTCCGACGGCGCCGCTGCGGTGGTCCTGCTGACCGAGGAAGATGCCACTGCGCGCGGCATCACCCCGCTGGCCCGCATCGTCGGCCACGCCACCCATTCGCAGGAACCGGAGTGGTTCACCACCGCCCCGATCGGCGCGATCCACAGCCTGCTGCAGAAGACCGGCTGGACCCTGGACCAGGTGGACCTGTTCGAGATCAACGAAGCCTTCGCCGTCGTCGCCATGGCGCCGATGCGTGAACTGGGCATCCCGCATGCGAAGATCAACGTGAATGGCGGTGCCTGCGCACTGGGCCATCCGATCGGTGCGTCCGGTGCGCGTCTGGTGGTCACCCTGGTCAACGCCTTGCGCACGCACGGCGGCAAGCGCGGCATTGCCACGCTGTGCATTGGTGGCGGCGAAGCGACGGCCATCGCCATCGAATTGATCTAAAAGGGATTAACGCTGATTTCGCAAAAATGAATGCGGGATCGCTTGACAGCCAAACGTGGCTTGTCATCATGTTGTCGGCGCGCAGTTGCGCGTTGCCTAATTCAACGACGAGGATTCACACAATGAGCATCAACAAGCTGCTGGTCGCTATGTCCCTGGCCCTGGCCCTGGCCGCCTGCTCGAAGCAGGAAGCTGCCCAGGACGCCGCTGCTTCGGCCAACGAAGCCGCCACCGAAGCCCAGGCTGCTGCCGACCAGGCCGCCGCTGCTGGCACCCAGACCGCCGACGCTGCCCAGCAGGCCGCTGACACCGCCGCCACCGCTGCCGACGCTGCGACCGACGCTGCTGCCCAGACCGGCGCTGCTGCTACCGACGCTGCTGCTGAGCAGGCCAAGGACGCTGCCAAGGCTGCCGAAGGCACCGCCGAGCAGGCCAAGGACGCTGCTGAAGAAGCCAAGAAGTAATAACTTCTTTCTTCACGCTGTTCTGGAAAAGCCGCTGGTTCGCCAGCGGCTTTTTCTTTGCCTGAAGGTTTGCCGCGGCACCACCACCGGGCCTTCACGACGGCATGAATAGGCTGGCGTCCCCATCCATTCCAGCACTGGAGACCGCCATGAAGATCCGTCCGCTGACCCCCACCCTGCTGGCCGCCTCCCTGCTGCTGGTCCTGGCCGCCTGCAAGGGTCCGGAAGCCGAACAGGCCAAGCAGGACGCTGCACAGGCCGCTGACAGCGCTGGCGCCGCCGCCCGCGAAGCCGTGGACAAGGCCGCCGCCGCCACCCGCGAAGCCGCCGACAGGACCGCCGAAGCCTCCGAGCACGCCGCCGCCGACACCCAGCAGGCGCTGGACAATGCCGCCGACGCGACCGCCAACGCCGCCGACCAGGCCAAGGCCGCCGCCACCGATGCCGCCGCCCACGCCAGCGACGCCACCGCGACCGCCGCGCAGAAGGTCGCCGACAAGGCCCGCGACGTCGCCGCCGACGCCAAGGCCAACGCCGCGAAGGAAGAAGCCAAGCACTGATCCACCGCTGCGCTCGCCGGGCATGGCCCGGCGCTACCCGCAGCCGAGCATGGGCTCGGCTCTACAGGAAAAGCCGCGGCATTGCCGCGGCTTTTCTGCTTCTGCTCTTCCGTTGATTCCGTGGTGGACGCGCCCGGAATGTGTCAGCTGCCGGGGCGTGTGGGTTCACGGCGTGTCCCGCGAACCCACACGCCCCGGCAGCCCCCACGAACCCCGCCGCACGACCACCACGAGGGGCTCCGCCGTTGGCCGCCTACTGCGGCAGCGCCCGCGCCATCATCGCCCCCACATCCACCCCCGCCGGCAGCGTCCCGAACACCAACCCATGCTCGCCCTGCAGCCGGCTGCGCACGAACACCCCGGCCATCGGGCTGCGCGCCCGCAGCAGCAGCGCTGCCTGCAGCAGCAGCACCGTGCGCTCGCAGAACAACCGCGCCTGCGATTCATCCGGCGCCGGTGCCGACGCCCAGCGCCGCAGTGCCGCCGCGTAACCGGTGTTCCGATCGGCCACCGCTTCCAGCTCCGCACGCAGCGCCTGCATCGCCTCCGGCTCGCGCCCCAGCGCGCGCAGCACGTCCAGGCACTGCACGTTGCCGCTGCCTTCCCAGATCGAGTTCAACGGCGCCTGCCGGTACAGCCGCGGCAGCATCGACTCCTCCACGTAGCCGGCACCGCCCAGGCATTCCTGCGCCTCGTTGACGAACGCGGCCGCGCGCTTGCACACCCAGTACTTGCCCAGCGCCGTGCCCAGCCGCGCCAGCGCGGCCTCCTGCGGGTCGCTGCCGGCGCAGTCGACCGCGCGCGCGATGCGCATGGCCAGCACCGTCGCCGCTTCCGATTCCAGCGCCAGGTCTGCCAGCACGTTGGCCATCAACGCGTGCTCCACCAGCGGCTTGCCGAACGTGCGGCGGTGGCGCGCGTGGTGCAGCGCCTGCGCCAGGGCCATGCGCATTTCCGCGGCCGCACCGAGCATGCAGTCCAGGCGCGTCATCATCACCATGCCGATGATGGTGGCCACGCCCCTGCCCTCCTCGCCCACGCGCCACGCCTGCGCGCCGCAGAATTCCACTTCGCTGGACGCGTTGGACCAGTCGCCGAGCTTGTCCTTCAGGCGCATCAGGTGGAAGGCATTGCGATCGCCATCGGCCAGCCGCCGCGGCATCAGAAGGCAGGTCAGCCCACCCGGCGCCTGCGCCAGCACCAGGAAGCCATCGGACATCGGTGCCGAGAAGAACCACTTGTGCCCGACCAGGCGGTAGCGTTCGCCATCGACGGGCTCGGCCCGCGTGCTGTTGGCGCGCACGTCCGAACCGCCCTGCTTTTCGGTCATACCCATGCCCAAGGTGATGCCTGCCTTGTCGGCCACCGGCACGTCGCGGGCGTCGTACACCGGGGAGGCCGCCTTGCGCGCCCACTCGGCCAGGTGCGGCTGCGCCTGCAGCACCGCCACCGCGGCATGGGTCATGGTCAGCGGGCAGCTGGTGCCGGCTTCCGCCTGGTGGTGCAGGTAGCTCAATGCCGCCCGCGCGACATGCGCGCCAGGCTGTGGCTCATGCCACGACAGCCCCGACACGCCATGCTGTTTGGCCGCGTGCATCAACTGGTGGTACGCCGGGTGGAAGTCCACGGTATCGATGCGATGGCCCTGCGCATCGTGCGTGCGCAGCCGTGGCCGATCACGGTTCGCATCGAAGCCCAGCTGGTAAAGCTGGTTGCCGGCCAGCCCGCCGTATATCGCCAGTCGCGGCGCGAGCGCGGCCCCGCCCTCGCGCTGCACCGCCTCCATCAGCGCCACGTCGTCGGTCCACAGCTGGCGGCCCGCAAACGGCGGCGGCTGGTTCAGCACCATGTGGGTTTCAAAGGGGGCGCTGCTGCTGAAGCTCGGTCCGTTCATCGGTTCCATCCTGCCGGCGAGAAGGCTGCGCGCCGATTGTGCAGCATCGTCCGGCAACCCCGCGTTCAGGCCGGTTCTCGCCCCGTGCACGAGCACCGCGCGACAGTGCAGGCATGGCAGTCAATGACGATCTGGTGGTACTCCGCCCTGAAGGGCTATATTGCCCCGCGGGCGATTTCCACATCGACCCGTGGCGGCCGGTGCCGCGCGCGGTCATCACCCACGGCCATGGCGACCACGCCCGGCCCGGCATGGGCGAATACCACTGCAGCCCCGGCAGTGCGCCGATCCTGCGCTGGCGGCTGGGCGACGTACCGCTGCAGGTCCATGCCGAAGGCCTGGCCTTCACCCTGGGCCAGGTGCAGGTGTCGCTGCATCCGGCCGGCCACGTGCTGGGCTCCTCGCAGGTGCGCATCGACGATGGCCGCCAGGTCTGGGTCGCCTCGGGCGACTACAAGCGCCAGCCCGATCCCACCTGCGCGCCGTTCGAAGTGGTGCCCTGCGATACCTTCATCACCGAAGCGACGTTCGCCTTGCCGATCTACCGCTGGCCCGATACCGCCGCGGTGGCCGCCGAGATCGTGGCGTGGCGCAGGGAATGCGAGCAGCGCGGTGAAGCGGCGGTGCTGCTCTGCTATTCGCTGGGCAAGGCGCAACGCGTGCTCGGCGAACTGCTGCCGCTGGATGACACGCCCGCGTGGCTGCACGGTGCGGTGGCCAACGGCGTGGCGGTGTACCGCGAGGCGGGCATTCCGATGCTGGAAACGCTGACCGTGGCCGAACAGGGGCGCCAGCCGGAGGCGGCCGGCAAGCTGATCATCGCCCCGCCGTCGGCCGCAGGCACTCCTTGGTTGCGCCGTTTCGGCCGCCACCAGCTCGGTTTCGCCTCAGGCTGGATGCAGCTGCGCGGCAACCGCCGCCGGCGCAACGTCGATCGCGGCTTCGTGGTATCCGACCATGCCGACTGGCCTGCCCTGCTGCAGACCATCGAACAGACCGGGGCAACGCGGGTGATCGCCACCCACGGCAATACCGATGCGCTGATTCCGTTCCTGCGCGAACGCGGGGTGGCCGCCGAAGCCTTCCGCACCGATTTCGGGAGCGAGGAATGAAGGCCTTCTCCGCGCTCTACCAGCGGCTGGACCGTAGCACGGCCACGCTGGACAAGCGCGCGGCCCTGGTCGACTACTTCGCCCACGCCGGCGCGCATGACGCGGCCTGGGCGCTGTTCCTGCTCAGTGGCGGCAAGGTCGGCGGCGCACGCCGCAAGATCGCTGCCAGCGGCGAGCTGCGCGCCTGGGTGAGCGAGGAGTCGGGCCTGCCGGCGTGGCTGGTCGAGGACAGCTACGCGCAGGTCGGCGACCTGGCCGAAACGCTGACCCTGCTGCTGGATGATCCGGCGCAGCGAGCACCGGATCGCCCGCTGGCCGACTGGATCGAACAGCATCTGCTGGCCGTGGCCAACCAGCCGGAGGACGTGCGCCGTGCCGCCGTAGTGGCCGGCTGGCGGCAACTGCCGGCCGGCGAACGCCTGGTGTTCAACAAGCTGCTGACCGGCGCGCTGCGCGTCGGTGTTTCGCAGCGGCTGGTGCAGCAGGCACTGGCCGAATGGTCGGGCCTGGACATCGCCCGCATCGCCCAGCGCATGCTCGGTGAGTGGGTGCCCACGCCGGGCCTGCTGGCGCAACTCCTGTCGCCGGAGGAACTGCCGCTGGACCGCCAGCAGCCTTACCCGTTCTTCCTTGCCTCGCCGCTGGAGGGTGAGCCACAGGAACGCCTGGGTGCGATCGACGACTGGCTGCTGGAATGGAAGTGGGATGGCATCCGCCTGCAGCTGCTGCGCCGCCAGGGTGAAGTGGCTTTGTGGTCGCGCGGCGAGGAGCGGCTGGACGGACGCTTCCCCGAGATCGAACAGGCGGCGGCGGCGCTGCCCGACGGCTGCGTGATCGATGGCGAGCTGCTGGCCTGGGATGAGGCCGACGACGCGCCACGCGCGTTCACTGCGCTGCAGACGCGCATCCAGCGCCGCAAGCCCGGTGCAGCGACGCTGCGCAACACGCCGGTGCGCGTGCTCGCCTACGACCTGCTGGAACGCGATGGCCAGGATCTGCGCGAACTGCCGCTGCAGCAGCGGCGCGCGCAGCTGGCCGAACTGATCGGCGCGCTCGGCGACGCACGCATCCAGCTGTCGCCCGACGTGCACGCCAACGATTGGGCACACGCTGCGCACCTGCGCGAAGCATCGCGCGAGCGCGGTGTCGAAGGGCTGATGCTCAAGCGCCGTGATTCGATCTACCAGGCCGGGCGCCGCCGCGGCGACTGGTGGAAGTGGAAGGTCGACCCGCTGACCATCGACGCCGTGCTGCTGTATGCGCAGGCCGGCCACGGCAGGCGCAGCACGCTGTATACCGACTACACCTTCGGCGTCTGGGACGGCGACACCCTGGTGCCGGTGGCCAAGGCCTATTCCGGGCTGGACGACAAGGAGATCCTTGCGTTGGACCGCTGGATCCGCGCCAATACCCGCGAACGCTTCGGCCCCGTGCGCAGCGTGCGCGGCGAACAGGTATTCGAGCTCGGCTTCGAGGCGGTCAACCGCAGCGCGCGGCACAAGTCCGGCATCGCCGTGCGCTTCCCGCGCATCCTGCGCTGGCGCCAGGACAAGCCGGCCAGCGAAGCCGACCAGCTGGCGACCCTGCAGGCCCTGGCGCGATGACCCGACGCAGCGATGCACTGCAGCGGCTGCAGGCCTGGTTCAGCCGCCGTGGCTGGAAACCCCTGCCGTTCCAGCGCGCGATGTGGCGCCACTACCTGGCGGGCAGTTCGGGCCTGCTGCACACCCCGACCGGCAGCGGCAAGACGCTGGCCATGTTCGGCGGACCGCTGCTGCAGGCGATGATCGATCCGCTGCCGGCGCCGCCGCGGGCCAATGCAGTACGCCCGCTGCAGGTGTTGTGGGTGACGCCGCTGCGGGCGCTCGCCAGTGATACCGCGCGGGCCCTGCAGGCGCCGATCGAGGGCCTGGGCCTGGGCTGGAAGGTCGGCCTGCGCAGTGGCGACGCCAGCAGCCGCGACCGTCGTCTCGCCCGTGAGGGCCGCATCGATGTGCTGGTGACCACGCCCGAGTCGTTGGCCCTGCTGCTCAGCTACCCCGACACGCTGGAGCGCATGCGCCAGCTGCGCTGCGTGGTGGTGGACGAATGGCACGAACTGATGGGCAACAAGCGCGGTGTGCTGCTGCAGTTGAACCTCGCGCTGCTGCGCGATACCGCACCGGCGCTGCAGCTGTGGGGCCTGTCGGCCACGCTGGGCAACCTGCCGCAGGCGCGCGACGTGCTGCTGCCCGGCATGGCCGACACGGTGCAGGTGGAAGGCGCACGACAACGCCCCGTGGCGATCAGCAGCCTGCTGCCTGCCAGCGGCGAGCGCTTCCCCTGGGCCGGGCATCTCGGCCTGGGCCAGTTGTCGCGCGTACTCGATGCACTGATGTCCGCGCGCAGCAGCCTGCTGTTCACCAACACGCGCGCGCAGGCCGAACTGTGGCACCAGGCGCTGGCCGCGGTCTGGCCGGAAGACGCGCAGACGCTGGCCCTGCACCATGGCTCGCTCGACGCAGGCCTGCGCCAGCAGGTGGAAGACGGCCTGCGCGCCGGCACGCTGCGCTGCGTAGTGGCCACCTCCAGCCTCGACCTCGGCGTGGACTTCCCCGAAGTGGACCAGGTGCTGCAGCTGGGCAGCCCGAAGGGCGTGGCGCGCCTGCGCCAGCGTGCGGGGCGCGCGCGGCATCGGCCCGGGGCAAGTGGCAGCGTGCTGTGCGTGCCCACCCATGCACTGGAGCTGGCCGAGTACGCCGCCGTGCGGCGGGCCCTGCGCGAAGGCATCACCGAACCGCGCACGCCGCCCACGCTGTCGCTGGACGTGCTGGCCCAGCATGCGGTCAGCCGTGCGCTGGCCGGTGGCTTCAACGCCGATGCGCTGCTCGCGCAGGTACGGCGCACGCATGCGTTCGCCGCGCTGCAGGACACGCAGTGGCAGGACGTGCTCGCGTTCATCGTGCAGGGTGGCCGCGCTTTGGCGCAGTACCCCGAGTACCACAAAGTGGTGCTGGACGACGATGGCCGGTACCGCATGCATGATCGCCGCCAGGCGCTGCGCCACCGGCTGTCGATCGGCACCATCAGCAGCGATGGCAGCGTGCGCGTGCAGTTCCTGCGCGGCGGTGGTCTCGGCGCGGTGGAGGAACAGTTCGCCAGCCGCCTGCGCCGCGGTGATCGTTTCCAGTTCGCCGGCCGCCTGCTGGAGCTGGTGCAGCTCCGCGACATGACCGCCTACGTGCGCCTGGCACGCGGCAGCGGCAGTGGCGTGGTGCCGCGCTGGCAGGGGGGCCAGCTGCCGTTGTCGCTGGCATTGGGGCGCGAGCTGGAAGCGGTGCTGTCCGGTGCTGACAACAGCGCCGAGGCGCGCTGGCTGGCGCCGCTGCTTGGCCTGCAGGATGACCTGTCGGAACGACCCGCGCCTTCGCGGCTGCTGCTGGAAGATGTGCGCCGTCGCGAAGGCCAGTTCCTGTTCGTCTATCCCTTTGCCGGCCGCCACGTGCACGAGGCGCTGGCGGCACTGCTGTCGCTGCGCTGTACGCGCCTGCAGCGCAACAGCATCGGCTATGCGGTCAATGACCACGGCCTGGTGCTGGCGCCGGCAGAACCCATCGAACGCGATGCAGCGGCGTGGCAGACGGTTTTCGATCCGGCCGACCTGCTCGACGATCTGCGCGCTGCAGTGAACCTTGGCGAACTGGCACGACGGCAGTTCCGTGGCATCGCCCGCGTCGCCGGCCTGCTGGTCCCGAGCCTGCCCGGAGGCATGCCGCGCTCGCTGCGCCAGCTGCAGGCATCGGCGGGCCTGCTGTACGACGTGCTGCGCGAACACGACCCCGACCACCTGCTGCTGGCGCAGGCCGAGCATGAGGTTCTCACCGATGCACTCGACCTGCCCGGCCTGCAGCAGGCGTTGCAGCACATCGCCACCCAATCGGTGTCACTGCAGCGGCCACCCACGCTGACACCGCTGGGTTTCCCGCTGTGGGCCGAGCGCCTGCGCGGGCAGTTCAGCAATGAAGACTGGCGCACCCGCGTACAGCGCGCAGCACAGCAGCTGGAGCGCCGCCATGGCCACTGAATTGGCGGTGCAGCTGGGCGGCGAACCGATGTGCCTGCTCGGCGGACGCGCAGTGTGGTGGCCGGCACGCCACGCGCTGCTGATCGCCGACCTGCACCTGGGCAAGGCCGATGTGTTCCGTCGCGCCGGCATCGCCCTGCCCAGCGGCGGCACCGACGGCGACCTGCAACGCCTGCAGGCGCTGGTGCGGCAGCATGCATGCCGCGAACTGTGGATCCTCGGCGACATCCTGCACGGGCCGGCGCACCGCGCGGCCTGGCATAGGCAATGGCTGGGCTGGCGCGAGCAGCATGCTGCGCTGGACGTACACGTGGTGCGCGGCAACCATGACCGTCAGCTGCCGCATGCGGCGCTGCAGGTGCAGATCCACGACGACCTGCGGCTGGGACCGTTCCTGCTCTGTCACGAGCCGCGACAGGTCGACGATGCCCATGTGATCGCTGGCCACGTGCATCCGCAGGTGGCCTTGCCGGCTTTGCGGCGGCGCTTTCCTGCATTCTGGCTGCGGCAGGCACAGACGGTGCTGCCCGCGTTTTCGGCATTCACCGCCGGCGTAGTGCCACCACGGCGAAGCGGCGAACAATGGATCGCCTGCGCGGACAACCAACTGGTCGCGCTGCCCGTGCGGTGACGACGGGCGGACGGACCTGCGCCGGGTTCAGGCCGGGCGCGCGAGCAGTTCCGGCATTACCCGGAAATCGGCGCTGCGTTCATTGCTGTGCCGTGGCAGGGCCTGGATGGCGACCAGCATTTCCCGCGCGCAGGTACGGATGCGCGCGTGGTGCGCTGGTGCCGAATGGCTGATCAGGCTGCCCACATGGAACTCGAACACATCTTCCAGGACGTCCGGCTGGTCCTCGTGCAGCATCTGCAGCAGGCCCCTCAGCTTGCAGATTTCCGATTCCAGCTCATCGACCGCGAACAACATGGCATCCTCCTCGAATACTGCGGCACATCCGGGCCGCAACAGGCCGCGACGGCAGTGCCGCCCGGCCACGCGCGATGTCTGATCACGGAAAGGAAAACGGGCGACGCGCCAATGGCGTGCTCCCCTCTTCTCGCATATCCGGGGTGAGGTGTTCGTTAATTGCCGTGACGACGCGGTTCAGGCACGCAGCGGAATCGGGCTGATCGCCAGGCGTGCAGGGGCCTGTGCAAGCGCCTCGATGAACGCCGGATCCAGCGCCATCGCACCGAGCCAGCCGTGCTGGGTGCCACTGAGTACGCGCAGCATATGGCCACGCCCGCCGGGCATGCGTCCCATCGGGCCGAGCAGCACATCGCGCGCCTTCGCCCACACATCGCGGTCGGACTGGAACAACGGGGTCAGCCAGCGGCTCCAGCGCTGGTAAACCGCCACGTGTGCGCGGCGCTGCGCCTGGTAGGCCAGCAGCGCCGCCTCGCCGCGGCCGTGCCTGCGCAGTGCATCGCGCAGCGCCAGCGCATCCAGCAGGGCCATGTTGACGCCCTGCCCCAGCTGCGGGCTCATCGCATGCGCGGCATCGCCGGCCAGCACCAGCCGGTCCTGGTGCCAGCGCTTCATCACCGCATCGCGGTAGACCGCCCGCGCCAGCTGGCCGGCGTTCTGCAGGTGGGCGAAACGTGCACTGGCCTGTGGCCACAACGCGTGCAACTCTTCCAGCCACGGCGCCATGCCATCGGCCTGCCAGCGTTCGAAATCCGCGCGCGGCAGGCTCCAGAAAAAGCTCAGGCGCGGCGTGTTGTCGCCCGGCCGCGTGCCGACCGGCAGCAGCCCGATCATTTTGCGCGCGGCCACGTAGCGTTGGCGCAGCTCGCTGATGTGCGGCCAGTCTTCGGCCGGCAGCAGGCACCACAGCGCCCCCCACGGGTAGACCCGGTCCAGAGCGACGCCCTGCTCGACGCCGCCGCGCAGCGTGGACGCTGCACCGTCTGCGGCCACCACGAGGTCGAACGGCCCGTGCTGGCGCCCCTCGCTGTCGCGCAGGCGCCCTTGTGTGACATCGACCGACACGATGGTGGTGCCGACATGCAGCTGGCCGGCGCCGTCACGGGCCTGGTCGAGCAGCGAGAACAGCGCCCCGCGCTGCATGCCCAGCCCATGCAGGCGCGCATCCAGCCCGGCATAGCCCATGTCCATCACCGCGCGCCCGCAAGGCGTATCCCCATACAACCGGTGCACCGGCGACGCATGCGCGCGCACCTCGTCCAGCAGGCCCATCTGCCACAGCACCTGCAGGCCGCTGGGCTGCAGCAGGAAGCCAGCGCCTACCGGCCCCGGCGTCGGCACCCGTTCGAAGATCTCCACTTCGTGGCCATCGCGGGTGAGCAGGATGGCCAATGCCTGGCCGGCGGTGCCGTAGCCGATCACGGCGATGCGCAGTCGTTCCGTCATGCCTGCATTGTGCCCGCCAGCCGATGCCGTGCGCAAAAAAAACCCCGCCGTAGCGGGGTTTTCAACGCACTGTCGAGTGGATCACTCGGCCGGCGTGATGTTCGAAGCCTGGGCGCCCTTCGGGCCCTGGGTCACGTCATAAGTGACACGCTGGCCTTCCTGCAGGCTGCGGAAGCCCTTGGAGTTGATGGCGGAGAAGTGCGCGAACACGTCGGCGCTGCCATCCTCCGGCGAGATGAAGCCAAATCCCTTGGCGTCGTTGAACCACTTGACGGTACCGTTCGGCATGTTAATGCGAGACCTTTGCAATGAATGGGTGGTGTACGCTGAACCCGCGTACCGGCTGAGTATGCAAAGCTTGCCCGAGGATGACAATCACCCCCTCGCCAATTCGCCGACCAGTTCCGGAAGTCCGTTGCTGGCGGCCTGCACGTTGGCCAGCACTTCGGCCATGGTGATCTCCTCGCCGTCACCGCAGCCTGCGGCCCAGTTCGCCACGATCGCCAGGCAGGCGTAATCCAGCCCCAGCTCCCGTGCCAGCGCCGCTTCCGGCATGCCGGTCATGCCCACCAGGTCGCAGCCGTCACGGCGCATGCGGGCGATTTCGGCGATGGTTTCAAGGCGCGGGCCCTGGGTGGCGCCGTAGCAGCCGCCATCGTGCACCTTCACCCCGGTCACCTTTGCCGCAGCCAGGATTTTGCTGCGCAGCATCGGCGTGTAGGGGTGGCCGAAGTCCACGTGCACCACGTCGGTGCCCTCTTCCTCGCAGATGGTGCTGATCCGGCCCCAGGTGTAATCGATGATCTGGTCCGGGCAGGCCAGCACGCGCGGACCGAAATCGTCACCGATGCCGCCCACCGTATTCAGCGCCAGCACCCGCTGCGCACCGAGCTGCTGCAGCGCAGCCAGGTTGGCGCGGTAGTTGATCTTGTGCGGCGGCAGCGAATGGCCCTCGCCATGGCGCGCCAGGAAGGCCACGCGGTTGCCGAGCAGCGTGCCCACGCGCACCGGGCCGGACGGACGGCCGAAACGGGTTTCGACCTCGTGCGTCTGCACGTCGTCGAGCTTGGCCAGGTTGTAGACACCGGTGCCGCCAATCACGGCCAGGGCGATCTGTTGCATGCAATGCACTCCAGGAAAAGACAAACGCCGGCACCCGAAGATGCCGGCGCGGGACAGGACAGGACAAGGACAGGCCGCGAACGGCCAGCCTTTATTCCTTCATCGCGTAGATGGCCGGTACGCAGCGCAGGGTTTCGTTGACGTCCATGCCGAAGCCGAAGACATAACGGTCAGGCAGCTCGATGCCGGCGTAGTCAGCGGTGACGTCCGGCAGGCCGCGGTCGTGCTTCTTCACGGTCATCGCCGCGATGCGCACGTCGGTGGCGCCCTGTTCCAGGCACCAGGTGCGCACGCCCTGCAGGGTGTAGCCCTCGTCGAGGATGTCATCGACCAGCAGCACGCGGCGCCCGAACAGCGCGGTGGCCGGCTTGTGCTTCCACACCAGGTCGCCGCCGGTGGTTTCACCGCGGTAACGGGTGGCGTGCAGGTAATCGAACTGCACGTCCTGGCCACGCGCGCCCAGCTCCAGCGCCAGCTGGCCGGCGAACGGCAGCGCACCGTGCATGATGGACAGGAACAGCGGGACCTCGCCCTCGTAGTCGCGTGCGATCGCGTCGGCGATGCTGGCGATGGCCTTGTCGATGGTGGGACGGTCGACCAGCAGGTCGGCCTGGGCCAGGGCCTGGGAAATGGTGAGGTTCGGCATCAGACGGTTCTTCCAAGGGTGTGGAGCAAACGGGATTGGGTGTCGCCATGGCGGGCATCGGCCAGCAGGCCATCCCAGCCAAGCGCGCCGCGGCCAAGCAGGCCCAGCAGCGCAGCGGTGTTGAGGGAGCGTCCCTGCACGGCGTGCAGGGCTTCATCGACCAGTTCGGGGTGGCAGACCAGCACCACATCGCAGCCGGCATCCAGGTGCGCGTGCACGCGGGCCGGTACGCCGCCGGCGCTGTGCGAGGCGGCCATGCCGATGTCATCGGAGAACACCACGCCACGGAAGCCGAGCTCGCCGCGCAGGATGTCCTGGATCCAGCGCGGCGAATAGCCGGCCGGTTCCGCCGCCACCTGCGGGTAGATCACGTGCGCCATCATCACCGCATCGGCACCGGCGGCGATGCCGGCACTGAACGGGACCAGGTCCTGCGCGCGCAGCTCATCCAGCCCGCGCGGGTCGATGGCGGTGTCGACGTGGGTGTCTTCCAGCACGGTGCCGTGGCCGGGGAAATGCTTGAGGGTGGCGGCCATGCCGGTGGCGTGCATGCCACGCACGTAGGCCTCGGTGAACGCGGCCACCACCTGCGGGTCTTCGCTGAAGGCACGGTTGCCGATGGCGCGGTTGCCGCGGCCGAGGTCGACCACCGGGGCGAAGCTGAGGTCCAGGCCGCTGGCGCGCACTTCGCTGGCCATCAGCCAGGCGTGCTGCTCGGCCATGGCCAGCGCCTGCTGCGGGTCGCTGGCATACAGCGCGCCGATGTCCTGCAGCGGCGGCAGATCGCTGTAGCCCTCGCGGAAGCGCTGCACGCGCCCGCCCTCCTGATCCACGCAGATCAGCTGCGGGCGCGGGGCGGCGGCGCGGATGGCCGCGCTCAGATCGGCCACCTGCTGGCGCGAGGCGAAGTTGCGCTTGAACAGCACCACCCCGGCCACGGCATCGTGCTGCAGCCAGTCCCGTTCCTGGGCGGTCAGTTCAGTACCGGCAACGCCGATCAGCAGCATGGTCGATCTCCATTACGGGCGCCCGCATGGCGCAGTGCCGCATTGTCGCAGAACCGGCCGGCAGGCGCAGTGTTCGGGCGAAAGGAGACGCCCGGAGTGGGATCCCCGCAGGGGCTCCGACCCCGGCCCGCTCAGACGGCGCAGCCGTCCGGGCCGCAGGCCTCGTCACCGGCAGCGGCGGCGGGGGCGCCCTGCTCGGCGGCGATCTGGCGCAGGGCGTTGGCGAAGGCTTCCGGCGGCTGCGCACCGGAGATGGCCCAGCGGCCATCGATGACGAAGGTCGGCACCGAGGAGATGCCCAGTGCGTGAGCCTGGGCCAGCTTTGCCTCGACCTCGGCCAGGCCACGGTCGGAGGCCAGCAGCTGCGCGATCTCGGCGCCGTCCAGGCCGCCGGCCACGCCGGCCTTCACCAGCACCTCGGTATCGGCCAGATTCTGGCCGTGCTCGAAGTGGGCGCGGAACAGGGCCTCGCCCACCAAGTCCTGCACGCCGTGTTCGCCGGCCAGCCACAGCACGCGGTGCGCCGGCAGCGTGGTCACCCGCACCTGGCCCTGGCTGAAGTCCATCGGCAGTCCTTCGGCACGCGCGGTGGTCTGGGTCTGGCCGAGGATCTGCTCGGTACGCTCGGCACCGCCGAACTTGGCCGCATAGGCCTGGCGCAGCGGCACCGGGGTGTCGCCGGCATCTGGATCCAGCTGGAACGGCTGCCACTGGATGTCGAGTTCAGGTGCATCGGCGCCCAGCAACTGCACACCCTGCTCGAATCGATGCTTGCCGATCCAGCACCAGGGGCAGACCACGTCGGAGTAGATATCGATCTTCATCCAGACCACATGGGGACCGCCGCCAGCGAAAAAAGGGGACGGAGGCGATTGATTGAATCAATCCCCTCCGTCCCCTTTTTGGTTCACCACTGTGAATACGGGTGGCTGGCCAGGGCGACGTTGTAGTAGCGGGTGTCGTCGGTCACTTCGGCACCAGCCCAGTCCGGCAGGTCGATGGCCTGGTCGGCGCTGTCCAGCTCGACTTCGGCCACCACCAACCCGGCGTTGTCGCCGAGGAACTCGTCCACTTCCCACGTCAGGCCGGCGTGCTCGACCAGGTGCCGGCGCTTGTCGATCAGCCCGCCGACGCAGAGGGCGAGCAGTTCGCGCGCGTCCGCCACCGGGATCGGGTAATCGAACTCATGGCGGGTGTGGCCGATGGTGCGCGATTTCAGGTTGAGTGCGGCGTGGTCGCCTTCGATGCGCACCCTCACCGAGGCATTCTGGGTGCCGCGGTCAAGCGAGCCCATGTCGTTGATGTAGCCCTGCGCCATCGGGATCACCCGGCGCGCGGCGGCGCGCCAGCCGTCGTGGGTGACGAGGAATTTGCGTTCGATTTCAATGCCCATGCACACAGTATGGCGGTCGCACACGACAGTTCCTATCGCATCGTCGTCGTGCGTGACTACACTGCCGGCCTCTTCAAGGACCGGATGCCTGATGCGCCGACGCACTTTGCCCCATAACGCCATCGCCCTGCTGGCATTGCTGTCCTGCCCGGCAGCCGCCGCAGATGCGCCCGCGCTTCCCGCGCTGCCGCAAGTGCAAGCACTGATGGACCAGATGTTCGACGAGGCGATTGCCGAGCGCCCCGCCAGCGACACCAGCCGCCTGCTCGCCGAGACGCTGCGGCCCCGACTGGAAAGCCTGACCAGCTGCGCCCCGGCAGCGGACAGCGCTGCGGTGGACTGCATCGCTACCTCCAGCACCGGCATGCATCCGCGACCGCAACTGCTACGCCTCGCGTGGATGGGCGGCCAATGGACCCTGCCCGGCCAACGTGATGTGCCGATGCCGGCGCCGTCGGTGGAGCAGGCGCAGGCGCTGCTGCGCGCGCGTTTCGCCGCGTTGGCCACGCAGCAGACCGATGCCGGTGAGCGCGCCGCCTATGAACAGGCCGCGCGCATCACCCGGGTGCATGCAGTGCGCAACTGCGACCTGGGCCGTGAGGCGGCCGTGTTCGAATGCACGGTGCGCGCCGGTGACGGCACCCACCAGGGCGAACAGACCGTGGCCTTCATCCGCGTGGATGGGCAGTGGCAGGAGGCGCCGACGCGCTAGGCGCCGGCGACCGTCAAGGCACCGGACCGGTCCGGTGCCATGAGCGCTCAGCGCTTCTCGAACACCGCGATGCTTTCCACGTGCGCGGTGTGCGGGAACATGTCCATGGCGCCGGCACTGACCAGAGTGAAGCCCTGCTCGTTGACCAGGTAGCCGGCATCGCGGGCCAGCGAGCCCGGGTGGCAGCTGACATAGACGATGCGCTTGAACTGCTTCAGCGGCAGCTGCTGCAGCACTTCGATGGCGCCCGAACGCGGCGGGTCCAGCAGCAGCTTGTCGAAGCCCTGGCGCATCCACGGCGTGCTGCGCTGGTCCTGGGTCAGGTCGGCACTGAAGAACTGCGCATTGGCCAGGCCATTGCGCTCGGCGTTCTCGCGGGCACGCGCGACCAGGCCGGTATCGCCTTCCACGCCGACCACTTCGCGCACGCGACGGGCCAGCGGCAGGGTGAAGTTGCCCAGGCCGCAGAACAGGTCGAGCACGCGCTCGTCCTCACCCGGCTCCAGCAGATCCAGGGCGTGGGCGATCATCTTCTCGTTGAGCTTGGCGTTGACCTGGATGAAGTCCAGCGGACGGAACGCCAGCTCGACATCCCACGGCGCCAGCCGGAACGACAGCGGCACGCCGTGCCCGTCCAGCGGCTGCACGGTGTCCACGCCGCCGGACTGCAGGTAGATCACGAACCCATGCTGCTGGCCGAACGCGGCCCAGGCAGCACGGTCGGCATCGCTGAGCGGCTGCATGTGGCGCACGGTCAGGACCACCGCCTGGTCACCGGCGATGAATTCGATCTGCGGGATGTCGCGTTTGCCATCGAGCGACTCGATGAAGGTCGACAGCGCCTCGACCTTGGTGCCGATTTCCGGGATCACGGTCAGGCACTGGCCCAGGTCGGCCACGAAGCGCGGATCCTGCTCGCGGAAGCCGACCAGGGTCTTGTCCTTCTTCTCGACGCGGCGCACCGAGAAACGGCCCTTGCGACGGTAGCCCCAGCTCTCGCCGACCAGCGGCGGCAGCACGGCTCCCGGCTTCACGTGGCCGATGCGCTCAAGATTGTCCATCAGCACGCGCTGCTTGGCGACGATCTGCTGGTCTTCGTCCAGATGTTGCAGCACGCAGCCGGCGCAGGTGCCGAAATGCGGGCACTTCGGCGTCACCCGCTGCGGCGAGGGCTGCAGCACTTCAACGGTGCGGGCCTCGTCGAAATGACGGTTGCGGGCGGTCGGTTCGGCCATCACCACCTCGCCCGGCAGGGCGCCACTGACGAAGGTGACCTTGCCGCCCTCGCCTTCACGGCGGGCAACGCCACGACCATCATGGCTGAGGTCGAGGATCTCGGTCTGGAACGGAGTACGGTCGATGCGGGAGCGGGATCGGGCCACGTGGCAACAGGCTGCGGGCAAAAATGGGTGCGTATTGTCGCAGATCCGGGCCGAGGGGGCCCGATGGCCGCTTGCGCCCGCCGCCATCGTGCTTGATGATGGACACAGCTGACATGGAGGCAGCCCTGATGCAGATGACCCCGCGGACCAGCCGGCCCCGCTTCCTGCTTGTCGAGGATGACATCATCAGCCGCGGTTTTTTCAAGGCGGCGTTGGAAACGTTACCAGCGGATGTGGACACCGCTGACTCACTTGCAAGTGCATTGGCCCGGGCCGAACCGGGCGCTCATGACCTGTGGCTGATCGATGTCAACCTGCCCGATGGCAATGGCGCGCAGCTGCTGCATGAACTGCGTCGCTCGCATCCGGACACCCCTGCCCTGGCCCACACCGCCGATGGTGACGTGAGCATCCACGAGCGCCTGCGCGAAGCGGGCTTCAGCGACACACTGGTCAAGCCGCTGGGCCGCGACCAGCTGCTGAAGGCGGTGCGCCGCGCCCTGGTCAACAGTCCCGCTGGAGCGACCCCGCCGCCGGCGGCGATCGAGCTGGTGGTGGAGGACTGGGACGAGACGGCGGCCCTGGCGGCCCTGAACGGCCAGCGCAACCACCTGATCGCCCTTCGCGAGCTGTTCCTGGCCGAGCTGCCGGGGGTGCGCGATGCGGTTGAACAGGCGGTGGACCAGCACGACGCGTCGAGCCTGCGCAACCAGCTGCATCGGCTGCAGGCCAGCTGCGGGTTCGTGGGGGCGGCGCGGTTGGCGCGTGCGGTGCGGCAGCTGCATCACGCGCCGGAGTCGGTGCCGGCGCAGGCCGGGTTCCGGGCGGCAGTGGCAGCGCTGCTGCACTGAGGGGTGGTTCGGCAGGGCTTGCAGCCCTGCACCTGCTTCAATCAACGGCGACGTCAAAAGCCAGGGCCAGAGCGGCTCCGGCTTTCTGCGTATTGGGCGGGGCGGCGTGGGTTGGCAGGACACGCCGTAAACCCATCCATGGGGGCTCGATGGCGCCATCCATGGCGCCAACGGTCCTGCCAACCCACA
>DEZI01000021.1 GCA_002364755.1 Stenotrophomonas maltophilia
GCTCTGCGATCAACCGGATGCAAAGCCGCCGAGCGTAGGCTCGGCTCTACAGCTGCGAAGCCGGGCAAGATCGGCGCTCCGGAAACCCCGTCTAGAGCCGAGCCCATGCTCGGCTGCGATCAGCCGGATGCAAAGCCGCCGAGCGTGGGCTCGGCTCTACAGCTGAGCAACCGGGCAAGATCGACGCTTCGGAAACCCCGTGTAGAGCCGAGCCCATGCTCGGCTGCGGTCAGCCGGATGCAAAGCAGCCGAGCGTAGGCTCGGCTCTACAGCTGAGCAACCGGGCAAGATCGACACTTCGGAAACCCCGTGTAGAGCCGAGCCCATGCTCGGCTGCGATCGACCGGGTGCAAAGCAGCCGAGCGTAGGCTCGGCTCTACAGCTGAGCAACCGGGCAAGATCGACGCTTCGGAAACCCCGTGTAGAGCCGAGCCCATGCTCGGCTGCGGTCAGCCGGATGCAAAGCAGCCGAGCGTAGGCTCGGCTCTACTGCGATCACCGCCCGGCCAGTTCCTCGCGGACGATCTGCGCGCCTGCACTCAGCGCACGCAGCTTGCCGCGCGCCACCTCACGCGACAGCGGCGCCATGCCGCAGTTCGTGCACGGATAGAGCTTGTCGGCGTCGACGAACTGCAGCGCCTTGCGCAGGGTGTTGGCCACCTCTTCCGGCGTTTCCACCATGCTGGAGGCCACGTCGATGGCACCGACCATCACCTTCTTGCCGCGCACCAGCTCGATCAGGTCGATCGGCACGTGCGAGTTGTGGCACTCCAGCGAGATCAGGCCGATGCTGGATTTCTGCAGCTTCGGGAAGGACTCTTCGTACTGGCGCCATTCCGAGCCCAGTGTCTGCTTCCAGTCGGTGTTGGCCTTGATGCCGTAGCCGTAGCAGATGTGCACGGCGGTCTCGCACTTCAGCCCTTCAATCGCGCGCTCCAAGGTGGCCACGCCCCAGTCGTTCACTTCGTCGAAGAACACGTTGAAGGCGGGCTCGTCGAACTGGATGATGTCGACGCCGGCGTCTTCCAGTTCCTTCGCTTCCTCGTTGAGGATCTTCGCGAATTCCCAGGCCAGCTTCTCGCGGCTCTTGTAGTGCGCGTCGTACAGCGTGTCGATCATGGTCATCGGGCCGGGCAGGGCCCACTTGATCGGCTGTGCGGTCTGCCGGCGCAGGAACTTCGCATCCTCGACGAATATTGACTTCGGGCGACTGACGGCACCGACCACCGTAGGCACGCTGGCGTCGTAGCGGTTGCGGATGCGCACGGTTTCGCGCTTGTCGAAGTCGACACCGTCGAGGTGTTCAATGAAGGTGGTGACGAAATGCTGCCGCGTCTGTTCGCCGTCGCTGACGATGTCGATGCCGGCGTGCTGCTGTTCCTGCTGGGACAGGCGCAGCGCGTCCTGCTTGCCTTCGGTCAGTGCGTCATCCTGCAGTTTCCAGGGCGACCAGAGCTTCTCGGGCTCGGCGAGCCAGGAGGGCTTGGGCAGGCTGCCGGCAGTGGAGGTGGGCAGTAGTTTCTTCATCGTGTTCGCGGTCTTTGTCCTGGGGGAGGGAGAACCGGTGAATCAGCGGGCAGCCCACTGCTCAAGCACGGCGCCGTACGGCTTGATGAAGTGCTCTTCGGTGAACCTGCCCTGCTTGACCGCCAGCTGGCTGCGCTCTTCGCGGTCGTAGACGATGCGGGTGGACGAGTAGTCCTGGTGCTTCAGGCTGGGCTGGTAGACCTTGCCGGCCACCGAATTGGCGTTGTAGATCTCCGGGCGGTAGATCTTCTGGAACGCTTCCATGGTGCTGATGGTGGCGATCAGTTCCAGGTTCGAGTAATCGCCCAGCAGGTCGCCCTGGAAGTAGAACGCCAGCGGCGCGACGCTGCCCGGCGGCATGAAGTAGCGCACCTGCAGGCCCATCTTGTCGAAGTACTGGTCGGTGGGCGAGAACTCGCCCTGGCGGTACTCCACGCCCAGGATGGGGTGGTGGTTCTCGGTGCGGTGGTAGGTCTTGCTGCTGGACACGCTGATGCAGATGACCGGTGCCTTGCTGAAGTTGGCGCGGTAGGCATCCGATTCCAGGAAGTGCTTGAACAGCTTGCCATGCAGATCGCCGAAGCCTTCGGGAATGCCGAAGGTGGCCTTGCCTTCGTTGCTGGCCGGCAGCACGACGCTGAAGTCGTAGTCGCGCACGTAGGACGAGAAATTGTTGCCGACGATGCCTTCGGTACGCGTGCCGGTGTGCGTGTCGACGATGGTCGGGCGCAGTACTTCGATCAGCGGGAAGGGATCGCTGCCGTCATCGCCGTCGATGTGCATCTCCACCGAGATGATGTCCAGCTCGACCGCGTAGCGATCGGCGCTGGGGTTGTCCCAGTGCGCCAGATCGTTGAAGCGGTTGTTGATCATGCCGATCGTGTTGCGCAGGTTTTCCTGGCGCGAGGCGCCGCGGGCCAGGTTGGCGAAGTTGGTGGTGATGCGCGTGCCGTCGGCCGGCTGGTAATCCTCGTTGAACGGAATGCGCGTGATCTGGAAGGTGAAGTTGTCGGCAGTCATGACGGTGTTCCGGTTACTCAAAGGGCGTCGGCGGTTTCGGCGGGCACGGGCGCTGGGCGATGGGACAGCGCCAGCAGCGGCAGGGCCCGCTGCACGGCCAGGCGTGCACGCTGCAGCAGGGCCTCGTCATGCACGCGGCCGTCGGCGAAATCCTTGTCGGTGGCGTAGACGCCCAGCGGCAGGGTGCGTGCCTGGAAGAAGCTGAAGAGTGGCCGCAGCTGGTGGTCGATCATCAGCGCGTGGCGCTCGCTGCCGCCGGTGGCGGCCAGCAGGGTGGGGGTGTCGACCAGCGCGTCCTGGTGGATGAAATCGAAGAAGTGCTTGAACAGGCCGGTGTACGAACCGCGGTAGACCGGGGTGGCGACCACCAGCACGTCGGCCTGCTCGACCGTGGCCAGGGCCTGTTCGGCGGCGGCAGGCAGCTGCGAGCGCCACAGGGCACCGGCCAGCTGCGGGGCCAGCTGACCCAGTTCGACCAGATGCGGTTCGCTTGGCAGGTGCTCGCCAATCAGGTCCAGCAGGTGCTCGCACAGGGTGGCGGCCCGCGAGGGGCGCTGCAGGCCGCCGGAGACGGCGACGATACGAAGGGGGCGGTGGGGAGAAAGCATGACCCGATCCTAGTCAGGCCTTCCCATGACGTAAAATGGTTTTACTTCACACATCCATGAGTGGGATTCATCGACATGCTGGAACGAATCCACCTGAGCATCGTGCAGCAGGTCGAACTGCAGGGTTCGCTGACCGCTGCCGCCGGCGTGCTCAACCTGACCCAGTCGGCGCTGAGCCACAGCATGAAGAAGCTGGAACAGCAGCTGGGCACCGACGTCTGGCTGCGCGAGGGCCGCAGCCTGCGGCTGACCCAGGCCGGCCAGTACCTGCTGGCGGTGGCCAACCGGGTGCTGCCGCAGCTGGACCTGGCCGAGGAGCGGCTGGGCCAGTTCGCCCAGGGCGAGCGCGGCTCGCTGCGCATCGGCATGGAGTGCCATCCCTGCTACCAGTGGCTGCTGAAGATTGTCTCGCCCTACCTGGCCTCGTGGCCGGACGTGGATGTGGACGTGAAGCAGAAATTCCAGTTCGGTGGCATTGGCGCCCTGTTCGGCTACGAGATCGACCTGCTGGTTACGCCCGATCCGCTGCTGAAGCCGGGCCTGACGTTCGTGCCCGTGTTCGACTACGAGCAGGTGCTGGTGGTGGCCAGGAACCACCCGCTGGCCAAGGCGGAGTACGTGAAGCCGCGCCAGCTGACCCAGGAAGTGCTGATCAGCTACCCGGTGCCGTTCGAGCGCCTGGACATCTACAACCAGTTCCTGCTGCCGGCCGGGGTGACCCCGCGCCGCCACAAGGCCATCGAAACCACCGACATCATGATGCAGATGGTGGCCAGCGGCCGCGGCGTGGCCGCCATGCCGCGCTGGCTGGTGGAGGAGTACGCGGCCCGCATGGACGTGGTACCGGTGCGGCTGGGGCCCAAGGGCATCCCCAAGCAGATCTACCTGGGCGCGCGCGAGGCCGACACTGCCATCGATTACCTGCAGGCCTTCGTTGAACTGGCGCGGGGCAGCTCCATCGCCGTCGCGCCGCGCGGGGCCAAGTGATGCCTGCAGGAACCGCGCAGGGCGCGCGCGCTTTCATCGATGCCGGTTCGCTGGAAGTCAGTGCGAAAGCCATGCCCGCGCTGCGCGCCGAGGCAGGCCGCATCGCCCCGGGAACCACGATCTCGATCCCCTATCTCGCCAGCGAAGACGACCAGGCTCGGCTGGCTGCGGCATGCACCGTGCGCGAACTGGGGCTGCAGCCGATGCCGCACCTGTCGGCGCGGCGGATCGGTTCGCAGGCGGCGCTGGAGCACTTCATCGCCCGCGCGGTGGGCGAGGCCGGTGTCGAGCAGTGCCTGCTGGTCGCCGGTGACCTGGCCACGCCCACCGGTCCGTTTGCAGACAGCGCGGCAATCATCGAAACCGGCCTGCTGGAACGTGCGGGCATCAAGGTCGTTGCCGTGGGTGGGCACCCCGAGGGCCATCCGGTGATGGACGCTGCCGGGCGCTGGCAGGCATTGGAACGCAAATGCCGGGCCATCGAAGCGCGCGGCATGGCGCCGAAGATCATCACCCAGTTCGCCTTCGATGCCGACATCGTGCTGGCCTGGCTGGATGCGCTGCGCGCGCGCGGCATCGGCCACCCGGTGCTGGTAGGTGTGCCTGGGCCGGCCAGCGTGACGCGGCTGCTGCGCTATGCGGCGATGTGTGGGGTGGGTGCCAGCGCCTCGATGCTGGCCCGGTACGGCATCTCGATCGGCCGGCTGCTGGGCACCGCCGGGCCGGATGTATTCGTGGATCGCCTGGTGGCAGGGCTGACCGAAGCGCATGGCCAGGTCAGCCCGCACCTGTTCCCGTTCGGTGGCATTGCACCGTCGCTGGACTGGGTGGCGCAGTATCGGCTACGTCAGTGACGCGCGGCCGTGGCATCGCCGTCTGCCTCTGCGGCGTTTACACGGCTCTGCGCGAATGCGGGGAAGGTCTTTTCCAGTGAGTCCTTGTCTGGCAGCACGTAGAACACGCCGCCCTTCTCGAACGTGGACGAGACCACCTGCTCGTAGAAGCCGGGGCTGACGTTGATGCAGCCGTGGGTGATGCGGTTGTCATCCGGTGTTGGCGTGGCCAGACGCTGGGCACGCTTTTCTTTCGGGCTGCCCGGCGGCAGCGGGTGCATCGAGACGGCCGAATCGTAGTCCACCCACAACACGCGGCCGGCGTCGTCGGACGGGCCGTAGCCACCAATGAAGCGGCCGGCGGGGGTCGTGCGGTCGTGGCCGGGGATCGCGCTCAGCGCGACCTTGGCGACGTTCGGTGCGGAATGATCGCCCTTGGCCGACCCAAACAACGCCGGTGCCGCGCCACGCAGCTTGCCGTCACTGCCGAAGATCAGCACCTGTGCGGCGGCCTTGTCCATGATCGCGAACGGATAGCCTTCGCTGTCCTTGCTGGCGACCACCCAGCCTGCGAGTTCGATCACCGTCTCGGACACTTCCTGTCCTTCCGGCAGTTCATCGACGGCAGCGGTGGGTTGCGTAGCGGCATCCTTGGCGCCCTTGGCGCTGGCCACGCCGGTACCGCCCAGTGCCAGCGCAAGGGTCAGCGCGATGCAGGCGGTGCGGATTGCGGGGGATGAATGCGTACGAATGGCACGGTTCCTCGAGTAAGTACGGTGACTCAAGGGAACCAGTGGCCGGGGGAGACCACTGGTTCCCGATTCAGCTTAGCCGCGCGGGGTACGGCGGGGGGCCGATTCGAGCTGCTGGACGCGACCTTCGATCTGGTCGAGACGCTGGTTGGCCTGCTGTGCGGACTGGTTGGCGGACTCGGCGCTCTGCGCCGCGCCCTGGACCTTCACGTCAAGCGCGTCGAGACGCGTGTTGACCTTCGCGAAGTCTTCCTTGTAGCTGGCGCACGCGCCAAGGCTGAGAGCGATCAGGGCTACGCCGAGGGGACGGGCCAACTTCAGGTGCTGCGTGGAAAGGGTCATTGCATTCCCTCCTTCGTCTGGGGAGTCTGGAATATAGCGGGCTTTTTGTTAGTTCCATGAATGCCTTTTCAGCTGCAGTTGGCAGACGTGCAGACACTGTGAAGAACGCGCGGTCATGTTCAATTTGCGGCGAATTCAGCTGCCTGATCCAGGCATGTGCCAGCCGCGGCAGGCCCTGAATGAGCGCAGTGTTCGTAACGCGACGTCTGTGAAACGCGCGGATGCATCGCGCCGTGCACGTAGGAAAGCGATCGTGCATTTGTGGCGAGGGGAGGCCGCTGATAGCCTGACCCGTTGATGATGGATCAGCGGGCGGTGGCATGGCCGGGCAGGAGACGGTGGCTTCAAGCCGATACTCGCCGGGGAAATCAGCAGACAGCGGCAGGCGCGAAAGATGGTCCTGCACGGGTTCGATGGCGCCCGTTTTTCCAGCACCGCCTTTCGTAGTGAAGTCATCGCTGACGTCGATGACCGACTGGTCACCGCGGACCAGCTCCAGCACGGCGGATGCCTTCGGCGCGCCACCCTTGAGCGTGCGGACCACACTGATGCGGCCGCTCAAGGTGCTGTACCACGGTTCGCCGTCGGCGACCGCGAGCGCCATGAGCCGGGACACGTAGACGTGGCTGGCGCGGTCCAGGTTCTGCACGAACGTCGGTGCATCCGGCTGTGGGCAGGTCAGGGCCAGCAGGGGTGATGCGCCCAGCGAAGGGAGAAGCCAACGTGGTCGTGATGGTCGTCATTCGACCACGCTCAACTTCACCTGGGCACCTTCGGGCAGCCATCGATCTGTTGCGCCAGCGCGCCGGGAATCTTCAGGCAATATGCGTAGCGGGGCTGCAGCAGGCCGAGGCGTTCTTCCGCCTGCTGCACAAGCGCGGCCATGCACCCGTCCTGCAGGAAATCCTGATCGCGCGCGAGCGCATCGAGTTCGGCGCGCCGCCGAGGAACGCGCGCCTGCCTGCGCCCGTAGCGGAAGGCCTCGCACGCCACGTTTGCTATCATGCGCGCCGATGGCCGCCCGCCAGATGCCGATCGTGGGCCCGCGCGCGTTCCTTCCTCGAAAGAGGACGCATCTGCGGCCAGTCGCAGCGAAACCTTGCCCGGCCAGGCGCCTGCCAGCCGGGCCCCCGTACAGATCGAACAAGGAAAGCCGGCCGCTGCCTGCGGCCGTAATACATGAATTCACCTGCAACTTCGCGCCCCGGGTTGATCCCGGTGCTGGCCCTTCTGCTGGTCGGCCTCAACCTGCGCCCGGTGCTGGCCGTGGTCAGCCTGCTCACCGATTCCATCCGTGCCAGCAATGGCATGAGCTTCGAACAGATCGGCTGGCTCACCAGCCTGCCGATGATGGCCATGGGCCTGATCGCCATGGCCGGCGGCCTGGTCTATCGCATGGGCTACCGGCGCGGCGTGGCCATCGGCCTGGCCCTCACCGCGGCCTCGGCGCTGGCCAAGCTGGCCTCGCATGAACCGCTGTGGCTGATGGGCTCCAGCGTGGCCGCCGGCCTGGGCATCGGCATCGTGCAGTCGCTCATTCCCGGCTACATCAAGACCCGCTTCCCGCACCGCGTCGACCTGCTGATGGGCCTGTACGTGAGCATGATCATGGGCGGCGCGGCGTTGGCCGCGGCCAGCGCGTCGGCCCTGCTGCATTGGCTGGACTGGCAGGGCACGATGGCGTTCTGGGCGGTGCTGGCCATCGCCGGCATCGCGCTGTGGCTGCCCAACAGCGGCCACGCCGGTGCGTCTTCCACCGGTACGTCCGCCAAGGCAGCCACGCCCAGCGCATTCCGTCCCTGGCAGCATGGCCGCACCTGGTTGCTGGTCGCGCTGTTCTGCGTGTCCAGCAGCTGCTACACGCTGTGCCTGGCCTGGATCGCGCCGTACATGATGGAAGCCGGCGTGCGCGCCAACGAGGCCGGCTTCATGCTGGCGGCGTTGAGCCTGTCAGAAGTGGCCGGTGGCTTCCTCGTCTCCTGGCTGGCCCCGCGCTTCCGCGACCGCCGCGTGCTGCTGGGCCTGTTCCTGGCCGCCACCGCACTGACCTACGTGCTGATCGGCGTGGCGCCGATGTATGCCCCGTGGCTGATGATGTGCCTGCTCGGCCTGTCGATCGGCGGGCTGTTCCCGATGACCCTGATCCTGGTGATGGACCACTGCAGCCAGCCGGCCAAGGCGGGCATCCTGGTGTCCTTCGTGCAGGGCGTAGGCTACCTGGTCGGCGGCATCCTGCCGTTCGTGGCCGGTTCGATCCGCGACACCGTGGGCGATCTCAGCATTGCCTGGGTGGCGATGGCCTGCGTGACCGCTGCCGCACTGGTGCTGGCCGCGCGGGCAACGCCGGCCAGCGCGGAGCGCTTTGATGCGCGCTGATCGTGCATGATGCAGCGGCGTGGCGTCTGGCCACGCGCTGCCAGGGAAGGTGAGTCAATGGATGCGATGCCGGCGCAACAGATCCGCGCGCAGTACGACGACCGCGTGATCCGCGTGTACCAGGCCTACTCCGATGCCATCGCCGACAGTGCGCTGGAGCGGCAGACCTTTGTCGCGCCGCCGTTCAAGATGGAGCGGATGACGTGGATCAAGCCGTCCTTCCTGTGGATGATGTATCGCGCCGGATGGGGCAAAAAAGAGCAAGGCCAGAAGCGGATCCTGGCAATTGACATCCGTCGCGAAGGCTTCGAGTGGGCGCTGACCAATGGCTGCGACAGCCGTGCCGAGCCCGGAATGGATGCGGCGGCGTGGGAGCAGCTCAAGGCTCGTTCCCCGGTGCGCATCCAGTGGGATCCCGAGCGCGATCTGCTGCTGCGGCCGTTGCCCCACCGCGCGATCCAGATAGGTCTGGGCAGGGAAGCGGTGCGTGCCTATGTCGATGAATGGATTCAAGGCATCACCGATGTGACGGCGCAGGCACACGCCATTCATGCGCTGGTGAAGGCGGGAAGGATGGAGGACGCGCAGTCTGCGCTGCCTCGCGAGCGGGCGTATCCCTGGGGCTAGGCGCAACCGCTCATCCTTCGTGGAAGTATCGGCGGCGATCGCGCGACCCCTGCTCGATGTCCGCCTGTGAATCCTCGGCCAGGCACTCTTCGATGTAGTCAGCGGCTTCGTCGGCGCCCCGCTGTTGCAAGTACTCGATGGTCTGCTCGAGACCGGCGCCCACCATGTTCTCGACATCGAAGCCACAGCCGGTATCCATGTTCAGATGCTTGGCGACCCACATCGCCTCGACGTCGCGCAGGTCCGCCACATGGAACAGCAGATACGCGCACCAGTAGAGGTTCTCGAAGTACGCCTGGTCGCTTTCGCTCTGCCTGTACTCCATCTCCCGGCAGAAGATCTCCTGCAGGAGTGGCTGATGCTTCTTCGCATCTTCCGTAAGGATGTTGCGAAGTGCCTGTTCCCGCGAAGAAGGGGAGTGGATATCAGCTTCTGTCATGGAACAAACCGGACGGAAGACGGGCCAGCGCTGGATGCTGGCAGGAAGGCCGGTGTTCCCTTGGATCGTGGGGAGATGGCGGGGTCACGGCTTCGAAAGAGTTCCCTGAACAGCAACTTCATTCATGTACTGGTCAGTTCAATATTCAGGGTCGATTTCACCAGCAAACGGATAATTCACACCTGTCGACCGCCTCTTCGCTCTCTCTCCCGGGGAGGCGGCCGACGAAACCAAAAATAATTAAAGGTGTGTCCCGATGAACAAGAATTCGCTGCTCGCCCTGGGTCTGCTGGCTGCCCTGCCGTTCGCTGCATCGGCTGCCGATGGCCTGTCGTACAACTACGTTGAAGGCGGTTACGTGAACACCGATGCCAAGGGCGGCGACGCCGATGGCTGGGGCATCAAGGGCTCGGTTGCCGTGCACCCGAACTTCTCGGTCTTCGCTGATTACAGCAAGCAGGAAACCGACACCTTCAAGAACGACGTTGACCAGTGGCGCATCGGCGCCGGCTACAACTACGGCATCGCACCGAACACCGACCTGGTGGCTCGTGTTGCGTACCAGAAGTTCGACATGAAGCACGGCCTGGACTTCAACGGCTACTCCACCGAAGTGGGCCTGCGCACTGCCTTTACCCCGAACCTGGAAGGCTACGCGCTGGCCGGCTACGAGGATTACAGCAAGAAGCACGGCATCAACCCTGAAGGCGAGTTCTATGGCCGCGTCGGCGCCACCGCCAAGTTCACCCCGAACTGGGGCCTGAGCGGCGAAGTGAAGCTGGCCAAGGCCGGCGACCGCGAGTGGTTCGTGGGCCCGCGCTTCACCTGGTAACAAGCAGTACCGCAGTAAAAAGCGTTACCGGCGTGTGCTCTCTCTCTCCCGCACGCCACCCGAAGCCCGGCCTCGCGCCGGGCTTCTTTTTTGTGCGGTGACCGCCGGGTGGATCGCCTGCCGGTAGATCCACGCCACGCGTGGATGTTCAGTAGAGCCACGCCATGCGTGGATGCTCTCCTCAGCCACGCATGGCGTGGCTCTACTGCAGCTCCACCATCTGCAGGGGGCTTCCGCTAGAATCGCCCGCACTTCGCCCCGCGCGACGCGCCCGCCCCACGCCAGCAGGATGTACCGTGAATTCCCAGCCCGCACCGATCACCGCCCTCAATCACACGCTCGACAACGAGCCGCAGCAGATCACCGCGCCGTTGACCCACTCGGCCGCGTTCCTGGTGCTGAAGGTGAAGGACGATGCAGATTCCATCGCCAAGGTGCGCGAGGTGCTGGGCAGCAGCGATGACCTGATCAAGAACACTGCCATCCGCGATATCGAGCGCACCTTCACCTGCAACGTGGCCATCGGCCACCGCGTGTGGGAAGCGGTGGTGGGCAGCACGCCGCCGCGCGAGCTGAAGCCGTTCCGCGAGATCAAGGGCGCGACCCACACCGCCGTGTCCACCCCGGGTGACCTGCTGTACCACGTGCGCGCGCGCACCATGGACCTGATCGTCGCCTTCGAGCGCAACCTGCTGATGGCCTTCGGCGATGCCGTGGAGGCGGTGGACGAGGTGGCCGGCTTCCGCTACTTCGATGGCCGTGACCTGCTGGACTTCGTCGATGGCACGGCCAACCCGGAAGGGCTGTCGCTGCCGGAAGCCACGATCGTCGGCGATGAAGACCCCGACCATGCCGGCGGCAGCTACGTGGTGGTGCAGAAGTACCTGCACAACCTGGATGCCTGGCGCGCGCAGAAGACCGAAGCCCAGGAAGCGATCATCGGCCGCACCAAGCACGACAACATCGAGCTGGACGATGCCCCGGCCGACGCGCAGAAGTCGCACAAAACGCTGTGCACCATCGAGGATGCCGACGGCGAGCACGAGATCCTGCGTGACAACATGCCCTTCGCCAACCCGGGCCGCGGCGAGTACGGCACCTACTTCATCGGTTACACGCGCCGCCTGTGGGTGATCGAGCAGATGCTCGAGCGCATGTTCATCGGCAACCCCGCGCCGCTGCACGACCGGATCCTGGACTTCTCGACCGCCACCACCGGCGTCACCTTCTTCGCGCCCTCGCGCAGGGTGCTGGCCGACCTGGGCGACTGACCCCGCGCCGGTAGATCCACGCCATGCGTGGATGACCGTATCCAGTAGATCCACGCCATGCGTGGATGACCGTATCCAGTAGATCCACGCCATGCGTGGATGCGTTCTGGTGGCGACTACCAGTGCTCGCGCGCTGCGGAACTCCACGCCCGCAGGCCGAACACCGCCAGACCCAGGAAGAACACGTACAGCGCCGCGGTCACGTGCAGTGACTTGAACAGGTACGTGCCCACGTAGACCACGTCCACCGCGATCCACACCCACCAGCACGCCACGTGGCGGCGTGCCTGCCACCACTGCCCGACCAGGCTCAGCGCGGTCAGCATCGCATCCAGCCACGGCAGCGCCGCATCGGTGAAGCTGTGCATGGCCGTGCCCAGGGCGATGCCACCGCACAGGCCGATGGCCAGGTCGCGCAGCGCCTTGCCGCGCGCCAGCGGCACGATGCGGATGCTGCCTTCGTCGGCGGCATGCTGGCGCCAGTTGATCCAGCCATAGACCAGGAAGCCACCGAAGGCGACCTGCAGCAGCGTGTCCGAATACAGCTTGGCCTCGGCGAACACTGCGCCGTACAGCGCCACCGACAGCAGGCCCACCGGCCATGCCGCCAGTCGGCGCCGGGCCATCAGCCAGACGCCGAGCACGCTGCACAGTGCGGCGGTCCACTCGAGCAGGACGCCGCTCACAGCGCGAACGTCACCGACAGCCGCGCCTGTCGCGGTGCACCGGGGAACAGGTAGTAATCACCGCCGCTGCTGCCGGTATCTCGCCAGTAGAAGCGGTTGAATACGTTGTCCACCGACAGGTTCCAGGTCACCGCACGCTCATGCAGGCGATGCTGGAAGCGCAGGCCGGCATCGAACACCGAGTAGTCCGGCGCGCGCACGCTGCCATCGGCGCGGGCCACATTGGAAGAGGCATAGCGCCAGCCACCGGTCACATCCAGGCCCTGCACGAACGGCAGCGCATAGGCCAGGTGCACGCTGGCACGCACCTTGGGCACGTTCACCAGCTGGTGGCCCTCATAGGCCGGCGTACCTGCATCCCGTGCACGTGCCTGCAGCACGCTGGCGCTGGCGACGATCTGCAGCGCGTCGGTCAACTGGCCGTTGGCGGTCAGTTCCAGGCCGCTGTGGGTCTGCGTGCCCTGCTGCACGAAGGTGTAGCCCGCCTCGCTGTCGTCCGGCTGGGCGAACTGGTACGGCTGGGAAATGCGGAACAGCGCCGCACCCAGGGTCAGGGTCTGCACGGGCACGTACTTCACGCCCACTTCCAGCTGGCGCGACTGCACCGACGGCAGGAACGCATCGGCGTTGGTGGTCCAGAACGGTGCCTCCTGGCCCAGCGAGATGCCGCGTACGTAGCTGCCGTAGACGTTGAGCTGGTCATTGGCCTTCCACACCAGCGCGGTCTGCGGCAGGAAGCGCGACAGGCGGCTCTGCCGCTGCAGGGCGCCGCGCTTGTCATAGGCGCGCTCGTCCAGGCGCACGAAACGGCCACCGGCCAGCCACTGCCAGTCATCGCCGAAGCGGATGCGGTCCAGCGCGAAGACGGCGGTCTGGCGGCTGTCGAGGCGGCGCGCGGACGGACCCGGCTGCAGCGGCGAGGGCGCGTACACCGGCACCTGTGCATCGTGGATGTTGGCGCTGCCCACGTACTCGTTGACGCTGGGGCGGCGGTCGACGGTGCGGCGGAAATAGTCGGCGCCGACGGTCAGCTCATGGCCGACGCTGCCGGTATCGAAGCGGCCGCGCAGTTCGGCGCGCGCCTGCTGGTTGCGGCGGGTGTCGTCCGGGCTGCGGTAATCGTAGATGTCGTAGTCGCCATTGGGCGCGAAGTAGTTGCCCGGCGTGCCGCCATCGGCGCACTGCGCGGTGTAGTAGCAGCCGTAGGCGAAGGCCACATTGTCATCGATGACCGAGCGGCTGTAGCCCACCGAAACACGCGACTGCCAGCGCTCGTTGAAATCGTAGGTGTGCAGGGCGGTGATGTTGGTGCTGGCGATATCCACCGGGCGCTGCCACGGCTGGTAGCCAAGCAGGTGCTTGCGGTCGACGCCGCGCGGCAGCTCGCTGGCGCCCAGCAGCTGATAGCCGGATACCGAGCGCTGCGTGCTGGTCTGGTAGTTGGCATCCACTTCCAGCTTGCCGCGCTCGCCGATGAACCAGTCAGCGGCCAGCGAGTAGAAATTGCGGTTGCCATCGGCGTGCTCGACGTAGGAGTTGCTGGCGTCCCACGCCGCATTGAGGCGCACGCCGAATCGCGGCGTGATCCAGTGGCCGACATCGGCAGCGACATAGCGCGAGCCTTCCGAATCGGTGCCAAGGGTGACGGTGCGCACTTCGGCTGGGCGCTTGCCCACGTAGTTGACGATGCCGCCCGGTGCCATCACGCCGGCGGCGAGGCCGGCTTCACCCTTGAGGATCTGCACTTCCTGCACGTTCTCCAGGGCCAGGCGCTGTTCGCCGGCAATAGCCAGGCCGTTGAAGCGGTAGCCGGTGGCCGCGTCCAGGGCGAAGCCGCGGATGGCGATGTTCTGGTAGTAGCCGACCGGTGCGTAGGCATCGCCCAGCGAGGCATCGTTGCTGGCCAGCTCGGACAGCGAACGCACCTGGCGGCGGTCGAGGTAATCGCGGTCGAGCACGTTCACCGAGGCCGGCGTGTCCTTCCAGCTGCCGCCGCCGAAGGCATTGGCGCGCGAGGTATCGGCCGCGGGTCTGCCGGCCTGCACGCGCACGGCGGCCAGCTCGGTCGGCGAGCGTTCGGCGCCAGTGGCGTCCACGTCGGGAGATGCCTCGGCAGCGCTGGCATGCAGCGGCAGGGCGGCGCAGAGGGCAAGGGCGAGCAGGGTGGGGCGCAGGCAGCGGTTCATTCGGTTCGTCTTCTGACAGCAAGGGAGACGAAGCGACGGCGCACGGACGCACCTGCCCGGAACGGGGGTGCGACTGCTGCTCAAAGCTCCCTACGCCGGTGCAAACCGGATCAGGTTCCAAGGGACTCTCTCAGCCTGGCAATCCAGGCACCCCCGCTTCAGATGGCCATTTCACTACAAATGGTGGCGATTTGCGAGCCACGGGTCGAAGGAGGGGTCAGAGCGCTTCCTGCGGAACGGGATCCGACCCCACCCAACCTCACGCCGCCGCGCGCAGCGCCTGCAGCAAGGCCTGGCCCGCCTTCGTGTGGAACCACGCCGGGTGCCCCAGCATGAACGGCTGCCACGCCACGTCGGCATTGGCGGTGGAGCCGGTGATGCCTTCGAAATACTCCACTTCGGACAGTGCGAAGTCGAAATGGACCATCGGCAACAGATCCGCCAGCAGCTGCACGCGCGCGGCCGACAGCGGCAGCACCTCGCGGTAGCCCTGCAGCAGGGCCAGGGCGATGTCGATGCGCACGGCGTCGTCGCCGCGTTCCAGTTCCAGCCAGGCCACGGCGTTGCGCTCGATGGCGGTGGCCAGGTCGAACAGCGCGCTGGTGGGCGAGGCCAGGCCGAAATCGAGCACGGTGGCCACCGCGCCGTCGGCATCCCACAGCAGGTTGGAGACGTGCCAGTCGTTGTGCGCCCACAGCCGTGGTTCGTCGCGCAGGCGTGCCGCCAAGCCCTCGTGCCAGGGCAGCACCTCCGCGCGCAGCTGTGCCTGCCAGGGAATGCGCGCCAGGTAGCGCGCCAGGCCGGGGCGGTTCGGCAGGTCGGCCTGCAGCGTGGCGATGGGATCGTCGGCGCGGATCAGGTCGTCGCGCGCCACCAGGATGTGGGTACTGCGCTGTGGCGCGTGGAAACCGGCCGAGGCCTGGTGCAGGCGCGCCAGCATGCGCCCGGCCTGCACCGCCTGCGCGCTGTCGGTCAGCAGCGACCACGACACCGCGTCGCGGTACAGGTCCGCACCCGCACCCGCGGCGTGCAGCTCGTAGGTCCACGGCCCGTGCTCGACGGCGGTCGCGCCGTCAGCGGCGGCCAGCACCTGCACCACCGGCACGCCGTGTGTGGCCAAGTGGGCGATGAAACGGTGTTCTTCCTGCAGGCAGCCGGCGCTGCGCACGCTGTGGTGGTGGCGCTTGATGAACACCCGGCCCATCACGCCCTGCACGATCGCGGCCGCCGACAGCGGGCGCGGGCTGTGCCAGTACAGCGTGCTGTCCGCCGCCAGTGCCGGGTACTGCGTGCACAGCCACGCCACTTCGTCGGCGCTGATCGCCGGCCAGTCGGCAGCGACCTCGTCGTTGTTGAGGCCCTGCACGCGATGGGGGGAAGAAATCATGCCGCAGCCGCTGCCCGGAAAGGAATCACCAAGGCTGCGCATTCAACGCCATGGACGCCGCCGGCGCAACCCGCGCTGGCAGGAACGAAAACGGGCAGATCCAGGATCTGCCCGTTGCCGGAATCATCACACTGAGGCGCGCTTACCAGCCGCGATGACGGCCGCGATCGTGGTAGTGGCGGCGGTCATGGCCACGGTCGTGGTAGCCGCGGCTGTAACCGCGGTTGTAGCCGCGATCGTAGCGACGGTTGTCATAGCGGCGGTCATAGCGGTTGTCGTGGCGGTCCCTGGTGGTCAGGTTGCCGATGGCACCACCGGCCACCGCGCCGCCGACGGTCGCGGTCGGGTCGCCGTTGGAGATCAGATGGCCGGCCACGCCGCCCACCACCGCACCGACCACGGTGCGCTTGTCCTTCCTCGACATCGCGCTGGCATCGCTGACCACCGCCACGCCGGCCAGCAGGGCAAGGGCCATCGCCAGGCCACGGAAGCTGATTGCGGACGTACTGATCATGTTCGGTTCTCCTGTCTGGGGCTTGCCACGGTGGGTAGGGAGGGCGGGGGCGCCCTGGCTGCCGTGCTGTCCAAAGTGGTCTTCCAACATTGTCGGAACATTGCGCGTGGACGGCCTGCGGCGTGCGTATTCATCTAGCGTCACGGGCGATGAAGCGCACCTGAAAATCCGCCTGAATGGGAGCTGCAGCACGTGGGGCCGACACGTTTCCTTCAGGAACGCGGCAACGGGGCCGGAGCCCTTTCCTGCGGAAAGGGATCCGACCCCGCCTGGATCAATGACCCATCGCGCGCTGGGTCTGGCGCTGCTGCTCCTGGTGCTGCTGGGTGTCCTGCTGCAGAACGTTCGGTGCACCCTGCACCGCGCCGCTGTTCAACGCCATGCTCTGTTCGCTGGCGGCCTTCACGTCCACCGCCGCACGCATCGCGGCCGGGTCGTTCATCGCGCCCTGCAGGGCGAACAGGCGCTCACCGTTGGTGCTGGGCACCACCGAATCAATGCGCTGCAGGCCGGCTTCATGCGACTGGCGGGTCAGCGATGCGGCAGCTGCTTCCAGCGAATGGCGATCCTTGAAGGTGCCGGCCGGCAGCTGCTCCAGGCTGTTCACCGCCTGGTTGTACATCGGGTTGCGCGGGTGGCGTTCGTCGTTCAGCAGCGGACGCTCGCGCGCCTCCTGCATCGCGCCCTGGGTCTTCGGACCGATGATGCCGTCCACGGCCAGGCCGTTGTCCTTCTGGAACTGGCGCACCGCCGCTTCGGTGTTGCGGCCGAATTTGCCGTCCTCGAACAGCGGCTTGCCGTCGGCACCGACATAGCCCAGGTGGCCGAGACTCTCCTGCACCTTGCGCACGCCTTCGCTGTGGTCGCCCTGGCGATGGATCTCGTTGCGTGCGGCCTGCGGTGCGGCCACGGTGGCCTGCGCCGGCGCGTCCTTGTGCTGGCCCTGCTGCTGCGTCTGGGTGCGCGTCTCCAGCAGGTCACGCGCCTTGTGCAGCGGGTCGGAGGCGAACAGCTTCCAGTTCGGGCGGTTCTCCACCTGCTTCAGGTAGTCCTCCACCGGCATGGTGTGCACGCCCTGCTTGCCGGTGGACTGGCTGATCAGCAGCTTGTCGGTGTTCGGGTCGCGCACCACCATCACGATGTGGTCGATGCTGTTCCAGTGCTCGTGCTTGGTCTTGGCCGTATCCAGGCCGATCACCATGCCTTCCTGCAGCGCACCCGGCTTGAGGATGTCGTCGCGCTGCAGCAGCACGCCCGAATCCTTGTAGGCCTGCTGCACGATGCCGCCGGAGCCGGCGAAGCCCAGCTTGATGCGGTCCGCATCACCGTAGACGGCGCGGCCGGCCTTCTGGTTGATCTCGTCCTGGGTCTTGTTGAGCATCGTGCCGACCCAGCCCGAGCAGTCCACGTAGCCCTGGTCGACGTTCTTGCCGGTGATGCCATTGCCACGGTAGTACTGGCTGGACGGGATGTTGATGGCGTACTTGACGTCGTCGTACTTCACGCCTGCCTCGTAGGCGGCGCTGAGGCTGATGCCCGGCTTGTCCTGGTTGGCCGCCACGGGTGCGGCCACGGTGGCGGCGGTGGGTGCCGGCACCGTCTGGGTCGGGCCGGCCGGTGCCTGCACCGGGGCGCTGCGTGCTGGCGCATCGGCGCTGATCGGCGCGATGTTCTTTTCCGGAATGCTGATGCCGTCGTACTTGCGGTCGTAATACTGGGCGAAGGTGCTGGCCAGGTCCTTGTCGTTCATCGTGCTCATTTCCGCACGCGTGTGGCCGGTCAGCGCCTGGATGTCACTGCCGATCTGGCCCATGATCCGCGGCCGCATGTTGATCACATCGCCGTGGCCATCACGCACCACGCCGAAGGTGCCGGTGGCGATGGCGGTCTGGATCGAGCCATAGCCGGCCGCACCCTGCTGGTGTGCCAGGTACAGGTCCAGGCCGGTGGGCGAGGCCTCGCCGGACAGGTACGGGTGGCCGGTGCGCTCATGGCGCTTCTGCATGTCGGCCAGGTTGCGCTGGAACATGTCCGCGGCCGCTTCGGTGTTGCGGGTCGGGTCGTACTCGTGGCCGGTCAGGCCGTACTGGCGCGCCGAAGACGGCAGGAACTGGAACAGGCCCTTGGCATCGGTGCGGCTGTTGTGCGCGCGTTCGTCGAACTGCCCGCCGGTCTCGATGTGGGCGAAGCGCAGGAAATCCTCGCTGGAAATCCCCTTGCGCTGGGCGACCTGTTCGATGATGTCGAGAACTTCCTGTCTGCTGTAGTCACGCTGTGCCATGACGTTTTCCTCTGGGGTTGATGGAGCGGCCTGGGCCGCGTTTCGCCAACCGGACTCATCCTTGAGTCATCAACATGTCGGTCAACAGGTACTGCGATGTGTGCTTACGGCGCCGCGTAGGCCTTGCGTGCGGCGTCGTAGCGGTACTGGCGCGCGTCGGCGGCACCCAGCGCACGGGTCTGGCCCGGGGCGGCGATGGTGGTGCCGGTTTCGCTCACGCGGATGGCCGGCAGGTCGCTGCCCGGCACGGCCTCGAAGGCCAGCGTGCCCTGGCTGCTGATGCAGGGCATCACTGCACCCTCGTCGCAGGCCGCCGAATTGTCCTCGCCGGTGATAACGGTGCCGGCGCTGGCCCAGACCTGGCCATCCTCGGATTTCTCGTAATCCGGGTTGAACAGCAGGATCTCGTAGCTTTCCACGCTGACGCCGCTGCTGAAGGCGCGGGTCGGTACGGCCAGCAGCAGCTTGCCCGACGCCGTGCGGTGTTCCACCGGCGTGCGCTTGCTGTCCACGTCCGGCGCGCTGCCGTAGGCACCGATGGCGCCGATCCACGGTTCAGCGCCCTTGAACACCCACGGACGGTCCGGCTTGTCGCCGGTCAGGGTGAAGGTGGCTTCGGAGAGGGTGACGCGGCTGTCCGGGCCAGCCTCGTCTTCGCCGGCCTTGCCGAACTTCTGCGGGGTGTTCCAGGCAAAGCCGGTGTAGTAGCGGGTGCCGGCCAGTTCATAGGTGTGGCCGAACCAGAACGTGGCCACGCTGCCGTTGGCCACTTCGTAGGAAACGGCGCCATCGCCGTCCACCTGGTAGATGAAGTACAGCACGCTGCCGGCATCGGGCGGCGTGGCAACGGCCGCGGGGGTCGCGGCGGCGGTAGCGGAGCTCTGCATCGGGGCAACTTCCTGTCGTGGCGCGTCGGCGCCCTGCGGTGACGCGGTCGAGGTAGAAGGGGTGCATGCGCTGGCCAGCAGCGAAACGGCAAGACCAGCCAATGCCAGACGCAATCGCGTACGGGCCGGTGCCAGGCAGACGGTGGGGGAATGGATCATGCGCCTCTCCATGGTGTGCGGGCGCTGGGCAAGACGGCCAACGCAGAAAACCGGCCACCCACGCAGGGGCAGCACGATGTAGTGATGAGCCGGTCGATTCCTTCGACCTCGCATGGGAGAGCCCATCGCGGCGGATCATGGCACAACCGCTACGGCGATCACAGGGGGAGGCGGACGTGAAGGACGGAGCAGTCCTGTGAAACTGCGAACCAGTTCTCAGATTTTCCCGTCACGCAGGTAGTCGAACAGTTCGGCATCGCCCTTCAGGCCCAGCTTGAGCATCGCATCGCCCTTCTGCCTGCTGATGGTGCTGACGCTCTTGTGCAGCTGCAGGGAGATTTCCTTGACCGTCATGCCGGTGCCGAGCAGGCGCAGCACTTCCACCTCACGCGGCGACAGCGGCTTGCCATCCCCCTCGCGCATGCGCCAGCTGCCCGCTTCCTCCACCCGCTCGCGCAGGCTGCGGCTGATGTAGGACTGGCCGCGATAGACCGTCTGGATGGCCTGCGGCAGTTCCTCCATCGACGAGCTCTTGTCGACCAGGCCGAGCACGCCGCAGTCCAGCACCATGCGCAGGATGGCCAGGTTGTTGGACACGCTGAGCATCAGCACCGGCAGGTCGGGGTAGCGCCGGCGGATCATGCCGATCATCGCGAAGCCATCGGCCTGGGCGCTGCCGGGCATCGAGTAGTCGGTCACCAGCATGTCGCAGGGCTGGCTGGCCAGCACGGCCATCAACGCCTGCACGCTCTCCGCTTCACCGACGACCCGGCCGACGCCGCTGGCCTCGATCACGGCACGGGTGCCGATGCGTACTACGGGGTGGTCGTCTGCGATGATGATGCGCAAGGTCATGCTCTAGTATGGCCTTTCGGGCAGTGCCGGCCGCGAGCTGCGCGGTACCAGGCGGGTTTCTGGGAGAACGTCGCAGATGCGGAACCGGGCAGTGCGTGGATGGGTCCTCCTGCTGGGGCTGCTGGGCCTGTCCGTGCTGGCGCAGGCCGAACCGGGCCCCCTGCCGTTGACCGTCCTGCAGCGCCAGTTCCTGGCCGCGCATCCGGTCATCGTTGCGGGCCAGTATGACAGCGGTTGGCCACCGTTCGAGGACCTGCAGCAGGGCCAGCCGGTGGGCCTGGGTCCAGATTACCTGTCGCTTCTGGCTCGTCAACTCGGCGTGGAACTGCAGTTCCGTCGCTATCCGGACTGGAATGCCGTGCTGGATGCGGCATGCCGCGGCGAGATCGACGTGGTGATGAACACCGCGCTCAGTCCCGAACGCGCCCGCTGCATGGTCTATACCCGCGCGTATGTGGAAGCGCCGCTGGCGATCGTCGGGCGGCCGGGTGATCTGCGCGCCTCCGAAACGCCGGACCTTGACGGGCTAAGGGTGGTCATCGAACAGGACTTCATGACTGCCCCGCAGGTACGTGCGCGCTTCCCGCGGGCCCGACAGCTTGTCGCAAATAACACGCAGACAGCGCTCGCCATGGTCAGAGACGACAAGGCGGATGTCTTCATCGGCAATGCCTACGTCGCCACCGAACTGATCGCGCTGAAGAAGATCGACGGCGTGGTGGTGCTGCGGCCCAGCGATCTGCCGCCCGAGCGCCTGCACTTCGGCGTGCCCAATGGCAGCCAGCCGCTGGCCGAAGCGCTGGATGTGGCGCTCGCCGCCAGCAGCCCCTCGCAGCGCGAGGCATTGATGGAGCACTGGCTGCCGCCGCTGACGTGGTCGGCGTCCGCGCAGCTGGCGCTCAGCCAGGCCGAGAAGCGCGTGCTGCAGGAATCATTGAAGATCGGCTTCGCGCCCAATGCGGCACCGCTGTCCTTCGCCGACGACAACGACCAGCCCAGCGGCCTGGCCAGCGACTACCTGCGCCGCCTGCTTCAGGCCGGCGCCCACCTGCAGATCGACCCCAGCCACGACTGGTTCGACGTGCGAGCCAAGGCAAAGCGCGGTGACCTGCAGGCGGTGATGGGCGTGCCGATCGATTCGCACTACCTGGGCCCGGACTGGGTGTTCAGCCAGCCCTTCATCAGCGTGCCCAACGTCATCGTGACCGCCCGCAACAGCCCGGTGCTGCTGGGCCTGTCCGACCTGCAGGGCAAGCGCGTGCTGCTGTCCGACCCGGAACGGGTGCGGGGCTACGTGCTGCAGCAGGCACCGCTGGCGCGCATCATTCCCACGCGCAGTGCAGAACAGGCGATGCAGCGCCTGGCCGACGGCGAGGCCGATGCCTACGTGGGCAACCTGGCGCTGATCGACCAGCTGCTGCGCAACCAGTTCGCCGGCCGCCTGCAGATCGCCGCCCCGGCCAACTTCAACGATGAACTGGCGCTGGCCGTTCAACGCCGCTATGCCGCGCTGGCCACCACCTTCGACCGCCTGCTGCTGCAGATGACGCCGCGCGAACGCGAGGCCCTGCGCGGCGACTGGCTGGCCACCGAGTATCACCACGGCGTGCAGTGGAGCACCCTGCGGCGTTGGGGCATCCCGCTGCTGCTGATCCTGCTGACCGCGCTGTTCGTGTATGCACTGGGCTTCTGGCGCCTGCGCCGTGAGGTGGCCGGGCGCCGGCATGTGGAGCAGCGCCTGGCCGATGTCACTGACAACCTGCCGGCCATCGTCTACCAGGCGCGTCGCGCCGCCGATGGCGCACTCAGTTTCCCCTTCATCGCCGGTGACGTGCAGGCCCTGTTCGGCATCTCGCCGCAGCAGGCGATGGACGATGCCGATGCGCTGCTGCAGCGGATCGACGCGAAGGATCGCGTGCTCATCGTGCGTGGCACCGATCTGGCCGCGCGCAGCTTCGCACCGCTGTCGTTCGAGTTCCGCGTGCGCACCGAGGATGGCAACGCGCGCTGGGTGCGCACCCAGGCGCACCCGTATTCGGCCGAGGCCGGTGCGGTGACCTGGAGCGGCTACTGGGTGGACGTGAGCGAGGCGCGCGCGCAGGCCGATGCACTGGCGACGGCCAAGGTCGAGGCCGAGCAGGCGGTGGAAGCCAAATCGCGCTTCCTGGCCACCATGAGCCATGAGATCCGCACGCCGATGAGCGGCGTGCTGGGCATGCTGGAAGTGCTCTCGCATTCGCCGCTGGACCAGGAACAGCAGCGCATCATCGGGGTGATCGAGGATTCCGCGCAGATGCTGCGGCAGATCCTCGATGACATCCTCGATTACTCGCGCATGGAAGCTGGCGCGCTGCGCCTGGCACCGGTGCCGATGCCGCTGCGGCCGCTGCTGGAAAGCGTGTGCCGGCTGCTGTCGGCGCAAGCCACCGCGCGTGGCCTGGACCTGCAGGTGGAGATCGATCCGCGGCTGGCGCAGGCGCATGAGGTCGATGGCGTGCGCGTGCGGCAGATCATCTTCAACCTGCTCAGCAACGCCATCAAGTTCACCGCGCAGGGCAGCGTGCGCCTGCAGGTGGATGTGCTCGGTGCCACCACCGAGGAAGGCAGCCAGCCGCTGCGGCTGACCGTGTCGGACACAGGCATCGGGATTGCCGACGAGCAGATCCCGCACCTGTTCGCACCGTTTGCCCAGGCCGGTGCACACATCCAGCGCGAGCACGGCGGTACCGGACTGGGCCTGAGCATCTGCCACCGGCTGGTGCAGGAGATGGGCGGCGAGATTTCCCTGCACAGCGTGCTGGGCCAGGGCACGCGGGTGGAGGTGCTGCTGTCGCTGGTGGAGGCGCGGGCCGATGACGTGCAGGCGCTGCTGTCCGAACAGGAACAGACCGCGCTGCTGCCGCCGGCGCTGCGCGAGGCCCGCGTGCTGGTGGTGGAGGACCATCCCACCAACCAGGCGATGATGGCCTGGCGCCTGCAGCAGCTGGGCGTGCCGCATGTGCTGGTGGACGACGGCCAGCAGGCGCTGGACCGCCTGTCGGTGGAGGCGTTCGATCTGGTGATCACCGATTGCCGCATGCCGGTGCTGGATGGCTTCGCCTTCGCCCGCCTGCTGCGCGAACGCGAAAGCCGCAACGGCCAGCCGCGCCTGCCGATCCTGGCGCTGACCGCCAGCGTGCTCAACGATGATGCACGCCGCTGCCGCGATGCCGGCATGGACGACGTGCTGGCCAAGCCGCTGTCGCTGGCCACGCTGCGGCAGGCACTGCTGCGCTGGTTGCCGCAGGCGGCGGCACTGGAGGCGGAGCCGGCGGCCGAGGCATCTGCACGGACAAGCGATGACGCGTCCGCGCTGGAACTGCCAGACCTGGCGGCCCTGCAGCAGCGCTTCGGCTCACTGCAGGTAGCCACCCAGCTGCGTGACAGCCTGCTGCAGGCCAGCGCGGCGGACATCGCGCAGCTGCAGCGGGCGCTGGGCGAAGGTGATCGCGCCAGTGCGATCCAGCAGCTGCACCGCATGGGCGGCGCGTTGGGGTCGGTGGGCGCGCGTGGCCTGGCCGAACGCGCGGCAGCGCTGGAACAGCAGCTGCAGCAGGCCAGCGATGCCGACGCGGCGCCTGTGCTGCAGCAGGTCGGCCAGTTCGTGCAGCACCTGCAGCAGCAGCTGCAGCGGCTGGCAGGCTGAGTGGCCGGCTATTGCGACGCCTGCTACTGCGATGCATGTTCCTGCAGGTAGGCGATCACCAACGCGCGGCGTTCGGCGCTGGGGAAGGCGTTGTACATGCGCGTGCCCGGCACCACGTGGGTGGGCGACTGCAGGAAGGTGTCCAGGGTCTGCGCGCTCCACACGAAGCCGGCGCGGCGCATGCCGTCCGAATAGGCGTAGTCGGGCAGGCTGCCGGCGCGGCGGCCGATCACGCCGTGCAGGTTGGGGCCGAAGCGGTGGATGCCACCGGCCTTGACCGTGTGGCAGCCGGCACAGATCTCAAAGGCATGCTGCTGGGCCCGCAGTCGTGTCTGTGCGGGCGTCAGCGGTGCCGGCGGCGTGCGCTGGCAGGCCGTGGTGGCCAAGGCGAGGGTCAGCAGCAGGGGCAGGCAGGCGCGCATGGGCGGGCAGGATAACGGTGTGCCCGCGGCAGCGGGCTGCGACATGCGGTCGCAGCCCGGCGCCATCACATGCCCGAGTAGTTCGGGCCGCCGCCGCCCTGCGGGGTCACCCAGACGATGTTCTGGGTGGGGTCCTTGATGTCGCAGGTCTTGCAGTGCACGCAGTTCTGCGCGTTGATCTGCAGGCGCGCGCTGTCACCTTCGCCGACGAACTCGTAGACACCGGCCGGGCAGTAGCGCGCTTCCGGGCCAGCGTACTCAGCCAGGTTCACCTGCACCGGCACGCTGGCGTCCTTCAACGTCAGGTGGCTGGGCTGGTTCTCGTCGTGGTTGGTGCTGCTCAGGAACACCGAGCTGAGACGATCGAAGGTCAGCACGCCGTCGGGCTTGGGGTAGGCGATGCGCGTGTGCTTGGCCGCCGGTTCCAGGCAGGCGTGGTCCGGGGTGCTGTGGCGCAGGGTCCACGGCGGGTTGCGCACACCCAGCTTGGGCAGCAGCCACTGCTCGATGCCGGTCATCAGCGTGGCCACGGTCTGGCCCTTCTTGAACCACTGCTTGAAGTTCTTGGCCTGCTGCAGCTCGGTGAACAGCCAGCTGGCTTCGAACGCCTTCGGGTAGGCGTCCAGTTCATCGTGCTGGCGGTCGGCGGCCAGGGCATCGAAGGCCGCATCGGCGCACAGCATGCCGGTCTTGATCGCGGCGTGGCTGCCCTTGATGCGGCTGACGTTGAGGTAGCCGGCCTCGCAGCCGACCAGCGCGCCACCGGGGAACACCGTCTTCGGCAGCGACATCAGGCCACCGGCGGTGATGGCGCGGGCGCCGTAGCCGATGCGGGTGCCGCCTTCCAGGTGCTTGCGGATGGACGGGTGGGTCTTGAAGCGTTGGAACTCCTCGAACGGGCTCAGCCACGGGTTCTTGTAGTCCAGGCCGACCACATAACCGACGGCGACCTTGCCGCCGTCGGCGTGGTACAGGAACGCGCCGCCGTAGGTGTCGTTGTCCAGCGGCCAGCCGGCCGCATGCACCACCAGGCCGGGCTCGTGCTTGGCCGGGTCGATCTGCCACAGCTCCTTGATGCCGATGCCGTAGGCCTGCGGGTCCTTGCCTTCATCCAGCTTGTAGCGGGCGATCAGCTGGCGGCCGAGGTGGCCGCGCGCGCCTTCGCCGAAGATCGTGTACTTGGCATGCAGGGCCATGCCGCGCTCGAAGGCCGGGCCGATGCTGCCGTCCTTCTCGATGCCCATGTCGCCGGTGGCTACGCCGATCACCGCGCCATCGTCGCTGTACAGCACCTCGGCGGCGGCGAAGCCGGGGAAGATCGCCACTTCCAGCGCTTCGGCCTGCTGCGCCAGCCAGCGGGTCACTTCACCCAGGCTGATGATGTAGTTCCCTTCGTTGTGGAAGCACTCCGGCAGCAGCGCGTTGGGCGTGCTGCGCGCGCCGGTCTCGCTGAGGAACAGGAACTCGTCGCGGGTGACCTTCTGCTTCAGCGGTGCGCCGCGCTCGGCCCAGTCCGGGAACAGTTCGGTCAGGGCGCGCGGGTCCATCACCGCGCCGGACAGCACGTGTGCGCCCGGCTCGGAGCCCTTTTCCAGCACGCACACCGACAGCTCGCGGCCGGCTTCCACCGCGCGCTGGCGCAGGCGGATCGCGGTGGCCAGGCCGGCCGGGCCGGCACCGACGATCACCACGTCGAATTCCATTACTTCACGTGGGGGGAGGGCGTTGGCTTCAGCGCTCATCGATTGCATGACTCTTGGGTAGGGCCGGCATCGGGGCCACCGGCGGTGCCTGGGAATCGCGCGTGCGGCCACGGGCGAAACGGTTGTTTGAATGTGTCAGGGTACCGGGCCGCGCGTGATCGAGCTAGATAGACGCCGTTCACCGCACGATTGCTGCGGCGCAGCGTAATGTCCCGGCTCCGAATGACCGACAATGGCCCGGTCCTGACTGCGCGTGAGTGCCATGGCTTTGCATCCGTACGATCTGTTCGATGTCCGTTCCCTGCTCAGCGAGGAAGAGCGCGCGGTGCAGGACAGCGTGGCCCGCTTCACCAACGAACGCGTGCTGCCGATCATCGGCGATGCCTTCGACCAGGCCCGCTTCCCCGAAGAGCTGGTGCCGGAGGTGGCCGCCCTGGGCCTGCTCGGCGCGACCCTGCCGGCCGAATACGGCGGCGGCGACCTCGGTGCGGTCAGCTACGGCCTGATCTGCCAGGAGCTGGAGCGCGGCGATTCGGGCCTGCGCAGCTTCGTGTCGGTGCAGAGCTCGCTGTGCATGTACCCCATCTACGCCTACGGCAGCGAGGAACAGCGCCGCCAATGGCTGCCGGCGATGGCGCGCGGTGAACTGATCGGCTGCTTCGGCCTGACCGAGGCGCACGGCGGCTCCGACCCGGCCAGCATGAAGACCCGCGCGGTGCGCGACGGCAGCGACTGGCGCATCAACGGCAGCAAGATGTGGATCACCAGCGGACCGGTGGCCGACCTGGCCATCGTCTGGGCGCAGACCGAGGACGGCATCCAGGGCTTCGTGCTGGAAAAGGGCATGGCCGGTTTCACCACGCAGGAGATCAAGCACAAGATGAGCCTGCGCGCCTCGCTGACCGGTGCGTTGTATTTCGATGACGTGCGCGTGCCCGACAGCCACCGCCTGCCGAACGTGAAGGGCCTGAAGGGCCCGCTGGGCTGCCTGACCCAGGCCCGCTTCGGCATCAGCTGGGGCCCGATCGGTTCGGCCATCGCCTGCCTCGATGAGGCGCTGGGCTATGCCAGGGAGCGCGTGCTGTTCGGCCGCCCGCTGGCCGCCACCCAGAGCGCGCAGATCAAGCTGGCCGAGATGGCCCGCCGTATCACCACTGCACAGCTGCTGGCCCTGCAGCTGGGCCGCCTGAAGGAGGCCGGCCAGCTGCAGCCGCAGCAGGTCAGCCTGGCCAAGTGGAACAACTGCCGCATGGCGATCGATATCGCCCGCGAATGCCGCGACCTGCTGGGCGGCGCCGGCATCACCACCGAGCACGTGGCGATCCGGCATGCGCTGAACCTGGAATCGGTGATCACCTATGAAGGCACCGAGACCGTGCACCAGCTGGTGATCGGTCGCGAGCTGACCGGGATCAGTGCGTTCTGACGGCTATCCACGCATGGCGTGGATCTACTGACATCCGCGCGTGGATCCACGGGTAGATGCCAACCTTGGTTGGCATGCCGTGGTCACCGCGGTTGTGCGCGCGTCATGCGCCGCCGGCAAACCCGTGCTGGCGCCAGGCCTCGTACATCACCACGGCCACGGTGTTGGACAGATTGAGGCTGCGGTTGTCCGGGCGCATCGGCAGGCGCAGGCGGCGACCTTCGGGCAACGCATCGAGCAGGTCCTGCGGCAGGCCGCGGCTTTCCGGCCCGAACAGGAAGGCATCGCCTTCTTCGAACCCGACGCTGTCATAGCGCACGCTGGCCCGGGTACTCAGGGCGAACAACCGCTTGGGCGCGATGCGCGCCAGCGCGGTGTCCAGGTCGGGGTGCACCTGCAGGCGCGAATACTCGTGGTAGTCCAGCCCGGCGCGCTTGAGCTGCTTGTCTTCCAGTGCGAACCCGAGCGGTTCGACCAGGTGCAGCCGCGCGCCGGTGTTGGCGCAGAGGCGGATCACATTGCCCGTGTTGGGCGGGATTTCCGGTTGGAACAGGATCACGTGGAACAGGGGCGCGGCATTCATCGCTGCAGTGTACCTGCGACCGATGCCGCCATTACGGCGCACGCCCTGCGCGGGGCAGGGCGGACGCCGCTTACGGACGCAGCAGGACCTGGGCGGTTTCGGTGGCCAGGGCCTGCAGATCGGCAGAACTCGGGCGCACCTGCAGGGCCGGCAGGTTGGTGATGACCTGGTTGGCGACGCTGGTGGCGGCGGCGGCCAGGGTGGCGGCGTAGCGCTGGGCTTCCAGCTCGGCGGCCAGGGCCACGCGCTGTTCCAGGCTCGGGCGCACTTCGACGGCGGCCAGGGTGGTGATCGGCAGGGCGGCAGCGACCGGGGCGGCGATGAAGCCGTCGCGCTCGGCCAGCTGGTCGGCGCTGGGGCGCACTTCCACGGTGGCGAGGGTGACGATGCCGCTGGCCTGTTCCCAGGCCTGCTGGGCCAGCTGGTCGGCGGCCGGGCGGACCTGCACCGTGGACAGGGTCTTGATGGATTCGGAGGCCTGCACCGACGAAACAACCGCGGTGCCGGCAATCAGGGCAATGGCGATGGCAATGGTCTTGGCGTTCATGACGGGGCCTGTTTAGTGTTGGTGATCGGTGGTGTGGTAGTAAGGTAGAACACCAATTCGGGGCTTGCAAGGAAAATTTTCAAATCCTTGCTTTTGTTCAGCATCCAGTCACTTTGATCTGAAGCCCTTCCTGGCGCAGAAAGAACATAGCAATCCCCGTGCCAACTACAGGGTATTGATTTAAAAGGGATTTAAGGTATGCGAAGAGTGTCCGCAGGGCGGACACCTGTCCGTTCGAACGGCGTTGGACACTGTCCGGACGATGAACCGGGCGGCCCGTGACCGGCCTGAAGCGGGCCCGGAAGGCCCTCGGCGGCAGACACCCCCAGTGACTGGTGGCTGATACCGGCCCCCGCGCCCGCGCGCTAGGATCGCGATTCACCAACGTGACCAAGGATCCGGAAATGTCTCTCGCCCTGCGCCCGCGCACCGCGCTGCTGGCCGTCGCCCTCAGTACTGCACTCGGCACGCTTGCGCCGACCGCCGCACTGGCGGCCAAGCCGACCGCCGCCACCAAGGTCGATATCCCGTTCGAGCAGTTCACCCTGCCCAACGGCCTGCGCGTGATCGTGCATACCGACCGCAAGGCGCCGATCGTGGCGGTCAACATCTGGTACCACGTGGGCAGCAAGGACGAGCCGGCCGGCCGTACCGGTTTCGCGCACCTGTTCGAACACCTGATGTTCCAGAGCAGCGAGAACCACGACGGCGAATACTTCGAGCCCTTCAAGCAGGTCGGTGCCACCGGCCAGAACGGCACCACCAACACCGACCGCACCAACTACTTCGAGAACGTGCCCACCACCGCGCTGGACATGGCGCTGTGGATGGAATCGGACCGCATGGGCCACCTCGTCGGTGCGATCGACCAGGCGGCGCTGGATGAGCAGCGCGGCGTGGTGCAGAACGAGAAGCGCCAGGGCGAGAACCAGCCCTATGGCCAGGTGTGGGAGAAGATCAACCGTTCGCTGTATCCGGTCGGCCACCCGTACCACCACAGCGTCATCGGTTCGATGAACGACCTCAACGCCGCCTCGCTGGATGACGTCAAGACCTGGTTCCGTACCTGGTATGGCCCCAACAACGCGGTGCTGGTGCTGGCCGGCGACATCGACCTGGCCACCGCCAAGGAAAAGGCCGCCAGGTATTTCGGCAGCATCCCGGCCGGCCCGACCATGGCCCAGCCGAAGGTGGACGTCGCCAAGCGCGATGCCGACACCCGTGAAGTGATGACCGACAAGGTGCCGCAGGCGCGCATCTACCGCGCCTGGAACGTGGCCCAGGTCGGCACCACCGACATCGACCAGCTGCAGCTGCTGGGGCAGATCCTCGGAGGCGCCAAGTCCTCGCGCCTGAGCCAGCGCCTGCAGCACCAGGACAAGCTGGTGGACAACATCAGCGCCGGTGCCTACGCCTCGCAGCTGGGCTCCAACTTCATGGTCATGGCCACCGTGAAGCAGGGCCAGGACCCGGCCCAGGTCGAGAAGATCATCGATGAGGAGATCGAGCGCCTGCTGAAGGACGGCCCGACCGCCGACGAGCTGTCGCGCGCCAAGACCGGCTTCCGCGCCGGCTTCATCCGCGGCATCGAGCGCATCGGTGGCTTCGGCGGCAAGGCAGACGCGCTGGCCGAGTGCGCGGTCTACACCGGCGACCCGGGCTGCTTCCGCACCTCGCTGGCCAACATCGACAAGGCCACCGCCGCCGACCTCAAGCGCGTGGGCGCGCAGTGGCTGGACAAGGGCAGCCACACCCTGGTGGTCGAGCCGGGTGAGCGCGTCGCGCTGCAGGAAGAAGCCTCGGCCACCCCGAAGCCGTTCAACGTGCCGGCCGTGGACAGCAAGTACAGCACCCTGCCGGAACAGGTCGACCGCAAGGCCGGCGTGCCGCAGACCCGCGAGTTCCCGCAGCTGAAGTTCCCGGCGCTGCAGCGTGCCACCCTGAAGAACGGCACCACCGTGGTGCTGGCCGAGCGCCACGAGATTCCGGTGGTGCAGTTCAGCTACCAGTTCCCGGGCGGCTTCACCGCCGACCAGGGCCGCAAGCCGGGCACCGCCAACTTCACCATGAACCTGATGACCGAAGGTGCCGGCAAGCTGGGTTCGCTGGCCTTCGCCGATGCGGCCGACGCGCTGGGCGCCAGCCTGGACGCGGGCGCCGGCCTGGATTCGGTGACCGTCGAACTGTCGGCACTGAAGGAGAACCTGGTGCCGTCGCTGGCGCTGTACCGCGACCTGCTGCGCGAGCCGCGCTTCGAGCAGGGCGAGATCGACCGGGTCAAGGCCTCGTGGATCGCCGGCATCAAGCAGGAGAAGGTCAACCCGAACGCGGTGGCCATGCGTGTGCTGCCGCCGCTGCTGTACGGCAAGGGCCACCCGTACGCCATTCCGTTCACCGGCAGCGGTGACGAAGCGGCGATCACCAGCCTGGGCCGTGAAGACCTGGTCGACTTCCACCGCGACTGGCTGCGTCCGCAGGACGGCACCCTGATCGTGGTCGGTGACACCACCCTGGCCGAGATCGTGCCGCTGCTGGACAAGCAGCTGGGCGACTGGAAGGCCAGCGGCGATGCACCGGTGATCAAGGCCAGCACCGCCGTGGCCGTGCCGACGGCTCCGCGCGTGTTCCTGATCGACCAGCCAGGTGCAGTGCAGGCCAACCTGTTCGCAGGCCAGGTGGTGGCGCCGTCCAGCGACCCCGGCTCGACCCGCTTCGACATCGCCAACGGCGTGCTCGGTGGTGACTTCACCTCGCGCCTGAACATGAACCTGCGCGAGGACAAGCACTGGTCCTACGGTGCCCGTACCAGCGCCAGCAGCACCGTGGGCCAGCGCCCGTGGATGGCGATGGCGCCGGTGCAGATCGACAAGACCGGTCCGGCCCTGGCGGAAATGCGCAAGGAGATCGCCGAGTTCGCCGATGGCAGCAAGCCGGCCACCGAGGCCGAGGTCAACCGCATCCGCAACATCCAGACCCTGAGCCTGCCGGGTGCCTATGAGACCGCCGCTGCGGTGGCCTCGACCATCGGCAGCATCGTGCAGTTCAAGCGTCCGGACGATTACGTGGTGCGCCGCAAGGCCGAGATCGAGGCGATGACCCCGGCCCAGGTGCAGCAGGCGGCCGCCGCGATCAAGCCGCAGGGACTGACCTGGGTGGTGGTGGGTGACCTCAAGCAGACCGAAGCAGCCGTGCGCGAGCTGAAGCTGGGCGAAGTGACCGTGATCGACGCCGAAGGCAACCCGGTCAAGAAATAAGGGATGCGCCTGCCCGCCCCGGCGGGCAGGTCTCCTGTGGCAGCGCCGGGCCATGCCCGGCGGTTTCTCGGCGGCCAGCGATGCCGCGCTGCGCGCTCGCCGGGCACGGCCCGGCGCAACCGGGGGCTCCGACCCCACTCCCGGCTACCCCCGATTCAGGCTGTTCAGGCAGAATCGCCCCATACCCTTCCAGGATCTGCCCATGCGCCTTCTGCTGCTGTCATCCCTGCTGCTCACCGTCACGGCCTGCACCTGGGTGCCGATGGAACCGGCCGGCAAGACCGTGCGCGTGCTCCCGGCGGGCCCGCTGCCGGCGGGCTGCATCACCAAGGGTGAGGTCGTGGTCACCGTGAAGAGCAAGGTCGGCTTCTACAACCGCAACCCGCTGCGCGTGCAGGAAGAGCTGGAAACCCTGGCCCGCAACGAGGCCCCCAGTGCCGGCGCCAATGCCGTGCAGGCCGCTGCGGCCCCGGCCGATGGCAGCCAGCGCTTCGCCGCCTTCCAGTGCCCGCCGCGCTGAGCGGGCACCATACGGCCAAGGCTGAATTCGTAAAGATGCGGTTAAAGCCCCGGAGTTATAGAATAGCGCCCCCTTTTGCCTGAGCCTTGGCGCTAACCTCGATGCTCTTCAAGAATGTCTCGATCGCCGGCCTGGCACACGTCGACGCGCCGCATACGCTGACGACCAAGGAAATCAACGAACGGCTGCAGCCGACGTTGGATCGCCTCGGCATCCGCACCGATGTGCTCGGCGATATCGCCGGCATCCACGCCCGCCGCCTGTGGGACCACGGCGTCCTTGCCTCCGATGCCGCCACCATGGCCGGCCGCAAGGCGCTGGAAGATGCAGGCATCACCGCCGGCCAGGTCGGCCTGCTGGTCAACACCTCGGTCAGCCGCGACTATCTGGAGCCGTCCACGGCCTCCATCGTCTCCGGCAACCTCGGCGTCAGCGACGAGTGCATGACCTTCGATGTCGCCAATGCCTGCCTGGCCTTCATCAACGGCATGGACATCGCTGCACGCATGCTCGAGCGCGGTGACATCGACTACGCGCTGGTGGTGGATGGCGAGACAGCCAACCTGGTGTACGAAAAGACCCTGGAGCGCATGACCGCCCCGGACGTCACCGCCGACGACTTCCGCAACGAGCTGGCCGCCCTGACCACCGGTTCGGGTGCCGCCGCCATGGTGATGGCGCGCTCGGAGCTGGTGCCCGACGCCCCGCGCTACAAGGGTGGCGTGACCCGCTCGGCCACCGAATGGAACCAGCTGTGCCTGGGCAACCTGGACCGCATGGTCACCGACACCCGCCTGCTGCTGATCGAAGGCATCAAGCTGGCGCAGAAGACCTTTGCCGCCGCCAGGATCGCCCTCGGCTGGGCCGTGGAGGAACTGGACCAGTTCGTCATCCACCAGGTCAGCCAGCCGCATACCGCCGCGTTCATCAAGAACTTCGGCATCGACCCGAAGAAGGTCATGACCATCTTCGGCGAGCACGGCAACATCGGCCCGGCCTCGGTGCCGATCGTGCTGAGCAAGCTCAAGCAGCTGGGCAAGCTGAAGAAGGGCGATCGCATCGCACTGCTCGGCATCGGCTCGGGCCTGAACTGCTCGATGGCTGAAGTGGTCTGGTAAGACCTCCTGTAGAGCCGAGCCCATGCTCGGCTCACGCGCCCAGCGCGGTTTCACCGCGGCCTGACCGGAGAGCAGCCGAGCATCGGCCCGGCTCTACACTGCGCCGCGATTCACACTAGGTGCTCCGCATGCGCGATCTTCCCGGTTACCCCGCCCACCCGCAGCGTTTCGAGGTCCGTCCCGGCCTGTCGATGAGCTATCTCGACGAAGGCCCGCGCGATGGCGAGGTGGTGGTGATGGTGCACGGCAACCCGTCGTGGAGCTATTACTGGCGCACGCTGGTGGCCGGCCTGTCGGACAGGTACCGCTGCATCGTGCCGGACCACATCGGCATGGGCCTGTCGGACAAGCCCGACGACCAGCGCTACGAGTACACCCTGCAGTCGCGCGTGGATGACCTGGAGGCGCTGCTGGAGCATCTGGGCATCACCGGCCCGGTCACCCTGGCCGTGCACGACTGGGGCGGCATGATCGGCTTCGGCTGGGCGCTGTCGCACCACGCGCAGGTGAAGCGCCTGGTGGTGCTCAACACCGCCGCCTTCCCGATGCCGGCGGCCAAGAAGATGCCGTGGCAGATCGGGCTGGGCCGCCACTGGAAGATCGGCGAGTGGATCATCCGCACCTTCAATGCGTTCTCGTCCGGTGCCTCGTGGCTGGGCGTGGAACGGAAGATGCCGGCCGACGTGCGCCGCGCCTACGTGTCGCCGTACAACAGCTACGCCAACCGCATCAGCACCATCCGCTTCATGCAGGACATCCCGCTGTCGCCGGCCGACAAGGCCTGGTCGCTGCTGGAGCGTGCCGGCCAGGCGCTGCCGTCCTTCGCCGACCGCCCCGCCTTCATCGGCTGGGGCCTGCGCGACTTCGTGTTCGACCACCACTTCCTGGAGGGCTTCCAGGCCGCGCTGCCGAAGGCCCAGGTGCACGCCTTCGAGGATGCCGGGCATTACGTGCTGGAAGACAAGCACGAGGTGCTGGTGCCGGAAATCCGCGCCTTCCTGGACGCGAACCCGCTCTGATGGATGTGCCGAGATCCAGGCCCGGGGTCGGATCCCTCTCGCAGAGAGGGCGCTGACCCCATCCGGGCAATCCGGGGTCAGCGCCGTTTCTGCGAAACGGATCCGACCCCTGGCATCAGGCCGCGATCGGGTTGTTGTCGCCGCCTTCCCAGTCCGCCGCGGTCAGCGGGTCCAGGCCATAGGCGATGCGCGCCTTGTCGCACTGCGGGCTGGCCTTGCCGTATTCCCACGACGCATCCACCTCGCGGCACACGCTGGGCCGGTTGGGGTGGATGGTGCAGCGCGAATACACGCCGATCTGCGCGTCCAGCGCCACGCAGCGCACCGGCTTGGAGTGCGTGCCGCGCATGCACAGGCGGTGCGGGTCCAGCACTTCGGTCAGCGGGTGCGGCACGCCGCCGGGGGTGACCTCGTCCGATTCCATCCAGTGGAAGGCAACACGGTACTGGGTGCAGCAGGCGCCGCAGGTCATGCAGGGATGTTGCATGGGCAAGCCGCCTCGGGCGGCAACGGGAATCGGGAACGAAGCTGCGGATTTTCCACGAAGCGGGCGGCCGCGCAAGAAATTCCGTAAGCGGCGACAATGAACGGATGAACGGACCCTGCAATATCGCGGCGCGGCTGCCTGAACTGGCCCGCGAACGCCCTGACCAGATCGCCATCCGTTGCCCCGGCCGCCGTGGTGCCGGCAACGGCATGGCCGCCTACGACGTGACCCTGGACTACCGCCAGCTGGACGCCCGCAGCGATGCCATGGCCGCCGGCCTGGCCGGCTACGGCATCGGCCGCGGCGTGCGTACGGTGGTGATGGTGCGGCCCTCGCCCGAATTCTTCCTGCTGATGTTCGCCCTGTTCAAGCTGGGCGCGGTGCCGGTGCTGGTCGACCCGGGCATCGACAAGCGCGCGCTGAAGCAGTGCCTGGACGAGGCGCAGCCAGAAGCCTTCATCGGCATTCCGCTGGCCCACGTGGCGCGGCTGGCGCTGCGCTGGGCGCCGTCGGCCACCCGCCTGGTCACCGTCGGCCGCCGCCTGGGCTGGGGCGGAACCACCCTGGCTGCGCTGGAGCGCGCCGGTGCCAGCGGCGGCCCGATGCTGGCCGCCACCGATGGCGAGGACATGGCCGCCATCCTGTTCACCAGCGGCTCCACCGGCGTGCCCAAGGGCGTGGTCTACCGCCACCGCCACTTCGTCGGCCAGATCCAGCTGCTGGGCAGCGCCTTCGGCATGGAGGCCGGCGGCGTCGACCTGCCGACCTTCCCGCCGTTCGCCCTGTTCGACCCGGCACTGGGGCTGACCTCGGTCATCCCGGACATGGACCCGACCCGGCCGGCGCAGGCCGACCCGGCGCGCCTGCACGATGCCATCCAGCGCTTCGGGGCGACCCAGCTGTTCGGTTCGCCGGCGCTGATGCGGGTGCTCGCCAGGCACGGCCGGCCCCTGCCGACGGTGCGCCGGGTGACCTCGGCCGGTGCGCCGGTGCCGCCGGACGTGGTGGCCACCATCCGCAGACTGCTGCCGGACGACGCGCAGTTCTGGACCCCCTACGGCGCCACCGAATGCCTGCCGGTGGCCGTGGTCGAAGGCCGCGAACTGGAGCGCACCCGCGCCGCCACCGAGGCCGGTGCCGGTACCTGCGTGGGCAGCGTGGTCGCGCCCAACGAGGTGCGCATCATCGCCATCGACGATGCGCCGCTGCCCGAGTGGTCGCAGGCCCGCGTGCTGGCCATCGGCGAGGTGGGCGAGATCACTGTGGCCGGCCCCACCACCACCGATACCTACTTCAACCGCCCGCAGGCCACCGCCGCGGCGAAGATCCGCGAAACCCTGGCCGATGGCAGCACCCGCGTGGTGCACCGCATGGGCGACGTCGGCTACTTCGATGCGCAGGGCCGCCTGTGGTTTTGCGGGCGCAAGACCCAGCGCGTGGAAACCGCGCGCGGGCCGCTGTACACCGAGCAGCTCGAGCCGGTGTTCAACACCGTGCCCGGCGTGGCCCGCACCGCGCTGGTGGGCGTCGGCGCCGCCGGTGCGCAGGTGCCGGTGCTGTGCGTGGAACTGCAGTGTGGGCAGTCCGACGGCCCGGCGCTGCAGGAGACCCTGCGCGCGCACGCGGCCGTCCACGCCGCCGAGGCCGGACTGCAGTACTTCCTGGTGCATCCGGCCTTCCCCGTCGATATCCGTCATAACGCCAAGATCGGCCGCGAGAAGCTCGCCGTCTGGGCCCGCGCCCAACTGGAGAAGCGCGCATGAAGATCCTGGTCACCGGTGGTGGTGGTTTTCTTGGCCAGGCGCTGTGCCGCGGGCTGCTTGAACGTGGCCACCAGGTGCTGGCTTTCAACCGCAGCCACTACCCGGAACTGCAGGCGATGGGCGTGGGCCAGATCCGCGGCGACCTGGCCGATGCGCAGGCGGTGCTGCACGCGGTGGCCGGTGTCGACGCGGTGCTGCACAACGGCGCCAAGGCCGGTGCCTGGGGCAGCTATGACAGCTACCACCAGGCCAACGTGGTCGGCACCGAGAATGTCATTGCCGCCTGCCGCGCGCACGGCATCGGCAAGCTGGTCTACACCTCCACGCCCAGCGTGACCCACCGCGCCACCCATCCGGTGGAAGGGCTGGGCGCAGACGAAGTGCCTTACGGCGAGAACTTCCAGGCGCCGTATGCGGCGACCAAGGCGATTGCCGAACAACGCGTGCTGGCCGCCAACGACGCCACGCTGGCCACCGTGGCACTGCGCCCGCGTCTGATCTGGGGCCCGGGCGACCAGCAGCTGGTGCCGCGCCTGGCCCAGCGCGCCCGCCAGGGCCGCCTGCGCCTGGTCGGTGATGGCAGCAACAAGGTCGACACAACCTACATCGACAACGCCGCGCTGGCGCACTTCCTCGCCCTGGATGCGCTGGCGCCGGGTGCGGCCTGTGCCGGCAAGGCCTACTTCATTTCCAACGGCGAACCGCTGCCGATGCGCGAGCTGCTCAACAAGCTGCTGGCGGCCGTCGGCGCGCCGGCCGTGGAAAAGACCCTCAGCTTCACGACCGCCTATCGCATCGGTGCCATCAGCGAACGCCTGTGGCCGCTGCTGCGGCTGCCGGGCGAACCGCCGCTGACCCGCTTCCTGGCCGAACAGCTGTGCACGCCGCACTGGTACAGCATGGAACCGGCACGTCGTGATTTCGGCTACGTGCCGCAGGTGAGCGTCGAAGAAGGGCTGCGCCGCCTGAAGGCCGCGTCGTGACGGCAGCGTCACGGCGCTGAAGGCTTCATCGGCCGAACAGATCACCGTCACCGGTTGCACACCGGCAGATCCGCAGGATGGACCCAACGCCATACCGGCCGGACCACCCGCGAGGAACGCCATGCTGCACTACGCCATCATTTTCTTTGTCATCGCCATCATCGCCGCCGTGCTCGGCTTCTCCGGCATCGCCGGTGCCGCCACGAACATCGCCTGGATCCTGTTCGTCGTGTTCCTGATCCTTGCGGTTATCTCGATGTTCCGCAAGCGCGGGTAGTCGATATCGCTTTCTGTAGAGTCGAGCCGTGCTCGACTGACCACAACGCAGTCGAGCATGTCTCGACTCTACAGAAGGCCGTTACACCAGCGCGCGATCAGCCGCGTGCCGTTCCAGCGCCAATTCGACCAAACGCGTGATCAGCGCGGTGTAGCCCAACCCGCTGGCATCCCACAGCTTGGGGTACATGCTGATGCGGGTGAAGCCGGGCAGGGTGTTGATTTCGTTGATGACGATCTGCCCATCCGCGGTGAGGAACACATCCACCCGCGCCATGCCTGCACACTCCAGGACCTGGTACGCCTGCAGCGCGATCTGCTGGATGCGTGCCTGTACATCGCCATCGATCGCCGCCGGTACCACAACATCCGCCCCATCGGGGTTGATGTACTTGGTGTCGTAGGCGTAGAACTCGTCGTGCACCACCACCTCGCCGCAGACACTGGCCTGCGGTAGATCGTTGCCGAGCACCGCACACTCGATCTCGCGGCCAACCACGGCCGATTCCACCAGCACCTTGTGGTCATGGCGCAGCGCCAGCTGCAGCGCCTCGGAGAATTCATCGGCCTGCTTGACCTTGCTGACCCCTACCGACGACCCCTGGTTGGCCGGCTTGACGAACAGCGGCAGGCCCAGGCGCGCGATCAGCGCCTGCACGTCCACGTCCGCCGCTTCGTGGCGGCGGATGCACACCCACGGCGCCACCGGCAGCCCCGCATCGCGCAGCAGCCGCTTGGCCACGTCCTTGTCCATGGCCGCCGCCGAGCCCAGCACCGGCGAACCGACGAAGGGCAGGTTGGCCATGCGCAGCAGCCCCTGCAGCGCGCCGTCCTCGCCCAGCGGCCCGTGCACGATGGGCAGCACCACATCGATCTGGCCGAGCGCGGTGGACGCATCCACCGGCTGCAGTTGCGCCTGCCCCGCACCGGGCCGCACCGCCAGCGCCGTGCCGGAAGGGTGCAGCGCGATGCGTGCCGGGTCATCGGCATTGATCAGGAAGGTATCGGGCTGGCTGAGGTGCCACTGGCCCTGCTTGTCGATGCCCACCAGCACCGGCTCGAAGCGCTCGCGATCAAGCGCATCGAGGATGTTCTTCGCCGACTGCAGCGACACTTCGTGCTCGGAAGACATGCCCCCGAAAATGATCCCGACCCGGGTCCGTGCCATGCGCGTTGTCCTGTGTGACAAGGCCACACAGCATGAACCGCCCGGCCCGGTTACGGTAGTTGCCAACCTTGGTTGGCACACCAGCAACAGCAGTGGGGTCAGAGCCCGTTGCGCAGCAACGGGATCCGACCCCGTGCCGTTCCGACAGATCGCGGAAAACTGTCGAAGGCGGGGCGGTGCGGGTGTGCGGGGTGTGAGCCGCATGGATGCGGCGACCAAGCCCCCATGGACGGGTTTACGGCGTCCCCGCACACCCACACCGCCCCGACTCCCCCAGGAAGCCGCTTTGGCATTTGACGTTGACGTTGCCTCTGCAGGTGCCGGGCGGCAGCCCGGCCCAAGCCGCCCACCCACGCAGGTAGAATGCACACATGGCTCTCTCCCTGCTCTCGTCCCTCAAGCCAGTCGCCGGCCGTGCCCTGCAGGCCGCACTGAACCGCGCACTGGCGCTGGATCCGGATACCCGGCACGCCCTGGCCAGCCTCGACGGCCGCCACATCGACCTGACCCTGGACGCACCGTCGCTGGCGATGCGCATCAGCGTCGATGGCGACATCTTGCGCGTCGGCCCGGTGGACGCACAGGAAGCCGACCTGGCCGTGCGCAGCAGCCTGGCCGGCGTGCTCGCCCAGCTGCCGCTGCTGGCCAACGCCCGCCGCGGCAACGACAACGGCAAGGGCCGCGTGCGCGTGGCCGGCGATGCCGAACTGGCGCGCCGCCTGCAGCAGCTGGCCAAGGGCTTCGACCCCGACTGGCAGCAGCCCTTCGTCAGCGTGTTCGGCGAGGTGCTCGGCGTGCAGGTCGCCAACACCCTGCGCAGCGCCCTGCAGCACGCGCGACAGGGCGCCATCGACCTGGCCCACAGCGCCGCCGAATTCATTACCGAGGAGTCGCGCGACGTGGTGCCACGGGCCGAACTGGATGCCTTCCACGACGACGTGGACGTGCTGCGTGACGACGTCGAGCGCCTCGGCGCACGCGTGCAGCGCCTGCGGGGTGCCGCATGAAGGCGCTGCTGCGGGCCAACCGCATCGGCCGCGTCATCCTGCGCTACCGCCTCGACGACCTGCTGCAGGGCACCCCGGCCGAGCGCTGGCTGCGCGTGGCCAAGCCCTTCGTACCGCGTGCCTCGGCCGGCATCGCCTCGCAGTCGCGTGGCGCACGCCTGCGCCTGGCGCTGCAGGACCTGGGCCCGATCTTCGTCAAGTTCGGCCAGATCCTGTCCACCCGCCGCGACCTGGTGCCGCCGGACGTGGCCAACGAACTCACCCTGCTGCAGGACCGGGTCAAGCCCTTCGACGGCGATACCGCGCGCCGCATCGTTGAAGAAGCGCTGGGCCTGCCGGTCAGCGAAGCCTTCGCCAGCTTCGACACCGAGCCGCTGGCCTCGGCCTCGATCGCGCAGGTGCATGCCGCGACCCTCGCCGATGGCCGCCAGGTGGTGGTGAAGGTGCTGCGCCCAGGCATCGAGAAGCAGATCGACGCCGACATCGCCCTGCTCAATTCGCTGGCCGCGCTGGTCGAGCGCACGCACCCGCGCGCCGACAAGATCCGCCCGCGCGAAGTGGTGGCCGAGGTCGAGAACACCCTGGCCGCTGAATTGGACCTGCAGCGCGAAGGCGCCAACGCCAGCGTGCTGCGCCGTTTCTGGGAAAACAGCGACGACCTGTACGTGCCGGAAGTGATCTGGAGCCACACCGCCGAGCGCGCGCTGACTCTGGAGCGGGTGTGGGGCATTCCCTCCGATGACATCGCTGCCCTGGACAAGGCCGGCATCGACCGCAAGGCGCTGGCTGCTAAGGGCGTGAGGGTGTTCTACACCCAGGTGTTCCGCGACAACTTCTTCCACGCCGATGCGCACGCCGGCAACATCTGGGTCGACACCGATCCGGCGCGCCGCGACAACCCGCGATTCATCGCGCTGGATTTCGGCATCATGGGCCAGCTCTCGCAGGAAGATCAGTACTACCTGGCCGAGAACTTCATGGCCATCTTCAACCGCGACTACCGCCGCATCGCCGAACTGCACGTGCAGGCGCGCTGGATGCCGGACAACGTGCGCATCGACGACCTGGAAGCGGCGGTGCGGTCGGTGTGCGAACCGTACTTCACCCGCCCGCTGTCGCAGATCTCGCTGGCCGAGGTGCTGTTGAAGCTGTTCCGGGTAGCCCAGCGCTACCAGCTGACCCTGCAGCCGCAGCTGATCCTGCTGCAGAAGACCCTGCTGAACATCGAAGGCGTGGGCCGCCAGCTGGATCCGCAGATTGACATCTGGGCGGTGGCCAAGCCGGTGCTGGCGAAGATCCTGCGCGAGCGTTACAGCCCGCGCCGGGTCGTGCGCGAGATCGGCAAGCGCCTGCCGGAAATCATGACCCACGCGCCGGACATGCCGCGCCTGGTGCACGCCTGGCTGACCCAGCAGGTGGAAGGCCGCCATGAACTGGCGATGCGCTCGCGTGACCTGGTCACCCTCGATGCCAGCCTGCAGCGCCTGCAGAAGCGCGCGGTCGGTGCCATCACCGGCGTCGGCCTGCTGGCCATCGCCACGCTGATGTACGTGCTGCAGCCGCCGGGCTGGTACTGGGGCGACCTGCCGGTGCTGAGCCTGGGCGCCGCCGCGGTGGGTGCCTTCGCGCTGGCCCGCGCGTGGTGGCGATGAGCGCCGCCCTGCAGGCCCTGAAGGATGAGCTGGCTCGCCACGGCGGGGCCAACGATGCGCGCGAGACCGAGCGCGGCCGGCGCATGCTGAACATCACCGCCGACACCGGTGAGCTGCTGTCGGTGCTGGTGCGCTTCGGCCAGGCGCGGCGGGTGCTGGAAATCGGCACCTCCAATGGTTATTCCACGCTGTGGCTGGCCGAAGCCGCCGCAGCCATCGATGGCCACGTCACCACGCTGGAGTACGCCGCTGACAAGGTCGCGCTGGCGCAGGCGAATTTCGAACGCAGCGGCCTGGCCGGGCGCATCCGCCTGGTGCACGGCGATGCCGGGCAATGGCTGGCCAGCGCCGCCGATGCCAGCATCGACCTGTTGTTCCTCGATTCGGACCGCGACCAGTACGCCGGCTGGTGGCCGCAGCTGCGTCGCGTGCTGCGCCCCGGCGGCCTGCTCGTAGTCGACAACGCCACCTCGCACGCCGCACAGATGGAACCGCTGCGCGCGCTGCTGGATGCGGACGCGGACTTCAGCACCAGCCTGGTACCGGTGGGCAACGGCGAACTGCTGGCTGTGCGCAACGGCTGATGGACGCCTTGTAGAGCCGAGCCCACGCTCGGCTGCTGTTGCGGGAGGCGAGCATGGGCTCGGCTCTACAGGGCAAGGGGCACCCTTATAATCGCGCGGTGAGCACCGAACCTGACACCCTCGCCGCGGTCGAGATCGAAACCGCCCCCCTGCAGCTGCTGCACCTGGACGAGCGCCTGGCCGTGGTCAACAAGCCGGCCGGGTTGATGGTCCATGACAGCAAGCTGGCCCGTGGCGAAGACGATTTCCTTGCCGACCGCCTGCGTGAGCAGCTGGGCCGGCCGATCTTCCTGGTGCACCGCCTGGACCGCGCCACCAGCGGCTGCCTGCTGCTGGCCTTCGACCGCGAGACCGCCAGCGTGCTGGGCAAGGCGCTGATGGGCGGCGAGGTGAGCAAGGATTACCTGGCCATCTGCCGTGGCTGGCCAGCCGAGGAGGCCTGGCAGGTCGACCACGACCTGGACGGCGGCCCCGGCAAGCCGGTGAAGAAGCCGGCGGTGACCGATTTCCAGCGCCTGGCCACCGGCGAACTGTCGGTGCCGGTGGGCGACTTCGCCAGTTCGCGCTACGCGCTGCTGCGCTGCCAGCCGCAGACCGGCCGCTTCCGGCAGATCCGCCGCCACCTCAAGCACCTCTCACATCACCTGATCGGCGATACCAGCCACGGTGACGGGCGCCACAACCGCAATTTCCGCATGCAGGGCGTGCACCGCATGCTGCTGCACGCCGAACGCCTGCGTTTCCCGCACCCCGATGGCGGCACGGTGGACGTGCGTGCGCCGGTGGACGGTGAATTCCGGAAAGCCCTGGACCTGTTCGGCTGGCAGGTGCCGTAACCGATCCGACCCCATCCATCCCGACGTCCCGGCGTTATTTCTTCTCCGGCTCGTCGAGGATCGCCTGCATGTCCTTCTCCAGGTCGGCCATCAGCGGCTTCATCTTTTCCTGGATGGCGATCATCACGTTCTGCATCAGCAGCGGGGTCTTGTCCAGCAGGCTCTGCCCGGCCGAGCTCTCGTAGAACTCAGCCATCGCCAGCACGTCTTCCTTGCTGAAGCTCTTCTTGTAGAGATCCACGTACATCGGCCGCAGCTGCTGCCAGGACAGCGCCTTGGTCAGGGTGGCGGTGGTGCGCTGCTGCATGCGCTGCAGCTGTTCGGTCTGCTGCGGGGTCAGCTGGCGCTGCCGGGCGATGTCTTCGAACTGCTGGCGCTGCATCGTCTCCAGCTGCGGCAGCATGCCGTCCAGCAGGCTCTGCGCACGCGAGGCGGCCAGCAGGCGGTTGATGTCGGCGTCGGTGGGCGCCGCGGCCAGGGCCGGTGCGCTGGCCGCTGCCAGTGCCAGCAGCAGCACGGTACGGCGCAGGCCGGTGGACAGGGCGGGAATGAAGCGGGTCATGCGAAGCTTCCTGCGGGACATGGGATGGCCAGCATACCCGCTGCACAGGCGAAGGCGACGTGTTCGGTGCCTGATCGGCGGCATACGGTGCGCGATGGCAGCCACGGCAACGCGGCTGCCGCTACAATGCGCGGATGGGCAGTGGACCGGTCACCATCAGCGCGCAGCTTGAAATCCCCGACGGCGAGATCGTCGAGCGGTTCGTGCGTGCCAGTGGTGCCGGCGGGCAGAACGTCAACAAGGTTTCCACTGCGGTGGAACTGCGCTTCGACGTGGCCAACTCGCCCTCGTTGCCCGACCCGTTGCGTGAGCGCCTGCTGGCGCGCCGCGACCGGCGGATGACCGGCGAAGGCGTGCTGGTCATCGACGCGCAACGGTTCCGGACCCAGGATCGCAATCGCGAGGATGCGCGCGAGCGGCTGGCGGCCTTCATCCAGGCCGGGTTGAGCGTGCCCAAACCACGCAAGGCCACCAAGCCGACCCACGGGTCGAAACTGCGTCGTCTGGACGCCAAACGCGGGCGCGCGCAGATCAAGCGCGGTCGCTCATCACGTGACTGGGAGTGATTGCTTGAACAAGCCGAATCCATTGCTGCCGGCCGTGCCGCCGCAGATGCCGCAGGTCAAGCCCAACGCCTTCCTGCGCTGGCTGGCGCGCTGCACCCTGCGTGTCGGCGGCTGGAAGGTGACAGGCACCTTGCCCGACGTTCCCAAGGTGGTCTTCATCATCGCCCCGCATTCGTCCAACTGGGATGGGCTGTGGGGCATGGCGGCCAAGATCGCGCTGGGCATGAAGGTGAAGGTGCTGGGCAAGGCCTCGCTGTTCTGGTGGCCGCTGGGCCCGCTGCTGCACAAGCTGGGCGTGATCCCGCTGGACCGCAGCGCGCCGCAGGGCACCGTCGGCCAGGCCGTGGACCTGCTGCGCAACAACGAGAAGATGTGGTTCGCCATCACCCCCGAAGGCACCCGCAAGGCCGTGAAGGACTGGAAGGCCGGCTTCCTGAAGATCGCCCGGATGGCCGACGTGCCGATCCTGGCCGCCTACTTCCACTACCCGGAAAAGACCATCGGCATCGGCCCGCTGTTCCAGCCGACCGGCGATGATGCCGCCGACATGGCCGCCATCCGTGAGTTCTACCGGCCCTGGATGGGCAAGACCCGCGGCACGGTCTGAGCCGGCCACGGCCGGCAACCGAGGCGCCACGTCCGGCACATGCCGGGCGTGCGCGACAGGAGTAGGGTGGAGGGCTGGTATCCCATACCGTCCGCCCAAGGAGCGTTTTACATGTCGCGTACCGTAGTCCTGGCCGCCGCCATCAGCCTGGCGCTGGCGGCCTGTTCCGGCAAGGAGTCCACCCCCGTGTCCGAAGCACAGAACTCCCCGGCCCAGCAGCCGGCCGAAGCCTCCACCAACCCGCTGCTGAGCGCCAGCACGCTGCCGTTCCAGGCGCCGCAGTTCGACAAGATCAAGGACAGCGACTACACGCCGGCTTTCGAAGAAGGCATGCGCCAGCACCTGGCCGACGTCCGCAAGATCGCCGACAACGCCGAGCCGGCCACCTTCGACAACACCATCGTGGCGATGGAGCGCAGTGGCGAGACCCTGAACCGGGTGTCGCGCATCTTCTTCGGCCTGGTCCAGGCCGATGGCACCGAAGCGCGCCAGAAGATCCAGGAAGACATCGCCCCGAAGCTGGCCGCGCACCAGGACGAGATCAACCTCGACCCGAAGCTGTTCGCCCGCGTGAAGTCGCTGTACGACCAGCGTGACACGCTGGAACTGGACCCGGTGCAGAAGCGCCTGGTCGAGCATTACTACGACGGCCTGGTGCGCGCCGGCGCGCAGCTGTCCGACGCCGACAAGGCGAGCCTGCGCAAGCTCAATGTGGAAGAGACCACCCTGTCCACCCAGTTCCACACCCGCCTGGTGGCTGCAACCGCCGCTGCGGCCGTGGTCGTCGATGACAAGGCCAAGCTGGCCGGCCTGGACGAGAACGCGATCAACAACGCGGCCAACGCCGCCAAGGATCGCAAGCTGGATGGCAAGTTCGTGCTGCCGCTGCAGAACACCACCCAGCAGCCGGTGCTCGGTTCGCTGAGCGACCGCGACCAGCGCGCTGCCGTGCTGAAGGCCTCGGAAACCCGTGCCGAGCGTGGCGACAAGAACGACACCCGCGAGACCGTGCAGCGCCTGGCCCAGCTGCGTGCGCAGAAGGCCAAGCTGCTCGGCTTCGAGACCTTCGCCGATTACCAGCTGGGCGACCAGATGGCCAAGACCCCGGCCGCGGCGCTGAAGCTGCTGACCGACACCGTGCCGGCTGCCACCGCCAAGGCCCGTGCCGAAGCCGGTGAGATCCAGAAGGTGATCGACGCCCAGAAGGGTGGCTTCCAGGTTGCCGCTTCGGATTGGGACTTCTACGCCGAGCAGGTCCGCAAGGCCAAGTACGACCTGGACGAATCGCAGGTCAAGCCGTACTTCGAGCTGGACAACGTGCTGCAGAACGGCGTCTTCTACGCCGCCACCCAGCTGTACGGCATCACCTTCAAGCAGCGCACCGACATTCCGACCTACAACCCGGACATGAAGGTGTACGAAGTGTTCGACAAGGACGGCACCTCGCTGGCCCTGTTCTACACCGACTACTTCAAGCGTGACACCAAGTCCGGCGGCGCCTGGATGGACGTGTTCGTCGAGCAGGACGGCCTGACAGGTGCCAAGCCGGTGGTCTACAACGTCTGCAACTTCACCAAGCCGGCCGATGGCCAGCCTGCGCTGATCAGCTTCGACGACGTCACCACCATGTTCCATGAGTTCGGCCACGCCCTGCATGGCATGTTCTCGAACGTGAAGTACCCGTCGATTGCCGGCACCGCCACCTCGCGCGACTTCGTCGAGTTCCCTTCGCAGTTCAACGAGCACTGGGCGCTGGACCCGAAGGTCTTCGCCCACTACGCCAAGCACTACAAGACCGGCGAAGCGATGCCGCAGGAACTGGTCGACAAGATCCTCAAGGCACGCAGCTTCAACCAGGGCTACGCGACCACCGAGTACCTGTCGGCCGCACTGCTTGACCTGGCCTGGCACACGCAGAAGGCCGATGCCCCGCTGCAGGATGTGGGCGCCTTCGAAGCCAGCGCGCTGAAGAAGTTCAAGGTCGACCTGCCGCAGGTGCCGCCGCGTTACCGCACCACCTACTTCGACCACATCTGGGGCGGCGGCTACTCGGCCGGTTACTACGCCTACTTCTGGGCCGAAGTGCTGGACCATGACGCCTACCAGTGGTTCACCGAACACGGTGGCCTGACGGCGGCCAACGGCCAGGAGTTCCGCGACAAGATCCTCTCGCGCGGCAACAGCGTGGAGCTGTCGACCCTGTACCGCGATTTCCGCGGCAAGGACCCGTCGGTGGAACCGCTGCTGAAGTTCCGCGGGCTGAAGTAAGAAATGCAAAACGGCGGGGGAAACCCCGCCGTTTTTCGTTGCGTTAGCCGGGGTCGGATCCCGTTGCGCACCGCGCAATGGGCTCCGACCCCGTTTGCGTTACGCACCTTTTACGCGCCACGCCCTCCCCCGGCATCGCACCTTTACGGCCTGCACGCGCATCGTGTGCCTACCGCGCCGCAGGGCGCTTTGTGCAAGGTGGTGTATGACCCTCCTGGTGATCCGGCACGCGCCGTCGTCGGCGCCACGCCCGCAGCTTCCGCTGGAACTGTGTGGCCATCGCGTGCTGTGCAACGACTGCGCCAGCCTGTCCGATGTGCGCCACTGCCTGTGCCAGGCACAGGCCGATGACTGGGTACTGCTGGACGTAGGCGTGGCCGACGACGCGCAGTGGCAGGCCGAGGGCGGCGCCCTGCAGGCGGCACTGGAGCGCATGCCCGCCTCGTACATCGAACTGCAGGCCCCGCATGCGCCGGGCCTGGATGCACGCCTGCGCCTGCAGCACGGGCCGGCCGCGGTGGTGGTCGACCAGCGCAGCCAGCAGGCGGGCTACCCGCTGTCGCTGGCCATCGTCGGCCGCCGCCTGGCGCAGGAGGGCTGAGCCATGTCGATCTTCATCATCCGTGGCCCGGAAGCCGCCGGCCCGCTGATCCGCACGGCCCTGCCGCTGCCCGCACCGGTGCTGAAATCACTGGTGCACCGCGCGATCGATGCCGGCACCAGCGTGGCGATCCGCGCCTGCGGTTCGGAACAGGAACTGCTGGACGCGTTGCGCGTGGCCGACCACAGCCGCGGCGAGGTGACCCTGCTCGACCCCGGCGCCTGTGCCGGCAGCCTGCGCCTGCAACGCCTGCTGCCGTACCTGCACAACGCCTACGTGGAAGTGCACGACGATGGCGCCGTGGCCGAACCCCGCCTGCCGGCCGGTGTCGGCCAGCGCCTGGGCATCGCCGCCGGCTACGGCGCGCAGAGCTACGTGCTGGCGCTGGACATCGCTCTGGACCACCTCGGCCTGGCCGAGCACGCCAACCGCGTGCACGTCGGCACCTGACCGCTATCGGTAGCGCCGGGCCATGCCCGGCGGATGGCAGGGCCGACCGCGCTGCGCGCTCGCCGGGCATGGCCCGGCGCTACCGACGAGCAGGGGAACCTCCCGCGCCTGCCGCAGGTCTGACCGGGCTTCCACCCACCGGAACCCGTCATGGACGCTGCCGCCCGCCCCCCGTTTGCCGAACGCGCGCTTACCTGGCTGAAGAAGGAAGCGCTGCCGCTGCTGGTCATGCTCGGCCTGCTCGCCGCCGCCCGCGACACCCTGGCCAACCACTATGTAGTGCCCAGCGGCTCGATGCAGCCGACCCTGCAGCCCGGTGACCGCGTGGTGGTGGACATGCGCGCCTACGGCCTGCGCCTGCCGTTCACCGGCCGGCAGCTGCTGGCCACCGGCACCCCGCAGCGCGGCGAAGTGGCCGTGTTCGATTCGCCGGCCGATGGCACCCGCCTGATCAAGCGCGTGGTGGCCGTCGCCGGTGACCACGTGCAGCTGCATGGCGGCCACCTGGCCATCAACGGCCAGCCGCTGCAGATCGCCGACCTGCGCGACACCGAAGCCTTCGGCGAGCGCCAGGCCCAGCTCGACCTGGACATGGGCGGCGGCCCCGACATCGCCGATCTGGTGGTGCCGGACGGCAAGCTGCTGGTGCTGGGCGACCATCGTGGCAACAGCTTCGATGGCCGCTTCTTCGGCTTCGTGGACGCCGGCAAGGTCTACGGCCGCGCCGTGGCCATCTACTACCGCCGCGGCGATGGCTTCGAGTGGAAGCACCTCTAAGGTGAATTGATACGTTCTGCATATCGATCCTGACTCATCAGGTTATGGATCGACTGGATCGAGGGGCCTACGCTGGTCCCCGTACCCCCACGTCGGCTGCCCCCACGGCCCCTCGATCCCATGACTGGCGAAACTGCGGCGTCCCTCAGCGGCCGCCCCCGCACTTCCGATTCCGTTGTCGATACCCGCATCCAGCAGGGCACCCCGGCGTTCCGGCGCACGGCGGTCGCGCTGTTCCTGGCGGGGTTCTCGACTTTCGGCCTGCTGTACACGGTGCAGCCGCTGCTGCCCGAGTTCAGCCGCCACTTCGGGGTGTCCGCCGCCGGCAGCGCGATGTCGCTGTCGCTGAGCACCGGCACCCTGGCCGTGGCCATGCTACTGGCCGGCCTGCTGTCCGATGCGATCGGCCGCCGGCCGATGATGATCGCCGCGCTGATGGCCTCGGCCCTGTTGTCGCTGTGCACCGCGCTGGTCGATGACTGGACCACCATGCTCGTGCTGCGCACGCTGCTGGGCCTGGCCCTGAGCGGCGTGCCTGCCGTGGCGATGACCTATCTGGTGGAGGAAATGGACAGCCGCGCGCTGGGCCTGGCCATGGGCCTGTACATCGGTGGCAACGCCATCGGTGGCATGAGTGGGCGCCTGCTGGCCGGCATCATTGCCGACCACTGGGGCTGGCGCTGGGGCATCGGCGCGGTCTCGATCATCGCCGTGGCCAGCACCGTGCTGCTGTGGCTGCAGCTGCCGCCGTCGCGCCACTTCCAGGCCCGCCGTGGCGGCCTGCGCCAGCTGCCCTCGCGCTGGCGCACGCTGTTCGCCGATCCGGGCCTGCCGTGGCTGTTCGCCACCTCGTTCGTGCTGATGGGCGTGTTCGTCACCCTCTACAACTACCTGGGCTACCACCTGCTGGCGCCGCCGTACCACCTCAGCCAGACCGTGGTCGGGCTGATCTTCAGCGTGTACCTGGTTGGCACCTTCAGCTCGGCATGGATGGGCCAGCAGGCCACGCGCCACGGCCGCGGCCGCGTGCTGACCATTGCCTTCGGCCTGATCGGAGCCGGCATCGTGCTGCTGTCGATGCCGTGGCTGACCACGATGGCGCTGGGTATTGCCCTGGTCACCTTCGGTTTCTTCGGCGGCCACTCGGTGGCCAGCAGCTGGGTCGGCAGCCGCGCCGGTTCGATGCGTGCCGAAGCCTCGGCGCTGTACCTGTTCGCCTACTACCTGGGCAGCAGCGTACTCGGCGCCGTCGGTGGCCTGGCCTATGCCGCGTGGGATTGGCTGGGCGTGTGCCTGTTCACCGGCGTGCTGACCCTGCTCGGCGGCGGCATCATCTGGGCCCTGCAGCAGCGCGCCCCGCAGCCGGTCGCTGCTTGAGATCCGCCGGGCATGGCCCGGCGCTAACTGTGTAGTGGGTCGACGGTAGCGCCGGGCCATGCCCGGCGAGCGCGCAGCGCGGCGCATCACCCGCCCGCGAACGCCCCGCGCAACAACCCGGCGAAATTGCGGATCAACGGCGTTACCCCTTCGCGGCGCCACGCCAACTGCACTTCCGAATGCGCCCCGGCGTCGCCCATCGCCACGAAGCGCGCGCCTTCCACCCGGATGTGGTCGCATGACGACGGCAGGATCGCCGCACCCAGACCGGCTGCTGCCAGACTGATCAGCGTCGATGCCTCGCCCGCCTCCTGCACGATGCGCGGGGTGAATCCCGCCGCCGCGCACAGCGCGATCATGTGGTCGTGGATGCCGGCACCGGCACTGCGGCGGAACGCCACGAACGGCTCCTGGGCGAAATCACGCAGGGCCAATGTGCCCTGCTTGGACAGCCGGCGCAGGGCAGGGTGGTCGGCGTGCACGATCAACGCCAGCGGATCGACGAACAGGCTGTGCGCCACCAGTTCCGGCGGCAGCGCACGCTTGCGGATGATGCCCACGTCCAGGCTGCCATCGAGCAGCGCATCGATCTGCTGCAGGGTGTTCATCTCGCTCAGCTGCAGGCGCACCTGCGGGTACTGCTGCCGGTACTGCAGGATCGACCGCGGAATCTGCGGCGACAGCGGCGTGGCCCGGGTCAGGCCGATATGCAGCTCGCCCTGCTCGCCGCGCTGCGCGCGCTGCACCTCGTCCACCGCCGTTTCCACCTGTTGCACGATGGCCCGCGCCCGCTCCTGCAGCAGCTCACCGGCGGCAGTGAGCTGCACGCGGCGATGGCTGCGCACGAACAACCGCGCTCCGATCAGCTCTTCCAGCTGCCGGATCTGCTGGCTGAGCGGCGGCTGCGACATCCCCAGCCGCTCGGCCGCCTGGCCGAAGTGCAGCGTATCGGCAACGGCGAGGAAGTAGCGCAGGTGGCGGAGTTCGATGGACATGGGGCCAGTTTATTCATCGTCAGCCGGAAGTGAATCAGAGAAGGGGTCAGAGCCCGTCGCGCAGCAACGGGATCCGACCCCGTGCCGACCAACGGTCGGCACCCACCAACGACGGCGACCAACCGCCCCGCCATCCACGGATAGCCCGCTTTTGACGTTGCCGTTGCTTCGGCCTCTGCGGGTGCAGGGCGCAGCCCTGCCGAACACCCTCAGCGCTCGGAATGCCCGCTCTGGTCGTAATCGCGCGGACTGAACAACTCCGGCTGGATCAGCTCCACAAACGCCCGCGCCTGCGCCGACAACGCCTTGCCCCGCCGCACGATCACCCCGTAACTGCGCTCCGGGAACCAGCGCTTCATCGACCGCGCCGCCAGCCGCGCATGATCGCTTTCATGCAGGCACAGCGCCGGCACGATGGAAATGCCCATGCCCATCGCCACGTACTGCTTGATCACCTCCCAGCCGCCCACCTCCAGCGCCACCGTGTACGCGATGCGGTGGCGCTGGAACACCTGGTCCACCAGCCGGTAGGTGATCTGCCGTTTCGGCGGCAGCACCAGCGGGTAGCGCGCGATGTCGGCCAGCTCCAGCTCGCCACCACTGGCCAGTGGATGATCGTGTGGCGCGATCAGCACCTGCTCGAAGCGGTAGGCCGGCGCATAGGTCAGGTCGGCCGGCACGTCGGTCATCGACCCGATCGCCAGGTCGGCTGCGTCCTCGCGCAGCAGGTCGGTGCCATCGGCGCTGATCGCGTTGTGCAGGGTCAGGCGCACGTCGGGATGGTGCAGGCGGAAGCGTTCAACGATCTTCGGCAGCAGGTAGAGGATGGTCGAGCTGTTGGCGGCGATGTTCAGCTCGCCCGCATCCAGCCCGCGCACCTTGTCGCGGAAGCGCGCTTCCAGCCCGTCCAGGCTCTCCACCAGCGGCTGCGCCATCTCATACAGCACCTGGCCCTCGCGGCTGGGCACCAGTCGGCGCCCGCTACGCTCGAACAGCGGCACCCCCAGCTCACGCTCCAGTGCCTGCAGCTGCAGGCTGATCGCCGGCTGGCTGACGAACAGCGCCTCAGCCGCGCGTGAGACCGAGCCCAGGCGCACGGTCTGGCAGAACGCCCGCAGCGGCTTCAGCCGGTCGGATTTGTAGGAAAAACGCGGACTTGGCGAGCTGCGCGTGGTCATGGTGTCATAAGTATTAGCACACCTTATGTGGGACATTGCAAAAACTGTTTTGCCAAATACTCGGCTCGGGCGGCACTTTGGGGGCGTTTCCCCACCGCTGGAGTCGCCCCATGTCTGCCGTTGCTTCCGCCGTTTACTCCACCTCCGCCAAGGCCACCCCGGGTATCGCCCTGGCGACCCGCGTGGCCGGCCAGGAGACCGTGCTGCCGGCACCGCTGCTGGCCCTGCTGGTCTCGCTGCACCGGGCGGTGGAACCGGGCCGGCAGGCGCGGCTGCAGGCCCGCCGCGAGCGCCAGGCGTTCTTCGACCAGGGCGGCCTGCCGGACTTCCGCGGCGATACCGCCGCCATCCGCAGCGGCGACTGGCGCGTGGCCCCGTTGCCGGCCGCGCTGCAGGACCGCCGCGTCGAGATCACCGGCCCGACCGACCCGAAGATGGTCATCAACGCGCTGAACTCCGGCGCCAAGGTGTTCATGGCCGACTTCGAGGATTCCACCTCGCCGACCTGGCGCAACCTGCTGGCCGGGCAGCAGTCGCTGGCGGCCGCCGTGCGCGGCGATCTGGAATTCACCGCGCCGGCCGCCAACGGCAAGCCGGGCAAGCACTACACCCTGCGCCCCTTTGAGGAACAGGCGGTGCTGATCGTGCGCCCGCGCGGCTGGCACCTGGACGAGAAGCACGTGCGCGTCGATGGCCAGTTCATTGCCGGCGGTCTGTTCGATGCGGCGGTGTTCGCCTTCCACAATGCCCGCGCGCTGCAGGCCAAGGACCGCGGCCCGTACTTCTACCTGCCCAAGCTGCAGAGCATGGAGGAGGCCGCGCTGTGGGAGACCGCGCTGTCGCACATCGAAGGCATGCTCGGCCTGCCGCACGGCCAGATCAAGGTGACCGTGCTGATCGAAACGCTGCCGGCGGTGTTCGAGATGGACGAGATCCTGCACGCCCTGCGCGAGCGCATCGTCGGCCTGAACTGCGGCCGCTGGGATTACATCTTTTCCTACCTGAAGACCTTCCGTCGCCACGCCGACCGCGTGCTGCCCGAGCGCGGCCAGGTGACGATGACCCAGCCGTTCCTGAAGGCCTATTCGGAACTGCTGATCCAGACCTGCCACCGCCGTGGTGCGCATGCGATGGGCGGCATGGCCGCGCAGATCCCTATCAACAGCGATGCCGCCGCCAACGAACAGGCCATGGCCCGCGTGCGGGCCGACAAGCTGCGCGAAGTCAGTGCTGGCCACGATGGCACCTGGGTCGCGCACCCGGCGCTGATTCCGGTGGCGATGGCCATCTTCGACGAACATATGCCCACCGCGAACCAGCACCAGGTGCTGCGCCAGGACGTGCGGGTGGGCCGCGATGAACTGATCGCGCGGCCGCCGGGCAGCATCACCCGCGCCGGTTTCGAGGGCAACGTCGAAGTCTGCGTGCGCTACCTGGCCGCGTGGCTGGACGGCAACGGCTGCGTGCCGATCCACCACCTGATGGAAGACGCGGCTACCGCCGAGATCAGCCGCAGCCAGCTGTGGCAGTGGCTGCACACGCCGGGCCAGCAGCTGGACGACGGCACCGCCATCGACCTGCCGCTGCTCGACACCGCCCTGGCCCAGCTGCCGGCGCGGCTGGGCGATACCCGCGCGCTGCCCGGTGGCGCCCGCATCGGCGAGGCCATCGCCCTGCTGGGCGAACTGAGCCGCAGCGACGAACTGACCGATTTCCTGACCCTGCCGGCCTACGCACGCATCGACTGACGGCCTGCTTCCCCGAATCCATCCCAGCCGGGCAGCGCCCGGCTCTACACCACCGAACTGGAGAAAGACATGAGCACCCTGCCCACTGCCGAACAGATCCAGCACGACTGGGACACCCACCCGCGCTGGGAAGGCATCCAGCGCAACTACAGCGCCGCCGACGTGGTGCGCCTGCGTGGCACCGTCCACATCGAGCATTCGCTGGCCCGGCTGGGCGCGGAAAAGCTGTGGAAGTCGCTGCACGAGCGCGAGTTCGTCAATGCGCTGGGCGCGCTGACCGGCAACCAGGCCATGCAGCAGGTCAAGGCCGGTCTGAAGGCGATCTACCTGTCCGGCTGGCAGGTGGCTGCCGATGCCAACCTGGCCGGGCAGATGTACCCGGACCAGTCGCTGTACCCGGCCGATTCGGTGCCGGCGGTGGTCAAGCGCATCAACAACACCCTGCTCCGCGCCGATCAGCTGCACCACGCCGAAGGCAAGGATGACATCGACTTCCTGCAGCCGATCGTGGCCGATGCCGAGGCCGGCTTCGGCGGCGTGCTCAACGCCTTCGAGCTGATGAAGGCGATGATCGAAGCCGGTGCCGCCGGGGTGCACTTCGAGGACCAGCTGGCCTCGGTGAAGAAGTGCGGGCACATGGGCGGCAAGGTGCTGGTGCCGACCCGCGAGGCCATCGAGAAGCTCAACGCCGCGCGCCTGGCCGCCGACGTGCTGGGCGTGCCGACCCTGCTGGTAGCGCGCACCGATGCCGAAGCGGCCGACCTGCTGACCAGTGACATCGACGGCAACGACCAGCCGTTCACCACCGGCGAGCGCACCGTGGAAGGCTTCTACAAGACCCGCAACGGCCTGGACCAGGCGATCAGCCGCGGCCTGGCCTACGCCCCCTATGCCGACCTGGTGTGGTGCGAGACCGGCAAGCCGGACCTGGAGTTCGCGCGGAAGTTCGCCGAGGCGATCCATGCGAAGTTCCCCGGCAAGCTGCTGGCCTACAACTGCTCGCCCAGCTTCAACTGGAAGAAGAACCTGGACGACGCCACCATCGCGAAGTTCCAGCGCGAGCTGGGCAGCTACGGCTACAAGTTCCAGTTCATCACCCTGGCCGGCTTCCACGCGCTGAACTACGGCATGTTCAACCTGGCCCACGGCTATGCACGCCGGCAGATGAGCGCGTTCGTGGAACTGCAGGAGGCCGAGTTCGAAGCGGCCGAGCGTGGCTTCACCGCGGTCAAGCACCAGCGCGAGGTCGGCACCGGCTACTTCGATGCGGTCACCCAGGCGATCCAGCAGGGTCAGTCCTCGACCACCGCATTGACCGGTTCCACCGAGGAAGAGCAGTTCCATGGCGGCCGCAGCGAGCGCGCCGCCTGACCCGGCCTCGACCCGGCCCTACCGGGGCATCAGCCCGATCAGGGTGGCCAGGGAAAGGCCAGACGACGCCGGCAGGTCGGGGGACCTGCCGGCGTTGTTGTGTCCGGGGTGCTGCCGCTCCGCAATTGCCCTCATGAATACGGGTTGCCCGCCCGTTCGGCCCCGATCGTGGTGTCTTCATGAAAAATGAGAAGACGCGCACAGTTTGAATCACTGCTATGCTCCGCTTCTCACCAGGGGACGCTGGCGGCGGGAAATGACCGGCAGGGGTGCGGCCGAGAACATCGACATGACAACCGGTGTCGCCCAGGTGGCGATGGCGGAGATCGTGCACGCCCTGTTGTCGGACGCGGAAGTCGCCCTCTTTGCGCGCTTCGCGCGGCCGTTGAAGGTCGAGGCCGGGCAATGGTTGTTCCACCGCGGCCACCGCGGCGATGGCATGTACGTCATCGTGGAAGGATTGATCGAACTGGATTTCGGCGAGGACCTGGTGACCAAGACACTGGGACGCCATGAGTTCTTCGGAGAACTGGGACTGCTGGTAGGTGACCATCCGCGCAGCGCCGGCGCGCGCGCGATCGAAGACTGCCACGTGCTGGAACTGGGCCCGGCCGATTTCCATTGCCTGGTCGAGTCCGATCCGGGGCTGGTGGCCTACTTCCTGCGCCGCACGATCATGCGCGTGCTGACCAACGAACAGGCGCTGATCAGCCAGCTGCGTCGGCGCAACCACGATCTGGAAACCGCGCTGGACAACCTGTACATCACCACCCACCAGCTGACCCACACGCGCGAGCTGGTGCAGACCGATGAACTGACCGGCCTGCACAACCGCCGGGGCCTGACCCGGTACCTGCAGGACTGCCGCAGCCAGCCCGAGGGCGCGCCGCAGGCGCTGCTGCTGATCGACTGCGACCGCTTCAAGCAGGTCAACGACCGCCACGGCCACCAGGCCGGTGACCGCGTGCTGCAGAGCATGGGCAACATCCTGCGCTCGATGGCCGGCGAACACGACCTGGCCTGCCGCCTGGGCGGCGATGAGTTCTGCCTGATCCTGCGCCATGCCGATCGCGAGGCGGCCCAGCACGCGGCCGAGTTCATCCTCAGCGCGGTGCATGGCCTGCTCGAACGCAGCCATGGCAACCCGCACGTCACCCCGGCCAGCATCGGCGTCAGCCTGCTGGCGGCCGATGCGGACTGGAGTGAGTGGTATGCAGGGGCAGACCGTGCGCTGTACCGGGCCAAGCGCGCCGGCGGCAACTGCCTGCATTGGGCCGACCCTGCGGACGGACAGTGAGCGGAGACTGTGGCGATGAACGGCGATTCCGGAACATCGACTCCGCATACCACGCAGCTGCGTGCCCTGCTGTTCACCGATCTGTGCGATTCCACCCTGCTGGTGGAACGCATGGGAGATGCCGCAGCGGCTGAACTGTTCCAGGACCATGACCGCCTGGTGATGGCCCTGCAGCAGCGCTGGAACGGCCAGCAGATCGACCGCTCCGATGGTCTGTTCATGCTGTTCGAACGCCCGGTGGATGCCCTCGGTTTCGGCCTGGACTACCAGCGCGGCCTACAGGCGCTGGGCGGCAAGCGCAACATCCTGCTGCGCGCACGCATCGGCCTGCACGTGGGTGAAGTGCTGCTGTGGAACAACAGCGCCGAGTCGATCGCGCTGGGCGCCAAACCGGTGGAAGTGGAAGGCCTGGCCAAGCCGATGGCCGCGCGCCTGATGCAACTGGCGCAGCCCGGCCAGTTCCTGGTGTCGGCCACTGCCGAATCGATGGTGCGCCGCGCCGCCGGTGATCTGGGGGAGGCCACGCAGGGATTGAAGTGGAAGTCCTTCGGGCGCTGGCGCTTCAAGGGCGTGGCGCAGTCGATGGAAGTGTTCGGCCTGCACGACCCGGCGACGCGCGGTCTGGGGCGCCCGCGACAGACCGCGAAGGCATCGCGTGACATCCCGTTCTGGCGGCAGCCGCTGGTGATGACCGCCGAAGTCACCTTGGCCGCGGCGCTGCTGGTCGGCGGCTGGCTGCTGACCCGGCCGCAACCGGCCATCGCTTTCGCCGAGCGCGACTGGGTGGTAGTCGGCGATCTGCGCAACCTGACCGGCGAGACCCTGCTGGATGGTTCCACCCAGCAGGCACTGCGCATCAGCCTGGAACAGTCGCGCTACGTCAACGTGATCAGCGACCTGAAAGCGCGCAGCGTGCTGCAGCAGATGCGCGCCTCGCTGGATGCGCCGCTGGATGCGAACAATGCGTCCGAGATTGCCCAGCGGGTGGGCGCGCGGGTCGTGTTGATGCCAACGCTGTCCGAAGCCGGCGGTCGCCTGCGCCTGAGCGTGGGCGTGGTGGATCCGGCCAGCCGTGCCACGCTTGCCGTCGAATCTGCCGACGGCCGTGGCCTGGAATCGCTGCTGGCCTCCACTGACGACGTGGTGGCGCGCCTGCGCGGCCGCCTGGGCGAGACGCTGGTGCAGGTCGAGAAGGATTCTACGCCGCTGCCTGCGGTCACCACCGGCAGCCTGGATGCGCTGCGTTCCTATTCGATCGGCCAGAAACTCTACGCGCGTGGTGACTACCCGGGCGCGCTGGCCATGTTCCAGCAGGCAGTGGAGCTGGACCCGGAATTTGCCCTGGCCTGGATGGCGCAGGTCCGTGCGCACTTCGCGGTGGATGATCTCTCCGGGGCGATGCAGGCGCTGGACACCGCCAAGAGCCTCAAGCGCCGCCTGCCACCCCGCGAGGCGCTCTATCTGGACGCGTGGGCGGCGACGCTGCGCGACCGCGGGCAGGCCTCCGATGCATGGCGGCGCCTGTCCAGCCTGTATCCGGACTACTTCGCTGCGCAGTACAACGCTGCGATATGGCTGTACGCGGAAAACCGCTTCGATGAGTCGCTGCCGTACGCGCGACATGCGGCAGATCCACGTTTTGAACTCAGCAACGTGGCGCACGATCTTCTGGGTCGCATCCTGGTGGCGCGCGGCGACGTCACCGGCGCCCGCCAGGCCTTGAAGCGCGCCATCGACGGCGGCCGAATCGGCAGCAACCGTTACCTGGGCTCGGCCGAAGCCAGCCTGCGCAACTATGACGCGGCCGAATCGCTGCTGGACCGAGCATCTCCCTCGCGGCATGTGGCGATCGAACGCACCAGCATGGCCGTTGATCGCCAGCAGTGGACGCATGCGGCGCAGATCGCGCGCGATGGAGCGAGACAGTTCACCGACGCGCCAGGATTTGATCAGCTGGTAATGCTGGTTCCGCTGGCGACGGCGCTGTGGGGCGCTGGCGATGACGACGCCACGCGCGCACAGCTGCGCCACAACGTGGACAGCGCCTTTCTCCGTGTCGACAACCGCGGACTGGCCGACAGTGGCGACGACGCGATGGTGGCCCTGGCGTCGGCCCTGATTTCGATCCGGATGGGCGACACGGCGTTGGCCGAGCGTGTGCTGGCGCACCTGGCGAAGATCAACGATGTGACACGCCAGCCCCCGGTGGCAGAAACAATGGCTGTGGTGCGTGCCAGCGTGGCAACCCGCCAGGGCAAGCCGGACGAAGCGTTGGTGCTGCTCGCGCCCTGGTTGACCGGGCAGGCCAGCTTCCAGACGCGCGTGGCGGCGATGGATGCAAACGTGGCCAAGGGCGCCAACGCGGCAGCATTGGTCCAGGCCGACTACCTGGCCAGCAATCGTGGCCGCGCCTATGCCGAGCTGGATTGCGGCTACTGCATGCAGCCGCTCAACGTCCTCGACAGCAATCGCGCAGCGGGCATGGCCGCCACGCTGCGCCGCCGGCCGGAGCCGACGGCGGCGGCGATCACGGTCCCTTGAGGGACCAGCCCGGGCCGGGGCTGGCATCCAGCGCCGGAACCAGCTGGGCCAGCTCCCGGGTCAGCATCGTCTGCAGTTCCTGCTTGGCATCGTGGATGGCTTCCTTGGAGGCCAGCTGGTTGACCTGGCAGCAGATCTTCACCAGTTCCGCATCAGCGGCGGGCAAGCCAAGGCTGACCAGGGCAGAAGCAGGATTGGAGGCGAACAGCGCGCGGAACGCATCGTCTTCAGCGAGCGCGCAGATCAGCGCCATGGCGATCGGCGCGGGCAGGGTAGGCAGGGACACGAAGAACCTCGGGAACGGCGACGGAAGAAGTGGACAAGCGCTGTTAGATCGGCTCATGCAGCCCGCACTTGAGTGCGCGATGAAGTTCCGTCGGCGGCGGCCGCTAGTGAACTGCGCCCCTTCGAATCCGATGCCATGCCCGTAGATCCTGCCGTGTCTTCCGCCCGCATCCGACGTTGCGAGATCCTGCTGCTGGAACCTCGCGAGAGCGCCGACTTCGATCTGCAGGACCTGCTCTCCGGCGGCAACGGCATCCGCCGCCAGATGCGCTGGGTGGCACTGGCTCCGCATCTGGGCGAGCCGGTGGACGTGGATGCCGTGCAGCGCGAGCTGCTGGGCCGCATCGGCCCCACCCAGTGGCAGGACCCGCCCGCGGACGAAGACGAGCGCGCCGCCTGCGAGGCGCTGCTGCGCCTGGGCCTGCTGGTCAGTGCATCACCCGGCGATGAGGCGGCGCTGCAGGTCCGCCAGGCCGATGATCGCCAGCGCGAGACGTACTGGCATCCGCTGGCGGCGGTGCTGCACGCGTTCACCCGGTGGGAGGGCGTCGATGCCGTGAAGAACACGCGCGACTCCGGTACCGATACCGCCGTGGGCATGCGTGAGGTGCTGGGGCCGCCGCCGGCACCGACGGCGGTGGCGGCCGATGCCGAAAGCCAGGTGCTGCCGCTGCAGGACGACACCCATTTCGATGCGCTGCTGGCGCGGCGCGCGACCTGCCGCAACTTCGATGAGCACCGGCCACTGCCGATGGCGCTGTTCTCTACCATGCTGGCGCGCGTGTTCGGTGCACGCGCCCATGTGCAGGTCAGCGATGACCTGCGTTTCCAGAAGAAGAGCAGCCCGTCCGGCGGCGGCCTGCATCCCACCGAGGCCTACCTGGTGGTGCAGAACGTGGACGGTGTGGCGCCGGGTGTGTATCGCTACCTGCTGGACGGGCACCGGCTGCTGCGCCTGCCGGATCCACCGATGGGGCTGCGTGCGTTCGCGATGGAAGCGCTCGGCCAGCAGCACTGGTTCGCCAATGCGCACTGCCTGGTCACCCTGGTGCCGCGCTTCGACCGCACGTTCTGGAAGTACCGCCGCCACGCCAAGGGCTACCGTGTGGTCGCGCTCGAGGCGGGGCACCTGTCGCAGACGATGTACCTGTCGGCCACCGACCTGGGCCTGGGCGCCTTCATCACCGGCGCGATCAACGAGCGCTGCCTGGAACCGGCGCTGCAGCTGGACCCGGTGCAGCAGGGCGCATTGGCGATGTGTGGTTTCGGCTGGCGCGCGGCACGCATGGAAACGGCCGAGCTGGACCCGGCCGGCGAGGTCTGGACGCGCGCCGGCTGAGCGCGCGTCCGTCCTTCCCACTTCTCAAGCGGCTTCGAAATCCACCAGTACGGCGCCGTCGCCCACCTGGTCGCCGGCCTTGGCGCGGTAGCCCTTCACCGTGCCGTCGGCCGGGGCCTGCAGGGTGTGCTCCATCTTCATCGCTTCCAGCACCACCAGCGGCGTGCCGCGCTTCACCTGGGTACCGGCTTCGACCAGGGTGGCCACGATCCTGCCCGGCATCGGTGCCAGCAGGCTGCCGGCATCGGCACTGGCATTGTCTGATTCACCAACCGGGTCGTGCAGGGTGAAGCGGTGCTGGCCATCGGCGCCGAACAGATACAGCTGATCGCCCTCGCGCAGCAGCTGCAACTGCCAGCGGCGGCCATCCAGCTGCACGCTCAGCCGGTCGCCGTCGGCGCTGCCGAGCACCGTAGCCGGTGCAGCATCATCGCGCTGCACGCGCCAGCCCTCGGCCTGCGCCCATACTTTCAGCGTGTGGGTGCGCTCGCCCTGCTGCAGCGGCAGCACACGCGGTGCCGAAGCACCCAGACGCCAACCGTCCTGTGCCTGCCACGGCGAATGCGGATCGCGTGCATCGCTGCCCGCACGCGCGGTGCTGGCCACGGCAGCGATGGCTGCCAGCTGCCACAGTGCATCGTCGCTGTCGCCCACAGCATTCAGCGCGGCTTGTTCGCGTTCGATCAACGCGGTGTCCAGCTTCGCGTTGGCGAACGAATCGGTGTTCACCAAGCGACGCAGGAAACCGGCATTGGTGGTCACGCCCACCACCTGGCAGTCGGCCAGGGCTTGGCTCATGCGGCGCAGGGCGGCCTCGCGGTCCACGTCCCAGACGATCAGCTTGGCGATCATCGGATCGTAGTACGGGGTGATGCTGTCGCCTTCGTCCACGCCGGTATCCACGCGCACGTTCGCCGAAGGCGTCGGCAGGCGCAGGCGGCGCAGGGTGCCGGTGGACGGCAGAAAACCACGGTCGGCGTCCTCCGCATACAGGCGTGCTTCGATGGCATGGCCGTGGATGGCCAGCTGTTCCTGGCGCAGCGGCATCGGCTGGCCAGCGGCCACGCGCAGCTGCCATTCCACCAGGTCGGTGCCGGTGATGTACTCGGTCACCGGGTGTTCGACCTGCAGGCGGGTGTTCATTTCCATGAAGTAGAAATCGCCGTCCGGGCCGGCAATGAACTCCACCGTGCCCGCACCGACATAGCCCACCGCGCGCGCGGCATCGACCGCGGCCTTGCCCATCGCTGCACGGCGCTCGGCGCTCATGCCCGGTGCCGGGGCTTCCTCCAGCACCTTCTGGTGGCGGCGCTGCACCGAGCAGTCGCGCTCGAACAGGTGGACCGCATCACCGTGGGAATCGCCGAACACCTGGATCTCGATATGGCGCGGGCGCTCCACGTACTTTTCCACCAGCACATGATCGTTGCCGAAGGCCGAAGCGGCCTCGCGCTGGCAGCTGGCCAGCGCATTGACGAAGTCCTCGCTGCGCTCGACCTTGCGCATGCCCTTGCCACCGCCACCGGCGCTGGCCTTGATCAGCACCGGGTAGCCGATGGCATCGGCCTGCGCACGCAGGAACGCCGGTTCCTGCTGGTCGCCGTGGTAGCCCGGGGTCAGCGGCACGCCGGCCCTGGCCATCAGCGCCTTGGCCGCGCTCTTGTCACCCATCGCACGGATGGCGCTGGCCGGTGGGCCGATGAAGGTGATGCCGGCGGCAGCACAGGCATCGGCGAAATCGGCGTTCTCGGAGAGGAAGCCGTAGCCGGGGTGGATCGCCTGTGCACCGGTCAGGCGTGCGGCCTCCAGCAGCACGTCGCCGCGCAGGTAGCTTTCGCGCGCGGCGGCCGCGCCGATGTGGATGGCTTCATCGGCCAGGCGCACGTGGCGCGAGTTGCGGTCCGCATCGGAATACACCGCCACGGTGGCTATGCCCAAGCGGCGGCAGGTAGCGATGACGCGGCAGGCGATCTCGCCGCGGTTGGCGATGAGGATTTTGCTGAACATGGCAACGGGCTTCATGGGAGCTTGCTCGGTCATGGCACGGGTCACATGCGGAACACGCCGAAGCGTGTCTGCTGCGGGGCGGCGTTGAGGCTGGCCGACAGGGCCAGGGCGAGCACACGGCGGGTGTCGACCGGATCGATCACGCCGTCATCCCACAGCCGCGCGCTGGCGTAGTAGGGGTGGCCCTGCTGTTCGAACTGGTCGCGGATCGGTGCCTTGAAGGCGTCTTCTTCCGCCGCCGGCCACTGCCCGCCCTTGGCTTCGATGCCATCGCGCTTGACCGTGGCCAGCACGCTGGCGGCCTGCTCGCCACCCATCACGCCGATGCGCGCGTTCGGCCACATCCACAAGAAGTTGGGCGAATAGGCGCGGCCGCACATGCCGTAGTTGCCGGCACCGAACGAGCCGCCGATCACCACGGTGAACTTGGGCACCTTGGCGCAGGCCACGGCCATCACCAGCTTGGCCCCGTCCTTGGCGATGCCGCCCTGTTCGTACTTGCGGCCGACCATGAAGCCGGTGATGTTCTGCAGAAACACCAGCGGGATGTTGCGCTGGGTGCACAGTTCGATGAAGTGTGCGCCCTTCAGCGCCGACTCGGAGAACAGGATGCCGTTGTTGGCGATGATGCCGATCGGGTAGCCGTTCAGATGGGCAAAGCCGGTGACCAGCGTGGCGCCATAGCGCGGCTTGAACTCATCGAAACGCGAGCCATCGACCAGGCGTGCGATCACTTCGCGCACGTCGTAGGGCTTGCGCGTATCGGCCGGGATCACCCCGTACAGCTCGTGCGCCGGCAGCAGCGGTGCTTCGCTGGGCTGCACCGCCATCGCCGGTTCCGGCTTGCGCCAGTTCAACTGGGCGATGATCGCGCGCACCCGTGCCAGTGCCTGCAGGTCGTTGTCGGCCATGTGGTCGGCCACGCCTGAAATGCGCGTGTGCACGTCGGCGCCGCCCAGTTCTTCGGCCGTCACCACTTCACCGGTCGCGGCCTTCACCAGTGGCGGGCCGCCGAGGAAGATGGTGCCCTGCTCGCGCACGATCACCGTCTCATCGCTCATCGCCGGCACGTAGGCGCCGCCGGCGGTGCAGCTGCCCATCACGCAGGCGATCTGCGGGACGCCCTGCGCGGACAGGTTGGCCTGGTTGTAGAAGATGCGGCCGAAATGATCGCGGTCGGGGAACACCTCGTCCTGCAGCGGCAGGAAGGCGCCACCGGAATCGACCAGGTAGATGCAGGGCAGGTGGTTCTGCTCGGCGATCTCCTGCGCGCGCAGGTGCTTCTTCACCGTCATCGGGTAGTAGGTGCCGCCCTTGACCGTGGCGTCGTTGGCCACGATCACGCATTCCACACCGCTGACGCGGCCGATGCCGGCCACCACGCCTGCAGCGGGCACGGCGTCCTCGTACATGCCGTGTGCGGCCAGCGGCGCGATTTCCAGGAAGGCGCTGCCGGGGTCGAGCAGGGCGTCGATGCGGTCGCGCACCAGCAGCTTGCCGCGCGCGGTGTGCTTGGCACGGGCGGCCTCGTTGCCGCCCAGCGCGGTGCGCGCCAGCGTGGCGTGCAGGTCATCGACCACGGCCTGCATGGCGGCGCGGTTGCTTTCAAACGTTTCGCTGCCTGGTTGCAGCTGGCTGTTGAGGACGGTCATCGCAGTGGCCTTACAGGGTGCGCTGGAACAGTTCGCGGCCGATCAGCATGCGGCGGATCTCCGAGGTGCCGGCGCCGATTTCATACAGCTTGGCGTCGCGCCACAGGCGGCCGGTCGGGTATTCGTTGATGTAGCCGTTGCCGCCCAAGATCTGGATCGCCTGGCCGGTCAGCCAGGTGGCCTTCTCGGCGGCATACAGGATGGCGCCGGCGGCGTCCTGGCGGGTGGTGCGGCCCTGGTCGCAGGCGCGCGCCACGGCATAGACATACGCGCGGCAAGCACCCAGGCCCACGTACATGTCGGCGATCTTGGCCTGGATCAGCTGGAAGCTGCCGATGGCTTCACCAAACTGGTGGCGCTCGTGCACGTACGGCATCACCACGTCCATGGCCGCGGCCATCAGGCCCAGCGGGCCACCGGACAGCACCACGCGCTCGTAGTCCAGGCCGGACATCAGCACGCGCACGCCGCCGCCGACCTGGCCCAGCACGTTCTCTTCCGGTACTTCGCAATCCTGGAACACCAGCTCGCAGGTGGGCGAGGAGCGCATGCCCAGCTTGTCCAGCTTCTGCGCGGTGGAGAAACCCTTCATGCCCTTCTCGACCAGGAACGCGGTGATGCCCTTGGCACCGGCGTCCATGTCGGTCTTGGCGTAGACCACCAGCACGTCGGCATCGGGACCGTTGGTGATCCACATCTTGTTGCCGTTGAGCACGTAGCGATCGCCGCGCTTGTCCGCGCGCAGCTTCATCGACACCACGTCCGAACCGGCGCCCGGCTCGCTCATCGCCAGCGCACCGACCAGCGCGCCGCTGCACAGGCCGGGCAGGAAGCGCTGCTTCTGTTGCTCGTTGCCGTTCTTGCGCAGCTGGTTCACACACAGGTTGGAATGCGCACCATAGGACAGGCCGATGCCGCCGGAGGCGCGCGAGATTTCTTCCATCGCCACCACGTGGGCCAGGTAACCCATGCCGGTGCCGCCGTATTCTTCTTCCACGGTGAGGCCGAGCAGGCCCTGTTCGCCCAGCTTCGGCCACAGGGCCAGCGGGAACTGGTTGGTGGCGTCGGCCTCGGCGGCCAGCGGAGCGACCTCGGCAGCGGCAAAATGGGCCACGCTCTGGCGCAGCAGGTCGATCTCTTCGCCAAGATCGAAGTTCAGGGATGGCACGTGCATTGCGGCGGCTCCACGAGGAAGGTGGGGGAATGGACGCACCCGTCAGGGGGAGGCTGGTGGCTGTTGAAGGCAGCGGCCAGCACGGGCGATGGCCCCAGCGTAGCGGGGTTCGGTAAAGAAGTGAACATAAATTCAAAAATTGAAAATAGAATCAGGATATGGCCTACAAACGCTCTGCATTGATGGAAGAACGCCTGGCCGGGGCCCGTGAACGGATCCTGCTGGCGACCCGCGAGCTGGTGGCTGCCGGCGGCTGGCGCAACGCCCCGGTGACCGCCGTGGCGACCCAGGCCGGGGTGTCCACCGGGCTGATCTACCGGCACTTCCCGTCCAAGGCCGAGCTGTTCGTGGAGGTGCTCAACGCCGCTGTGGCCCACGAGGTGGAGATCATGGAGCGCATCGCCAACGGCCCCGAAGTGGCCAGCGAGCGCCTGCGCCTGGCGATCACCGCCTTCGTCCGCCGCGCCCTGGCCGGGCCGGGGCTGGCCCACGCCTTCATCGTCGAACCGGTGGACCCGGACGTGGAGGCCGAGCGCATGCGCGGGCGGCGCGCCTTCGGTGATGTGTTCCTGCGCCTGGTGGAAGAGGGCGTGGCCGCCGGCGAACTGCCCGCGCAGGATGCGCATGCCACCGCCGCCTGCCTGGTCGGTGCCTTCACCGAAGCGATGGTCGGCCCGACCGCCCCCAGCCGCGAAGTGCACCGCGACGAAGGTGCGCTGGTGGACGCGATCTGCAGCTTCTGCCTGCGCGCGATCGGCGCCCCCGCAAAACGGTAGCGCCGGGCCATGCCCGGCGGCTGTTGCCGCGCTTCGCGCTCGCCGGGCGTGGCCCGGCGCTACCGGGCATGCATGTTGCGCCGCACCAGCATCGACGCCTGTTGTCGCACGCAAAGCGCGTTCTATACTCGGCCCATCACGCAGTCGCTCAGCCGTGGTCCAACGACTATCAGCCAGGGGTAACGAAGAGTGCGGAATTACGATCTGGAGTTCCTGAAACGCTTCTCCATGGTGATCGCGCTGCTGGCGGCCATCACCCTCGGTCTCATCCTCCTGGCGGCGTACATCCACACCCGGATTCCGCCCGAGGTGTCGCCCACGGCGGCCAAACGCACCGAGCAGCGCATCTCGCCCACCGGCGCGGTGTATGCCGGCAGCACCGGCGCGGCCGCGCAGGCCGCGGCCAAGGCCGCCGCGCTGGCCAAGGCTGCTTCGCAGGTCGCCTACGGCGGGACGAAGGATGGCAAGGTCATCTTCGACAACCTCTGCACCGCCTGCCACACCACCGGCGTCGGCCAGGCGCCCACGCTCGACCACGCGCACTGGGACCAGCGCCTGGCGCAGGGCAAGGACACCCTCTACAAGCACGCCATCGAGGGCTACACCGGCCCGGATGGCGGCATCATGCCGCCCAAGGGCGGCAACCCGGCGCTCACCGGGGAACAGATCCACGCCACCGTGGACTGGATGCTGGGCAACCTGAAATAACCGCCGCAATACGCCGCCTTCTGTAGAGCCGAGCCCATGCTCGGCTGCTCTGCGCGCGGCATGGCCAAGTGCAGCCGAGCATGGGCTCGGCTCTACAACATCCCTTGCCACCACCCCGGCTTTGCCTACCAAGGCCGAAACGGGCGCTGCAAGCGGGCCTGCACATTTCGGGGTTAGTCTGTGCGCCCATTTCGTGGAGTCGCCCGTCGATGCGCCGCCGTTCCCTCGCCCTTGCCCTGTCCCTGCTGCTGCCGGCCACCGCCTTTGCCCAGGCCCAGCCGCAGGCCGCGCCGACCCCGACCTCCACCACCGCCCGCAGCAAGGCCCCGGTCGTGCTGACCACCGCCCCGGCCGACTGGCGCGCGCTGGACGGCCAGCACGTGCGCATCGCCGCTCCGCTCACCCTGGCCGGCACCGATGGCCTGGAGCGCTTCGGCCAGCTGACCGTGGCCTTCGATGGCCGCCTCTGGCAGCCCACCGAAGTGGCCGCACCGGGCACGGCCGGCATCGAACAGGTGATGGCCGACAACCAGCGCCGCCGCCTGGTGCTCGATGACGGCAGCGATGCCCGCGACCCGGGCAGCGTGCCGTATCTGGCCGGCACCCCGGTGCTGCGCACCGGCATGCAGCTGCGCAACGTGGAAGGCATCGTGCGCGTGGACGCGCAGGGCCGCCCCAGCCTGCAGGTGCAGGGCACGCTGAAGCTGCCGGAACTGCAGCGCCCGGCGGTGCCGAAGGTGGCCGGCGACCTGCACATCGCCGCCTTCAACCTGGAGAACTTCTTCAACGGTGATGGCCAGGGCGGTGGTTTCCCGACCCTGCGCGGCGCGCGCACGCTGGACGAGCACAAGGCCCAGGTGGCCAAGCTGGTCACCACCGTCAACTCGCTCGGCGCCGATGTCGCCGCGCTGATGGAACTGGAGAACGACGGCTACGGTCCGCAGTCGGCCATTGCCGAACTGGTCGATGCGCTCAACCGCGACCGCGGTGCGCAGGGCGACTGGCGCTTCGTCGACGCCGGCAACGGACCGGGCGACAACCCGATCCGCGTCGGCATCATCTACCGCAGCAGCCGCCTGCAGCCGCTGGGCAAGCCGGCCACGCTGACCGGCGGCCCGTTCGTCGAGCACAGCCGCGCGCCGCTGGCGCAGGCCTTCCAGGCCAAGCAGGGCGCGCCGTTCGTGGTGGTCGCCAACCACTTCAAGTCCAAGGGCTGCCGCGAGGCTGCAGGCGCCGATGCCGACCGCAACGACGGCCAGGGCTGCTGGAACGCCACCCGCGTCGCCTCGGCGCAGCAGTTGAACGACTGGCTGAAGACCAACCCGACCGGCACCGGTGCCCAGGACGCGGTGCTGCTGGGCGACTTCAACGCCTATGCGCAGGAAGACCCGATCCGCACCCTGCATGACCTCGGCTGGCAGGACGCCTTCAAGGTGGCCAAGGTCGAGCATCCCTACAGCTACGTCTACAACGGCTACACCGGCCGCCTCGACCACGCGCTGCTGAGCCCGGGCATGGCCAAGCGCCTGCGCGGTGCTGCCGAATGGCACAGCAACGCCGACGAGCAGGACGCCAGCGGCTACCAGGGCCGCAACGTGCCGGGCCCGTGGCGCAGCTCCGACCACGACCCGCTGCTGCTGGGTTTTGGTAAATGACCCACCGCCGGGCATGGCCCGGCGCTACCGGTGTACGTGCGTTCGTTGGATGGGTAGCGCCGGGCCATGCCCGGCGGTCTTTCACCCCCAGGCGATCAAGCCGATCGCCAGCACCGCCAGCGCCAGGCCGGCGCGGTTCCACTTCGTGGTGGCCTCGCCGAAGGCGAACACGCCCACCAGCGCGCCCAGCACCACCACGCCGATGTTCATGCCGGCGAATACGGTGGCCGGGCTGTCCGGCATCGACTGGTGCGCGTGCACATAGAAAAGAATGTTGCCGCCGTTGAGCAGGCCCAGCAGCGCGCCGGCCCCCAGGTTGCGCCAGGCCAGCCGGCTGCGACTGCTGGCATGCCGCCACAGCTGCAGCGCCAGCATCAGCACGAAGGCCACGCTGAAGCTGGCCAGCACCGCCGCCATCGACGGCGTGCCCGACAGCGCCACCTGTTTCAGCAGCACGTCCACCACGGCAAAGCCGCCCCACACGCCCAGCAGCCAGCCCCAGCCACCGGCCGAAGCAGCGACCGCCGGGCCGCGCGGGCGCAGGCTGATGGCCACCATCGCCAGCACGCCCAGGCCCAGCCCGGCCAGCTTCCACGGCGTGGCCGTCTGGCCGAAGAACAGGAAGGCCGCGGCCAGTGACAGCAGCAGCGACAGGCGCTGGGCCACGTCGCTGCGGACGATGCCAGCCACGGCCACAGCGCGGCCCAGCACCAGGAAGATCGACGGCAGCACCACCGCCAGCGCCAGCAGTGACAGCCACGGCGCATGTGGCGCGCGCAGCGCGTCCAGCGGCGGCTGCAGCACCACGGCGGTCAGGGTGGCGGCCACCAGATAGTTCCAGGTCACCATCTGCGGCACGTCCAGCGCACGGCGGTTGGCCAGCTTCAACAACACCGAAACCAGCACACTGCAGATCACGGCCAGGGACAGGTAGAGCATGGGGCGGGCACAGGGCAGGGGCGGGGGGCGGTATCATGGTGCCATGCACAAGCCCTCGTTCCCCGTCGCCCCCGGCGAAACCGCCTGCCTCGTACTGGACGGCCCGGCCGGCCCGCTGGAAGTGGTCGTCGACCTGCCCAAGGCCGATGTGCCGGTGCAGCCGATCGTGGCCGTCATCTGCCACCCGCTGTCCACCGAAGGCGGCACCCTGCACAACAAGGTGGTCACCATGACCGCCACCACCCTGCGCGAGCTGGGCATCGCCACGGTGCGCTTCAACTTCCGCAGCGTCGGCGGCTCGGCCGGCAGCTTCGACCACGGCGTGGGCGAACAGGACGACCTCAAGGCGGTCACCGCCTGGGTGCGCAGCCAGCGCCCGGATGACCGCCTGTGGCTGGCCGGTTTCAGCTTCGGCTCCTTCGTTTCGCTGAAGGCCGCAGGCGAGCTGCAGCCGGAAGCGCTGATCTCGATCGCGCCGCCGGCCGGCCGCTGGGATTTCAGCGGCGTGCAGCCGCCGGCCCGCTGGCTGGTCATCCAGGGCGAGCAGGACGAGATCGTCGACCCGCAGACCGTCTACCAGTGGCTGGACACGCTCGATGCCCCGCATGAGCTGGTGCGCATGCCCGAAACCAGCCACTTCTTCCACCGCAAGCTGATCGACCTGCGCGGCGCGCTGACCCACGGCGTCAAGCACTGGCTGGGCGCGGCGGCATGAGCGAGCAGGCGTTGACCCCGTCGCAGCGGTACGCGGCCGGGGTTGCCAGCGGCGACTGGCAGAACGACCCGGCCCAGCACGCGGCCCTGGCCGAGCTGGACCGCATCCACCTGGGCCTGGTCGACAGCGCCGAGGACGGCTGGCTGGACCGCCTGTCCTCGTTCTGGAAGAAGCCCGAGCCGGTGAAGGGCCTGTACTTCTGGGGCGGCGTCGGTCGTGGCAAGACCTTTCTGGTGGACCTGTTCTACGATGGCCTGCCGATCAAGCAGAAGTACCGCACGCACTTCCACCGCTTCATGCGCAGCGTCCACGAGCGCCTGCGCGAGCACCAGGGGCAGAGCGACCCGCTGGCGAAGATCGCCCAGGAATGGCGCAGCAATCTGCGCGTGCTGGTGCTGGACGAGTTCTTCGTCACCGACATCGGCGATGCGATGCTGCTGGCGCGCCTGCTCGAGCGCCTGTTCGCCGAGGGCGTGACCCTGGTGACCACCTCCAATACGGCCGTGGAAAACCTGTACCTGAACGGCCTGCAGCGCGAGAGCTTCATGCCGGCCATCGGCCTGCTGCAGCGCTTCTGCGTGGAGCTGTACGCCGAGGGCACCGAGGATTACCGCATGCGCGCGCTGACCCGTTCGCCGGTGTACCGCGCGCCGCTGGCCGCCGACAGCGACGACTGGCTGGCCAGCCGCTGGGGCGAACTGAGCGGCGGGCAGCCGGCCAAGGCCGGCAACATCGATATCGAGGGCCGCAAGATTCCGGTGCGGGGCCGCGGCAAGAGCATCGCCTGGTTCGATTTCGCCGCGCTCTGCGAAGGCCCGCGCGGCCCGTCGGATTACATCGAGATCGCGCACGAGTTCAACACGGTGCTGCTGGGCGGCATTCCCGCCTTCGACCGCCTGAACGAAGATGCCGCGCGCCGCTTCGTGAACCTGATCGACGAGCTGTACGATCGCCACGTCAACCTGGTGTGCACCGCCAGCACCTCGCCGGTGGAGCTGTATGCCGGCGAGCGCCTGCAGGGCGCCTTCGAGCGCACCGCCTCGCGCCTGATTGAAATGCAGAGCGCCGAGTACCTGGGCACCCCGCACCGGGCGTGAGGGGGCCGCGGGTTGTAGAGCCGAGCCCATGCTCGGCTGCTTCAAGTATTCCGGTAGGGGTGATTCATGAGCCAGGAAATCGACAAGCACGTTGTGCGAGCCCTCGTTGACCTCGCCGTATTTCTCGAGTTTTCGGCGGATGATGTATTGGATCCTGACGCTGCAATCCAGCGGCTCGAACAACTGGCTTCGACACTGCAGATGATGGACCTGGAGTCCCAATCATCGTTGTGCTCGCAGTTCAGAAGCATCGCAATGGACTATTCAGATGAGCAGGCAGGCTTTGTGGAAAGTCTGGGCGAAGCGCTGGGGCTGACCGAGGAGTAGTCCGCTCGCCTATAGGGACCCAGGAATCTTCTTGAAGTAAGAGACGCCTTCGAGCGCACCGCCTCGCGCCTGATCGAAATGCAGAGCGCCGAGTACCTGGGCACCCCGCACCGGGCGTGAGGGGGCCGCGGGTTGTAGAGCCGAGCCGATGCTCGGCTGTTTCTGAATGAAGCGCCGAAAGGCAGCCGGGCGCGGGCTCGGCTCTACAACAGCACTGCGGGCTTATCGGCTCGGCGCCACCGCATCGCCCTGCGGCTGCTCGCGCACGCTGGCCGCCACCTGCACGCCTTCACTGCGCTGGATCAGCCGCAGCGGCTGCCCTTGGTAGCGCACCTCCAGCGCGTCGTGGGCCTCGGCTACGGCGGCCACCAGCGGGCACAGCGCCTGCGCGCGGGCCTCGATGCGCTCGGCGCGGCCTTCCAGCTGCTGCTCCATCTGCGCGTCCAGGCGGTCGCCGCGCTCCTCCATCGCGTCGCTGCGGCCGGTGACCATCTGCCACAGCATGCTGCGGGCGATGGACGCGGACAGCGACTCGGCCATGTCCTGCACCTTGGCCTCGAAGCCCGGCCCGAACACCGCCTGTTCCCAGTAGCCCTTGCCCAGCGTGCCGCCGATCCAGTCATCGGCCTGCCGGCGCAGGCGCCGGACCTTGCGGCTGTTGGCGGTGCCGGTGAGGCTCTCATAGACCCCGTCGAGCACGTCGAAGCTCAGTCCACTCACTTCATGGGCCAGCGCCGTGGCCGCCGGCATCAGCTGCCGCGCCCCGGCCTCCATCTGCCGCAGGCGGGCGGCGTCGGCCTCGCTGACCGGCACGACCGTGTCGTCCAGGCTCAGCACGCCATCGTGGAACACTACCTCGTGCGGCGCCTGCGGGCCATGCCGCAGCCAGATGCCGCCGCTGTCCACCAGCACGTCGTAGTCGGTGCGCATGCCGCACTGGTCCGAGCGAAGCTTCGGGGCGTCGCCGGCCAGCACCGGGGCGGTGGCCAGGCAGGCCAGCAGGGCCAGGGCGGGCAGGGGAAGGCGCATGGTGGAATCCTTTCCGGTCAGTGCAGGCCCCCAGCATCCCGCGCCCGCACGGTGCCGTCACCGGCCGGAAGTCACTGCCCGATGGCCATCGCTCCGCCATACCGGCTTTCCCACCGGCTGCCCACCACCTATCCACAGGGTTGTCCCTAGCCAGCTTCATCACTGTCATGTGAAGCTGTCATTGTTCCGTTTCCGCAGCACGTTGTACCGCCGATGTGACGCCTTCCGGGCTTGACTGCGCAGCCCGTTCCGGCAGGTCCAAAGCGTCCAGACGCGGCGCCGACGGCATGATCCTTGCGCCGCAAGGGATTACCAGATTTCACTACATTTGGCGTTGACGGCCCCCACCACCCCCACTATCTTGTGGCCGTCGGTCGCAACGACCCCATCGCCTGGGGTCCGCAACGGGGCACTACCGCAGTACCCGCCAGCGATCGCCAACCGGCAGTGGAAGGCGCAGGTCTCACCTCCTGCGACGCCGTCCTGCCACCCTGGGCTGTCATGTCCCGGGTCGAGCAACCCTGATGCATACAGCACCCCCAATCACGCCAAGAGGACACACGCCGTGACCACCGAATCCAGCGCCACCATCGAAAAGGAAAGCGAGTTCCTGCTGACGTCGCCGCCGACGGCCAACGCGATGAGCGTGACCAAGCGCAACGGCACGACCGAGCTGGTGGATCTGAACAAGATCGTGCGCGCGGTGCAGCGTTCCTCCGAAGGCCTGCACGCCGTCGATCCGATGCGTGTGGCCACCCGTACCATCTCCGGCCTGTACAACGGCGCCACCACCCGCGAGCTGGACGAACTGTCCATCCGCACCGCCGCCCTGCTGATCGGTGAAGAGCCCGAGTACGGCCGCCTTGCGGCGCGCCTGCTGGCCAACTACATCGCCAAGGAAGTGTCGGGCCAGGAAATCTACGCCTTCTCGCAGTCGGTCAGCCGTGGCCACGAAGTCGGCCTGATCAACGACCGCCTGCTGAACTTCGTGCAGACCAACGCACGCAAGCTCAACGATGCCATCGACATCTCGCTGGACCTGAACTTCGATTACTTCGGCCTGCGTACCCTGTACGACCGCTACCTGCTGCGCCACCCGCACACCCGCAAGGTGATCGAGACCCCGCAGCAGTTCTTCCTGCGCATCGCCAGCGCGCTGAGCGAAGACGTGCCCGAGGCCCTGGCGCTGTACAAGCGCATGGGCAACCTGGACTACCTGCCGTCCAGCCCGACCCTGTTCAACTCCGGCACCACCCACGAGCAGCTGTCCTCGTGCTTCCTGCTGGATTCGCCGCAGGACTCGCTGGAATCGATCTACTCCAAGTACGGCGACATCGCCCAGCTGTCGAAGTTCTCCGGCGGCATCGGCGTCAGCTACACCCGCGTGCGTTCGCGTGGTTCGCTCATCAAGTCCACCAACGGCCACTCCAACGGCATCGTGCCGTGGCTGAAGACCATGGATTCGTCCGTGGCCGCGGTGAACCAGGGCGGCAAGCGCAAGGGCGCAGCCTGCGTGTATCTGGAAACCTGGCACGCCGACATCGAGGATTTCCTCGAGCTGCGTGACAACACCGGCGACGAATCGCGCCGTGCGCACAACCTGAACCTGGCCAACTGGATCCCGGACCTGTTCATGAAGCGCGTCGAGGCCGACCAGGAATGGTCGCTGTTCGATCCGCGCGTCGTGCCGGAGTTCACCGACCTGTTCGGCGAAGCCTTCGAAGCCGCCTACCTGCAGGCCGAAGCACAGGGCAAGGCCAACCGCACCATCTCCGCGCGCAAGCTGTACTCGCGGATGATGCGTACCCTGGCCGAGACCGGCAACGGCTGGATGACCTTCAAGGACAAGTGCAACCGCGCCAGCAACCAGACCCTGCGCGCCGGCAACGTCATCCACCTGTCCAACCTGTGCACCGAAATCCTGGAAGTCACCTCGGCCGAAGAGACCGCAGTGTGCAACCTGGGTTCGATCAACCTGGGCAACCACTTCGACGGCAACGGCGAGTTCGATTTCGACAAGCTGGCCGACACCGTGCGCCTGGCCGTGCGCCAGCTCGACCGCGTCATCGACCTGAACTTCTACCCGATCGAATCGGCGCGCCGCGGCAACCTGCGCTGGCGTCCGGTCGGCCTGGGCTGCATGGGCCTGCAGGACGTGTTCTTCCGCAAGCGCCTGCCGTTCGATGGCGCCGAAGCACGCGCGCTGTCGAAGAAGATCGCCGAGACCATCTACTTCCACGCGCTGGAAACCTCGGTCGAACTGGCCCAGGAACGCGGCAAGCACCCGTCCTTCGCCGACACCCGTGCGGCCAGCGGCGAGCTGCAGTTCGACGCCTGGAACGTGGTGCCCGAAGATGCCGAGCGTTGGGATACCCTGCGCGAGCGCATCAAGGAACACGGCCTGCGCAACTCGCTGATGATCGCCATTGCCCCGACCGCGACCATCGCTTCGATTGCCGGCTGCTACGAGTGCGTCGAACCGCAGGTGTCCAACCTGTTCAAGCGCGAAACCCTGTCCGGTGACTTCCTGCAGGTCAACCGCTACCTGGTGAACGAGCTGAAGAAGCTGGGCCACTGGACCCCGGAAATGCGCGACGCCATCAAGCTGGCCGAAGGCTCGATCCAGGGCATCACGCAGATTCCGGAAACGCTGCGCCACGTCTACCGCACCGCGTGGGAACTGCCGATGCGTTCGCTGATCGACATGGCTGCCGACCGTGGCGCCTTCATCGACCAGTCCGCCTCGCTCAACCTGTTCATGGAAAGCCCGAACATCGGCGCGATGTCCTCCATGTACATGTACGCCTGGAAGCAGGGCATCAAGACCACCTACTACCTGCGTTCGCGCCCGGCTACCAAGATCGCCAAGACCACGGTCAGCCACACTGCCACCGCAGCGCCGGAAAAGGTGTTCAGCCCGGAAGAGGCCATCGCCTGCTCGCTGGAGAACCCGGAAGCCTGCGAGGCCTGCCAGTAACACCGCGCGGTGGGTGCCGACCGTTGGTCGGCACGCCTGCTCCGCTGCGGAAACACCCACGGTAGCGCCGGGCCATGCCCGGCGGCTCACCCAGGAATTCAAGGAAACACCCATGGCCGACAAGCCCAAGCAGATGCTGCTCGATCCCGGTTTTGAACTGACCCTGCGCCCGATGCGCTACCCGCAGTTCTATGACATGTACCGGAACGCGATCAAGAACACCTGGACGGTGGAAGAGATCAACTTCCAGATCGACATCAGCGACCTGCACAGCAAGATGTCGCCGGGCGAGCGCCACCTGATCCACCGCCTGGTCGCGTTCTTCGCCACCGGCGATTCGATCGTGTCCAACAACCTGGTGCTGAACCTGTACCAGCACCTCAATGCGCCCGAAGCGCGCATGTACCTGTCGCGCCAGCTGTATGAAGAAGCGCTGCACGTGCAGTTCTACCTGACCCTGCTGGACAACTACCTGCCGGATCCGGATGAGCGCGCCAAAGCCTTCGACGCGGTGGAGAACATCGACTCGATCAAGAAGAAGGCCGATTTCTGCTTCAAGTGGATCGACTCGATCCAGAACCTGAAGCGCATCGAGACCCGCGAAGAGCGTCGCCAGTTCCTGCTCAACCAGATCTGCTTCGCCGCGTGCATCGAAGGCCTGTTCTTCTTTGCCGCCTTCGCCTACGTGTACTACTTCCGCTCGCGCGGCCTGCTCAACGGCCTGGCCTCGGGCACCAACTGGGTGTTCCGCGACGAGAGCGCGCACATGGACTTCGCCTTCGAATGCGTGGATGTGATCCGCGAGGAAGAGCCGGACCTGTTCGACGACAAGATGAAGCAGGACGTCTACGAAATGCTGGCCGAAGCCATCGAGTGCGAAGTGCAGTTCGCCGAGGACGTGCTGTCCGGTGGCGTGGCGGGCATCTCCACCCGCGACATGCGCCAGTATCTGCAGCACTGCGCCGACAACCATTTCCATCGCCTGGGCATGGAGCGCAAGTACAACGTGCGCAACCCGCTGAGCTTCATGGAACTGCAGGACGTGCAGGAACTGACCAACTTCTTCGAGCGCCGCGCCTCGGCCTACCAGGTCGGCGTGCAGGGCGAAGTCGCCTTCGACATGAACTTCTGATCGAACCGGTCAGGTCTGTCGCAATGAAAAACCCCGGCAATGCCGGGGTTTTTTGTAGGTGGCGACGGGCCACGCCCGGCGGAATCCAACCGGCGGGGCGGAAACATCGGCCTCACGGCGTGCTCGCCGGGCGCGGCCCGGCGCTACCGGATGGTGTGCCTTGTAGAGCCGAGCCCATGCTCGGCTCACGCGCGCAGCGCGCAATGACGCAATCCGTATCAAGGGTCGGTCACGACCCCACGCGTCGGCTCTGCCCGCAATGTGTACGTGTGTCGCGTAAGCCTCTGGAATCACGCGGATTCCGCTGACCATCATGGCGCGCTGCTGGCGCCCCAGCAGCCGGGACTGCAATCCCGTGAAAGAAGTCAGAGTAGGCTCATCAGCCGTCGCCGGCATTGTCCGGCGGCGGTTGGTGGACCGTCGCACGCCTATGGCGGGCGATGCGTTGGAGGGCGAGAGCCCACCGGTTCTTTACTGACTTCCTTCCGGGATTGCAGCCACGCATCGTCCGCCACCCTCACCGGTGGCCTGATACGTAATGGAGGAACCACCATGAGTACCGATCCGACGAACGTGCATGAACTCAATCACCTGCTGCTGCGCCTGCGCCGCCTGATGCAGGGCATCGAAGGCACCGCCTGCTGCTCTGCGACCATCAGCTCGCCCAAGCCAACGGCAGCGCCTCACCACTGCAAGGCAAGCAACCGGCCGATGCCACGCACGCCATGCTGTGTCTGGCCATCAACGGCCGCCGTTGCGCGGAAACGATGGAGCGGCTGGTCGCCGGACCGATCGTGCACTGACGGTAGCGCCGGGCCACGCCCGGCGGAATCATTCCGGCGCGGCGGGAAACATCGACCGCGCTGCGCACTCGCCGGGTATGGCCCGGCGCTACCGCTACCAACGGTCTGACCACCGTCCTTCCACCGCCATGCGCACTGCCCACCCGGCCAGCGGCGTGCATCGTCGATCGCATCACTCAAGCTGTGATCTTTCTTGAGAGAAGATCAACCACGCCAGCCAACTGCAACCTTGCCACGTCGGCGACCAAGTGCCTCCGGCCGGCTGAACTGCTTGACTCCCGAAGTAGTGCTAGATTGATGAAATTGGGATTGCCGCGAGAGGTTCTGTCATGGATGCATGGGTCGAGAAATGCGCCTCTTCATCAAAAAGGCGACTGCGGGGCCGCCCCATGGAAGCAGTGCGTCGCTGTCTCACAGCCGCTGTTGCGGCGTTGGTATTGCCAGCATGTTCGAGCAGTGCGCCCCCCACCCCCTCATATCATCTGGATCAAAGACAGTCCGTCAAATCAGGGAGTGACATTGGTATGGAGCGATTCAAGAACGACATCGAGCGTTTGATCAGTGTGCGTTTTGATGATGTCGATGCATTGAATGAACAGCTTCACACGCACCTCGGAGAGCCGGCTCGACAGGGTTTGAGGGACGAGCGGATCGCAGAGCGCGGAATGTTGGGTGACCTTGAGGTCCGGAACATCAAGCTGAGAAGTGCTGCCGACGATCCTGCGCATGCAAACCTGATCTTTGAGGTCGCGCCACCGGGCATTGCACTCAAGGACGTTAATTGGGAGGGCTCCATCGTAAATCCAGCTCACCCTGATGCGTCTGGCTCCCGCCCTTACTGGTCTGCGCAAGTGAACGGGGCAGAGGTCGTGCTCGGGCTCGCCGCCGACAACGTGACGCTGACCTACGTATCGATCAGGCAGCGCTAACCACCTGTCATTGCGAAGGAGCCGCGCCATCGAGCGTACTGAAGAAGCTGGACTGCCACAGCAGCAGGAGGGGGGGGGCGCCCAGGAGCCGCACGTCGTCCTGCATCACCATTGGCCGACCCGTCGTTTACGCCGATTCTAGCGAAATCCATAACACTTCAAGCGGGTCTCGCCCAAGCAGGTCGCGATGGTCTGGATGTTGTCTGGGGGCAAGCCGGTGGTGGCACCTATCTTGTTCCTGGTGTGAAGATCGTTATTGACGAGAACGCGATCGGGCAAGGCCCCAGAATCGCACGATCTCTTTCTCACGAAGTTGGGCACCATCTCTTCACCGATCGCCCAGATCTGACTTCCAAGCAAGCCTATGTAAACAGCATGTTGCGAGGGGAAGCCGCCGCGACGCTCAGCAATGTGCAGGTCCAGCGCGAAATTGTCGCGGCTGGTGAACCGGACATTGGCGTGTCAGGCACGGGCAATCGACCACAGCAGTATGGGGCCATTGCGGTGGAACTCCAGGCGGGACGGATCAATCGAAGCCAAGCGCTTGGGCAGATCGCGGAGGTGTTCAAGACGGAGGCTCCGTCTGTTGGTCCTCATGCGAATTACGAGCTCTACTACGGCGCGTTCTATGACCAGCACATAGCGCCCTCGCAGCGGCGTCGCAGGCCGGAGCCACAACTTGACGCCGAACGCACTGCGGCTGCAGAGAAATCTGCCACATCCATCGACGACTCGCCGTCGCTACATCGAGTTTCTTCTTCAACAGCTGAACTTGGTGATGCAGACCGTTCTCTCCATATGCAGATAAGGGCTGGTGTGGAACGCTTGGACGCTGAGCATGGGAAGCCGTGGGACGAGTCGAGCCAGCGGATGACCGCGAGCCTGTTGGTACTGGCGAAGGAGCAGGGGCTTTCGCGGGTCGACCATGTTGTGCTCAACAACTCGACGGAACGCTTGGCCCGCGGCGAGAGGGTTTTCATAGTGGAGGGGGCAATGGATGATCCCGCCCATCGCCGAGGACACATGAACTCGATAGATGCGCTTCGTACACCTGAGGCGGAGTCGCTTCATCGAGCTGATGTGTTGAGTCAATCGCTAGCACAGGGCCTTGAACAAGAGCCGGCACAGCATGTTCATACGCAGGACGGTCCATCGTTCCTGAGATAGGAAAATCGCTGCGTCGGAGGTGCACATGTCGCGGCGCACAGTGCACACTTCATGGACAAGCCTGTCATGCAAGGATGGAGCGTGATGGCTGGGGTGGCGATACCGATTGCTCCCTTCCACCAAGTCTGCGAGGGGATCAGGTGGAAAAGGCCACGCTGTACAGGGTCGTTACCGCCGCCCTTCCACCGCCATCCGCACGGCCAGCCCGGCCAGCACCGTGCCCATCAACCAGCGTTGCGCGGCCTGCCAGCTTGGTCGCGCGGCCAGGAATGCCGCAATGCTGCCGGCCATCAGCACGATCATCGTGTTCACCGCCAGGCTGACCGAGATCTGCGTGAAGCCCAGCACCAGCGATTGCGCCAGCACGCTGCCGTGGCCGTCGGGGTGCAGGAACTGCGGCAGCAGGGACAGGTACATCACCGCGATCTTCGGATTCAGCAGGTTGGTGAGGAAACCCATCGCGAACAACCGGCGCGGGCTGTCGACGGGCAGCGCATGCACCGCGAACGGCGAGCGGGCGCCGGGCTTCACCGCCTGCCAGGCCAGATACAACAGGTACAGCGCGCCACCGATGCGCAGCGCGTCGTAGGCGAAGGGTACGGTCATCAGCAGGGCAGTGATGCCCAGCGCCGCGCACAGCATGTAGAAGAGGAAGCCCAGCGCCACGCCGCCCAGCGACACCAGCCCGGCGCGGCGGCCCTGGCAGATCGAGCGCGAGACCAGGTAGACCATGTTCGGCCCGGGCGTGAGCACCATGCCCAGCGACAGCAGGGCGAAGGCCAGCAGGTCGGTGGCGGCAGGCATGGCGGCGTTCCGTGCGGTGGGCGTGGCGCAGTGTAGCGCCGCCTGCACCGGGCCTGGCTTAACATTGCCGCACCCCACACCGATTGCCCCGCCATGACCCCCATTCCCGAAACCGTGCCGCCCATCGAAGTGCGCATGGCCGAAATCGTCTTCCCCAACCACACCAACCACATGGGCACCCTGTTCGGTGGCCAGGCGCTGGCGTGGATGGACAAGGCCGCCTTCCTCGCCGCCGCCCGCTATTCGCGCCGCACCGTGGTGACCGCGCGCAGCGACCAGGTCGATTTCAAGCTGCCCATCCGCATCGGCCAGATGGTGGAAACCGTGGGCCGCATCGTCGAAGTGGGCCGCAGCTCGATGAAGGTCGAGGTGGAGCTGATTGCCGAAGACCTGCACAGCGGCGAGCGCAAGCTGTGCACCCGCGGCCACTTCGTGATGATCGCGCTGGGTGATGATGGCCAGCCGACCGCCGTGCCGCGCCTGCCGGGCGCCCCGGTGGCCGACCCGGCCAGCTGACCACGTGCTTGCAGGGGCGTCCGCGCGCCCCCATTTGGCTGCCATGACCCCGCCGCTGACCGACTTCATCGACCGCGCCCAACGCCTGTTCGTGCTGACCGGCGCCGGCTGCAGTACCGCCTCGGGCATCCCCGATTACCGCGATACCGACGGCCAGTGGAAACGCACGCCGCCGGTGACCTACCAGGCTTTCATGGGCGAGGCGGGCACCCGCCAGCGCTACTGGGGGCGCAGCCTGCTGGGCTGGCCACGCTTCGGCCTGGCCCTGCCCAACGGCACCCACCAGGCGCTGGCCGCGCTGGAAGCCCGCGGCACACTGCAGGTGCTGCTGACCCAGAACGTGGACGGCCTGCACCAGCGCGCCGGCAGCCGGAACGTGATCGACCTGCATGGGCGGCTGGATCGGGTGCGCTGCATGGGCTGCGAACGCCGCAGCGGGCGCGGGGATTTCCAGCAGCGCCTGCTGGATGCCAACCCGGGCTGGGACACGCTGGAAGCGGGCATCGCCCCGGACGGCGACGCCGACCTGGAAGCCGACTTCTCCGCCTTCGTGGTGCCGGATTGCCCGTACTGCGGCGGCCTGCTGAAGCCGGATGTGGTGTTCTTCGGCGAAAACGTGCCGCGCGAGCGCGTGGCGGCCGTGCACGAGCACCTGCAGCAGGCCGATGCCGTATTGGTGGTGGGCTCCTCGCTGATGGTTTATTCCGGCTTCCGCTTCGTGCAGGCTGCCGCGAAGGCCGGGTTGCCGGTGGCGGCGCTGAACCGCGGCCGCACCCGCGCCGACGACCTGCTCCAGTTCAAGGATGAACGGGACTGCGCCGAGGCGTTGGCGGGTTTCGTGATCCGGTAGCGCCGGGCCATGCCTGGCGAGCGCGCAGCGCGGCGGCCGTTGTTCGCCGGGCATGGCCCGGCGCTACCGGTGACAGGCCGCGCGAAACAGCGATCCATCCAGAAGGTTGATCCGCAGCCCGTGCAGCGGTGCAATACGCACCCCCTACGCATGTCCTTACCGTCTTGAGCCAACTGTTCTCGCCGATGTCCCTCGGCCCCCTGACCCTGCCCAACCGCATCGTGATCGCGCCGATGTGCCAGTACTCCGCCGAAGAGGGCCGCGCCAGCGACTGGCACGCCATGCACCTGGGCAACCTGGCGCAGTCCGGCGCCGGCCTGCTGATCCTGGAAGCCACCGCGGTCGAGCCGCGGGGGCGCATCAGCTGGGCCGACCTGGGCCTGTGGGATGACGAGACCGAGGCCGCCCTGGCCCAGGTGCTGTCCAGCGTCCGCCGCTGGTCGTCGATGCCGCTGGGCATCCAGCTGGCCCACGCCGGCCGCAAGGCCTCCACCGCCCGCCCGTGGGACGGCGGCCGCCAGCTGCCGGCCGACGATGCCAACGGCTGGGCCACCGTGGCCCCGTCGCCGGTACCGTTCCACGCCACCGACCCGGCCCCCGAGGCGCTGGATGAAGCCGGCATCGCCGAGGTCATCGCCGCCTTCGCCGCCAGCGCAGTGCGCGCCGAACGCCTGGGCTTCGAGCTGATCGAGATCCACGCCGCGCACGGCTACCTGCTGCACCAGTTCCTGTCGCCGCTCAGCAACCGCCGCACCGACGGTTACGGTGGCTCGCTGCCGAACCGCCTGCGCCTGCTGGTGGAAGTGTTCGATGCAGTGCGCGCCGCGGTGTCGGACAAGGTGTCGGTGGGTGTTCGCATTTCCGCCACCGACTGGGTCGACGGCGGCTGGGACCTGGTGCAGAGCGAAGCGCTGGCGCAGATCCTCGACGCGCGCGGCTGCAACTTCCTGCACGTGTCCAGCGGCGGCCTCGACGAGCGCCAGAAGATCAGCGTCGGCCCGGGTTACCAGGTGCCGTTCGCGGCGGCCATCAAGGCCAGGAAGCTGCGCATGCCGGTCATCGCGGTGGGCCTGATCACCGAGCCGGAACAGGCCGAATCGATCCTGCGCCACAACCAGGCCGATGCCATCGCCCTTGCCCGCGGCATCCTGTACGACCCGCGCTGGCCGTGGCACGCCGCTGCCGCGCTGGGCGACAGCGTGGTGCCGTCGCCGCAGTACCTGCGCTGCGAGCCGCGCGAAGCGCGCAACGTGTTCCGCGCGCGCTGAGCCTCAGACCTGCCAGGCCGGCGCGATGCCGGCCTGCAGGTGCTCGAACAGCGCGCGGATCTTCGCGGTGAAATCGCGGCGGTCGCTCACGCAGAAGAACACCTCCATCGGCTCGGGCTGCCAGTCGCTGGCCGGGCCGAACACCGCCTGCAGGCGGCCATCGCGCAGATAGGGCTCGGCCACGAACGCAGCCAGCCGGGTGATCCCCGCGCCTGCAGCGGCCAGTTCGGCCAGTGCGTCGATGTCATCGCAGACCATGCTCGGCGGCAGCGCCGCATCCACCCGCTGGCCGTCCTTCAGCAGGCCCCAGCGCAGCGGCCGGCCATCGGTGGGGAAGCGGTGCAGCAGCCCGCGATGGCCGTTCAGTGCGGTCGGATCGGCCGGCGCGCCGTACGCCTCCAGGTAGGCCGGCGATGCGCAGAACACGAACGGGATGCGCGCCAGCGGCCGCGCTACCAACCCGTCTTCCAGCTGCGCGCCGATGCGGATGCTGGCATCCACCGCTTCCGGCCCATGCTGCACGGCGCGATCGCTCAGCCGCAGTTCCAGCTGCAGCTGCGGGTAGCGCTGCTGCAGGCTGGGCAGCAGCGGTGCCAGCACGTGGCGGCCGAACGCGCTGCTGCTGGCGATGCGCAGCGGCCCGGACGGTTCGATATCGCCGGCGGTGACCATCGCCTGCGCGCGCGCCAGGTCGGCCTCGATGTGCCGCACCTGCGCCAGGTACACGGCACCGGCTTCGCTGAGTGCGAGCTGCCGCGTGCTCCGGTTGAGCAGGCGCACGCCCAGGTGGGCTTCCAGCCGACTGATGTTCTGGCCCACGGCGGTGGCGCTGATGCCAAGGTGGCGGGCCGCGGCGGCAATGCTGCCTGTCTCTGCGGTGCGGGTGAAGCTGCGGATGAGCTGCAACAGGTTCATGACCGGCCAGCTTGCCATGCGGGAGGACAAGTATCGCTTGGGTCTGTACCAAGCGCGACAGGGCTGTGCGCGGGCCGCCGCACCGCTAGCCTGCCGGCCCACTTCATTCGATGCGATGTGCCATGGCTCCACCCCGATCGCCCCGCTGGAAGCTGCACGCCCGCAGCACGCCGTTTGTCTTCGCGTTCTTCATGGCCGGCCTGATGGCGCTGCTGATGTGCCTGGTCATCACCGCTGCCAATGCCGGACTGGGCAGCGACTACCTGGCCCGGGTGCTGGCCGCCTACCAGATGGCCATGCCGGTGGCATTCTGCGGGGTGCTGCTGGTACGCCCGCTGGTGGTGCGTCTGGTCGCGTTGACGGTGCATCCGCACTGAAGATCGGTTGCATCTGACAGCATTGTGCATCGCGGCAGGATGCTGCCCTACACTCGGGCGATGCGCCCCGATTCCATTCTTACCCTGTCCTGCCCCGACCGCACCGGCATCGTCTACCGCGTATCCGGGCTGTTGTTCGACCACGGCTGCAACATCCTCGACGCCCAGCAGTTCGGCGATGAGGAGAGCGGCCGCTTCTTCCTGCGCGTACATTTCGACCGCGACGCCAGCCTGCCGCTGGACACCGTGCATGCGGCGATGGGCGCGCTGGCCGCCGACTTCGGCATGGACTGGCAGCTGCACGACGGTCGCCGCCGCGCGCGCCTGCTGGTGCTGGTCAGCAAGCAGGGCCATTGCCTGAACGACCTGCTGTTCCGCGCCCATAGCGGCCAACTGAAAGTGGACATCGCCGCGGTGGCGTCCAACCACGCTGATTTTGCGCCGCTGGCCGCGTCCTACCAGGTGCCGTTCCACCACCTGCCGGTCAACGCGGACACGCGCGCCGTTCAGGAGCAGCAGATCATCGACCTGGTCGAACGCGAGCGCATCGACCTGGTGGTGCTGGCGCGTTACATGCAGATCCTCTCACCCACGCTGTGCCGTACCCTGGCCGGTCGCGCGATCAACATCCACCACAGCTTCCTGCCCAGCTTCAAGGGCGCGCAGCCGTACCACCAGGCGCACGCGCGCGGGGTCAAGATCATCGGCGCCACCGCGCACTACGTGACCGAGGATCTGGACGAAGGCCCGATCATCGAACAGGACGTGGCCCGCGTGGACCACGCGATGGCGCCGCGCGAACTTGTGCGGCTGGGCAGCGATACCGAATCACAGGTGCTGGCGCGTGCCGTGCGCCGGCACGTGGAGCACCGCATCCTGCTCAACGGGCATCGCACGGTAGTGTTCCGCTGAGGGGGCCCGCCTCCACGCAGTTCTCACCAGACGTTGCGGCTGCACGCGCTACGGTATCGGTTCTGCAGCAGAGGGAGTATCGGTATGGGCCAACTCGTTGATGGCGTCTGGCAGGTCGGCACCGCAGGGGCCGCCAGCGAGGATGGGCAGTTCCACCGCGAACAATCCACGTTCCGCCACTGGCTGACAGCTGATGGCGGGCCTGGTCCGCAGGGCCAGCCAGGCCATGCGGCCGCTTCCGGGCGCTACCGCCTGTATGTCAGCCTGGCCTGCCCCTGGGCCCACCGTGCCCTGATCATGCGCGCGCTCAAGGGTCTGGAATCATTGCTGCCCGTATCGGTGGTGCACTGGTACATGGGTGACCAGGGCTGGACGTTTCAGCCGGGACGCGGCGTGATACCCGACCCGGAACTGCAGGCCGGGTACCTGCATCGGCTGTACACCGCCGCGAAGCCGGGCATGACCGGCAAGGTGACCGTGCCGGTGCTGTGGGACCGCGAGCAGCGCGGCATCGTCAGCAACGAATCGGCCGATATCCTGCGCATGTTCAACGAAGCGTTCGACGGTCACGGCGCGCTGCCCGGCGATTACTACCCCAAAGCCCTGCGTGCGGACATCGATGCGATCAACGCGCGCGTCTATGAAACGGTCAACAATGGCGTCTACAAGGCAGGCTTCGCCAGCACCCAGCAGGCCTACGACGAGGCCGTGGGGCCGTTGTTCGAAACGTTGGACATGCTGGATGCGCAGCTTCAGCAGTCGCCGTGGCTGGTGGGTGGTCGAATGACCGAGGCCGATATCCGCCTGTTCACTACGCTGGTGAGGTTCGATGCGGTCTACCACGGCCATTTCAAATGCAATGTGCGGCAGATCGCCAGCTACCCCGGTCTGAACGGGCTGCTGCAGCGGATGCTGGCGATGCCTGCGGTCGCGCGCACGGTGGATGCCCACCACATCACCCACCACTACTACCAGAGCCATCGCCAGTTGAACCCGACCGGCATCGTCGCGCGGGGCCCGGCATGGATGAGGGACCTGCCCCCCGCACAGCTGTGAAGGCGGCGATGGATCAAAGGATCGCAATTCCCGCCTTGCCCAGCGCCTCACGCACCATCGTGTCGTTGGCTTCGGTCACCGGCCGGGTCAGGTCCCACAGGAACTTCACCCGGAAGCCGGATTTCACTGCGTCCTGCGCGCTCCACAGCACGCAGTAATCGCGCGCCAGGCCGCACACATGCACTTCGCGGATGCGGCGCTCGTGCAGCCAGCCGGCCAGACCGGTCGGCGGGCGTTCGCCCTCCGGGCCATGGTTCTCGCGGAACGCGCTGTACGAATCCACCTGCTGGCGGGTGCCCTTGCGCAGGATCAGGTCGGCCACGGTCCAGTCCACGCCCGGGTGCAGCGCGGCGCCGTCGCTGCCCTGCACGCAGTGGTCCGGCCACAGGGTCTGCGGCTGCGCGTGCAGCAGGATGCTCTCGAACGGGCGCGTGCCCGGGTGCTGGCTGGCGAAGGAGGCGTGGTCGGCCGGGTGCCAATCCTGTGTGGCCACCACCGTGCGGTAGCGGCGCTGCGCCAGCAGCTCGGCGATCGGCGCCACCAGCGCATCACCCTGGTCACAGGCCAGCGCGCCACCGGGCATGAAGTCCGGCTGCAGGTCGATCACCAGCAGGGCGACATCGGCGGGCAGGGCGGTCATGGCAGGGTCCAGCACAGCTGAGGGGGCGACCAGCGTGGCCGCCTCCCGCGCACACGTCAATCGCCTTGCGGCGTTTCAGCCTCCTGCCCGTAGTACAGCAGGCCGATCTTGATGCGCTCGCGGCCAGTTTCGCGGCGGTGGCGGTTGGCATCGCGCAGCGAGTACACGCAGCCGCAGTATTCCTGCTGGTAGAACTGTTCGCGCTTGCTGATCTCCACCATGCGGCTGGCACCGCCGCCCTTGCGCCAGTTGTATTCCCAGTACTGCAGGCCTTCGTAGCGCGACGCCGCGCGCACGCCGCAATCGTTGATCTGCGCCATGTTCTTCCAGCGCGAAATGCCCAGCGACGAACTGATGGTGTCATAGCCGTGCTCATGCGCGTACAGCGCAGTGCGCTCGAAACGCATGTCGAAGCACATCGTGCAGCGGATGCCGCGCTCGGGCTCGTTTTCCATGCCGCGCGCACGGCTGAACCAGTTGTCGGTGTCGTAGTCGCAGTCGATGAAGGGGATGCCGTGCTGCTCGGCGAAGCGGATGTTCTCCTGCTTGCGCAGCTCGTATTCCTTCACCGGGTGGATGTTGGGGTTGTAGAAGAAGATCGCGTAGTCGATCCCGGAGGCGGTGATCGCCTCCATCACTTCGCCCGAGCAGGGCGCACAGCACGAATGCAGCAGCAGGCGCTTGCCGTCGGCGGGCAGGGACAGGGCGGGGCGTTGGAACTCGGTCATCGTCGGGTGCATCTGGGCGTGGGCAACGGGTCTGGCCGGAAACCGTGAACAGGACGCGCGCGGCCACGCCGCCTGCACGCGCAGGACGACATTGGCCCCGGCAACCTCCCCGCGGAGATTCCAGGTCGAGTCAGGGGACGGTCGTGTCCCCCGGCCGGGGCCGGTATTCGGGCTGATGGACCCGGGCCGCAGCCCACCTACTACCTGCCGCTTCCCAGGCGCGAGCCCAGTGCTGTTGGCGGGATTCGTTTCCATTCACCGCTGCGGGGCAGCTCCGGAATGGGCGCGCGAGGCGCCTTCACCGGATTCCCGTTCAAATCCCTGTCGTCGTCGCGACGACAGCAGGGATACCTTCGGCGTGCCCACGGTGGACGCGTTGCTGCTGCCGGTCAAGGGGCACCGGGGTCGGATCCCGCTGCCACGCAACGGGCTCTGACCCCGGGCGGGACGTACCTTCAACGCCCCGCCGCGGCCCGCGCGCGGATCTCATCCAGCCGCTGGTCGTACAGCAACCGCCCGTTCTCCCACACGGTCACCATCGCATCCTCGAAGCCCGTCGGCAGGGTGTCGTCACCGCTGGCCGGCAGCGCCACCGTACGCAGGCTGCCATCGTCCAAGCGGCGCAGCAGGCGCATGCGGCCGCGCTTGCTGGTCTTGCCGGCATCGGTGATCGGGTCCTTGTAGACATCGATCCAGGCACCACCCACCCGCGCGGCCGAGCACTTCAGCGCGAACTTCTGCGTATCGCGGTCCAGCCGCTGCAGCAGTGCACCGCCCATGCCGAAGGCCACGTTGTCGGCAGCGTAGCCGTCAGCGGTGACGCGCTGCAGGATGGCGCGGATCGTGTCCGGGTTGATGCCATCGCCCTGGATCACCCGCACGTGGTTGAGCACGCGGTAGCCCTTGCCGTTGATCGTGTGGCCAAACGCCTCATCCAGGCGGCGCAGGCTTTCGGCCACCACCTCCACCGGATCACCCGAATCGGGGCGGATGACCAGGGTCGCGCCCGAGGCGATCACTTCATCGCGCAGGGTGGTGCCCCAGTGCTCGCTGATGGCGCGGTAGATGTCATAGCTGTCCGACACCACCGCGACGATGGCACCGGGCTTGCCGAACTGGCGCAGCATGTTGCGGTACGCATCCACTTCGCGCTCGCGGCCCCAGCTGGTGATGGTGCTGTGCTCGGCGGCGGGAATCGAATAGCCGGCCATCGGCGCGTGGTAGTGCGCGCGGGCCAGGCACAGCGCCGAGACAGTGTCGGTGCCGAGGAAGTTGACCAGATGCGCGGCACCGCCCAGCGCGGCCGACTGCAGGCTCGACACACCGCGCGCGCCGAAGTCGTGCAGCTTGAACGGCAGCTGCTCCTGCGGGTCGTCGCTGGTCTGCTGCAGGAAACCGGCGATGGTCTGCCGCGCATGCCAGCTGATGGTGGCCACGGTGACCGGGTACCACACACGCAGCAGCAGGGTTTCCAGGTACGAGGGCACCCAGAACGCGGCTGGGTCGGTCGATTCGATGGTCATCAGCGCCTGGTGCGTGGGCACCACGCTGCCCTCGGGCACGGCGCGGATGCGTACCGGCAGGTGGCCACCGAGGCGGTCGACGATATCGCGCCAGCCGGCTTCATTGAACGGCTCGCCATGCGCGGCGAACACCGCAGCGGCGTCGTCGATATCGGCGTGGGTGACCGGCCGTGCCAGCGCGTCCTTGAGGATCGCCTGCAGGCCGAAGAACACCGTGCGGTCATGCAGGCCGCCGCGCGATTCCACGTAGAAGAACGTGGCATCGGTACCCGGTGGGTACTGCAGCCAGTGGCTGGCCTTGTAGCTGTCGGTGTCGAGGAGAAGATTATCGAGGTAATGCATGACGGAAGCTCCTTCGCGTCGAGTGACACCGGCGGTCTATCCGCCGGTGGGGAAAGCCGGTCGGGTCAGCCCCGGCCGAGGAAATACTCCAGGATGTGCAGGTGGTCTTCGAACAGCTGCGGGCCCATCTCCAGGGCTTCGCTCACCGGAATCCAGCGCGCCTTGTCGGCGTCGTCGCCGCCGCGCACCGCCGGCAGTTCACCGGCCGGGAAGTCGAAGTGGAAACCGTGGGTGATGGTGCGGCCGCGCTGGCTGCGGTCGGGGTGGTCGAACACCTGCTGGCTCTTCAGCGAGCCCTTCAGCACCGGCAGCGGAATCTTCAGCCGGGTCTCTTCGCGCAGTTCGCGCAGGCAGCTGTCGAGCAGGCTCTGTTCCTGGCCGACGAAACCGCCGGGCAGCGCCCACAGGCCCTTGCCGGGTTCCGAACGGCGGCGCACCAGCAGCACGTGGCCCGAATGCACCACCACCGCATCGGTGGTGACGAAGGTGGGCGCGTAGGGCGCGTCCTTCCAGGCGGCCTTGTACTGTTCGATGAAGCGGTACTCGGCCACCAGCTGGCCATAGGCCGGTGCGCTTTTGCGGAAGGCTTCGAGCATGTCGTACACCGGCGCCGGCACGTTGCCACGCAGCATCAGCAGCGCACCGTGGAAGTCCACGTCGCCGGCCTCGAACAGGTAGCGGCGCAGCTCGGTGGCCGACAGGGTGGCAGTGTGCTGCACGTCCACCAGCGGCCACTGCGGAAATTCGCGCAGGTAGTAGCTGGAGGCGTCCTTGTCCATGCCGATCAGGCCGACCTTGGCATCGGCGGCGGCGCCATCATTGCGCAGGGCTTCGGCCACCTGGCGCTGTACGTTGGCGATCCACTGGGCCTCGTTGTAGAGGTGGTCGCGCAGCGGGCGGATCAGCAGGCGTTCGGTGTTGCCATCGAGGGCGGCCTGGATCATCACGGCGCGTTCGGCCACGGTCCAGGGATTGCGCAGGCTGCGGGGGGTATCGGCAGAGCCGACCAGGAAGATCAGCTTGCGGGCCCGGCTCAGGGCCAGGCGGGCAACGGCGGCGTGGCCGTTGTGGAAGGGCTCGAAACGCCCGATGAAGACGAGATAGTCGAATTCCATGAGAATCCCTCATGTCGTTGTGGTAGCCGCGGGTCTCTCCCTTGGCTTGCTGTCGATGCTACGCCGATGGTCGTCAGGGTCAAGTGCACCGGTAGATCCACGCCATGCGTGGATGCGTGGCCGGGTTCTCAAGTTGTGAGAAACCCTCGCGTCATACTCCATCCGTAGCGTCGGGTGGCATCTCAGGCACAGTCAGCGGGGGCAGGGTAGTGGCACACAAGTACTGCGATCTGGTCATGAAGGGCGGCATCACCAGCGGCATCGTGTACCCCAATGCTGTACTGGCGCTGGCCCGCGACTATCGGTTCAAGAGCATTGGCGGCACCTCGGCTGGCGCCATTGCCGCAGCGGTGGCGGCAGCGGCGGCCTATGGCGATCGCCGCCAGCAGACCGGCGAGCACCTGGCCGGCGACGCCGGCTATGGCGGCCTGTCGGCGGTGTCGGCGCAGTTGTCGCGGCGCGGCTTCATCTACAGCCTGTTCCAGCCGGCGCGCGGTGCACGGGCGGCCTACCGGCTGCTGGTCGCGCTGACCGGTGGTTACGGCTGGCCGCGCAAGCTGCTGTGCCTGGCGGTGGCCGTGTTCGAGATCGCCCCGCTGGAAGTGCTGGTGTCGCTGGCGCTGCTGCTCGGCCTGGGCTGGTGGGGCGGCGGTTGGAGCGGTGTGGCGGCCACCCTGCTGCCGTCGCTGTTGTGCGCCTATGGTGCCGGCGTGGCCGGTGCCGCGCTGCGGGTGGCGCGGGTGGCGCGGCGCAACCTGCTGGGCCTGTGCAGCGGCCTGGGCCGCGATGCACGCAAGCCGGCACTGACCGAATGGCTGCACCAGAGCCTGCAGGAGCTGTCCGGCAAGCCGCTGGACGCACCGCTCACCTTTGCCGATCTGCACGATGCACCGCGTTATGCCGGCGAGCCGGAGAGTCCGCATGCCATCAGCCTGCAGATGATCACCACCTGCGTCTCGCACAACGAACCGCGCACGCTGCCGCTGGGCGGTGCGCAGTTCTGGTTCCTGCGCGAAGAGTTCGAGCAGCTGTTCCCGGCCAGCGTGGTGCAGTGGCTGGTCGACCACGCCGGTGCGCCGGTGGAGGTGGAAGGGCGGCAGTACTACCACCTGCCACAGGGCCCGCAGTTGCCGGTGCTGGTGGCCACCCGCATGAGCCTGAGTTTCCCGCTGCTGATCAGCGCGGTGCCGCTGCATGAACCCGCGCGCCGCGAGCGTCGCTGCGAGCCGTCGCCGGCCGCGGCCGATGCCGAACACAACGTGGCCGACAGCATGGAAGGACTGACCAGTGCCGGCCAGTCCTGCGGCCCGTTCATCACTGCGTTCCGCATCTGCTGGTTCTCCGATGGTGGCATCAGCAGCAACTTCCCCATCCACCTGTTCGATGCGGCGATGCCACGCTGGCCGACCTTCGCGATCAATTTGGTCTACCCGCAGCACGTCGAGGATGTCAGCCACGGCACCACGGGCCAGCAGGCACTGGAGCGTGCGGTGGTGCTGCCCACCGAGAACCGTCATGGTTGGCAGAGGCATTACCAGTCCATCGCCACGCCGCTGGCCGCGGCCGAGCTGGGTCGCTTCCTGTTCGCGGTGGTGGCGACCATGCAGAACTGGCGCGACCTGCTGCAGGCGCGTGCACCGGGCTACCGCGACCGCATCGTGCATGTGAGCCTGCAGGGCGACGAAGGCGGCATGAACCTGGACATGCCGCAGGAGGTGCTGAGCCGCATCGCCGACAAGGGCAGCCTGGCAGGCGCACGCTTCTGCGCGTTCTCGTTCGAGAACCACTACTGGATCCGCTGGCGCAACCTCGCTTCGGCCTACCAGCGCTACACGCTGGAAGTGACGCGCACCGACGACCCGGCGCAGCAGGTTCTGGCATACCGCGCGGCGTATTCCATCGTCGCCCGCGGCGAACCCGTGCCGCCGTCGTACAAGCTGGGCTCGGAAGACAAGCGTCGTGGGTCGCAGCAGCTGTGGGCGCAGATGGTGGAGCAGGGCCGCACCTGGGAAGACCTGGGCCCGGACCTGACCGACGGCGCACCACGGCCGTTGCCGCAGATGAAGGTGACGCCGATCTACTGACCGCGATGGATACAATCGCGGCCCCCATTGCAAGGACCGCCCCATGTCCGCCCGTCAGCAACTGCTGGATCTGCTTGCACGCCTCGACGCCCGTGATCCGGAGCACCTGCCGGTGGTACCGTTGGCCGCGTACTTCGAAGGCAACGACTTCGAAGAGTGCATCGCACCGAACCAGTGGGGCTACGGTCGCCCGCCGATTGCCGAGCTGTACGCACGCTTGGCCGCGATTGCCGAAAAGCCTGAAGTGGAAGGTGTCTACGTGGGCCTGCACCAGGACTGGGGCAGCGCACTGGAAGACGACAGCGAGTGGCCTGCCGCGGAGAACGTGCACGTGCTGACCCGCGCCGACGCCGCAACCGTGGAAGGCTGGCTGCAGGGCCTGGAATGCGACGGTGTTGGCGAAGGCTGGCCGTACGGCCAACACATCGACGCCCCCGCGCCCTCGGAAGGCCACCGCGTATTGACCGTGTTCTGGGACTAAAACGTGCCAACCAAGGTTGGCACCCACCAGTAGAGCCACGCCACGCGTGGATGCACTTTGCGCACGGCCAGAGCGTGCCGACCAACGGTCGGCACCCACCAGCAGCATCAGCATCAGGTTCCAACAGCCGCAGGAAACTGTCGAAGGCGGGGTGGGTCCGGTTGAGGGGGTGTGAGCGGCATCGATGCCGCGACCAAGCCCCCATGGATGGGTTTACCGCGTCCCCATCAACCGGACCCACCCCCCGCCATCCCACGGAAAGCCAGCTTTTGCTTCGGCCGTTGCCGTTGATTCGGCAGCTGCAGGGCGCAGCCCTGCAAAACCCCCTACCTCCCCGGCAACTGCGCGAACGCGCGCTGCATGCAGTCCTCCCGCGGGCACACCCGGCACCCTGGGCCAATCGACACCGAATTCCCCGGGCTCTGCACATCCAGCCCCAGCGAATACACCAGCCGCTCCGCATGCTGCAGATCGCAGCCCAGCGCCACCGCAAATGTCTTGCGCGGCTGACCATGCCCCACCGGCCCGCTGCTCACCTGCCGTGCCAGCCAGAAATGGCGCCGCCCATCGGGCATGCGCGCGGTCTGCGTCAGGATCCGCCCCGGCTGGTTGAACGCCTCGTAGACGATCCACAGCGGGCACGACCCACCCACCTGCGAGAAATGGAAGTCGGTCGCCGAATGGCGCTTGGACACATTGCCCGCACGGTCCACGCGGATGAAGAAGAACGGCAGCCCCGGTGCACTGCGCCGCGCCAGCGTGCTCAGCCGGTGGCACACCGCCTCGAAGCCCACGCCGAATTGATGCGCCAGCAGTTCGATGTCGTAGCTGCTGGCCTCGGCCGCACGCAGGAAGCGCATGTACGGCATCACCAGCGCCCCGGCGAAGTAATTCGACAGGCCGATGCGCGCCTGCGCGATGCGCGCGTCATCGTGGAAGCCCGCGCGGGCGATCACCGCATCGATCTGCGGCAGGTAACCGTGCAGGGCCAGTTCGGCCGCCATCTGGAAGGCCTGCTGGCCCGGTTCCAGGTAATCGGGCAGCCACAGCCGCCGCGCGCCGGCATCGAACTGGCGCTTCTCGCGCCCGGCCTGCAGCGCGGCCACTTCCACCAGCACGCCGTGGCGGTCGGCCAGCAGCTGGCGCAGGCGCGGCGCCACATGCCCCGGTGACAGCCCCCACTCGGCGAACAGGCGCTCTGCCAGTTCGTCCAGCTCGGGGATGTGGTTGTGCATGCGGTTGAAGAACTCGCGCACCTGGTCGCCGGCAGGCAGGGTGCTGCCGGCCGCGGGCTCGCCCAGCTGGAACTCGAGCGCGGCGGCGTGCTCGCGCAGGGCCAGATGGCGGCGGTGCAGGTCCAGCAGGGCGCGGCTGACCTGCGGCAGGTTGCCGGCCAGCGATCGCAGCTCGGTGGCACTCACCTCTGCCAGGCCCAGGTCGCGCAGCGTCTCCCCCAGCGCCTCCTGCAGCGCGGCGGGCTCATCGTCGTCGAACAGGGCGGAAACATCGCCCAGGACCTCGCCCAGCTTCTTCTGTACGGCCGGCGTCAGCGGGCGCTTGTTGCGCTCGATCTGGTTCAGGTAGCTGGCCGACAGGCCAAGGGCACGGGCCAGGTCCACCTGGCTGTAGCCGCGCTGCTCGCGCAGGCGCAGCAGGCGCAGGCCCAGCTGGCGTTGTGAAGGCTGGAAATTCACAGAATTAACATGAATCGTCTGGCGTGTTGGCCAGATTAAGCGGATTCAGGCCGGAAATCGAGGTGGCTGCTGTGAATAATGCCAAGCATCTTTCGAGCCAGTGGGATTGTCGTCATGACTGTTGCAGCGCCCCGTATCCGCATGCTGATCGATGGCCAGTTCATTGAATCGGCCACCTCCCACTGGCAGGACGTGATCAATCCGGCCACCCAGGATGTGCTGGCCCAGGTGCCGTTCGCCACCACCGGTGAAGTGGATGCTGCCGTCGCCGCCGCCAAGGAAGCCTTCAAGACCTGGCGCAAGACCCCGATCGGCACCCGTGCGCGCATCTTCCTGAAGTACCAGCAGCTGATCCGCGAGAACATGAGCGAGCTGGCCCACATCCTCACCGCCGAACAGGGCAAGACCCTGCCCGACGCCGAAGGCGATGTGTTCCGCGGCCTGGAAGTGGTCGAGCACGCTGCCGCCATCGGTAACCTGCAGCTGGGCGAGCTGGCCAACAACGTGGCCAACGGCGTGGACACCTACAGCATCATGCAGCCGCTGGGCGTGTGCGCCGGCATCACCCCGTTCAACTTCCCGGCGATGATCCCGCTGTGGATGTTCCCGATGGCGATTGCAACGGGCAACACCTTCATCCTCAAGCCGTCCGAGCAGGACCCGATGGTGACCATGCGCCTGGTCGAGCTGGCGCTTGAAGCGGGCATTCCAAAGGGCGTGCTGAACGTCGTACACGGCGGCGAGGAAGTGGTCAACGCGATCTGCGACCACCCGGACATCAAGGCCGTGTCGTTCGTCGGTTCCACCCGCGTCGGCACCCACGTCTACAACCGTGCCTCGCTGGCCGGCAAGCGCGTGCAGTGCATGATGGGCGCCAAGAACCACGCCGTGGTGCTGCCGGACGCCAACAAGGAACAGACCCTCAACGCCATGGTCGGCGCCGCCTTCGGTGCAGCCGGCCAGCGCTGCATGGCCGCTTCCACCCTGGTGCTGGTGGGTGAAGCGCGCAACTGGGTGCAGGACCTTGTGGCCAAGGCCAAGACGCTTAAAGTCAGCGGCGGCACCGTGTCCGGCACCGACGTCGGCCCGGTCATTTCCTGCAGCGCCCGCGAGCGCGTGGAAGGCCTGATCGCCTCGGGCGTGGAGCAGGGCGCCAAGCTGGTGCTCGACGGCCGCAACCCCCAGGTCGATGGCTTCGAGAAGGGCAACTTCGTCGGCCCGACCATCTTTGCCGGTGTCACCACCGACATGCGTATCTACCAGGAAGAAGTGTTCGGCCCGGTGCTGGTCATCCTCGAAGCGGAAACGCTGGACGAGGCCATCGCCATGGTCAACAGCAACCCGAACGGCAACGGCACTGCGCTGTTCACCCAGTCCGGCGCCGCTGCACGCAAATTCCAGGAAGACATCGACGTCGGCCAGGTCGGCATCAACGTGCCGATCCCGGTGCCGGTGCCGCTGTTCTCGTTCACCGGTTCGCGCGCGTCCAAGCTGGGCGACCTGGGCCCTTACGGCAAGCAGGTCGTGCTGTTCTACACCCAGACCAAGACCGTCACCGCACGTTGGTTCGATGACGAGACGCTGAGCCACGGCGTCAACACCACCATCAGCCTGAAGTAAGGGCAGGAGCAGCCATGAGCCACTCGATGACGACGGAGCAGGAAGAAGCGCAGCAGGCGTATCGTGAAGCCGCGCGTGACTTCGCACAGGCCGAACTGGCGCCGCACGCCGCGCGATGGGATGCGGAGGGCATCTTTCCGCGCGAGGCGATCGCCAAGGCCGGTGAACTGGGCTTCTGTGGCCTGTACATGGACCCGGAAGTCGGCGGCAGCGGCCTCAGCCGCCTGGACGCCGCCGTCGTCATCGAGGAGCTCGCCAACGTCGATCCGTCGACCGCGGCGTACGTCAGCATCCACAACATGGCTTCGTGGATGGTGTCCAAGTGGGGCCAGGCCGAGCTGCGCGATGCGTGGGGCACCGATCTGTCCTCGGGCAGCAAGCTGGCCTCGTACTGCCTGACCGAGCCGGGCGCCGGTTCCGATGCGGCCTCGCTGAAGACCACCGCCATGCGCGAGGGTGACGTCTATGTGCTGAACGGCTCCAAGGCCTTCATCTCCGGCGCCGGTGCCACCGAGCTGCTGGTGGTGATGGCGCGTACCGGCGGTGCCGGTGCGGGCGGTGTCAGTGCCATCGCAGTGCCGGCCGACCTGCCGGGCATCAGCTATGGGCGCAAGGAAGAGAAGATGGGCTGGAACAGCCAGCCCACCCGTGGCATCACCTTCGAAAACGTCCGCGTGCCGGTCAGCCACCTTCTGGGAGAGGAAGGCGGCGGCTTCAAGCTGGCGATGAAGGGGCTGGACGGCGGCCGCATCAACATCGCCGCCTGCTCGCTGGGTGCCGCGCAGGGCGCGCTGGATGCCGCACGCCGCTACATGGGCGAGCGCCGCCAGTTCGGCAAGGCGCTGGCCGATTTCCAGGCGCTGCAGTTCAAGCTGGCCGACATGGCCATCGAACTGGTCGCTGCCCGGCAGATGGTGCACTCGGCCGCGCGCAGGCTCGACGCCGGTGCCAGCGATGCCAACGTGTGGTGCGCCATGGCCAAGCGCTTCGCTACCGATGCGGGCTTCAAGATCTGCAACGAAGCACTGCAGATCCACGGCGGCTACGGCTACATCCGCGAATACCCGATCGAGCGCCTGCTGCGCGACAGCCGCGTGCACCAGATCCTGGAAGGCACCAACGAGATCATGCGGGTGATCGTTGCCCGCCACCTGCTCAACACCGAAGAGGAACTGCGATGAAGGATTGGCGTACCCAGGAGCACGTGGGCCTGAAGGTCGAGGCCGATGGCCACACCGCCGTGGTCACCCTGCACAACCCGCCGGCACACACCTGGACCGTGCACAGCCTGTCCGCGCTACGCGACCTGGTGGGCGCGCTCAACGCAGACCGCGACATCTACGCGCTGGTGATCACCGGTGAAGGCGAGAAGTTCTTCTCCGCCGGCGCCGACCTCAACCAGTTCGCCTCGGGTGACAAGGCCGCCGCACGCGAAGCCGCACGCCGTTTCGGTGAAGCCTTCGAAGCGCTGTCCGCCTTCCGTGGCGTGTCCATCGCCGCCATCAACGGCTACGCGATGGGCGGTGGCCTGGAATGCGCGCTGGCCTGCGACCTGCGCATCATCGAAGACCACGCCCAGGTGGCGCTGCCGGAGGCCACCGTCGGCCTGCTGCCGTGCGCCGGCGGCACCCAGAACCTGCCGCGCCTGGTCGGCGAGGGCTGGGCCAAGCGCATGATCCTGCTGGGCGAGCGCATCAACGCTGAAACCGCCGTGCGCATTGGCCTGGCCGAAGAGAAGGTCGGCAAGGGCGAAGCCAAGGCGCTGGCGCTGGAGTGGGCGAAGAAGGCCGGCAAGCAGAGCCCGACCAGCATCGCCGCCTGCAAGACCCTGGTGCAGGCCACCCGCACCGGCACCCACGCCTCGGCGCTGGTGGCCGAGCGCGAAGCCTTCGTCGATCTGTTCGACACCGCTGACCAGGTCGAGGGCGTGAGCGCCTTCCTGGAAAAGCGCGCCGCGCAGTGGAAGAACGCATGACCACCGACACCGTTGCCGACGAAGCACCGGTGCTGTTCGAAGAGCGCGTGGCCGGCAACGGCACGCGCATCGGCTTCGCCACGCTCAACGCACCGCGCACGCTCAATGGCTTCTCGCTGCCGATGGCACACCTGCTGCTGAAGCAGTTGAACGCCTGGGCCGACGATGACGGCATCGCGATGGTGGTGCTGCAGGGCGCCGGCGAAAAGGCGTTCTGCGCCGGTGGCGACCTGCACAGCCTGTACAAGGCGATGGTCGCCTTCCGCGACGCCGGCCACGGCGACATCCGCGAAAACGACTACGCCGCCGAGTTCTTCGATGTCGAATACCGCGTCGACTACCTCATCCACACCTACGCCAAGCCGATCCTGTGCTGGGGCCACGGCATCGTGATGGGGGGGGGCATCGGCCTGATGTCCGGCGCCAGCCATCGCGTGGTCAGCGGGCGCTCCAAGCTGGCCTTCCCGGAAATCACCGTGGGCCTGTTCCCGGACGTGGGTGGCAGCTGGCTGCTGCCGCGCGTGCCGGGCAAGGGCGGCCTGTTCCTGGCCCTGACCGGCGCATTGCTGAACCCGGGCGATGCCATCTACGCCGGCCTGGCCGACGTGCACGTTGCCGAAGAACGCCGCAGTGCGGTGTTCGATGCGCTGCTGCAGGTGGCCTGGTCGGGCGATGCCACGCTCAACCACGAACGCCTGGATCATCTGCTGCAATCGCATGGCAGCGATGCGGCCACCGGCCCGCTGCTGGTCAACGCCGCGCAGGTCGACGCGCTGTGCGCAGGCGATGATCTGCCCGCGATCATCGCGCGCATCCGCGACCTGCAGACCGACGATGCCTGGCTGCAGGCCGCACAGAAGACCCTCGCTGCCGGTGCGCCCGGTTCGGCGCGGCTGGCCTTTGAACTGCAGCGCCGCAGCGCCGGCCAGGACCTGGCCAGCGTCTACCGCCTGGAGTACGTCACTGCGCTGCACTGCGCCGCCCGTGGCGACTTCGCCGAAGGCATCCGCGCGCTGCTGATCGACAAGGACCGCAACCCGCAGTGGAACCCGGCCACCCTGGCCGAGGCCACCGCCGCGTGGGCGGACACCTTCTTTGTTTCCCCTTGGGCCGAGGCCGCGCACCCGCTGGCCGACCTGGGCACTCCGCTTGCTGAAAGGAGCCTTGCATGAGCCGTATTGCATTCATCGGGTTGGGCAACATGGGTGGCCCGATGGCCGCCAACCTCGTCAAGAACGGCCACACCGTGCGTGTGTTCGACCTGGTGCCGGCCGCGGTCCAGGCCGCCGTCGACGCCGGTGCCGCCGCCGCGCCGTCGGCGCGTGACACCCTGGCCGACGCCGACGTGGTGATCTCGATGCTGCCGGCCAGCCGCCACGTCGAAGGCGTGTACCTCGGCGATGACGGCATCCTGGCCGACATCCCGGCCGGTGCGCTGGTCATCGACTGCAGCACGATCGCTCCGGCCAGCGCCCGCAAGGTCTCTGAAGCCGCCGCCGCGCGTGGCCTGCAGATGCTCGACGCACCGGTGTCCGGCGGTACCGCCGGCGCACAGGCCGGTACGCTCACCTTCATCGTCGGCGGCGAAGAGGACGCGCTGGAACGCGCGCGCCCGGTGCTGCAGGCCATGGGCAGGAACATCTTCCATGTCGGTGCCAGCGGCGCCGGCCAGGTCGCCAAGCTGTGCAACAACATGGCGCTGGGCGTGATCATGGCCGTCACCGGCGAAGCCATCGCCCTGGGTGTGGCGCACGGCCTGGACCCGAAGGTGCTTTCGCAGATGATGGCGGTCAGCACCGGCCGCAGCTGGGCCACCGAAGTGTGCAACCCGTGGCCGGGCGTGCTGGAAAACGCCCCGGCTTCGCGCGGCTACAGCGGCGGTTTCGGCAGCGACCTGATGCTGAAGGACATGGGCCTGGCGGTGGAAGCGGCGATGAATGTCGGCGCCTCGATCCCGCTGGGTGAAGTGGCCCGCAACCTGTATTCGATGAACCACCAGGCCGGCCGCGGCAAGCTGGATTTCTCCAGCGTCGTGCAGCTCATCACGAGCGATAAATAGAGCTTGAACGTGTAGGGCCGAGCCCATGCCCGGCTGCATGGATCAGCCGAGCATCGGCTCGGCCCTACACAAGCAAATGCGTCCCCGGCCATGTGCCGGGGCCCACCCGAGGTGGGATGGGCGGATGCCCGGTTTCGACCGGCATCCGCCCATTTTTTTGTCCCGCGCGCGGGTAGTGCCGGACGCTGGCCGGCATCAGCGCATCAGGCAACAATCAGCGTCACGTCGATGTTGCCTCGGGTGGCGTTGGAGTACGGGCAGACGATGTGGGCCTTCTGCACCAGCTCTTCCAGCTGCTCGCGCGGCACGCCCGGGGCGTTGATGGTCAGCTCGGCTTCGATGCCGAAACCGGTCGGGATCTGGCCGATGCCGACCTTGCCGGTGACGGTGGTCTCGGCCGGCAGCGCGACCTTGGCCTGGCCGGCGACGAACTTCAGCGCGCCGAGGAAGCAGGCCGAGTAGCCGGCAGCGAACAGCTGTTCCGGGTTGGTACCCGGGCCGCCGGCGCCGCCCAGCTCGCGCGGGGTCGACAGCTGGATGTCCAGCACGTTGTCGGAGGAGACCGAACGGCCCTCACGGCCGCCGGTGGAGGTGGCCTGGGCGGTGTACAGAACCTTTTCGATGGACATGGGATGCTCCTGGTCAGTGGGTGGGTGTTTCGGTGGGTCTACTTTGCCCGATCCAGCAGGACGATAGGTGATGAGCCGTCCTGAATATTTGATGCATCGTCCTGTCGGCTTAGAGCGTCCACTCGCGGTCGGTGGTGAACATGATCGTCAGCCAGCGGTCCGGCGAGGCCTCGCCCAGCGCATCGCCGATCTCGTCGCGCAGCTGGTCCCACTCCACCAGCGGCCGTGGCGGGTCGTCCTCGCGGACCACGAAGAACAGCTCGATCTGCTCGCCTCGGCCGACCTGGGCCACGTAGCTGCGGTGTTCGACGAAACCATGCCGGGCCACGATGTCGCGCGCCACGGCATCCACGTGCGCCTGCAGTTCCGGCGGGGTCACCAGCAGGATCCCGGCCAGCGCGCGGCGCACCGTGCCCAGCGGCGCCACCATAACGAACAGACAGACCACCGCCAGGATGGCCGGATCGATATAGGGCCCGACCCAGGCCAGCGATGTGCCCTGCACCAGCACGCCGCCCACGAACGCGACCACATAGCAGGCCGACATGCTGGCGGCGATCACCCAGTTCTTCGCGTCCAGGGCGATGAAATCCGAACCGATGCGGCGGTTGGCGCGCCACACGAACGCACCGAACGCACTTTCCGCCAGCAGCGAGACCACGCCGAACACGATGGCCGGTCCCAGAGCGATGTGACGCCCGCCAGACATCAGCGCATCCACCGCATTGACCAGCGCGTACAGCGCCGCGCCGATCATCAGCAGGCCGCTCACCCCCAGTACGATCGGTTCCAGGTGCCAGAAGCCCATGGTGAAGCGCTGGTTGAGCCGCGACTGCAGCGCATCGGTCTGGGTGGAAAGCGCGATCAGGCGTGCCACCAGCAGCGACAGCCAGGTCATCACCACGTCGATCAGGCCGTAGATGCCGTCGAAGATGATCAGCGAGGAATTGGCCAGCAGGCCGAACACCACGCCGGCCAGCGCAACGGCCAGCGAAAAGGCGATGGACAGGCGCAGCACGCCCTGTTCGGTGGCGGGGTCGAAGAAGCGGGGATGCTCGGCGGCCATGGTTCAATTGTAGAGCGGAGCCATGCTCCGCTGCTGTGTCGCCCCCGTGCGCTATCCCTGCCGGGTCGCTTCCCGTAGACTGCGCGCCTCCCACGTACCGGCTCCCGACTGCAGTGATCACGCCACCCTGACCCTTGCCGCACCTCGGCAGCCGGCCCGCCCGGCTCAGGAACCCGTGTCTTTCCACTGCAGCGCCACGTGGCCCCATGCCCGTGTGCGCGGAGTTTTCCCATGCAAACGTCCTACCCCCTGCGCCAGCAATGGCTCGGCAACATCCGTGGTGATCTGCTGTCCGGCATGGTCGTCGCCCTGGCCCTGATTCCCGAGGCCATCGCCTTTTCGCTGATCGCGGGCGTCGACCCCAAGGTCGGCCTGTACGCCGCGTTCTCGATCGCCGTGGTCACCGCCATCGCCGGTGGCCGCCCCGGCATGATCTCCGCCGCCACCGGCGCAATGGCGCTGGTGATGGTCGACCTGGTCAAGGACCACGGCCTGCAGTACCTGTTCGCCGCCAGCATCCTGGCCGGCCTGCTGCAGGTGCTGGCCGGCGTGTTCAAGCTCGGCTCGCTGATGCGCTTCGTCTCGCGCTCGGTCATCACCGGCTTCGTCAACGCGCTGGCCATCCTCATCTTCCTGGCGCAGATGCCGGAACTGATCGGCCGCGGCCCCACTGTCTACGTGCTGTGTGCCGCCGCGCTGGCCATCATCTACCTGCTGCCGCGCATCACCCGCGCGGTGCCGTCGCCGCTGGTCGCCATCGTCGTGCTCACCGCCGTGGTCGTCGGCTTCGGCGTGGACGTACGCAGCGTCGGCGACATGGGCCAGCTGCCCGACAGCCTGCCGCACTTCCTCCTCCCCGACGTGCCCCTCACCTGGGAAACGCTGCGCATCCTGCTGCCGGTGTCGGCCACGCTGGCCGTGGTCGGCCTGCTCGAATCGATGATGACCCTGCAGATCGTCGAGGACATCACCGAGACCCCCAGCGAGCGCAACCGCGAGTGCGTCGGCCAGGGCGTGGCCAACACGGTCACCGGCTTCCTCGGCGGCATGGCCGGCTGCGCGATGATCGGCCAGTCGGTCATCAACGTGACCTCCGGTGGCCGCGGCCGCCTGTCCTGCCTGGTGGCCGGCGCGCTGCTGCTGGTGCTGGTGGTGTACGGCAGCGACCTGGTGCGGCAGATCCCGATGGCGGCGCTGGTGGCGGTGATGATCATGGTCAGCATCGGCACCTTCAGCTGGCGCTCGCTGCGTGACCTGCGCACCCATCCGCGCAGCTCGTCCGCCGTGATGCTGCTGACCGTGGTGGTCACCGTCGCCACCCACGACCTGGCCAAGGGCGTGCTCAGCGGCGTGCTGCTGTCGGCACTGTTCTTCGCGCGCAAGGTCGGCCGCATGCTGGATGTGCAGCGTGACGACACCGCCGATACCCAGGTCTACCGCGTGCGCGGCCAAGTGTTCTTCGCCTCGGCCGGGCAGCTGGGCGCGGCGTTTGATTACCAGCACGTGGCGCCGAAGGTGCAGATCGACCTGCGTGATGCCCATCTGTGGGACCTGACCGCGGTGGCGGCGCTGGAGCGCGCGCAGGAAAAGCTGGCCGCGCATGGTGCGCAGGTGACGGTGGTGGGCCTCAATGCCGCCAGCCAGACCCTGATCGAGCAGGTGGGTGGCGCGCGCGGCGGACATTGAGCCACCGCGCCGGCGCCCACACAATCTGAATCCGGTCAGGCACCTGAAACCCGGGCCGCCGTAGGATTGCCGGCGTGATGGGGACCGATGGACGGCCCCGCCCGGGCCAGCGTGTGCTGGCCCCACGCCAGGGAGATGCAGGTGATGCAGGCAATGCGCTTCCGTAAGCACATGCCCCTGAACCGTCGACGCTGGACGGCGCTGATGCTGTGCACGGCACTGGGCGCGTGCCAGGCGTCTTCCTCCACGCCATCGACCGAAGCGGCCGCCACCGCGCCCGCGCAGGCCGTGCTGCGGCCTGCATACAGCCAGTGCGTGCAGGACGCGCGTGGCATGGACGACCCGCTTGAAGCGTGCGACGCCAGCGAGCTGGCCTACCAGCAGAAGCAGATGGAGGCCGAGGTCGCGCGCCTCATGGATGGCCCCGATGGTCCGGCCAAGGACCGCTGGATGGACGAGCAGGCGAACTGGGCCGAAGACACCGACATGCGTTGTTCACCAGCCAGCGACCACGTGGGACCGATGCTGGATGCACAGTCGTGCCGCATCAACCGGTATGCCCGCCGCGCCGTCGAGCTGCGTTCGCGCGAGCTGGCGGCACACCTTCAGTGATCCCGCTTCCAAGGAGAGATGAGCAATGCAGGCAATGATGCTGTTCACGTGCAACCGACGCCTTCTACCCGCCAATGCGGCTGCATTCGTTCTTGCGCTGGTTATCAGCTTCGCCCTGACCGCCTGCAAGGACACGACGGCGGACGCGACGACGGCCGGGGCCCCTGCAGCCGCGGCCCAGTCAGGTAACGCTGCCCCCGCAGCCCCGCCGGCAGCGCTCGCCGCACCCGGCGCGTCCACCTCGGCCGACGCCGATGCGGATGACTTCCCGGCCCCGCGCCCGGATGACTCATACAAGACGGCTACGCTGCGTCCGCAATACGCGACCTGCGTGAATGCTTCCGGCGGCGCGACGCCCGCTCTGCAGGCCTGTGGCGATGAGGAACTGCGCTACCAGGAAGACCGGTTGGCGGCGATTGTCGCAGAGCAGGTGGCCCGCCCGGACAGCAAGGCCAAGGATGACTGGATGGAGGCGCAGGCCGCGTGGTGGTCCGACACCAACCGTTACTGCACGTCGGACCCCGGTACCGAAGGCCAGGGCCAGATGCTGGACGCACAGTCCTGCCGCATCAACCGCGTGGCCAACCGCGTGGACCAGTTGAACGCTTCGACCGATCAACCCTGAGCACCCCCTTCGAACCTCCAAACGCAAGGAGACCAGCAGCATGGACGTGGTGACCGACGCAAAGAAGGCGATGGACGGCTGGCACCGCGGCCAGACGTCCGCAAGCTACGAAACCAGCAACCGCGGCCCGGGCTGGATTTCCTCCGGAAAGGGCGACCATGGCGGCGTGTCCTATGGCACCTACCAGTTCGCCAGCGCAGTGGGCGGGGTGGACGAATACCTGGCGGGCTCGCGTTACGGCGCCGAATTCCGTGGCCTGGCACCGGCCACCCAGGCCTTCAATGATCGCTGGAAGGAGGTCGCCGACCGGGACCCGGGTGCCTTCGGTCGCGACCAGCACACCTTCATCCAGCACCAGTACTACGACAAGCAGCTTGCGCGCCTGAAGGATGCCGGGGTGGATCTGCACGGCCGTGGCCCAGCGGTGCAGGATGCCCTGTGGAGCACGTCGGTGCAGTACCGGAACATGACCCGCGGTGTCTTCGTCAACGGGCTGAAGCAGGCCTATGGCGATGGTTACAAGCTGTCTGAACTGAGTGATGAGCAGATCGTGCGCGCGGTGCAGGATTACAAGCACGACAACGTGCAAAGGCACTTCGAGAGTTCACCCACGCAATGGAATGCGCTGCGCGAACGCACGCTCAACGAGAAGGCGGATCTGGTCGGGCTGGCGCGTTACGAGCAGGTCAGCCGCCATCCGCAGGATTTCCAGGGCAAGACCTACGAACAGGCGTTCGGCGAGCCGCTGCACCGTGCGCGGGGCAGTCATGCCGTGCGCCCAGCGATGGCCGACGGCGTCCTGGTGCAGGGCGAGCACGGTGCCGAGGTGCAGTCCCTGCAGCAGAAGCTGGCGCAGGCCGGCTACACCGGCAAGGACGGCAAGGCGCTGAATCCCGATGGCGATTTCGGCGGCAATACCGAACACGCGGTGCGACAGTTCCAGAAGGCCCATGGGCTTGAGGAAGATGGCAAGGCCGGTCGCGATACGCTGGCCGCGCTGGGCGCGGGTACCCAGACGCGAGCAGCCGCGGACGATCGAAGCCACTCGCCGACGCCGACGCCGACGCCGACGCAGACGTCGGCCCCTGCGGCCGCTGCTGCCGCCCCCGGTGGGGGCCGCATCACCGTGGTCGAACCGTATGGCAACGTCACCAGCAATCGCACGCTGGCCCATGGCATGAGCGGGGACGAGGCGTATCGCCTGCTGAAGATCCACCACCCCAACACCAACGCCGAAGCGGTGCGGACCGGCGATGCCAGCAAGGCCGATCGCCAGTCCGGCATGGTGGAAGGGGAGATGGAGAACATCCGCACCACCGGCGACAAGAACGGCATTCCGCTGGTGCGCAAGGACCTGATCCTGACCGACCGCCTGGCCAACCGCGATGTGATGATCCCCAACCCGGTGGCAGGCTACGTGGAGTTCCTGAAGGACCCCACCAACGGCATCCGCATCTACAGCCACCCGGCCGGCGATCCGCGTCGCGAGCTGGTCGGCCAGGTCATGCACGGTGCGGCTGGATCGTCGCCGTACAAGAACGGTGACTTCGTTGAATACGGCGCGCCGCTGGTCAAGCAGTCAAACGCTGGCACCAAGGCGGTGCACGCCCACATCGAGCTCGAGCCGGACCAGTACCGCCGCTACCTGGGCGACATGCTCAACGACCGCATCACCCTGGGCGGCACGGTGCACGCGCAGGGCCCCGCCGCCGCGCAGGCCGCGCGCAGTGCGCAGCAGGCGCCGATGGCCGACGGCATGCTGGTGAAAGGCGAGCGGGGGGATGAGGTCAAGGCGCTGCAGGGCAGGCTGGCCGCGCTGGGTTACACCGCCGCCGACGGCAAAGCGCTGGGCGCCGATGGCATCTTCGGCAAGGACACGCTGGCTGCGGTCAAGCAGTTCCAGGCCAACAACGGCCTGGACGACGACGGCAAGGCCGGCCGCCTCACGTTGGCGCGCCTGCAGGATCCGGCTGCAGTGAAGGCCGGCGCGCAGACCACCGCCGCCCCGTCACGCACCGAGCCGGTGGCACCGGCCGCACCCGCCAGCATGCGTGACGCCGGGCATGTCGAGAACCCGCGCTTCAACCAGGCGCTGGAGAAGCTGCAGGCGCTGCAGCAGCAGCGCACGCAGGCTGGGCTGAGCCCGCTGTTTGCCAACGCGCAGGAAACCGAACGTGCCGCCGGCCAGCTGGCCTATGAGAGCAAGGTTGCCGGCATGCGCCAGATCGACCATGTGCTCGCGCGCCCGGATGGCACGGGCCTGTTCGCGGTGCAGGGCAATGTGGGCGACCCGGCTGCACAGCGCGCCTTCGTCGATCGCCAGCAGGCGGTGTCGCAGTCGGTGGAAGCCAGCACCCGGCAGAGTGCCGAGCTGGATACCCAGTTCAGCCCGCAGGTGCAGGCCCAGCAGGAGGAACAGGTGAAGGGGCGCGCGCTGTAACGCTGTTGAAAAGGCAGGCCCCGGAATGTCCCGGGGCCTGTCGTGAGCTTACGCCATCATGGCTCGCGGGCCGTGCTGCTGGGTCTGCTGGTCGATCCGCTGCTGCTCGCGCTGCTGGTCGCTTGCCTGCAGGGCGCGCTCGCTGTTTTCCTGCACGCTCTGGCCCATCGCCTCGGCCGTGGACACCGGCGCGGAATTGCGGTTCAACGCGCTTTCGTCGCGCATCGCATTGGCCTGCACGGCGCGCGCCATCGAGCCATCCTGGTTGAGCTCCACCCGGTCGATCTTCCACATCCCGGCCCGGGTCGCTTCCACGGTGAGGGCGGCGGCCAGCTTCTCGCTGTGTTCGCCGGACGGCAGCCCGCGCGCTTCCTCGGCGAACTTCACCTGCACCAGCGTCTCGGTGTACAGCCAGTTCTGCGGGCTTCGCGGGTCGGACATCGGGTACACCGTCTCGCGCGCCGGATCGGCGGCGGTCTGCTGTCCCGGGTTCTGGCCCTGGCCCTGCGCCCGCTGCTGCACTTCGCTGGCGAGTGCCTGGCGGGTGTCCGCATCGGCGATGCCGGTGGCGGGCAGGCCGTGCTGCTGCTGGAACGTGTTGATGGCATGGCGGCTGCCAGTGCCCAGGTAGCCATCGCTGGCAATGGCCTGGCCCTTGGCATCGGTCAGCCCCAGCGCGGCCAGGTTGCCCTGCAGTTCGCGCGCTTCGCGGTCGATGGCGGTCAGCGTGTCACGGCCGGCCTTGCCGTCCACCGGATCGAGGTTGTGCGCGCGCTGGAACGCTTCCACCGCCTGGCGGGTGCTGGCATCGAAGCGGCGGTCGGGGTTCAGCGTCTGCTGGCCGTCCGCGCTGGCAAAGCCGAGCGCCACCAGGTTGTTCTCCAGCTTCAGCACCTCGCGGCCGCTGGAGCCTTCCTTCAGCGTCTGCGAAGCAGCCTGCTGCCGCGGCGCGCCGATCTGGCCCAGCGCCACCTGGATGTCGGCATCGTTCTGCTCGCCGGCGGGCGAGAAGTCGCGGCTGCTCACCTTGGCGTGGGCGCGGTCCATCGCGTCCTTGTTGTTGGCGTAGGCGTCTTCGTAGCGCACAGCGATGTCACCGGCCTTGGGCGCATCGAAATACTGGTAGGTCTCGCGGATCTGGCCCGCCTTGGCGCGCAGCGCCTCGTAGTCACCGCCTTCTTCCAGCACCTTCTGCAGCTTGGGCAGCTGGCTGGGCAGCTGGTTGGCGGTCTTGGCGATCAGGCTGATCGCTTCGAAGCGGTTTTCCTCGGCGATGTTGCTGCCATGCGTGTCCACCATCGTCATACCAGTCTGGGTGGCGTTGCGCACCTGCGGGTAATCGATGTTGGCGTGGATCCACTGCTTGCCTTCGGCCGACCCCGCCCAGGCATTGATGCTGTCGCGGGTGTTGGTGTCGATGAATTCGATCGAGCTGCGCCCGCTGAGGCCATTGCCGTGGCTGAGCAGGTCGCGGCGCAGGTCGGCGTGGTCCTGGGTGAAGGGCAGGTTGTGAGCCTTCGCATAGGAGCTGGCCTGTTCGATCACTGCATCGACATAGGTGGTCTCGCCCGGTTTCAGAGCGTGCCCGTCGATGGCGCCCAGCGCCCATTCGCCACGCTGGCCGAAGTCGACCTGGATCGCGCCCAGGCTGTAACCGCTGTTCTGTGCGACCCGGCTGACGGTGCCCCAGTGCGGTTCGCTCACGCCCTGTGTGATGCCGGCGATGGCCAGGTGGTAGGACGCCGGGCCGCCCTCGGTGCCGCGGCCGACCGCGAAGTACACCGCGCCGGAGGTGGCATCCAGGTCGTGGGTGTCGATATTGGTAGGCATCTTCTACATCCTTGTGCAGGGGGAGGGCATGCCCTCCCGAAGGTCAGTCCAGCAGCTGCAGGTAGGCCTGGAGCTGGTCCGCACGTGCGCTCAGGCGCATCGCGTCGTTCAATCCGCTCTGCAGGTTGCCCGGCTGCGAATCGTCGTACAGCGCGGTCTCCAGTTCGCCATCGCGGCTGCGCGACTGCAGCCAAGCGCGTTGCGCGTTCACCAGCCTGGTCTTTTTGGCGCCGCTCAGTTTGGCCTGCAGCTGCTTGTAGGCCTGGTTCAGGCGCTGGTCCTGGCGGTTGGTTTCCGAGGACAGGCACGCGGCCTGCTCGATCGCCCCCTGCGCCTTGTCCCTGCAGGCGGTGAAGGTCGGGCTCAGCCCGGTCGCGGCCGGTGCCGCAGTCGCCGTGCCGACGGCCAGGGCAGCCACGACCAGTGCTGCGGCGAGGGTGTTGCTCATACGCTTGTGCTGCATCATCTGCTCCACACGTCCAATCCATTGCGAGCGCGGGACTATAGCGGCGTCAACATTCCGACACCGTCAACGGAGGGCGATAACTGTGGCCGGTTGCTCAGGATGATGGGTCTGGATCGGCCTGGCCTTCAGGCAGGCCGCGCCGGTGCCGTTTCCCAGCGCCCAAGGCCCGCCCGGCGCCATTCAGCCGCCCGGTGTAAACTATTGATCTCACTGGCAATGCCAGTCTCCACGATCAACACCCCGATGACGTCCGCCACCGCCCGTTACGCCGATTCCCTGCGCCTGTCCGTTGCCCCCATGATGGATTGGACGGACCGCCACTGCCGCGTGTTCCACCGCGTACTGGCGCCGGGTGCCCGGCTGTACACCGAGATGGTGCACGCCAACGCCGTCATCCACGGCGACCGCGAGCGCCTGCTCGGCTTCGACGGCAGCGAACAGCCGCTGGCCCTGCAGCTGGGCGGCAGCGATCCGGCCCTGCTGGCGCAGGCCGCGCGCATCGCCGCCGACTGGGGCTACGACGAGGTCAACCTCAACTGCGGCTGCCCGTCCGACCGCGTGCAGGCCGGGCGCTTCGGTGCCTGCCTGATGCGCGAACCGGCGCTGGTGGCCGAGTGCGTGGCGGCGATGGTTGCGGCGGTGGACATCCCGGTGACGGTCAAGTGCCGCCTGGGCGTGGACGAGGACAACGAGTACGACGTGTTCGCCAGCTTCGTCGACCGCCAGGTCGCCGCCGGTGCCGCCATGGTCGTGGTCCACGCGCGCAACGCCTGGCTGAAAGGCCTGTCGCCGAAGGAGAACCGCGAGGTTCCGCCGCTGAAGTACGACTGGGCCCACCGCCTGAAGCAGGAGCGCCCGGCGCTGCCGGTGGTCATCAACGGTGGCCTGGCCACGGTGGAGGCCGTGCAGGCCCAGGCCGCGCATGTCGATGGCGTCATGCTCGGCCGCGCCGCGTACCACGACCCCTACCTGCTGCATCAGCTGGAGGCGCTGCACACCGGCGCCGCGCTGCGCCCGCGTGGCGAACTGCTGCGCGCGATGCGCCCCTACATCGAGGCTCGCCTGGGCGAGGGCCTGGCCCTGAAGCACATCACCCGCCACCTGCTGGGCCTGTTCCACGGCCAGCCGGGCGGTCGCGCGTTCCGCCAGGTGCTGAGCGAGGGCGCACACCGCCCCAGCGCCGACTGGGCGCTGATCGAGCAGGCGCTGGCGGTCACCGAGCGCGAGGCCGATCGCGCCGCAGCGTGATTTCAGTCACATTGCTGACTTGACAAGGCCTGGGGATTCGTCCTGAATGTTCACTTAGATGAACGACGCCGGAGGGCACCCGGAAAAGTTCAGATCGGATTCACCGCGCCAAACCAATCATTTGCAAAGGAAATGTAAAGGCCGGGTCCCGTATCCGGCGCTCCGGATTTACGACTTTTGAACGAATCGCCGTGCTCGGCTAGGATCGCATCGATGTCTTCCGCCCCCTTCCACCGCCGCATTGCCCTGGCCACCTGCGTGGTCCTGGCCGCTGCCCCCCTTTCTGCAGCGATGGCCCAGCAGCCACCGCGCGGTGGTGGCGAGCCTCGGGCAGCCATGCGCGCGGACATGATGGATCGTGGTGGCCGTGGCGACGACCGTTCGCTGTCCGATGCCGTGCGCAGCGTGCAGCGCTCCACCGGTGGCCACATCCTCGGCGCCGAACGGGTGCAGTTCGATGGGCGGGACATTCGTCGCGTGAAATACATGGATGACCGGGGCCGGGTCCGCTACATGGACGATCCCGCTCCGGCACGTTCACAGCCGCGCACGCCGCGGCAGGATATGTCATCACTACGCGGCGATAACCCCTGAACAGGGATAGTTGCCGTAATACACCGTACCCACAGGCCTCCGGGCCACACCCAGGACACTAGGGAGAGTTCATGCGTATCCTTCTGGTCGAAGACGAAGCCCCGCTGCGTGAGACCCTGGCAGCCCGGCTCAAGCGCGAAGGTTTTGCCGTCGATGCCGCACAGGACGGTGAGGAAGGCCTCTACATGGGCCGCGAAGTACCGTTCGACGTCGGCATCATCGACCTGGGCCTGCCCAAGATGTCGGGCATGGAGCTGATCAAGGCCCTGCGCGACGAGGGCAAGAAGTTCCCGGTGCTGATCCTGACCGCGCGTTCGAGCTGGCAGGACAAGGTCGAAGGCCTCAAGCAGGGCGCCGACGATTACCTGGTCAAGCCGTTCCATGTGGAAGAGCTGCTGGCCCGCGTCAACGCGCTGCTGCGACGCGCCGCCGGCTGGAGCAAGCCGACTCTGGAATGCGGTCCGGTTGCCCTGGACCTGGCAGCACAGACGGTCAGCGTTGCCGGCAGCAATGTCGACCTGACCAGCTACGAGTACAAGGTGCTGGAATACCTGATGATGCATGCCGGTGAACTGGTCTCCAAGGCCGACCTCACCGAGCACATCTACCAGCAGGATTTCGACCGCGACTCGAACGTGCTGGAAGTCTTCATCGGCCGCCTGCGCAAGAAGCTGGACCCGGATGGCGAACTGAAGCCGATCGAGACCGTGCGTGGCCGCGGCTACCGTTTCGCGATCCCGCGCAACGAGGGCTGAGCCTTCCACAAGGCGATAAACGATGTCCGGCCGTCTGTGGTTCTTCCGACGCTGGCGGCCGCGCTCACTGCAGGCGCGCCAGTTGTTCGCCGCGTCCGTGGGCCTGGTCGCGTTCCTGGCCTTGGCCGGTTACGCGCTGGATGCCGCCTTCGCCGACACGGCGAAGGCGAACCTGCGTGAGCGCCTGAAGAACTACGCCACGGCCTACGCGGCCGGCATCGACTTCACCCGCGACCGCTCGCTGTACATCCGCGAGCAGCCGCCGGATCCGCGCTTCGACGTGCCAGGCAGTGGCCTGTACCTGCAGGTGGTGATGCCGGACGGCAAGGGCAATTCGATGTCCGCCGAAGGCCCGATGCTGCCCACCGTGGGCGGCGGCCTGCTGGCCCCGCGCCAGGAAGTGTTCGAAGGCCCGCTGCCGATGATCCAGATCGACGGCAGCCAAGGCTCGGTGTACCGCTATGGCCTGGGCCTGGTGTGGGACGCCGACGCCGACCCCGCCACCGAATTCCCGTACACCATCTATGTGATGGAAGACTCGCGCGCGCTGGGCGCGCAGCTGCGCGTGTTCCGCAGCCGGGTCTGGTTCTACCTGGGCGGCATCGGCCTGATCCTGCTGCTGCTGCAGACCGTCATCCTGCAGTGGAGCCTGCGCCCGTTGCGCCGGGTCATCACCGAGCTGACCAAGGTGCAGCGCGGCGAAACCGAGCGCATGAGCGAACGCCACCCGCGCGAGCTGGAGCCGCTGACCGACAGCATCAACGCCTTCATCGAGAGCGAGCGCGAGAACCTCGAGCGCCAGCGCAACACCCTTGCCGACCTGGCGCACAGCCTGAAGACGCCGATCGCCGTGCTGCGCACGCAGATGGACAGCGGTGCCGGCGATGGCGCCCTGCGCGAGGAACTGGACGTGCAGCTGCAGCGGATGAACAACCTGGTGTCCTACCAGCTGGCGCGCGCCGCCTCGTCGGGCCACAAGCTGTTCTCTGCGCCGCTGCCAGTGGAATCCAACGCCGAGGAAATCGTGCGTGGCCTGGAGAAAGTCTACGCGTCGAAGGGCGTGTTCTGCGAATTCGACATCGACCCGGCCGCGCGTTTCCACGGCGAACCGGGCGACCTGCAGGAACTGCTGGGCAACCTGCTGGAGAACGCCTTCAAGTGGGCCAAGCGCCGTGTGCTGCTGACCGCGCAGCCGCTGCCGGCACAGAACGCGCGCCGCGCCGGCCTGCTGCTGGCGGTGGACGACGATGGCCCGGGCATTGCCCCGGAAGACATCGGCAAGGTGCTGCAGCGTGGTGTGCGCGGCGACGAACGCGTGCAGGGCCACGGCATCGGTTTGTCGATCGTGCAGGACCTGATCAAGGATTACCGCGGCGAACTGCTGGTGGCCCGCTCCAGCGAACTGGGCGGCGCCCGCTTCGAAGTGCGGTTGCCGCCGGGGCCGTAACGATCCGGCATCCGATCCGCCGGGCACGGCCCGGCGCTACCGGTCGACGTGCCCCCAGGTAGCGCCGGGCCATGCCCGGCGTACGGATGAATCAACGGATCCTCGCCGGCGGCTCACCATAGAACCGCCGCAGATGCGCGGCCACCTCCGGCAATGCCTGCGCCAGCACATCCGGCGCGGAGAAGTGGTACTCGCTGGCCACCGCGAAGAACTCTTCCGGCGCCTCGGCTGCATACGGGTCGATCAGCGTTTCCACGCCGGCATCCACCTGCGCACAGAACGTATCGTAGGACGCCTGGAAGACCGCGGCCCATTCGCGCTGCCACGCACGCGGCAACGGCGGCGTGCCGTCCATCGCGCCATCCAGTGCATCCAGCTTGTGCACCATCTCGTGCACGGCCACGCAGTAGCCCTCGTGCGGTTCGGCCAGGTCGGCCTGCACGTCGGCCCACGACAGGATCAACGGCCCGCTGTCCCACGACTCGCCGATCAGTTCGTCATCCCACTCGTGCAGCACGCCGGCGGCATCCATGTGGCTGCGATGCACGCGGAAGGCATCGGGGTAGACGATCAGCTGCGACCAGCCTTCCAGCCCGACCTCGCCGAATTCCAGCAGCGGCAGGCAGCACAGCGCGGCCAGCAGCACGCCGTCGGCCACCTGCAGCTGCAGGTCGCCAATCGGGGTAATGGTCTTCTCATGCAGGAAGCGGGTGGCCAGCACGCGCAGGCGCGCACGGCGCGCATCGTCCAGGCCCCGCAGCCAGGCGGCGCGGCCGCAGGCTTCATTCCACACCGCATCTTCGATCGGCCGCGGCGCAGGCCGAAGCCACTGCAGCAACGACTTGATCAGCGGAACATACCCGGCAGGTAGCTGTGCCACTTCGGCGCGCGGATGCGCTGCAGCACATCGTCATCGCTGCCGCCGCCGCCGCTGCTGGTCGCGCTGCTCGCCGCCGGGCGCACCGGTGCCGGCTTGGCCGCGGTGGCCGAAGCGGTGGTGCTCGGCGCGCGCTGCGAAGCGGCATCCGGGGTGGAGTACACACAGGCCCCACGGCTGTCGTCCAGCGATGCTGTTGCCGAGGCCGCAAAGGGCATCGCCAGCAGGATCAGGCAATGGGCATAGTGGCGCATTGACGACATCCAGGTTAAGGGAGGGTGAGTTCCCGATTCTAGCCCGAACCCGGCCCTGGATTGGAAGCCCCGCCCCCGGCACCCCGCGGGCGTCGCTGGCGGCTTTCCCGCATAATTCCGTTCTGACCTTGTGGAAGCTGCCGTGGACGATCGCCAATTGCTGGCCAAACTCGCTGCCGGTCGCCTGTCCGGCGACGCCCTGGCCCGTGAGCTGGGCCAGACCCGGGCGGCAATCTGGAAGCGTATTCAAGGACTTAGGTCTGCCGGTGTGGACATCGAAGGCCGGGCAGGCGAGGGCTACGGCCTGAGTCGGCCGCTGGAGCTGCTGGACCCGGCGGCCATCCGCGCACACCTGCCCGGCGACGCCGTGGCCCTGCTGCATGACCTGCAGGTGGCCTGGACGGTGGATTCCACCAATGCCGAATTGTTGCGGTGCAGCGCGCCGCAGCGCGGCGTTTGCGTCCTGCTGGCCGAGCGACAGACCGGTGGCCGCGGCCGTCGTGGCCGCAGCTGGGCCTCGCCGCTGGCCGCCCACGTCTACCTGTCGGTACTGCGCCTGTTCTCCGGTGGCCTGGGCCGCCTGGCCGGTCTCAGCCTGGTGGCCGGTGTCGCCGTAGCCGAGGCCCTGCACGACCTGGGCCACACCCAAGCGCAGCTGAAGTGGCCCAACGACGTGCTGGTGGACGGCCGCAAGCTGGTCGGCCTGCTGGCCGAGGGCGGCGGCGAATACGCTGGCCCGGCGCGTGCGGTCATCGGCATCGGCATCAACGTGCACATGCCGCCGGCCTTCGCCGAACAGATCACCCAGCCCTGGGTGGATCTGGACACCCTGGCCGGCAGCCACGTGGACCGCAACGTGGTGGTGGCCGCCGTGCTGGCGCGCCTGCTGCCGGCGCTGGACGTGTTCGACCGCGAGGGCCTGGCCCCGTTCCTGCCGCGCTATGCCGCCTTCGACATGCTGGCCGGCCGCGAGGTGCGCGTGGAGCTGGAAGGCCAGTGGCAGCACGGCACCGCCCTGGGTCTGGCCGATGACGGCGCCCTGCGTGTACGCATTGATGGCCACGAGCGCCTGCTGCATGCCGGCGAAGTGAGCGTGAGGAAGGCATGAGCGATTGGTTGTTCGACCTCGGCAATTCGCGCTTCAAGTTCGCGCCGTTGCAGGGTGATCGTGCCGGTGATGTGCAGGCCTGGGCGCATGGCGCCGAAGGCATGGCCGCACAGCCGCCGCACAGCCTGCCCACCGGCGGCACCGCCTTCGTGGCCAGCGTGGCCGCACCGTCGCTGACCACCGCCATGCTGCAGCAGCTGCAGGCCCGCTTCGGCGATGTGCGCGTGGTGCGTACCAGTGCCGAATGCGCGGGCGTGCGCATTGCCTACGCCAAGCCGGAAAAATTCGGCGTCGATCGTTTCCTCGCATTGCTGGCCGCCGCGACCGCACGGCGCCCGGTGCTGGTGGTGGGCGTGGGTACCGCGCTGACCATCGATCTGCTCGACGCCGATGGCCAGCACCACGGTGGCCGCATTTCCGCCTCGCCCACCACCATGCGCGAAGCGCTGCATGCGCGCGCGGTGCAGCTGCCGGCCAGTGGCGGCGACTACAGCGAATTCGCCAACGACACCGCCGACGCGCTGGCCTCCGGCTGTGATGGCGCCGCCGTGGCCCTGGTCGAACGCAGTGCGCGCCAGGCGCAGGCGCTGCTGGGCGTGGCCCCCGCGCTGCTGGTGCACGGCGGCGGCGCACCGGCGTTGATGCCGTTGCTGGACGGCGCCGATTACCACCCGTCGCTGGTGCTGGACGGCCTCGCCCGCTGGGCGGTGCACCAGCCCGCAGGCTAGTATCGGCAGCATGCTGACCCGTGCCCTGATCGTCGTCCTGGCCATCCTCAACGTAGGCGTCGCCAGCTGGTGGCTGCTGCGCACTGAACCCGCGCCGGCCACGCCGCCCCAGCCCGCCACCGGCGTGGCCGAGCTGCGCTGGCTGCCGGGCGGCACCGATGCCGCTGCCGTGGCGCAGACCGCCGCTGCCGCTGCGCCGACCGAGGCACTGCAGGAGCGCGAGGCTGCGCCCAGCGCCGCCGTGGCCGCCACCGAGGCACCGGCAATCACGCCGCCCGCCGACGCCGCTGCGACTGCGGAGGCCGCGCCTGCCGTGGCCGCGGCCGCCAAGGCGGCAGAGCCCGTTGTGCAGAAGCCCGTGGTCGAGACGCCCGCCGTGGAGAAGCCTGCCGCGCCGCCACGCTGCGTTGCCCTCGGGCCGTTTGCCGACCGTGCCGCGGCCGTGGCCGCACAGGGCCGGGCCGGCAAGCTGCTGGCCCCGGCGCGCCTGCGCGAACAGCCCGCCGCCAGCGGCAGCACTCGTTACCGCGTGCTGCTGCCGGCCGCCGCCAGCCGCGAAGAGGCCCAGGCCACGGTCAAGCGCATCGTCGCTGCCGGCCTCAGCGATTACTACATCATCAGCCAGGGCGAAGAGAGCAACGCCGTCGCCCTGGGCCAGTACCGCAACCGCGAAGGCGCCGAGCGCCGCATCGCCGCCGTGCAGGCGGCCGGTTTCAAGCCGCGCCTGGTGGCCAGCGGCGACGCCGGCCAGTGGTGGCTGGAAGGGCAGCTGGCCGCCGGCAGCGAACCGGCGCAGGCTCAGCAGCGCAGCGGCGCCGCGCAGCAGCGGTCGCTGGAATGCACGCGATTGCGCTAGAATCGCCCCACCGCGGCGCTGCCGCCGGTGAAGCACCCATGCCGCTTTAGCTCAGTTGGTAGAGCAACTGTCTTGTAAACAGTAGGTCATCCGTTCGATTCGGATAAGCGGCACCAGCTCAAGGCCGGCCCTGCCGGCGATTGCCCCCCGGCATTCCATGACAGCTTTCGGCAGGCCCCTTACCAGTGACCGGGCTTGCGGATCGGTTTCCTGCCTGTGTGTATCCGCGTTGGCAGCAAGGCGCGTCCGAGTTCAACGTCCAGCAGATGCGCTCGCGTCCAGTCCGCTTGCTCATCAAGTGCAGAACTCACTGACCTCCCCTTGGCACCATCCCGATCTGGAGGATGCCTGGGCGTCACCACGCCCAACCGTATGTTCGGGAAATCCTCGCGGATTGCCTTGAGCACGGGCTCAACGTCGCTGTCATTCGAGCAGATGACCAGCTGCCCGTATTGCCCAGAGAGCGCATCGCGATACATCGCCAATGCAATGTTCACATCTGTCTGCTTTTCCTCGATTTTCCATACGCGCGTGCGCTTCGTGCGGTCATAAGGGCCGTCTGGGTTGAAGACGGGAAGCAAACTTCCCTTCCTCTCCATGCTGTGCCTGCCCAAAGTCTTGAAGAAGCGGTCGGGGTAGAGGTGTTCATGGGCACGCAGGTAGGACTCCTGCGCTGCAACCGACGCCCCTCCATGGCTGGCGAAGCGGCCCAACGCCATCGCTGTGAAGTAGTGCACGTGCACGAGTTCGCTGGTCGGGTCCTGATCGCGAAGCAGGATCTCGAAAAGCCTCACGACATCAATCCATTTAAAGTGCGTGTTCCTGATGCGCCCGTAGTACAGGTTGTAACCGTCCACGTAGACCGCTGTCGCGATTGCCATGTTTGCTTCCTGCAAATGTGAAAAAACCGCCTTTCGGCGGTTTTTTCGTCCTGAGCCGGTGAGTCAACCGAATGACGCGGCAAAGGAGGAGTGGTGCGGCCATTCTATAGCGGCGCGCGCATCTCTTTGCAAGGCAAATGCCGACAGTCAGTGCTACGGCGCCGGTATTCACCCCGCCCGCGACTGCAACGCCACGTACTCGGCCAAGCCCCGGCAGGCCAGCATCAGTCCTTCGCGCGAGCCGTCGCCGATATCGTCTTTCTCCTCGCCATCCACGCGCACGCGTTCGGTGGCGTGGTAAAGCTCCAGCAGCGACACCAGGCCGGTGGCGGCGCGATCCCGGCGCGCGTTGGCGACGGCCTCGCCGGGTGTACGGGCCGGGCCAGGCCATGGCTGTCCGTCGGCCGTATCGCCGGCCGCAATCTGCTGCAGGCAGCTGCGCAGGGTGATGGGGGAGGGCGCTTCGTTCGCGGCAGCGACGGCGGCCTCCAGCGGCTGGGCCAGTTCGGGCGGCAGGCGGGTGATGGCGTCGCCGAGCGTGGCGGCCAGATACGGGGGGCGGGATTTGGACATGCGGGCATCCTCGGCAGGAACGGAGGTGCCACCGGGAAGGGTGGCAGGCGATGCGTGGCTTCCAAGACCGGGAGTTGGTGAGCCGGCGGGCACGAGGCCCCCACGCACCGCCCGCCATAGCGCGGCAGACGGATTGCCAGCCGGCGTCGCCCACACAGGTACGACGCCGGCTGACAAGCGTAAACAACACCAGCTACACGGGCTTGGAAGTCCCGGCCATCCTTTATCGATGGCGATTCATCTTGGGCACGCCAAGTCGTGACGCACCAATCAATTGTTCTGATGAATCCGCCGTTCCCGAAAGGAAAAATGAATTATCGCGATTGGCCTGTTTTGCCTGTCGTAACGGCAAAAACGACAATGCGCGCAGGCGAATTCGAGGTGCGCTGGCGCAATCAACTACATCGCGACGCTTGAAGCCAAGCCCCGCATGCACTGCAAAGCTGGCTTAACAGCCGCGCCAAGCCATGCACACCCCCAGTGCGGTGCCAAGCAGAGCGTTACCGCTGGCCGGTATCGCCCGGCACCAGATGTCGCCACGGGAACACGTTCTTCTCGAAATGGCTGACGTAACCACCCATGCCCGCCTGGATGACCATAAACTGCAGGCCCGGCCGCATCGCCTGCAGCGCCTGTAACTGCGCCGGCGACAGCGCGCTGTTGCGCAGGCGGAAGCTGTGCACCCGTGCGAACGCGTCACTGGCGAACAGGCGCTCATAGGCGGCGAACGGCGTCACCGCATCGGCCTCGCGGGCATCGGCCCAGGTGAACTGCAGTTCGGTGGACTCGCTGAAATCCAGCAGGCCCAGTGCAGGCAGGTTCCGCGATGCAGCCATATGTTCGATGAAGCACTGGGTGTCACTGCCCGAACCGATCTGCAGAATGTTCAGATGCGGCAGCGGCACCTCGAAGAAGCTGGCATCGGGCGCGTTGGGCACCACCAGTTCGGTCAGATACGGCGCACGGCTGGCGAAGCGGGCAATTTCGCCAGCCTCTTCCATGATCGAGCCAGCGCGCTGGATCAGTGAGGCATTGTGGTGCTCCGGTGCGGTGGGGGTAATCACCAGGGAACGCAGGCGAGGGAACTGCACGTCGCTGTCCAGCAGGGCAGTGAACTCCCATTCGCGGGTGCCATTTGCGCCTTCATCGCCGCCGGTGAAGCGCAACGACATGACAGCGTGGGCTACGGCAGGATCAGACAGGCAGGCCAGCGTCCACTCGAACGGCGCGTCCCAGGGGTTGCCGAAAAATTCCACGTGCAGGCCGCCGTACAGCGGCGCGACGGTCAGCCGCGTCTGCAGTGCCGACCACAGCGGCCCGGCGGGGTCGGTGATGTCCAGGTCGTACTCGTCGGCCATCTCCAGGCTGAAGGCGTGGATGCGCTGCTGCAGTTCCAGCAGCGACTGCTGGGCACGTTCTAAGCCAGGTGCGGCCATGGCGGGTAACCGGTCATCGGTGGGTGAGCCGGGATGATAGCCCCGGCCCTGCAGGTTCGGCAGCGCCGTACCCGTCTTCATGACGCCCCTCACGAACCGCCCTCCCCCTCCCGACGCATACTGTCGCCATCCGCCCGTCCGGGCCACTTCGGGAATCGATCATGCGCCGCCACGCTGTTTCCCTTGCCGCTGCACTGCTGTGCTCCGCCTTCGCGGCCCCGGCCATGGCCGCCGTGCCGTTCTTCAACGCCAGCTGCCCCGCCGGCCTGGATGTGCACGCCGACGAGGGCGGCCCCGTGTACGTGCAGGGGCGGGAGGCGGCGCTGAAGCGCTTCAGCGACCGCTATTTCGAAGCGCGCGACGCGCAGAGTGGGGTAACGCTGTCGATCACCACCGGTGACGACGGTGCGCCGCAGATCAGCTACACCGGCCGTGGCGGCGCCAACGGTATCTGCCAGGTCAGCGGCAGCGCCACAGGGGCGGCAGAGCGGCATGACCGCCGCCACGATGACAGTGACGATGAAGGTGGGGCGCTGCCGGGGGAGGTGACCTGCGAGTCCACCGACCAGCGCCAAGTGTCGTGTGAAATGGACACGCGTGGCAACGTGGAAGTTGCCCGGCAACTCAGCCACACCCGCTGCGAGCAGGGCCAGAATTGGGGCCTGTCGCGGCACTCGGTGTGGGTGAACGGCGGCTGCCGCGCAGTGTTCCGCAATACCTCGCGCGCTGCGGACACCGCGCCCAGCGGCGGCACTGCGCTGGGGTCCTGCAACACGCGCAAGGGCGCACAGGGCACACTGGTGACCCAGGTGCCGGTGGGCAGCGATTATCAGGAACTGATCATCGATTACCCCGATGGCCGCTTCCTGTGCATGCTGCGCAACAACGGCGAGGTGCAGAGCGTGACCCCGGTGCGCCGTCGCTGAGCGCCGAACGGGCCCTGGCGTGGTGCGCCGGGGCCTGCGGTCAGTGGTACCCGGCGCTATTGTCCTTTTGGACGCCGCAGCTGCGCGGGAGTGTCATTGTTGTTCGACGGGATCGCTACCCTTTTTGTAGGTGTACCCGGTGACGCTCCACCCGCCGCCATGGGCGGACAATGGTGCAACCCAGCTAAATTCCCACGACTGTACGGACCCATCGGGCAGTATGTTTTCTACTCTATAGATCTCACCCGGAACACCCTCGGTAGGCAGCTTCCCCAGGATCGAGTCATTGGAGCTTGCAGATACCCGACCTACTGACATCACACTGTGCTCGACGTGCACCGTGCCATGGCCCAGTGGTGCGAATGCAGGGCGGACATTCTGGGTCACCCACTCAAGAACATGTCGTGCGTCAGTGCTCTGCCTGGAAAACTCCTCGGACACTACGGTATGGGTGATGCGCGGTGAGGCTGCCATTGCAACGGTGGGGACAATCGTCGCGAGGGCAATTGTCAGCGCTACGAGCCCATTGATCCTGCACTTCATCAGCACTGCTTCTCCGGTTCTATATGTAAGGAAGGCGCACCGATAATCAAGGTGCCAATGCAGAGTTGCGCCGCGAAAGAGAATGGATAGGAGGCAATCGCGACTCACATGTGAAGTCGGTCAATAGAGTCCGGATCTCGAATGCCCCAGAGTGGGGTTATCTGACCCGAGATTCCATTTGTGCTGGCAGATCATCCGGTTCCCTGCTGCACCGCCGCGAGTGGTGTCACATCCCTCTGGCTAGACTGTGCTTCTTTTTCGTTTGCAGGAGGCACCCATGGCCCACCCCATTTCCGTCACCCTGATCGGCGTGCCCACCGACGTGGGCGCGGGCCATCGTGGTGCGCGGCTTGGCCCGGAAGCCCTGCGCGTGGCCGGCCTGCCGGAGGCGCTGGAGGCGCGCGGCGTGGACGTGCGCGACCTGGGCAACCTGGATGGCCCGCGCAACCCGTGGACCTCACCGGTGCAGGGCTATCGCCACCTGGACGAGGTGGTGGCCTGGAACCGTGCGCTGATGGAGGCCAGCTACGCTGAACTGCAGGCCGGGCGCATGCCGATCATGCTGGGTGGCGACCATTGCCTGGGCATCGGCTCGATCACTGCCGTCGCCCGCTGGTGCCGCGAACAGGGCAAAACCCTGCGTGTGCTGTGGCTGGATGCGCATTCGGATTTCAACACCAGCGAGGTCACCCCGTCGGGCAACATCCACGGCATGCCGGTGGCCTGCCTGTGCGGCCTCGGCCCGGACGCGCTGACCCAGCTGGGCGGCAGCAGCCCGGCCATCACCCCGGCGCAGATGCACCAGATCGGCATCCGTTCGGTGGACCCGGACGAGAAGCGCCTGATCAAGACCCACAAGGTCGATGTCTACGACATGCGCTACATCGACGAGAACGGCATGAAGCGCGCCGTGGAAGCGGCGCTGGCCGGCATCGACGGGAACACCCACCTGCACGTCAGCTTCGACGTGGACTTCCTCGACCCGAGCATTGCCCCGGGCGTGGGCACCACGGTGCCGGGCGGGGTGAACTACCGTGAGGCGCAGCTGGTAATGGAGATGATCGCCGACAGTGGGCGCATGGGTTCGTTGGACATCGTTGAACTGAACCCGCTGCTGGACAAGCAGAACGCGACCGCCGAGCTGGCCGTGGACCTGGTGGAGAGCCTGTTCGGCAAGTCCACGCTGATGCGCGACTGAGTCCAGCCGTCTGCGCCTGAATGGCTTCGGGGCCTGTTCACACTCGCTGCACGCGGCAGACGCCAGATTGCACGTCACGCAAGGGCATTCCACTTCGGGAATGTCCGAGCGCGAAGAACCCATGTAGTGGCGAACCCCAGGAGAAAACCCATGAAGCGTGTCGTTGCCCTGATGCTGTTGTCGATGTTCTCGGTGGCCATGCTGGCTGGCTGCAATACCGTTGCCGGCGCCGGCAAGGATGTGCAGAAGGCAGGCCAGTCGGTTGAGGATGCCGCCAAGGGCAACTGAGCCCGGGGTGGTACCGAATGAAAAGGCCGGGACACTGTCCCGGCTTTTTTGTGTGCGCAGCTCAGCCCGCCGGTAGTGAACCATTCAAGCAGGTGAGCACGTTTTTCATGGCGGGTTGACTGTTGTTCAACGCCCGGTGCGCGATGCTGCAGCCACGGTAAGAACGCCGTTGCAACCGAGGACTCCAGCAATGAACAAAGACATCATTTCCGGCAAGTGGTCGCAGCTCAAGGGCAAGGCCCAGGCCAAGTGGGGCGATCTGACCAACGACGATTTCGATGTGGCCGAAGGCAATGCCGAGTACCTGTCGGGTCGTCTGCAGGAACGCTACGGTTGGGCCAAGGACCGCGCCGAGAAGGAAGTGAGCGAGTTCTCCGACAGCGTCCGCAAGGATTACCCGGACTTCAAGTAAGTCCGTCGCGCTTCCCCCACAGCGCGCCCCCACAGCCCGGCGCCCGTACCGTGATGGTGCGGGCGTCGTGCTGTCTGCCTCACCGTGCCGGCGGGTCGGGCACGTAGCGGTTGGGGAAGGCCTGCGGTTCGCGCGGCAGGCGCGAGCGCGGCTCCAGCGGGCGTGCGTCCAGCACGATGCCGCGTGCGCGCAGGTTGCGTGCGCTGTCGTAGCGCAGCTCCAGCACCTGGGCGGGGCTGAGGCTGGCGCGCTCGAATGCGGTGTCACGCACCTGCGAGGTCTCGCGCTCACCGTGGCCGGTGCCCAGTGCCGGGGCCGGAGATTTGGCCGCATGGCCTTCGGCATGGCTGGCGCTGCTGTCAGCGGCCGCTCCGGCCGCCGGGGCCGCGGGCGCCGGTGGCGGCAACTGCCGCAGGCGCGGCTCCGGGCGGGGCTGCGGGCGCCAGCGGTACATCTCGTTGAACACCGCGATGCCGATCACGCCCACGTTGTCCGGCCGCCCGGTGCGGCTGGCATAGCTGCCGCCGGGGCTGCTGAACACGAACTGGGCCACCTCGTCCTGGCTCTTGCGCCAGCCGGTGATGTCCGCGCTCTGGCCGGGGTTGAGCACGTAGCCGGTCTGCGAGGGGTTGGCGTCTTCGCCGGAAATGGCATTGATGCCGTCCACCGACAGCACCACCAGCACGCGGCGCTGGCTGTCGTTGGAAAGGCGCACCGCATAGCGATGGCCACGCTCGCCGGCTACCCAGCGCTGGCCATCGGCGGGGTAGCTGCGCAGTTCGGTGCCACGGTCGCGGTCGACCAGGCTCATGCGGACCGGGCCGTCCGGGGAGACCGGTGGCGGCAGCGGGGCCGGGCGGAAGCCGGCCAGGGGCAGGATCAGCAACAGGGGCAGCAGGCGTTTCATCGGGCGTCTCCAGCGGGGTTGGGTGAACAAACGCGCCGCAGGCCCTGACGGGGTTGGTCGCGGGCACGGTAAACTGGCCCTGTTCATCGAAGGTTACCCCCCCGCAGTCATGACGACCCGAGTCCTTACCGGCATCACCCCCTCCGGCACGCCCCACCTGGGCAACTACGTTGGCGCCATCCGTCCGGCCATCGCGGCCAGCCGCGCGCCGGACATCGAGAGTTTCTTCTTCCTGGCCGACCTGCACAGCCTGATCAAATCGCAGGACCCGCAGCGCACCCAGCGCGCGACCCTGGAGATCGCGGCCAGCTGGCTGGCCTGCGGCCTGGATCCGGAACACGTGTGGTTCTACCGCCAGAGCGACATCCGCGAGACCACCGAGCTGATGTGGTTCCTCACCGCCATCGCCAGCAAGGGCATCCTCAACCGTGCCCACGCCTACAAGGCGGCGGTGGACAAGAACCGCGAAGAGGGCGTGGACGAGGATGCGGGCGTCAGCGCCGGCCTGTTCATGTACCCGGTGCTGATGGCCGCCGACATCCTGATCTTCAAGGCCAACCAGGTGCCGGTGGGCCGCGATCAGATCCAGCACATCGAAATGGCGCGCGATTTCGCCCAGCGCTTCAACCACGTGTACGGCAAGGAGTATTTCCCGCTGCCGGACGTGGTGATCGACGAGCAGGTGGCCACCCTGGCCGGCCTGGACGGCCGCAAGATGAGCAAGAGCTACCACAACACCATTCCGCTGTTCGTGCCGCGCGACGAACTGAAGAAGCTGGTGTTCTCGATCCTCACCGATTCGCGCGCACCGGGCGAACCGAAGGACACCGAGGGCTCGGCGCTGTTCCAGATGTACCAGGCCTTCGCCACCCCGGAACAGACCGCCGAATTCGCCAAGGCCTTCGCCGCCGGCATCAGCTGGGGCGATGCCAAGCAGCAGCTGTTCGAGCGCATCGACGGCGAGCTGTCGCCGCTGCGCGAGCGCTACAACGCGCTGATGGCCGAGCCGGAAAAGATCGAAGCGCTGCTCAAGCGCCGTGGCCAGCAGCTGCGCGAGCAGCTGGCGGCCCCGCTGCTGGAAGAACTGCGCCATGCGGTGGGCCTGCGCGACCTGTCAGGCGCCGGCGACATCGCCAGCGAGGATGCCGGCGTCGCCCGCGCGGCACCGCCGCTGTTCAAGCAGTACCGCCAAAAGGACGGCCGCTTCTACTTCAAGCTGACCGCCGGCGACGGCACGCTGCTGATCCAGAGCGAAGGCTTCGATTCGCCGCGCGATGCCGGCCAGCTGATCGCCGTGATCAAGCAGGCCGAGCAGGGCGACCAGCTGCAGAGCGAGCTGTTCAAGCTGGAAGCCGAGGTCGATGCCGTGCTGGCCGCGCTGGCGGTGCTGCGCGAAGCGGCCTGACCCGTTCCGCCGATGTAGAGCCGAGCCCACGCTCGGCTTTGCTTTTGTAGAGCCGAGCCCACGCTCGGCTTTGCTTTTGTAGAGCCGAGCCCACGCTCGGCTTGGCGGAAAAGCAGCCGAGCATGGGCTCGGCTCTACCCGACCACACCACACATGGCATGATGCCCACGCGCCCCCGGCGCGATGACATGGAGTCTGCGATGGCCTGGTTGTCGCTGCTGCTGTTCCTGCCCTGGTTCCTGTTGCTGGGCAGCCTGTACTGGCTGTTTCCGCGCCAGCCGCGCACCGCGCGGCGGCGCCTGTTCGATACCATCACCCTGACGCTGGCCTTCGCCCTGAGCATCGGCTCGATGCTGTGGGGGTACCACATCGGCCGGGTGCAGCCCGGCGCCGGCCCGATCTGGCCGCAGGTGCTGGCGGTGCTGTATGCCTATGGGGCGTTCCTGGCGGTGCTGGTGCTGGCCTTGCTGCTGCGGCCACGGTACCTGGCCCGGTAACCATGCTCGACTGCACGCGCCCTCTGTAGAGCCGAGCCCATGCTCGGCTGATGTCTTGCAGAAAGCAGCCGAGCGCGGGCTCGGCTCTACAGAATTGCCCCCTCCGACCAAAGCCGCATCGAACCGGCCCCACGCACGCGCCTACCATGGGGGTCTGTTCCTGATCCTGCCAGGTGCGTGCCGATGACCGCCGATCCCAGCATCCACACCATCGATACCGGTTTCCAGCGTCCCGACTTCGACGCGGCCTACCTCATCGTCGAGAACGGGCGCGCGGCCTTCGTCGACTGCGGCACCGGCCTGTCCGTGCCGGCCATGCTGCAGGCGCTGGCCGATGCGGGGCTGGGCGTGGAGGCGGTGGACTGGCTGCTGTTGACCCACGTGCACCTGGACCACGCTGGTGGCGCCGGCCTGCTGATGCAGCAGCTGCCGAACGCGAAAGCCGTACTGCACCCGCGCGGCGCGCCGCACATGATCGATCCGACCCGGCTGATCGCCGGTGCCACGGCGGTCTATGGCGCCGAGGAAATCGCCCGCAGCTACGGTCGCATCGAAGCGATTCCCGAGGCCCGCGTGGTGGTGGCCGAAGATGGCCACCGCATCGACCTGGCCGGCCGTGAACTGCTGTTGCTGCACACGCCGGGGCATGCGCTGCACCACTACTGCGCGTGGGATGCGCGCAGCCGCAGCTGGTTCACCGGCGATACCTTCGGCATTTCCTACCGCGAGCTGGACAGTGCGCAGGGTGCCTTCATCTTCCCCACGTCCTCGCCGGTGCAGTTCGATCCGGAGGCGATGAAAGCGTCGATCCAGCGCATGCTGGGCTACGGCCCGCAGGCGATGTACCTGACCCACTATGGCCGCGTGCAGCAGGTGCAGAAGCTGGCCGACGACCTGTTCGAGCAGATCGATGCGATGGCGACGATCGGCCGCCAGTGCGATGGGCGCCCGGACCGCCACCGTTGCCTGCTGGCCGCGCTGCAGGCGCTGTATCTGGAACGTGCACAGCAGCATGGCTGCGCGCTGGACCAGGCCACGGTGGCCGAGGTGCTGGCGATGGACATCGAGCTCAACGCGCAGGGCCTGGCCTGCTGGCTCGACCGCATCAGCCGGTAGATCCACGCCATGCGTGGATGACGCAGGCCCGCGCCGTGATGTCACGACCACGTTACACTCGGGTGACTCCCCTTCCTGCCGTGGTATTGCCGTGAATCCGATGCGTGTGTTGCTGCTGTCGTCCTGCCTCTTCGTCGGGGGCCTGGCCCATGCGGCCAACGACCTGCCCGGTGGCGGCATCGATCCGCAGGCACTGTCGCGTCACGTGCAGGTGCTCGCTTCCGATGAATTCGAAGGCCGCGCACCGGCCAGCGAAGGCGAAGAGCGCACCGTGCAGTACCTGATCGAGCAGTTCCGCAGCTACGGCCTGCAGCCGGGCGGCCCCGATGGCAGCTGGGTACAGCAGGTGCCGCTGGTGCGCGCGCAGCTGGACGGCCCGGCCAGGGCCAGCCTGCAGTTGAAAAAGGGCAAGCGCACGCTGGCCAATGGCGTGGACGTGACCCTGCAGAGCCTGCAGCCGCGCAAGCGCGTGCAGATCAACAACGCACCGCTGGTGTTCGTCGGCTACGGCATCGACGCACCCGAACGCCACTGGAACGATTACAAGGACGTGGACCTGCAGGGCAAGATCGCCGTGGTGCTGATCAACGACGCCGACTTTGAAGCCGATGCGCCGGGTGCGTTCGATGGCAAGGCGGTGACCTACTACGGCCGCTGGACCTACAAGTTCGAGGAAGCCGCGCGCCGCGGTGCCGAGGGCGTGCTGATCGTGCACGAGACCGCGCCGGCCGCCTACGGCTGGGCCACGGTGAAGAGCTCGGGCACCTCGCCGCTGTTCGACATCGAGCGCAGCCAGGCCGAAGCGATGGCCCAGCACACGCCGCTGCGTGGCTGGATGCAGCGCGAGCTGGCCGAGGCGATCTTCGCCGACGCCGGCCTGGATTTCGACACCGAGAAGCGCAAGGCCATGCAGGCCGACTTCCGTCCGGTGGTGCTGGACAACGCGAAGCTGAGCGTGGATTTCGCGATCAAGCGCGAGCCGGTGGTGACCCGCAACGTGGTGGCCAAGCTGCCCGGCGGCGAGCATGGCGATGAGGCCGTGATCTTCTCCGCGCACTGGGATGCCTTCGGTATCGGCCAGCCCGACGCCGAGGGTGACCGCATCCGCCATGGCGCCATCGACAACGCCACCGGCGTGGCCACCGTGCTGGAACTGGGCCGCGTGTTCGCCGCCGGCCCGCAGCCGCAGCGCAGCCTGTACTTCGTCGCCCTGACGGCCGAAGAGAAGGGCCTGCTGGGTGCCAGCTACTACGCCGCGCACCCGCTGGCACCGCTGGAAAAGACCGCCGCGGTGCTGAACATCGAAATGTTCAGCCCGGATGGCGCGACCCGTGACATCGCCTCGTGGGGCAAGGGCCGGGTGTCGCTGGAAGGCGACCTGGAGCGCGTGGCCAAGGCCCGTGGCCGCAGTTACAGCCCCGACCCGAACCTGGAAGCGGGCTTCTTCTACCGCGCTGATCACTTCGCCTTTGCCCGCCTGGGCGTGCCGGCCATCACCATCGGCCCGGGCCTGGACAAGCTGGACGGCGGCGTCCAGGCCGGCCGCGCGCTGCGCGAGAAGTACTTCGCCGACTGCTACCACCAGGCCTGCGACGCCTGGACCCCGAGCTGGGACCCGGCCGGCCACGCCGCCGACACCCTGCTGGTCTACGACCTGGGCGCCGAGCTGGCCAACAGCCGCCGCTGGCCGACGTGGCAAAAGGAATCGGAATTCCACGGCGCCCGCGAGAAGAGCGACGCCGCCCGCCGTTGAAGAGGGTGCCGGCCGCTGGCCGGCAACGCGGGATAACGGAGGGGGTAGAGTCGACCGTTGGTCGACGCCGCGCGAAGCGTGGGTCCTGCACGTTAGAAGGCAGAGCAGTCGACCAACGGTCGACTCTACCGCGCCGGCGTCATCCGCGCCGGCGCAACAACGCCCACGCGCCCCAGCCACTGGCGGCGAGTACGACCAGATAGCACACCACCATCGTGCGTAGGCCCACCGGGTGCAGCACCCGGCCGCGTGGGTTGCTGCCCATCGCCATCGAGCTGTGGCCACTGCCCAGGTCGACCGACAGCTGCAGCACCAGTGCGGCAGAGAACACCAGCAGCGCCACCCCGAAGCCGATGCGCGGCCATGAGGCCTGCGCGCCGGGGCGGCGCAGCAGCCAGGCCAGTGCCGTGGCTGCGGCAAGCGCCGCCGCGATCCACATCAGCGGCGACGCCGGAGACGCAGCAGCCACCGGCACTGCACCGGTGGCTGCGATCAGTACGGCGCCCTTACCTGCGGGTGCCGTCGAGCCAGTTCGGGCCCTTGTTGGTGAGGAAGAAGACATAGACCACCAACGATACCGCGATCGTGGCGGTGACGTAGATGGCGAACCAGTCGACGTGGCCGGTCTTCAGCGCGCCCTGGTACAGCAGCGGGGCGGTACCACCGAACAGCGAATTGGCCAGCGCATAGCCCAGGCCCACGCCCAGTGCACGGATGTGGGTGGGGAACAGTTCGGCCTTCACCACCGCGTTGATGGACGTGTAGCCGGTGAGGATGACAAAGCCCAGCGCCAGGGTCAGGAAGGCGAGGGTGGCATCGTGCTGGTGCGGCAGCTGGGTGATCAGGTACCAGCTGTACAGCACGCCGCCCACGCCGAAGAACACCAGCAGGCTCTTGCGGCCGATGATGTCCGACAGCCAGCCGCCGACCGGCTGCAGCACCATCAGCAACGTCAGCACGCCGAGGTTGACCAGGGTGGCGGTCATCGGATCATCCGCGGCAAACGCGCTCTGGATCATCTTCGGGCCGTTCACCGAGTAGGTGTAGAAGGCAATGGTGCCGCCGGCGGTGATCAGGAAGCACAGCAGCAGCGGGCGCCACTGGTGCACGACCAGTTCGTACATCGAACCGGACTTCTTCGCCTTGCCTTCGCGCGCGGCCTCGATCGACGATTCTTCCATCGTCTCGTCCATTCCTCGGCGCAGCCAGAACACCACGACCGCGGCAATGCCACCGATGCCGAAGGCGATGCGCCAGCCGAACTCGGAGATTTCCGGCTTGCCCCAGAAGTTCAGCATCAGGAACAGCGTGAGCTGGGCCAGCACATGGCCGCCGACCAGGGTGACGTAGTGGAACGAGGACAGGAAGCCGCGGCGGCCGGGAATGGCGGCCTCGGACATGTAGGTGGCGCTGGCGCCGTACTCACCGCCGGTGGCAAAGCCCTGCAGCAGGCGTGCGAACAGCAGGATGATCGCCGCCCAGATGCCGATGCTGGCCGCGGTGGGCGTGATGGCGATGAGGAAGGAGCAGACGGCCATCAGGGTGACCGACACGGTGAGCGCCAGGCGACGGCCGTGGCGATCGGCGAAGCGGCCGAAGAACCAGGCGCCGATCGGGCGCATCAGGAACGTGGCGGCGAAGATCGCCCACACGTACAGGGTGGAGTTCTTGTCTTCGGGCGAGAAGAACTGCGATTCGAAGTACACGGCGAACACCGAGTACACGTAGACGTCATACCACTCCACCAGGTTGCCGGCGGAGCCTTTGAGGGTATTGGAGATCGAGCGGCGCAGCGCGGCGCCGTCGGTGCTGGGAACAGCAGGTTGGGACGTGGTGCTCATCTGGGTGAGGATCCTCGATGCGGTGCTTCCGTGCGGGAAAGATCGGTGCCAGGCGCGCGCGTGGGGCGCTGCCAGCCAGCCTCCTAGGTACTGCATCCCACGTCAACGCCGGGTGCCGGAGGGGCGGGCAGCGCATGGGGACCGCACAGGGTGACAGCGGCCCGCAGAGGGAACCATAGCTAGATCGTCGTACGCGATGTCGCGGGCTGCGCGTTCAGTAAAGCCCTGCAAGGCCTGCGTGGCTGCCGGAAGCGGGGTTGCTCCGTCACCCGAACCTTCTAGAATCCCTTTTCCCCTGCCTGCTGGTGCGTCATGTCGGCTTCTCCTGTTCCTTCTGCGGCTGCCCCCCGGGGTGGCCTTGTCGCGCTGGCCTTGCTGCTGGTCTACGTGGTCTGGGGCTCGACCTACCTGGGCATCGCCAAGGCCCTGCATGGCGGCGCGCTGCCGCTCACCATGGTCTCCGGCAGCCGCTTCATCATCGCCGGCGGCCTGATGTACCTGGCCCTGCGCCTGTTCTGGAAGATGCCACGGCCGAGCCTGCGGCAGTGGCGCAACCTGGTCATCATGGGCGCGACCATGCTGGTGCTGGGCAACGGCATGGTGGTGCTGGCCGAGCGCGAAGTGTCCTCAGGCCTGGCCGCGACGGCGGTGGCCTCGGTGCCGCTGTGGATGGCGCTGTTCTCCGCGTTTCGCGGCCAGCACGCCAGCCGCGGCGAATGGCTGGGCATCGCGATCGGTTTCATCGGCGTGGTCTGGCTCAATGCCGGCAGCAGCCTCACGGCGTCGCCCACCGGGCTGGTGCTGCTGCTGATCGCACCGGTCGGCTGGGCGTTCGGCTCGGTGTGGGCGCGCGGCCTGGACCTGCCTGGTCCGTTCATGACCGCCGCCGGGCAGATGATCTGCGGCGGCGTGCTGCTGGTGCTGATCGGCCTGGCGGTGGGCGAGCGCCCGACCACGCTGCCCGACGCCGGCGGCCTGCTGGCCATGGCCTACCTGTGCGTGTTCGGTTCGATCGTGGCGTTCACCGCCTATGTCTGGCTGCTGCACAACGTGCGCCCTGCGCTGGCGGGCAGTTACGCCTATGTCAATCCGGTCATCGCGGTGCTGCTGGGGGCGGCACTGAATGGCGAGCAGTTCGGCTGGCGTGATTTCCTGGCGATGGCGGTCATCCTGCTGGGCGTGGTGGTGCTGACCATGGCAAGGACCTGGAAGAAGTGAGCATGGACGAGAAGGAACAACGCAGCGGCCTATGGGTCACTGCTTCCACCTTCGTGCTGTGGGGGCTGGTGCCGGTGTACTGGCATCTGCTCAACGAGGTGCCGTCGTTCCAGATCATTGCCCACCGCATCATCTGGTCCACGGTGCTGGTGGTGGCGTGGCTGCTGCTGAGCGCGCGCCTGGGCTGGTGGCGGAAGATCGCCGCGCAGCCGCGCGCGCTGCCGATCCTGGCGGTATCCAGCCTGACCATTGCCTTCAACTGGGGCCTGTACATCTGGGCGGTCAATGCCGGGCATGTGATCGAAACCAGCCTGGGCTACTTCATCAACCCGCTGGTGAACGTGCTGCTGGGCGTGCTGGTGCTGAAGGAGCGCCTGCGCCGCGTGCAGTGGATGGCAGTGGCGATGGCCGCGGTAGGCGTGGCCTGGCTGACCATCGATGCCGGCACGCCGCCGTGGATCGCGCTGGGCCTGGCGTGTTCGTTCGGCCTGTACGGCCTGCTGCGCAAGCTGGTGTCGGTCGATCCGGTGGCCGGACTGGGCGTGGAGAGCCTCTACCTGTTCCTGCCCGCGCTGGCGTTTGCGGTGTGGGCCGAGAACGGTCATGGCGGCGCGTTCTTCCACGGCTGGGGCTGGCGCAACGATCTGCTGCTGGTGTTCGGTGGCGTGGTCACTGCGGTGCCGCTGATCGGCTTCGCCTACGGGGTGAAGCGCATTCCGCTGTCGCTGGTCGGCATCCTGCAGTACATCGCACCGAGCCTGCAGCTGCTGCTGGGTGTGTTCTTCTTCCACGAGGCGTTCGATACCGGCAAGGCAATTGGTTTTGCGGTGATCTGGGCCGGGCTGGTGTTGTTCGTCGGCGAGAACGTGCGGGCGATGCGGGCGGCGAAGCGGTAATCGCGATGGGGTCAGAGCCCTTCGCGTTGCGAAGGGATCCGACCCCGGCTCCGGCAAAAAAGAACGGCGCCCCGAGGGGCGCCGTTCTGCTTCCATCTCCGGCCAGGAGAGAGTTGGCCGGAACGGGAACGCGGGTGCAGGCTTAGAAGCGCTGCTGGTATTTCATGTACATGAAACGACCGATGTCGAAGCCGCCGTAGTAGACGAAGCTGCTGTTCGGCTGGCTGTACATCACCGGACCCTGGTGGTCGAACACGTTGTTCAGGCCCAGCGAAACGGTGCCATCCCACGGCAGGCTGTAACGCACCTGCAGGTCGTGGAAGGTGTTCGAACCCACCTTGTTGGTCGGCGAGGCATCGGTGTAGGCCGAACTGAAGCCTGGCAGGTTGCACTCGTCCAGGTAGGAGCACTTCTCCTTCATGCTGGAGTAGTAACGCGCGGTCCAACCGATGCCCAGGTTGCCGTACTGCCAGTCCAGGTTGAAGGTCGAGCGCACGCGGAAGTTGCCGCCCCAGCTGGTCAGCTGTTCCACCGGCGTGGTGACGGCGTTGTCGTTACGCTGTTCCAGGTAGTCGGTATAGGTGGTGTTCCAGGTGACGGCGAACTTGCCGAACGCGGTTTCCGGCAGGCGGTAGCGCGCACTGATGTCATAGCCGGCGGTTTCGCGGTAGCCGGCGTTGACCAGCGAGCGGTCCAGCGCATTGACCTGGCCGTTGCTGCCGCGGGTGAAGCGACCGCAGGCCGCGTCCGAACCCTGCACGTAGCACTGTTCCAGGATGCTGGTGGCCGACTCGCCGACGATGGCGTTGTCGATGCGGATCTTCCACCAGTCCAGGCTGACGTCCAGGCCCTGCACGAAGTCCGGGCTGTAGACCAGGCCGACGGTCCAGGTCTTGGCGGTTTCCGGCTTCAGCTCCGGGTTGGAACCCGAGTTGAAATCGGTGGTGGCCTGCTGGCCCGGCTTGCTGGCCACGCTGCCGTCGCTGTTGAGCTGGCGGAAGTTGGCCGGCACGTTCAGGGCCTTGCAGCGTGCGGCAACCGCAGCGCTGGTGGCGGCGGTGCCGAACGAGGTATCGCACGGGTCGGTGAACGAGTCACGGCTGCTGACGGTGCCGCCGTACAGGTCGTCCACGGTGGGCGCACGGAAGCCGGTGCCGTAGGTGGCGCGCACCAGCAGGCTGTCGATCGGCTTCCACTTCACGCCGAACTTGCTGTTGGTGGTCGATCCGAAGTTGTTGTAATCCGAATAGCGACCGGCCACGTCCAGCGACAGCTCACGGGCAAAGGCCATGTCGGCCAGCAGCGGCACCTGCAGTTCCAGGTAGACCTCGCTGAGCGAGTAGTCGCCCTGGGTCGGCTTGCCGCTGGTGCCGGCGATCTGGCCGTTCTGCACCATCAGGTCCGGGGTGTAGCGTGCTTCTTCGGTACGGTGCTCGAAGCCCATCGCGGTCAGCACGTCGCCGGCCGGCAGGGTGAACAGCGAGCCGGAGATGTTGGCGCTGGCCACCTTGGTGGTGGTCTGGCTCTTGTCCACGAAGCGGGCGAACAGGTAGTCCTGCACGTCCTGGTTGCTCAGCGAGCCCGGGCCGGTGTAGCCCATCGGTGCGGCCGGGTTCCACGGCACGCAGCCGGCGATCACCGCATTGGTGGTACCGCAGTAGGCCACGCCATCCTTGATGAAGGACGGGCCGACGGCGAGGTTGACGTTCGGCTGGTACATGCTGCCGGTGCCGATGCGCTCGCCTTCATTGCGGTTGTAGGTGTAGTTGACGTTCCAGTCCCAGTAGCGCGAACCGGTGTCGAAGCTGCCTTCCAGACCCAGGCTGCCGCGCTTGGTTTCCAGGTTGTTCTCGGTGCCACGCAGCATTTCTTCGGTGCGGTGCGAGAACAGCACGTCCTGGCCCCACAGGTTGAATGCGCTGTCCTTGGACAGGGCGGCGCGGGTGCCGTTGCGCGCCTGTGCGGCAGTCACCGAGTACGGGTAACCGGCCAGGTGCTTGCTCGATTCACGCTTGCTGTACAGCGCATCGGCGACGACGCGCAGGTTGTCGTTGATCGAGAAGCCACCGTTGGCGAACACCGAAGTGCGCTCCAGGCCGGTCAGCAGGCTCATGTTGGTCTTGGTGTTGGCGCCATCGGCCGGGTTCAGCGTGTGGAAGTTGGCTGCATCGGTCGGGTCACCGCCCGGGCCGACGGTCACCGGCTTTCCGCCGACGGTGACGCTGCCCCACGGCGTGGTGCCGTTGAGGCCGTCGTTCGGGTGGCGCGGGCCGTTGACGTAGCGGGTGAACTCACGCGCGCCGCCCATCACTTCGTCTTCCTTGGTGCGCTCGGCGCCCACGCTGAACCAGCCGCGGTCGAAAGTCTTGCCGAAGGTGGCGCTGTAGGAGCGCTTCTGGCCGTCACCTTCGCCGTACTGGCCGACGTAGACGCTGGCTTCGCCACCGTCGAAATTCTTGCGGGTGATGATGTTGACCACACCGGCGATGGCGTCCGAGCCGTACAGCGCCGACGCACCGTCGGTCAGCACTTCCACGCGCTCGACGATGGCCGAGGGAATCGATGCCAGGTCGGAATAACCGCCGGCGCTGACGCCCATGCGGCGGCCGTCGATCAGCACCAGGCTGCGTTCCGGGCCCAGGTTGCGCAGGCTGACATACATGCCACCGAAGTCGCGCGAGGAGGTCAGCGACGAAGCGCGGCTCATGCTCGGCGAACCGGCAGCGGTTACGTCCTGCAGGATGTCGGCGACGTTGACGTAGCCCTTCTTCTCGATCTCGGCGCGGTTGAGCGCGACCACCGGCTGGGCGGTCTCGACACTGGCCTGGCGGATGCGCGAGCCGGTGATTTCGATGCGGTCGAGGTTGGTGGTGTTGTCGCCCGCATCCTGTGCGAAGGCGGGGGTGGTGCAGCTGGCAGCCAGCGCGATCACGATCGCGTTGCGCAGCGGGGTGGTCTTCAGGGACATCCGTGAAATCTCGTGTTTCAGAAAAAAACATGCGCCCGTTCTGTGGGCGCGTGGGGTACTGCAAACCAACGTGGGGGGCGGGATTCTAGAGTGTTTTCATTCGTAACTGTTTGTCCCTGCGTGTTTCATCGCGGTGAAGATGAATCGCAACCAACAATCCACAGGAGGGCTGTGCGCAACGTCACGCGCGAGCTGTATTCGATGCGCAGAGGCACCGATAACGGCTGCAATCGCATGATCTGTAATGCGCAGGGTGTGCGTGTGTTCATCCACGCATGGCGTGGATCTACTGGAATGCGGACACCCGCGCGATCGACACGCGCATCGGTAGATCCACGCCATGCGTGGATAGGGCATCGGTAGATCCACGCCATGCGTAGACAGGGCATCGGTAGATCCACGCCATGCGTGGATGATGCCCACAAAAAAGGGCGAAGCCTTCGCTTCGCCCTTCCACATCCATCACCGCACGCACGTATGCGCTGATCAGGTTTCGCGCAGCGCCGTGGTGATCGGCAGGCGCGCCGCGCGCAGTGCCGGGAACAGGCCACCGACCAGGCCGATGCCCAGCGCCCACTTCAGCCCATTCCACAGCAGCTCCGGTGATACATGGAACTTGAACACCACGGCGCTGAAATTGCTGCCGATGGTGGACACGCTGTATCCGTTGAACAACAACCAGGCCACGGCGCAGCCGAGCAACCCGCCCAGCAGCGCCAGCAGCATGGTTTCCAGCATTACTGCGGTCACCACCGGCAGGCCGCGGAACCCGATCGCACGCATGGTGGCGATCTCGCGCGCACGCGTCGCGACTGCCGCATACATGGTGTTGAGCGCACCAAACACGGCGCCCACTGCCATGATCATGCCGATCACCTTGCCAAGGATGTCGATCAGCTTGGTCAGGCCGCCGCCCTGCTTGCTGTAGTACGCACGCGTGGTTTCCACGTCCAGCTTCAGCCGAGGATCGGCCGCTACGGCCGCCTTGAACTGTTCGAAGCCAGGCTTGCCATCGGTGCGCACGCTGATCGACTGCCATGCACTGCGCTGGTAGGTGGTGGCCAGCGTATCGGCATCGGTCCACATTTCCGAATCGTGCGCATCCCCCGAGGCGAACACACCCACCACGGTCCAGGCCTGGTTGCCCAGGGTCAGCGTCTTGCCGACGTCCAGATCGCGGAACTGTCCCTGCGCGCCCTGGCCGACCACGATCTCGCGCAGGCCAGTGCCGAACGTGCGGCCCTGCACGATCTTCACCTTGTCATGCACTGCCCACGCCTGTGGGCCAACGCCGCGGAACTGCGCGTTGACGTCGGTGCCGTCGGCCTTGGACACGAGGTTCACCACCTGCGACAGCTCCGGCGACAGCAGCGGCCGGCCTTCGCCATCGCGGCTGATGCCGGGCAGGGTGGACAGCATCGGCACCTGCTCGCGCGTGATGACCGAATTGGTCTCGGCCTGCGAGCCGCCGCGCAGCACGATGGCGGTGGTGTCATCGCCAGTGTTGTTGAGCGTGGCCTGGAAGCCCTCGCCCATGGCCAGCATCGCCACCAGTACGCCGACCACGCCGGCAATGCCGACCACGATCACCGAGGAGGCACCCCAGCGCTGCGGCAGGCTGGCGATGCCGATACGGGTGGCCGCCAGCGCCAGCCGCCCGCTGCGGGTCAGCAGCAGCCACAGCGCCACCAGCACCGCCACGGCCAGTACACCGACCCACGGCAAGCCGATCCACAGCAGCAGGCCCACCGCCAGCAGCAGCACGGTCAGTGCATTTCCCAACCACTTCTTGATCCTGTTCATGGGGTGTCCTCCTCAGCGGCCGGCCAACGCATCGACGATCTTCAGGCGCTTGGCGCGCAGCGCGGGCAGCAGCCCGACCACGACGCCGATCACCACGATCAGGCCGATACCCACCAGCCAGGTGGGGGTCGGTACGTGCGGTGGCAGCATGCCCAGGCTCTTCGGTGCGATCGCCGGCAGCACCAGCGCGGCCAGGCCCATGCCGATCAGGCCGCCGAGGCCGATCAGCAGCACCGACTCGACCATCACCAGCGTCAGCACGGTGCTGTCCTTGAAGCCCAGCGTCTTCAGCGTGGCCAGCTCGGGAATGCGCTCGCGCACGGCCTGCGCCATGGTGTTGCCGGTCAGCAGCAGCAGGGTGAAAAACACCGCGCCCATGATCGAGGTGACGATCATGCCGATGTCCGCGAACTGCTTGACGAAGGCCTGCTGGAACGCCGATTCGGTCTGGGTCTTGGTCTCGTGGTCGGAGTTGGCCGAGATCGCATCGATGGCCTGTGCCACCCGCGAGGCATGGCCGGGGTTGTCCAGGGTGATCGTGTACCAGCTCACCTGGTTCTTGATGTAGTCGTTGGATTCGTCGAAGTATTTCCAGTTCATCATCAGCTGGCGTTCTTCGTTGCTTGCCTGCGCGCGGTCCTTCGAGCGGAAGATGCCCTTCAGTTCCAGCGGCCAGTCATTGCTGCCGCCGCGCGGGAAGATCGTTGCCTGCAGCGGAATGGTGTCGCCGATCTTCCAGCCGAACTGGTTGGCCAGGGTCTCGCCGACGATGGCGCCGGTGCGGGTCTGCTTCCAGTCTTCCAGCTGCGCCGGGTCGATCTGCAGTTCGCGGTAGACGTCGAAGTAGTTGGGCGACACCGAGAAGTTCGGGAAGAAGTTCTTCGGGTCCTGATAGATGCCGCCGAACCACATGCCATAGGCCACGTCGCGCACGCCGTCGACCTGGCGGATCTGCGTTTCCAGGCGGATCGGCAGCGACTGGGTGATCGACAGGCGCGAAGCAGTGACCAGGCGGTTGGCACCCTCCACGCTGCCGCCGGAATTGAACGCCACGCGTACCGAATCGAGCATGCCGAACAGCAGGAACGCCGCGACCACCGAAAGCAGGGTCAGCAGGGTCCGGGTGCGGCTGCGGAACAGCTGGGCCCAGACCAGGGAAAAGTATTTCATCGCCGGGGCCTCCGTCAGTGGGCCAGCGGGGCGTCGGCCAGCTCGCCCTTGTCCAGATGCACCGTGTGGGTGGCGTACTCGGCGGCCTTCGGGTCATGGGTGACCATGATGATGGTCTTGCCGTGTTCGCGGTTGAGCTGCTGCAGCAGGCCCAGGATCTCCTCGGCCGACTGCCGGTCGAGGTCGCCGGTCGGTTCGTCGCAGATCAGGAAGGTCGGGTCGGAGACGATGGCGCGGGCAATGGCCACGCGCTGCTGCTGGCCGCCGGACAGTTCGTTGGGGCGGTGGCTGCGGCGGTCGGCGAGGCCGACCAGGGTCAGTGCGATCTCGGCATTGCGCCTGCGCTGTGCGGCGCTGAGGTGGGTCAGCAGCAGCGGCAGCTCCACGTTCTTCTGCGCGGTCAGCATCGGCATCAGGTTGTAGAACTGGAACACGAAGCCGACGTGGTGGCTGCGCCAGGTCGACAGCTGGCCGCCGCTCATCTGGTCGATGCGCTCGCCTTCGATGCTGATCTCGCCGCCACTGGGGTTGTCCAGGCCGCCGATCAGGTTGAGCAGGGTGGTCTTGCCCGAACCGGACGGGCCCATCAGCGCGACGAAGTCGCCGCTGGCGATGTCCAGGTCGATGCCATGCAGCACCTGCACTTTCTCCGGGCCACGTTGGTAGGTCTTGGTGATGTTGCGTAGTGAAACCAGGGTCGACATCGGGGTTCTCCACGAAAGGTTGGACACGGGGATGCGCGCCGGCCACGGGCCGGAGCTTGCATCGAACGGTGCTGCCGGCGGCGCCACGCGGGCGCCAGGCCATTACTGCGCTTGTTTCAGTCGAACCCTGGCGCCATCGCGCAGGGTGTCCGGTGGGCTGACCACCACGCTTTCACCCGCACTCACGCCCTTCAGCAGCTGGCGGTCCTTGCCCATTGCCTGGACGGCCTGCACGGCGCGCTGCTGAACGCGGTCGGCATCGCCCAGCACGAAGGCCACGCTGGCACCGTCGCGCTCGACCACGCCCGTGGCCGGCACGCGCACGCCCTGCGGCGTGGCCGCGGCCTGCGGCTGCGCCTGTTCCAGGAAACTGACCCGCACGCCCATCTCCGGCACGATGCGCGGGTCCTTCACCTTCAGCGCCACGCGCACCTTCACCGTGGCCTTGCCGCGGTCGGCGGTAGGGATGATGGCAATCACCTCACCGGGGATCTTCCACTCCGGGTAGGCGTTGAGCGTGGCTTCCACCGGCATCTTCGGCTGCACGCGGCCGATGAAGGCTTCGCCCACTTCCACCTCGATCTCCAGCGACTCCATGTCGACGATGGTGCCGATGCCGGTTCGGGTGAAGCCGCCACCGGCCGACAGCGGCGAGACGATCTCGCCCGGCTGCGCGGCCTTGGCGGTGACCACGCCGGAGAACGGCGCGCGCACGATGTTGTTGTCCACGCCAAGGTCGGCGATGGCGAGCTGGTCGCTGGCCACCTTGACGTTGCGCTGGGCGGTATCGAGCTGCGCGCGGAGGCTGTCACGCTGGGCGACGGCCTGGTCGTACTGCGAACGTGAGACCAGCTGCTGGCCGACCAGCGCCTGCAGGCGGCTGGCCTCGGCGGCGGCCTGGCGCTGTTGCGCCTGCAGGCCGGCCACCTGTGCACGTGCGGCCTGCACCTGCGAGGCGGAGAGGCTGCGCTGTGCATCGGCATCGATCGGGTCAAGCGTGGCCATGACCTGGCCAGCCTCCACCCGCATGCCTTCCTCGATCATCACTTCGCGTACCTTGCCGGTGATCTTGGCCGACACCGTGGCCATGCGCCGGGCCACCACGTAGCCGCTGGCATCGAGTACCGAGCTGCTGGCATTGCCCTGCTGGATCGCCACTGCCGGTGCGGTTTCCACCTCCACCGTCGGCTCGCGGCCGAACAGGAAGAAGGCACCGCCGGCCAACAGCAGCACGATCACCACCAACGCGATCCACAGCCAGCGGCGCCCGCCCGGCCCATCCCCGGAGGACGGCGGCGGGTTCCTGCGGTCGATACGGAGTTCCTTCAACAGCTCGGCAGAAGCGTTCATTGCGTTCCATCACAGGCGTTCGGGCGGAGTGGCCGGAAGGGCGACAGCAGCGGTTCCGGTGGCAAAGCGTGCGGCACAGCATGCAGGTGGCACGGGGCGGGATGGCAGTGACAGCTGTCACCCGATGTAGCTGACGGCGGCCACTGCAAAACGTGACCGGGGCGGCACAGGATGGCAACGTCCCCGCTACCGGTACCGCACCCATGGATCCGACCGCAGCTCCCACTACGGCCCCGCTGGCCCGCCTGCACCAGGTGCAGGTGCAGTACGCCGGCCATGCCGCACTGCAGGGCATCGACCTGCAGGTGCGTGCCGGCCAGGTCCTGGCCCTGCTGGGCCGCAACGGTGCTGGCAAGAGTACCGCGATCAGCGTGCTGCTGGGCTTGCGCCGCGCCGATGCCGGGCAGGTCGAACTGCTCGGCGGTGATCCGCAGCAGCGCGCCAGCCGCGTGGGCCTGGGTGTGATGCTGCAGAGCACCAGCCTGCCGCCGATGCTGCAGGTGGATGAGCTGGTGGCGCAGGCCAGCGCCTGCTATCCCGACCCGATGCCGCTGGCCGAGGTCCTGCAGCGCGCCGGGCTGCAGGATCTGGCCCGTCGCCGCTACGGGCAGCTGTCCGGTGGCCAGCAGCGCACGGTGCAGTTCGCCATCGCGCTGTGTGGGCGCCCGCGAGTGCTGTTCCTGGATGAGCCCACCACCGGCCTGGACATCCAGGCGCGGCAGGTGATGTGGCAGGCGATCCGGCAGCTTGTGGCCGAAGGCTGTGGCGTGCTGCTGACCACCCACTACCTGGAGGAGGCCGAAGCGCTGGCGTCGCAGGTGGTGGTGCTGGAGCAGGGCCGCGTGCTGGCCGATGCGCCGCTGGCCGAGCTGCGCCTGGCCGACCGGCCGCGGCGCATCCGCTGCCGCAGCAGCCTCGCAGTGGAAGACGTGCAGCACTGGCCGGGCGTGCAGCAGGTGCAGCGCGACGGAGCGCACCTGCAGCTGCTGGCCAGCCCGGCCGAACCGGTGGTGGCGCGCCTGCTGGCCGCCGACGCACGACTGCAGGAACTGGAAGTACAGGGCGCGGCACTGGCTGACGCCTTCCTCGACATGACCCGGGAGGCCGCATGAACACCGTGACCCGTACCCTCGCTGCGCCGCGCGCTTCCGTGCGTGCCGCCCTGCGTCCCTGCATCGCCGAGCTGCAGGCCGAGCTGCGCCGGGCCTGGCGCACGCCGGCCTTCGCGGTGCCGTCGCTGCTGTTCCCGGTGCTGTTCTACCTGTTGTTCGGCGTGCTGCTGGGGCGTGGCCATGCGCCGCTGTATCTGCTGGCCACCTACTGCGTCTTCGGCGCGATGGCACCGGCGCTGTTCGGCTTCGGCGTGCAGCTGGCACTGGACCGCGAAGGCGGCCTGCTGACCCTCAAGCGCGCGCTGCCGATGCCGGCGGCGGCACCGTTGCTGGCACGGCTGGCGATGGCGGTGATGTTCGCGCTGCTGGTGGCCGGCCTGCTGGTCACCGCGGCCAGCACACTCGGCGGTGTGCATCTGCAGGTACAGCAGATCCTGCAGCTGCTGGCTGTGGCCGCACTGGCGGCCCTGCCGCTGGGTGCCATCGGCCTGCTGATCGGCAGCCATGTCAGTGCCAGCGCGGCGCCGGCGATGGTCAACCTGGTGTACCTTCCGCTGGCCCTGCTCTCGGGCCTGTGGCTGCCGCTGTCGGCGCTGCCGAAGCTGTTCTCGACGATGGCGCCGCTGTGGCCGACCTGGCATCTGGCGCAGCTGGCGCTGCCGGTGGTCGGGCTGCCTGCGGCAGGCAGCCTCGCCGGGCATCTGCTGGTGCTGCTGGGCGTGACCGTAGTGGCATTGCTGCTGGCGCGTCGCCGCCTGCGCCGGGTCGGCTGAACTGGCATGATCGGCAGCGAACGTCCCCGCCTGGATCCGCCCGTGTCGTCAAGCTGGTTTGCCTCCCTGCTGCGCCCCGCGCCGGATTCGGCCGTGGCTGACCAGTTGCGGCGCGGCAAATCACCGTGGAGCGGGGCGATCCACCTGCTGTGGTCGGTGTGGATCTTCCTGACGCCCGCGCTGGGCAATGGCTTCACCCTGCGCTGGTTGTTCCTCACCCTGGCCAGCTATCCGCTGTTCCTGTTCCTGTATGCACGGGTGATGCTGGCGCCGCGCCACCACGGCCCGCGTTATGCAATGGCGATGGTCGCGCTGTCGCTGGTGCTGCTGCCCTGGTACCCCTCCGGCCTGAGCTACTTCGTGTTCGGCTGCGTGCTGATGCGCATGAGCGGACGCAGCGGCTGGTGGATGTACCTGCTGCAGCTGAGCGGTTTGAACCTCGTGTTCTGCTCGGCCGCGCTGTACTTCGGCTACCCGTGGCAGGCGCTGGTGTGGATGCCGGCGGTGTCCTTCATCGTCGGCCTGGTGGTGAACGTGGAGGCGTTGAGCCAGCAGCGCGACGTGGCCCTGCAGCTGTCGCAGGAGGAAGTGCGGCGGCTGGCGACCACTGCCGAGCGCGAGCGCATCGGCCGTGACCTGCATGATCTGCTCGGCCACACGCTTTCGCTGATCACGTTGAAGCTGGAACTGGCGCGCAAGCTGTACGACCGCGATGACGCGCGTGCGCGGCAGGAGATCGGCGAGGCCGAGGCCATCGCCCGCGAGGCATTGGCGCAGGTGCGCAGTGCAGTCACCGGTATACGCGCCAGCGATCTGGCCGGCGAGCTGGCCTCGGCGCGGCTGCTGCTGGAATGCCAGCAGGTGCACCTGCACTACACGGTGCCGCCACCGATGCCGGTGGAGGTGGAGCGCGGCCTTGCCCTGGTGCTGCGCGAGGCGGCCACCAATATCGTGCGCCATGCGCAGGCGACCCAGGCGCGGGTGGAATTCATGCAGGAGGGACGGCAACTGGTGATGCAGATACGCGATGACGGACGGGGCGGCCTTCAGGCCGAAGGCAATGGCCTGTGCGGCATGCGCGAGCGCGTGGCCGCGCTGGGCGGCCAGCTGCAGGTGCAGTCGGGCAGGGGAGAGGGGACCGTGTTGAGCGTGCGAGTGCCGCTGGCAGCGGCCACCACTCCGGTCACACCGGCCTCGCTGGCACAGGACGGTGCGGCATGATCCGCATCCTGCTGGCCGAGGACCAGGCCATGGTGCGCGGCGCGCTGTCGGCGCTGCTGGGCCTGGAGCCGGACATCGAGGTGCTGGGCAGTGCCGCCGACGGCGAAACCGCCTGGCGCATGCTGCAGCAGCTGCAGCCGGACATCCTGGTGACCGACATCGAGATGCCTGGCCTGACCGGTCTCGAGCTGGCCCAGCGCATCGCCCGCCATGAACTGCCGATCAAGGTCGTCATCGTGACCACCTTCGCCCGCGCCGGCTTCCTGCGCCGTGCGCTGGAAGCGGGGGTGCTGGGTTATCTGTTGAAGGATGCACCGGCGGAGAACCTGGCCGAAGCGCTGCGCAAGGTGCAGCAGGGCATCCGCGCGATCGACCCGCAGCTGGCGATGGATGCGTGGTCGCAGGCCGATCCACTGACCGACCGCGAGCGACGCGTGCTGCGGCTGGCCGGCGAAGGCCGCACGGCCAGCGAGATCGCTGAACAGCTGGGGCTTTCGCACGGCACGGTGCGCAATTACCTGTCCGAGTGCATCGGCAAGCTGGGCGTGGCCAACCGCATCGAGGCGTACCGGCTGGCCCGGCAGAAGGGCTGGTTGTAGGCGCGCCATGTGCCGGTAGCGCCGGGCCATGCCCGGCGAGCGCAGCGGCGGGTGTTGGCCTTCCGCCGGGCGTGGCCCGGCGCTACCGATTCGAGGCCCCGCTCAATCCTTTCCGCGTGCCATCGCCTGGAACACGCCATCGCGGCGCACCCACAGGTGGAACAGCGCCGCGCCCACGTGCATCAGCACCGTGGCGAACAACACATACGCCAGCAGGCTATGCGCGTTGCGCAGGGCCGCATACAGCGCCGGGGTGTGCGGCACGATCGGTGGCAGGTGCAGGCCGCCCCACAGGGTGATCGGGTAGCCGCCGGCCGACAGCATCGCCCAGCCGATCAGCGGCATCGCCAGCATCAGCCCGTACAGCATCCAGTGCGATGCCTTCGCCGCCAGCGCCTGCCACGCCGGCAGGTCGGCCGGCAGCGGTGGCGGGCGGTGGCGCAGGCGGTTGTACAACCGCAACAGCACCAGCACGAGGATGGCGATGCCCAGCGGGCGGTGCAGGTCGATCAGCATCGGCCGCAGGTGCAGCGAGGCGACCATGGTCACGCCGATGAACAGCATGGCCAGGATCATCGCCGCCATGGTCCAGTGCAGGACGCGCGCGAGCAGGTTGAAGTGGCCGTTGCCGGTACTCATCGTGCGGCCTCCTTCTTCGGTTTTTCGACGTTGCCGGCAGCGCGTTCGCGCTCGCGGCGGTTGAAGGACTGCGAGTACACGGCCGAGCGCGCGGCCAGGATCGGGTCGTCACTGCCGCGCACGCCGCTGGGCAGGATCAACGGGTCGAAGTTGACCTGGCCGCAGGCGCCTTCTTCCTGCGACTGCATACGGTCCAGGCTGAGCGCGCCGGCCACCACCTGCTCGCGCGACTCCGGCCACGGCGTCGACGGATCGTTGATGGCATCGCCGGGCGCGGCGGTGCTGACCACCAGATTCCACTGCACCGGGCCCTTGGCCAGGCGCTGCTGCAGTTCCTGGCTGAGGAAATCGACGCTGGCCTGCCTGCGCGTTTCCGCATCCATCTCCACCACCGGCGCCAGCGGCTGCCAGCGCCAGCGCACCGCGCGCTTCTGTCCCTGCGCGTTGGTGAACCAGAAACTGTTGACGCTGTTGTAGGTGGTATCGGCCCAGCTGCTGGTCCACGGCGCGGTCTTCGCCCATTGCTGGAAGGCCTGCGCACTGGGGTATCTGGCCAGCACGGCGGCCATCTTCTGCGGGGCGGGCTTGCCGGTGGCCGGGTCGGGAATGGAGGCGCGGGTCTGCTCGTAGAAGGCCTCGGCGTCGGGCACGGCGAAGAACGGGAAGCTGTTCATCGCCATGCGCCATTCCTGGCCGTCGTCACTGACCATCTGCACCGCCATGCTGCGCACGCGCGCGGTGTTGTCGGCGCCGTACGGGTCGCCGCCACCGATCGACAGGCGGCCCATCACCGGTACCCGCGCCTGCGAGAACACCCGCGCGCTGGACAGGGTGGGTGCCTGCGCGCTGGGCTCGAACCAGCCGCTCACGCAGACGCCCTTGCTGTGCGCACGGCGGAAGCCCGGATGGGCCGGGCCGGTGGCTTCGATGGTGTCGGTGAAGCGCTGCGCGGTGAGGCGGTTGCCGATCCAGCCGGCCAGCCAGGCGAAGGCCAGCGCGGCACCGCCCAGGATCAGGGCGATCAGGGCGATCCAGGGCAACGCCGAATGCGTGCGCGATGCGCCGGGCGTCTGGCCAGCGCGGGTGTAGCGGAAGAGCGACATGGTCGGGTTCCTGCCTTCACGGATCGTGTGGGTGGTCGACCCGCACATCCTCGCAGAACCCTTCCAGGCCCGGTATTCAATTTTTCGTCAAACTTCCAGCGCAAACGGTAGCGCCGGGCCATGCCCGGCGGCTCCCTCAGGCGTATCGCTTCTTCAGCATCGCCCAGGCCGAACGCAGGGCCAGGGCCTCGCCACCGGCCGGACGGCCCGGGCGCTCGCCGTCGTTCCAGGCATACACGTCCAGGTGTGCCCAGCGCTGGTCGTTTTCCAGGAAACGCTCCAGGTACAGCGCGGCGGTCACCGAGCCGGCCATGCGCGAGCCGGCATTGGCCAGGTCGGCCACGCCGCTGCTCAGGTAACGCAGGTACGGGCGCCACAGCGGCATGCGCCACACCGGGTCGCGGGTTTCATCGCCGGCCTGCAGCCACTGCTGGGCCACCGTGTCGTCGTTGCTGAACAGGGCCGGCAGGTCCGGGCCCAGCGCAATGCGGGCGGCACCGGTCAGGGTGGCGAAGTCCAGCACCAGGTCGGGTTTCTGTTCGCCGGCGAAGGTCAGCGCATCGCACAGGACCAGGCGGCCCTCGGCGTCGGTGTTGTCGATCTCGACGCTCAGCCCCTTGCGCGTGGCGATGATCTCGCCCGGGCGGAAGGCATCGGGGCCGATCGCATTTTCCACCGCCGAAATCAGCAGGGTCAGGCGCACCGGCAGCTGCTGGGCCATCACCAGCCCGGCCAGGGCCAGCGCGTGGGCGGCACCGCCCATGTCCTTCTTCATGTTGCGCATGCCGTCGGCCGGCTTGATGTCCAGGCCGCCGGTATCGAAGCACACGCCCTTGCCGACCAGCGCCAGCGCCGGGTCGCTGTCCTTGCCCCAGCGCAGCACGATCAGGCGCGGCGCGCGGTGCGAGGCACGGCCCACTGCGTGGATGGCCGGGAAGTTCTGCTTCAGCAGTTCATCGCCGGTGATCGCTTCGACCTGCGCACCGTGGGTGTCAGCCAGCGCACGTGCGGCGTCTTCCAGCTGCTGCGGGCCCATGTCCTCGGTCGGAGTGTTGACCCAGTCGCGCACGCGCAGGCTGGCCGCGATCAGGTCGGCCACTTCCGCCGTCGGGCTGGCCAGCAGTTGTGCCGGTGCTCGGTTGCGCTTGCGGTAACGGTCGAAGCGGTAGCTGCCCAGGCCCCAGCCCAGCTGCAGCAGCGCCTGTTCGGCAGCCGGCAGTTCGGTGGCCAGCTGCCACACGCTGCCTTCGGGCAGGGCGTGCGGGGCATGCGCATAGGCGTAGGCATCGGCGCGGTCGCCAACCCCGATCACCGCACCGGCCAGGCCGTCCGCGCCCGGCAGCAGGGCCACGCTGTGGCCGCTGGCATTGAAGCCCTGTGCGTCCAGCCATGCCTGCTGTGCAGCCGGCTGGGCGGCCTTCCAGCGGGCGTACTGCTCGCGGTCCAGCACGTGCAGCGGCAGTGCGGCGGTGGCGGTGGCGGTGAAGCCGGTGATCTCGCTCATGCGTCAGTTACTCCGGTGTTCGTCGGCGGCATCGAGGTTGGCGTCCAACCAGTCTGCCAGGCCGGTAAGGGTGTCGAACTGCAGGTCCGGCTGCAGCTGCGGATGGGTCCAGGTGGCAGCGTCGCGGTTGATCCAGCAGCCGCGCAGGCCGGCCGTGATCGCCCCGGCCACGTCCATCTCGATATGGTCGCCCACGTGCAGCACCTGCGCCGGCGCCACGCCCAGGCGGTCGCAGGCGGCATGGAAGATGCTGGGCTCCGGCTTGGCCGCGCCATGTTCGCGCGCGCCCAGTTGGAAGGCGAACAGATGCGACAGGCCGATCCGTTCCAGGTCGGCGTTGCCGTTGCTCAGCGCCGCCACCGGTACCCTCTCGGCGATGCGCGCCAGCGCGTCGAGGGCATCGGGATAGCACTCCACCTGGTTGCGCGCGGCATAGAACACTTCGTAGGCCGGCTCCAGCAGGTCCAGGCTGGCGCCGCTGTTCTGCAGCGCCTCCTGGATCGTCAGCCGGCGCAGCGCGCTCAGGTCGAAGTGCAGCTGCGGGTTGTCGCGGAAGGAGCGCTCGCGCAGTTCGCGCATCGCCGCCACCGGGTACATGGCGGCGGTGGCGGGGCTGTGCTCGCACATCCATTCGTGCAGGACCACGTCGATGCGGGCGCCGATCGGCGCGAACGGCCAGAGCGTGTCGTCGAGGTCGAGGGTGATGGCTTGGACGGGAAATTTCACCCGGCCATTCTACGCCTGCCCGCCGGGGCTTTCATTCCAGCAGCCGCGCCCAGCCCTGCATGCCCTCCAGGCGCGCCAGCACCAGCTTGATGCAGACCAGCAGCGGCACCGACAACAGCAGGCCGACCATGCCCCACGCCCAGCCGAACACCATCAGGGCCAGGATCAGCACCAGCGGCGACAGCTTCATCTGCCGGCCCAGCACGACCGGGGTCACCAGCTGCCCTTCCAGCGTATGCAGGCCCAGGTAGGCGGCGGCCGGCAGCAGGGCCTGCAGCGGATCGCGGAACTCGACAAAGCCCATCAGCAGCATCATCGCCACGCCGATCAGCGGGCCCACGTACGGCGCGAAATTCAGCAGCGCGGCCACCGTGCCCCACAGCAGGGCCTCCTGCAGGCCGATGCCGAGCAGCATCAGCACGCCGGCAAACACCAGCCCCACCAGCGTGTTGATGACGCTGATGGTGAGCACGTAACGGGAGACCTCGCGTTCGATCGAACGCAGGATGTCGGTGGTGAAGCGCTGCTGCTGGCGGTTGGGGAACAGGGCGATGGCCGCGCGCTGCAGGCTCTCGCCATAGATCATGAAGAACAGGGTGAGCAGCACCACCGCCAGTACCGATGCGGCCAGCTTCGGTGCCCGGGTCAGTACGCGATAGGGGTCGTCCAGCTGCGTGCGGATGACCTGGATCCTGCGGTTGCTCTCGCCACCGGCGACGCGCGCGAAGTTTTCCGCCGCCTGGTTGGCCTGCTGCACCGGCTTGGTCAGGTCCTGCACCTGGCGGGCGATCTTGCGCAGCTGCTGCGGTGCTTCCTGTGCCCAGTCCATTGCCGGGCCGATCAGCTGCACGCCGAGCGAGGCGGTCACGCCCAGGCCGGTGCCGAGGATCAGCAGCGCACCGATCGCGCGCGGGATCCACAGCCGGCGCAGGAAGCGCAGGATCGGGTTGCCGACCAGGGCGAAGAACATTGCCAGCAGCACCGGCAGGATGATGTCCTGCGCGGCCCACAGGGTGAAGGCCACGGCCAGCGTAGCCAGCACCACCAGCGACATCGGCCCGCGCGGGCGCGCGGGCGGCGGCAGGGGAGCCCTGCTTTCCGGTTCGGGGGCCACAGGGGACAGCAGGGACTCGCTCATCGACGCACCGACCGGGAAGGGAGGCCCATTATCCGCCCGCCGCGATCAACGCGGCGGATGTGTCGAGTCAACGTTCGGAGACGTCGGTGGCCGCTTCGGCCGGCTGCGGTTCGCGCAGTTCCGGTTCGGGGGCGGCTGCCGGTCCCGGAGCCGGGCGGGGAGCGGCCTGCGGGGCCATCTGCTCGGCGGCTTCATCGGCCTGGTCGGCCGCTTCATCCGCCGTATCGGCCGCATGCGCGGCCATCGCGGCGGCAAATGCCGCCTGGCCGCTGGCAAACAGGTTGGATACCGAACCGATCATCTGCAGCCAGCGTGCGCCGTTGACCTTGCCAGGTAATTCCAGCTTGCCGGCAAGGAAACCGCCGGCAAGCCCGACGGTGATGATGCGCAGCGGCGACCAGCCCTCCCGCCAGACCTGGCTGAGCACGGTCCAGCTGTCCTCGGTTTCGGCCATGCGTACGGCCATCACCTGTTCGCAGCGCTTGACCCGCCGCTGCAGCGCGCCGAACTTCATGGCTTGCCCTCCGGAATCTGCACCTCGGCATCGGGGTCGTCTTCGCTGGGCTCGTCAAACAGGCCCAGCTTCGACAACTGGCGCCGGGTGGCGTGCATGCCGGTGTGGTGGAAGAAGTAGGACACCCGCCAGATGGCGTAGCCGGTCACGGCCAGACTGAGCAGCGAGGTGATCAGCAGGGCCTGCAGCCAGCTCAGGCCCCAGCTCTGCAGCAGGGCGATGAGGGTGGCGGCCATCAGCAGCCAGGCCGAGGCACCGAACACGATGCCGACCCCGGCCCAGGCCAGAGCGCGCCCGAATGCGCTGCGCGCCAGGGCGAAGTCGGCCGAAGCCAACCGCCGCAGCGAACGCAGCGAATTCTTCGCCGAATCGGCGGCGGCCTTACCCGCCGCGCCGACCTGGCGGATGCTCTCGTCCAGCGGCGGGGTGGCCGCCGGATCGGGTGCTTGCGTGGTCTCTTCGCTCACGCCGCAGCTTACTTGTCGCTGCTGCTGGCCAGCTTGGCGATCAGCCAGCCGGCGGCGAAGGCCACGCCGAACGATGCCAGCGGCCGCTCACGGATCAGCTCGGAGGCGCTGTCGACCAGGTCCTTGCCCTTGTCCATCAGTGCGTCGACCTGTTCCTTGGCTGCGGCACCACCGAATTCGGCGGCGGCCAGGCCGGACAGCGCGCTGTCGGACAGTTCGGCCTTGACGTTGGCCTTGCCGATGCGCAGTTCGTCGGTCGCAGCGCCGGAGGCGCCCTTGATCGCACCGCCGGCAGCACTGGCGGCCTGCTTCAGGTGGGAACCGGCTTCACCCAGGTGTTCCTTCAGGTTCTCGGTATTGGTGGGGCTCATCGAATCACTCCTGTTGCGATGGGGGGACGAACGACGGTTCGGCCGATGGGGCGTACAGCAATAGCATCGGCCGGGTATAGGGGGTGTTACGGCGGGGCGATCAGCGCATCACCAGCTGGCCCTGCTGCTGGCCATTGTTGCGCAGGATGCGTAGCACCAGATTGGCCGGGCGCTGCTGGAAGTTGGCACGCCAGCTGGCCAGGTCGGCGAATTCGCCCACCGTGGCCTCGCTGATGATGTCGCCCTGCTGCAGGCCGTTGCTGGCCGCGCGGCTGCCGCGCTTGACCTCGCTGACCAGCACGCCGCCCACGCCGGACTGGCGCAGCGACTCGGGCAGGTCGGTGAAGGTGGCGCCGGTCAGGCGCGGGTCCAGGCTGTCGCCGGCCACCGAGCGTGCCTGTTCCTTCAGCGTGGCCTTGACCTGCACCGCCTTGCCCTCGCGGCGCACATCCAGCGCCAGCACGCTGCCGACCGCCGCCAGGCCTTCGACGTTGTGCAGGGCTTCGGCGCTGTCCACGCGCTGGCCGTTGGCCGACACCACCACGTCGCCCGGCTTCAGCCCGGCGGCAGCGGCGGCCGAACCGGCCAGCACGCGGGTGATCAGCGCACCGCGCGTTTCACCCAGGCCCAGGCCCTGGGCGATCTGCGCGCTCAGGTTCTGCGCTTCCACGCCCAGCGTGCCGCGCACCACCACGCCGTGCTTGACCAGCTGGTCGACCACGCTGCGTGCCAGGTTGGAAGGAATGGCCAGGCCCAGGCCGATGTTGCCGGCCATGCTGCCCTGCGGATTGAAGCTGGCGGTATTGATGCCGACCAGCTGGCCCTGCAGGTTGACCAGCGCGCCGCCGGAATTGCCCGGGTTGATCGACGCATCGGTCTGGATGAAGTTCTGGTAGCCCAGCCCGCGGATGCCGGTGCGGCCCACCGCCGAGACGATGCCCGAAGTCACCGTCTGGCTGAAACCGAACGGGTTGCCGATGGCCACGACGAAGTCGCCCACCCGCAGCTGGTCGCTGTTGCCGAGCTTGATGTCGGTAAGGTTCTGCGCCGGGATGCGGATCAGGGCGATGTCGGTATCGCGGTCCGAACCGATGAACTCGGCCTTCACCGTGCGCCCGTCGGCCAGGGTCACCTGCACGTCGTCGGCGTTGTCGATGACGTGGTGGTTGGTCAGCACCAGGCCTTCGCTGGCGTCGATGATGACACCCGAACCGAGCGATTCGTTGATGCGTTCCTGCGGCACGTCGGGGAACAGGCGGCGGAAGAACGGGTCGTTGAAGAACGGATTGCGGACCCGCACCACCTGCTTGGTGTTGACGCTGACCACGGCCGGCATGGCCTTTTCCAGCATCGGCGCCAGCGACGGCACGGGCTGTCCGGCAACCGCCGCCGGCAACGCGGCACTGGTCGGCAGCGCGGCGGGCAACGGCGCCGCATCGGCGCGGTTGTCCAGATGGGCGTTGATGCCGGTGGCGACGAAGCCGCCGAAGGCAGCAGCAATTGCGAGCGTGAGCAGGGTGGGAAGCGGTCGCATGGGAGTCGGTTCGCAGACGGTGGAGTAGGGCCGTAGGGCTATACGGTAGAGCAAGCTGAATGAGTGTGTCGCGGTCCGGATAAATGGCCCATGAAAAAAGAACGGCCCGCGACGCGCATGTCGACCCTGCAGGCGTGCCTCCGCCGCGTGCCGACATGTTCCGACACTTGCGCAGTTCGACGCATCCTGGCGTTGCGATCGTGCGCGGCACGCAGCGTGTCGGTCTGCGATGCGCCGTGGCCCGCAGGTGGGGCACGGGCACACGCCCAGCATCGCACAACACTTAAATAAAGGGGTTTTCTGAATGCAGCCCGGTCCGGCGCTGGTGTTCGCCTACACCAGTGCCGTCGCATCCGGTGCGATTGAATATGTGCGCCCCGTTCCACGACGGACAATGTCGGTATAGCATCGCCCCGTTTTGACAATCCAGGCCCCCAGGAGGGCAACATGAGCAACGGTAATGGTGTGTCGGTCGTGACCGACGCCGTCGAGAACGTTAAAGAAACCGCCGCCAACGTTGGCGAGACCATCGCCCACGCCGCCGAAGACGCCGTGAAGTCGGTCAAGAAGACCGTCAAGCGCGCCACCAAGGCTGCCGGTACCCGCGTTGCCAAGGCAAAGAAGGCCGTGGCCAAGGTCGAGAAGACCGTTGCCAAGAAGGCCGAGAAGGCTGCCAAGTCGGTCGGCAAGACCGTCGCCAAGGCGAAGCAGAAGCTGGAAACTGCCAAGAAGAACGCCAAGGCCGAAGCCGCTGCCCTGAAGAAGGAAGTGGCCAAGAAGAACGTTGCTGCCGGCAAGGCCGTGACCAAGAAGGCCGCTGCGGCCAAGAAGACCACCAAGGCTGCCGGCAAGAAGGTCGCCACCGTGAAGAAGGCCGCCACCAAGAAGGCTGCCGTCGGCAAGAAGACCGTTGCCAAGAAGGCTGCCGTCGCCAAGAAGACCGTTGCCAAGAAGACCGCGGCCGCCAAGAAGGTTGTCGGCAAGAAGGTCGCCACCGCCAGGAAGGCCGTGGCCAAGAAGACCGTGGCCGCCAAGAAGGTCGCCGGCAAGAAGGCCGTGGCTGCGAAGAAGGTTGTCGGCAAGAAGGTTGCCGCCACCAAGAAGGTCGCCACCAAGAAGACCGCCGCTGCCAAGAAGGTCGTCGGCAAGAAGGTTGCAGCCACCAAGAAGGTTGCCACCAGGAAGACCGCTGCTGCCAAGAAGGCCGTGGCCAAGAAGGCTGCGCCGCTGAAGAAGGTTGCCGCCAAGAAGGCACCGGCCAAGAAGGTCGTCGCCAGGAAGGCCGCTGCCAAAAAGGCTCCGGCCAAGGCCGTGCGCAAGGTCGCCAAGCGCAAGTAATCGCGCGGTGACAGAAGGCCCTTCCGCCCACTGGGCGGGAGGGCCTTTCGCATTTCAGGGGCGGGCTTTCCGGCAAGATGCAGGTTCTTCCCGCTGGAGCCCCGGGCATGCGCGGCATCGATTTCAGTTCCTGGCAGGGCGTGCTCTCCACCCTGGCCGGCCTGGTCCTCATCACCCTGCTGGGCGTGGGCATCCGCCTGCTGGTGATGCAGACCCTGCAGCAGCGCCGCGAGCGCGAGAACCGGCAGATCAACGAACGCCTGCGCACGCTGATGGCGGCCTACAAGACCCTGGGCGGTTCGTTCACCGGTGAGCTGGGCGTGGACCCCACCCATCGCCGCGACCTGCGCCAGCGCGAAGCCGAACACGGCATCGCCGAGCCCGGTTCGGACCGCGCCCGGCGCATCCGCGATGCCGTGGAAGCGGCCCTGTCGGACATCCTGCTGCTGGGCACCGACGGACAGGTGCGCCTGGCCGCGCGCGCGGCCGAGGAACTGGCACAGGGCCGGCCGGTGCACACCCACGAACTGGTGGTGTCGCTGCGTGACTTCGTGCGCGAAGCCCTCGACCTGGCACCTATCCCAAGCGATCTGCGCATTCCGCCGCAGGGGCCGACGCGGCCTGGCGGCAGCGGTGGTGGCAGCGGCAAGGCGCGCAGCGACGGGGATGCCAAGGGCGGCCGTGGCGGTGGAGGAGGGGGCATGGGCGGCGGCATGGGCGGCCTGGGCCTGGGTGCCGGCGCCGCGCTGGGCGCCGGCCATGCGGCAGGCAGTGATGAAACGGACGCCCGCTGAGCGTCGATTGCGTCAGGCGGTCAGTTCGTACATCGGAACGAAGCCGCCGTAGATCATCCGTGCACCGTCGAACGGCATCGGATTCTGCGCCGGATCCAGCCGCGGGTCTTCCATCATCTTTTTCATGCCGGCATCGCGGGTGGCCTTGTCCGGCCACTCGATCCACGAGAACACTACGGTTTCATCCGGCGTGGCCTTCACCGCGCCGAAGAAGTCGGTGGTCTTGCCGTGCGGAACGTCATCGCCCCAGCACTCGACCACGCGCAGGGCACCGTATTCGATGAACACCACGTCGCCGCTGCGAGCGTGGGCGAGGAATTTTTCCTTGTTGGCAGTGGGCACCGCCAGGACGAAACCATCGATGTAACTCATCGCTTGCCTCCGAGGTGGGCCGTGCCACATGCACGGCCTTCAATGACCCGACGAACCGGCGTGGGGGAAATCGACAACGGTGCAGTGAATACGCGGCGATCACGCCGGAGCTGCGTTCGCGCACCGCGCGCGTATGCCTGAAACTGCCTGAATCAAGCCAAAAAATTCAGCAAAGCAAAGTCGGCTGTTTTCAGGGAGCGTTGTGGCGAATAACGGAGAATTTACATTCCCGATGCGATGGCGCTTTGGCGCTGCTGCACAACATAAGAACGTAAAGGTGTACCCCCATGAAGAATTCGCTGATTGCTCTGGCACTGGCCGCTGCCCTGCCGTTCTCTGCCTCGGCCGCCGAGAACCTGTCCTACAACTACGCTGAAGCCGATTACGCCAAGACCGACGTTGATGGCGTCAAGGCCGACGGTTGGGGCGTCAAGGGTTCCTACGGCTTCCTGCCGAACTTCCACGCTTTCGGCGAATACAGCCGCCAGGAAATCGACCACACCAACCTGAAGGTTGACCAGTGGAAGATCGGTGCCGGCTACAACGTCGAAATCGCCCCGTCGAGCGACTTCGTCGCCCGCGTCGCCTACCAGAAGTTCGACCCGAAGCACGGCCTGGACTTCAATGGCTACAGCGCTGAAGCCGGTATCCGCACCGCGTTCGGCCCGCATGCCGAAGTCTACGGTCTGGTCGGTTACGAAGACTATTCGAAGAAGCACGGCGTCAACCCGGAAGGCCAGTGGTACGGCCGCCTGGGTGGCCAGGTCAAGCTCAACCAGAACTGGGGCCTGAACGGCGAGCTGAAGATGAACCGCCACGGCGACAAGGAATACACCGTCGGCCCGCGCTTCAGCTGGTAACTGCTGCACGGCGCGTCCGCGCGCTGGAGATGCACCAACAGGTCCGGCAATGCCGGGCCTGTTGCGTTCTGACAAAGCGGAACGACAGGTGACTGCGCACCGTGTCGCTTGCTGCATTGCAAGAAATTGGATTCCGCTGCTGTTGAGGGGGTCCCAGGATGACGGTCCTGTCCAACAGGACCCGCCGCAATGTCACCTGCGCTTCCTCCCCTGCTCCCCGATCGGCCGCGCCGGCTGGCGTTGCTGGATCCGCATCCGGTCCTGCGGCTGGGCGTGGAAGTGCTGTTGAGCCAGCACAGCGGCGTGCAGGTCTGCGCCAGCTTCGACGATGAAGCGCCGCTGCTCGCGCTGCTGCAGCAGGACCCGCACGCGGTGGATCTGCTGGTGATCGATGCGTTGCCGCTGGGCGACCTCGGCGATGGCCTGGCCCTGCTGCGCGAACTGACGCAGCGCTGGCCGCGCCTGCCCGTGCTGGTGCTGTCGGCCCACTGCAATGCCAGTACGGTGGCCACGGCGATGCAGGCCGGTGCGCGTGGGTTCCTGTCCAAGGCGACGTCGCCGGAGATGCTGCTGCGCGCGCTGGATACGGTGTCCCGCGGAGGCCGCTTCGTGCCGCCGGAGCTGCGCACGCAGCTCAATCGTTCGCGCACGCGGCGCGCCCCCGCGTTGGCGCTCACTCCGCTCAGCCGGCGCGAACGCGAAGTCCTGCGGCTGGTGCTGCAGGGCTGCAGCACCGGTGAAGTGGCGCGCCGCTTCCAGCGCTCGGCCAGCACCATCAGCACGCAGAAGAAAGCCGCTTACCAGAAGCTGGGCATCCACAGCGATGGCGAGCTGTTCCGCATCCGCCATCTGCTCGAATGCGGCTGATGCAGGGGTTTACTCGCCCTGGTACTGCTTCTCTTCCACCAGCGCCGAGCCGGCCACGCGGTTGATCTCGTTCTTCACCACGATGCGCTCGCCATTGGTGCCGTAGACACCGCGCGCCAGCTGGATGAACGCATCATCGAACACCTGCGCCGCTTCCTTGTCGCGCAGCTGGTCCTGGATATCCCACATGCGTTCGTTGATGGCCTTGAGCTGGATGCGCAGCGCGCCCAGCGCCGGTTGCGCCTGCAGCTGCTGCTGCAGCAACGGCAGCAGGCCGTCCAGTTCGGTGCGTACGTTGGCCAGCTTGGCGGCATCGTCGATGCGCTCGGCCTTGATCTCGAGGATGGTGATCTTGTCGATCAGCTCGCCGATTGATACCGGGGTCAGGATGGCGTCCACGCAGGGCTCCTTTCAACAGGGCGCCATGATACCCCGGCAACTGCACGAGTCCGTTCGCTTTACGTTGAATTTGCGCGAACGCTGCCGCTGCGCCATCGATCCGTTATGGCCCCGCCGCCGACACTGCCGTCCCGGCGGTGCGACCGCCTTGTACAAGGAACACCACGCAGTGGACAGCAAGGGGATGAGCGCGGGCGTGACCGCACTGGTGGCCGGCCTGCTCGGCATCGGCAGCGCGCAGGCCCAGGTGCAGGCCAGCGGCAACATGGCGGTGACCAGCGATTACGTGTGGCGCGGCAGCTCGCAGGCCGGTGGCGACCCGGCGGTGCAGGCCGGGGCGAAGCTGGCGCTACCTTCGGGCCTGTATGCCAGCGTGTGGGGGTCGAACGTGTCGTTCACGCCGGACATCGGTGCGCGCAGTGAATTCGATCTGGTGGCCGGCTGGTCCGGTGCCGTGGCGCGGGATTGGAGCCTGGATGCCAACGTCACCCGCTACCTGTACCCGGGCACCGGGCGCACGCTGGACTGGACCGAACTCGGCGCCACCCTCAGCTGGAAGCAGCGGGCGTGGCTGCAGCTGGCCCATTCCAGCGATGCGCTGGCAGGCGGCCATCGTGGCACCTATGCGCAGCTGGGCGGACGCCTGCCGTTGAACGACCGCTTCCGCCTGGAAGCGGCGGTCGGCCACTACTGGCTGGCCGACGCCCAGGGCCCGGACTACCTGCATGGCCAGCTCAGCGCCGTCGCCACACTGGCACCGGCGTGGGAACTGCGTGCCACCGTGCACGACACCGACAATGCCGCGCGCCGGCTGTTCCCCGGCAATGCCGGCGGGCGCTGGGAGCTGGCCCTGCAGGGCAGTTTCTAGCGGGCCATCGCTGCCTGGCGCGCACGCCACGCGCCGGGCAGCCACAGCAGCAGGGCGAGCACGGCCACCGCCGCGCCGGCCACGCACACGCCGGTCCAGCCGAAGTGCTGGTAGACCTGCGCCGACAGCAGCGATCCCAGCGAACCGCCGATGAAGTAGCCGGTCATGTAGCCAGCGTTGAGCCGGTTGCGTGCGTCCGGCTGCAGCGCGTAGATCAGGTTCTGGTTGCTGACGTGCAGCAGCTGCGCGGCCAGGTCCAGTACCACCACGCCCACCAGCAGCGCCAGCAGCGAGTGCGCCGACAGGCCCAGCGGCAGCCACGACAGCAGCAGCATCACCAGTGCGATGGCGGTCGCGCGGCCGGTCTGCCCACGGTCGGACATGCGCCCGGCCAGCCCCGCCGCCAAGGTGCCGGCGGCACCGACCAGGCCGAACAGGCCGATGGTGGCATCGCTGTATTCGTACGGCGGCTGTGCCAGCAGGAATGCCAGCGGGGTCCAGAAGATGGCGAACATGGCGAAGCTGCACGCGCCCAGCAGGGTGCGCTGGCGCAGCACCGGTTCCTGCACGAACAGGGTGCCGATCGAGCGCAGCAGGGCGAAATAGCCCAGGCCGGCGGTGTGGTGGAAGCGCGGCAGCCCGCGCTGCAGCGCCAGTGCGGTCAGCACCAGCACGGCGGCGGCGATGGCATAGACCAGGCGCCAGTCGTCCAGGCTGGACAGAAGGCCGGCCACGGTGCGTGCCAGCAGGATGCCCAGCAGCAACCCGCTCATCAGCGTGCCGACCACGCGGCCGCGATGCTCCGGCGCGGCCAGGGTCGCGGCGAACGGTACCAGCACCTGCGCCACCACCGAGAACAACCCGGTGATGGCCGTGCCCACCAGCAGCCAGGCCAGCGACGGCGCACAGGCACTGATGACCAGGCCACTGGCCGAGAGCAGGCTCATCACCACGATCAGGCGGCGGCGCTCGAACAGGTCACCCAGCGGCACCAGCAGGATCAGCCCGGCGGCGTAGCTCAGCTGGGCAGCGGTCACCACCATTCCGATCTGGCCGAACGGCACGCCGAACGCATCGGCGATGGTGTGCAGCAGTGGCTGCGCGTAGTAATTGCTGGCCACCGCCACGCCGGTGGCAACCGACATCAGCAGCACCTGCCAGCGGTGCAGGGGAGGGAGGGAAAGGCTCACGGGGCATTCCAGAACGTGGGGCGCACAGTGTCCTCCTGCTACATTGATGATGGAAATGAATCATCATCATCCTTGGCATCTGAAATTCAGATGGTCGACAGGGGCAGCCCGCATGAAGCTCACGCAGCTCGAATTTGCCGTGGCCCTGGCCGAAGAGGGCAACTTCACCCGTGCCGCCGCGCGCTGCCATGTGGTGCAGTCGGCGCTGAGCCACCAGATCGCGCACCTGGAAGCGGAACTGGGTGCGCCGCTGTTCGAACGCCTGCCGCGGCAGGTGCGGATCACGCCAGCCGGCGAGGCGCTGCTGGTGCATGCACGGCAGGTGCTGGCCAGCTTGCGCCACCTGCGCGCCGACGTGGCGGCGGTGACCGGCGAGGTGCGCGGCACCCTGGCGATCGGGCAGATCTCCTCGCTCACCGACATCGACGTGGTGGCCATCCTCGCCACCTTCCGCCAGGCCTACCCGCAGGTGGAATTCCAGCTGCGCGTGGACAAGAGCGAAACCCTGATCGCGCAGGTGCAGGCGCGTGAACTGGATGTCGCCTTGGTCGGGCTGGCACCGTCGGCCAGCCTGGATGGCGTCTGCCACCAGATGCTGCAGGAAGAGGATCTGGTGGCGGTGGTGGCGCCGACGCATCGGCTGGCCGGGCAGGCGCGCTTGCCGCTGGCCCTGCTGCAGGACGAGGCGCTGGTGGACTTCGCGCGCGGTACCGGCGCGCGCCGGCAGACCGACGATGCATTCGCCGCGGCCGGCCTGCCGCACCAGGTGCGTTTCGAGGTCAACCAGATGGAGCTGATCGAGCGCTTCGTCCGCCATGGGCTGGCGGTGGGCATCGTGCCGGTGCTGATCGCGCAGGGGTTCGAGGGGATGGTGCAGATACCGCTGCAGCCCACCCCGACCCGGCGCGTGCACCTGGCCTGGCAACGCCTGCCCACGCCGGCGGCGCGGGCCTTCGTCGAGGCCGTGCTCAGCCGCGCACGCGCAGGCTCAGGCCCTTGAGGAAGTTGCGCAGCATCTGGTCCAGGCAGCGCCGGTAATTGGTGTGGCCGGGCTGGCGGAACAGCGCGCCGAGCTCGGACTTGGACACCCTGAAGCCGACGCTGGCGAAGATCTCCATCAGGTCCACGTCGCGCAGCTGGAAGGCCACGCGCAGCTTCTTCAGCACCAGGTTGTTGTCGATGCGGGTCTCCACCGCGCGCAGCGGCTGGCTCTCGTCGCGACCCCGCAGGTGCACGATCAGCCCATCCAGGAAGTGCGCCAGCGCGCCGTCGTTCATCGCTTCGAAGCCGGCCTCGTCGTCGCGCCGCAGCCAGGCCCTGACCTGCTCGGTATCGACCACGAAGGCGGGGTCGGCCATCTGGCACAGGGTCACCACGTGGTGGTCGCCCAGGTCCAGCGCGTAGCGCACGCTGCGCAGTACATCATTGTTGATCATGGCCCATTGTACCGGCCCGGCGTGTGTCACCGGACTGTCATCCCGTCGTAGCAAAGTGTGCGCACTTCCGCTGAGACTTCGCCGATGCGCCGGTTCCTTCTGTCCGCCCTGCTGGTCGCCAGCAGCTTTGCCGCCACCGCCCAGGACCGCTTCGTGCCGGTCGAACAGCGCCTCAACGCGGCCCAGCTGGCCGAAGTGGGGCTGAGCCCGGCACAGCTGCAGGCACTGAACCGGGTGCTGCGCGAGGCGGAAAGCGCAGCGCCGGCGGCCGTGGCAGCCCAGCCGGCGGCAGCGCTGCCTGCAGCACCCTCGCCAGCCAACGTGCCGGCCCCGGCCGCCATGCACCTGGGCCTGGAAGAAGGCCCGGTCACGGCACGGGTGGTGGGCGATGTCGCCGGCTGGGAGCCGGGCACCGTCTTCACCCTCGACAATGGCCAGCAGTGGCAGGTGATGAAGGGCCAGATGAAGCTGCGCAAGACCCTGCAGGCGCCGCAGATCGAAGTGATTCCGGGCATTGCCGGGCGCTGGTTCCTGCAGGTGGACGAAGACCTGCCCAAGGCACGGGTGTTCCGCCTGCGCTGAACCCTGCCGGGGCCCGTGCCGGGGTCGGATCCCCTTGCCGCAGGCAAAGGGCTCTGACCCCAGCAAGGCCCCCAGCCCGGCGAACCCGGCCTGATCGGGCAACGCAGGCACCGGCCGACGGTGCCAGAATGGGGGTCTGGTTCCCCACGGAGTTGTCTGCATGACCCGCACCGTCCTGATTACCGGCGCCACCTCCGGCTTCGGCGCCGCCGCCGTCCATCGCTTCGCCCAGGCCGGCTGGAAAGTGATCGCCACCGGCCGTCGTGGCGAGCGCCTGCAGCCGCTGGTCGACCGCTATGGCAAGGACGTGGTGCACGCCGCCGTGTTCGACGTGCGCGACCCGGTGGCGATGGAAGCCGCGCTGCTGGCGCTGCCGCCGGCCTTCGGTGACATCGACCTGCTGGTGAACAACGCCGGCCTGGCCCAGGGCACCGCGCCAGCGCAGAGCGCCAAGCTGTCGGACTGGACCACCATGATCGACACCAACATCACCGCCCTGGTGACCCTGACCCATCGCCTGCTGCCGCTGCTGGTCGAGCGCAAGGGCGCGATCATCAACATCTCCTCGGTGGCCGGCGTGTACCCGTACCCGGGCGGCAACGCCTACGGCGGCACCAAGGCCTTCGTCAGCCAGTTCTCGCTGGGCCTGCGTTCGGACCTGCACGGCACCGGCGTGCGCGTGACCACGATCGAGCCGGGCATGGCCGAAACCGAATTCACCGTGGTCCGTACCCACGGCGACCAGGCTGCCTCGGACAAGCTCTACACCGGCGCCAACCCGATGACCGCCGAAGACATCGCCGAGCAGATCTTCTGGGTGGCCACGCTGCCGCCGCACCTGAACATCAATCGCCTCGAACTGATGCCGGTGAGCCAGTCGTTCGCCGGTTTCCAGGTCGCCCGCGAAGGCTGACCGGGGTCGTAGCGTTTTTGTAGAGTCGAGCCATGTTCGGCTCCTTTCAGCGGCAGCCGAGCATGGGCTCGGCTCTACAGAAGCACAAAAAATAGCCGGGCAATGCCCGGCTATTTCATGCACATCCGCAACGGTTTACTGCGCCTTGATCGCCATCGCCTGCAGCCCGGTGCCATCCAGCTTCTGCTTGGCTTCGGACAACTCGCCGGCACTGCCGTAGGGCCCCATGCGCACGCGGTACACGGTCTTGCCGTTGATCTGCGCCGATTCCACCCGCGCGGCCAGGCCCATCATTGCCAGCTTGGCCTTGGTCGCCTCGGCATCGCCGGACGCACCGAAGGCGCCGGCCTGCAGGATGTAGCGCGTGTTGTCAGGCGCTGCAGCCGGTGCCGCGGCAGCCGCCTGCGCAGCCTCCGCACGCGCGGCCGGCGTAGTCGCCGCCGTGCTGGTGGCCGCCGGTGCCGCCGTCGAAGCAGGCGGCGTGGCTGCCGCCGGGCGTTCGCTCAGCGGTGTCGGCAGCGGCCGTGCCGTGCTGGTGGCCGGGGTGGTGCTGGCCACGCTGGGGGTCGCCGCCGGTGCAGCAGCCGCAGCCGCCGGAACCGGCTTGCCTTCCAGGGCCGCCTGCGCGCGCTGCGCCTCGGCCTTGGCCCGGCGCAGTTCCTCGGCACGCGTGCTGGCGGCCAGTTCGGCGTCGGACATCTCGACTTCCTTGCCCGGCAGCAGGGTGTAGAAGTCGTACTGGGTGGCCGCCGGCTTGGCCGGTTCAGCGGGCTTCGGCGTGGCCGGTACTTCCGTTGGCTGGCTGCCGACATCGCTGTCGGCATCGGCAACCGGGGCCGGCTGCGCGTTCGGATTCGGCTGCGGGCCGGCGCGCAGGAAGCCATCACCTTCGCCCTTGAACAGGTTCGGCGCCGCCAGGAACACCACCGCGGCAATGGCCACACCAGCGACCAGCCACACCCATCCCGGGGTGCCCTGGCTGCTGCTGTTGCGTCGTGCCTGGCTTTTGCCGCGTCGTGCTGCCATGTGTACTGCGTCTCCTGAAACTTACATTTTTTCCGGGGCGCTGACGCCCAGGAGGTCGAGGCCATTGGCCAGTACCTGGCGCGCGGCGCAGGCCAGGGTCAGCTTGGCATTGCGGTCCGTGGCATCGTCCACCAGCACCGGCGTCCCGTGATACCACGTGTGGAAGGCGTGCGCCAATTCACGCAGGTACTGCGCCACCAGGTGCGGTTCCAGCGCCACGCCAGCCGCTTCGACCACTTCCGGGTACCGCGAGATTTCGTTCATCAGCAGCAGCGAGGCGTCGTCGGCCAGGCGGCCGAGGTTGCCCAGCCCGTTGCCCTGGTCGTACACCAGGCCCTTCTCCTGCGCCTGCCGCAACAGGCTGCAGACGCGGGCGTGCGCGTACTGCACGTAGAACACTGGGTTGTCGTTGCTCTGCTGGCGGGCCAGGTCGATGTCGAAGGTCAGCTGCGAATCGGGCTTGCGCGCGATCAGGAACCAGCGGGTGGCATCGCGCCCGGCTTCCTCGATCAGGTCGCGCAGGGTGAAGTAGCTGCCGGCACGCTTGGACAGCTTCACTTCCTCGCCGCCGCGCATGACGGTGACCATCTGGTGCAGCACGTATTCCGGCCAGCCCTGCGGGATGCCCACTTCCATCGCCTGCAGGCCGGCGCGCACGCGGGCCAGCGAACCGTGGTGGTCGGCGCCCAGCTCGGTGATCGCGCGCTCGTAGCCGCGCTGCCACTTGGACAGGTGGTAGGCCACGTCCGGCACGAAGTAGGTGAAGGTGCCGTCGGACTTGCGCATCACGCGGTCCTTGTCGTCACCGAAGTCGGTGCTGCGCAGCCACAGCGCGCCGCCTTCCTCGTACGTGTGGCCCGAGGCCTGCAGCTTGGCAACCGCTTCGGCCACCTTGCCATCGGCGTACAGCGAGCTTTCCAGGAAGTAGATGTCGAAGTCGACGCCGAACGCGGCCAGGTCCAGGTTCTGCTCGTTGCGCAGGTAGGCCACGGCGAAGCGGCGGATCGCGGTCATGTCGTCCGGATCCTTGGCGCCCACCACCATGGTGCCTTCCAGGTCGACGCTGGCGCCGGCCAGGTAGGCACGGGCGACGTCGGCGATGTACTCACCGCGATAGCCGCCTTCCGGCCAGCCGTCCTGGTCCGGGGCGATGCCCTTGATGCGTGCCTGCACCGACAGCGCCAGGTTCTCGATCTGTACGCCGGCGTCGTTGTAGTAGAACTCGCGCTTGGCGTTCCAGCCGTTGGCATCGAGCACGCGCGCCACGCAGTCGCCGATCGCCGCCGCGCGGCCATGGCCGACATGCAGCGGACCGGTCGGATTGGCCGACACGTATTCCACGCCCACCGTGCGGCCATTACCGGACAGGTTGCGGCCGTAGTCGTGGGCTTCCTTGATGACCGAGGCGGCTTCGCGCTGGTACGCGGCCGGGGCCAGGTGGAAGTTGATGAAGCCAGGGCCGGCGATCTCGACCTTGCTGACGTCCTCGCTGCGCGGCAGCGCGTCGACCAGCGCCTGGGCCAGTGCGCGCGGGTTGCTGCGCGCGGCCTTGGCCAGCAGCATGGCGGCATTGGTGGCGAAGTCGCCGTGGTCGCGGGTCTTCGGGCGCTCGACCACGAAGTCCGGCGGCAGGGAGTCGGCGGGCAGGGTGCCATTGGCGCGCAAGGCTTCGATGCCTTGGCTGATCAGGGCGCGGAGGAGATTTTTCACGAGGCCTGCTGTGAGAATGAGCGGCGGAATCGCCCATTTTAGCGCAGATGCCGGCGCGTACGCTGACCGAGGCCTGCCCATGTGAACGCGCGCGACCTCCGGCGGTCGGGCGCGCGGGGCCAGCGGGCTCAGCCGAACAGGCGCGGCTGGTGCTGCGGCAGCAGACCCCGTTCAGCAAATGAAACCGGCCGCCCCTCGCCAATGACGAAGTGGTCCAGCAGGCGGATGTCGACCAGCGCCAGGGCCTGCTGCAGTTCCTCGGTGATCCGCGCATCGGCCCCGGACGGCTCCGGGTCGCCCGAGGGGTGGTTGTGGCTGAGGATCACCGCTGCCGCGTTGTGCAGCAGGGCCCGCCGGACCACCTCGCGGGGGTAGACCGGGGCAGTGTTGATGGTGCCGGCGAACAGCTCCTCGCAGGCGATCAGGCGGTGCCGGTTGTCCAGAAAGAGGACCAGGAACAGTTCGCGCGCCTGGCCGCGCAGCCGGTGCTGCAGATAGCGGCCGACTGCCAGCGGGTTGTCGCCCACGCTTTCGCCCTGCGCCAGTTCGGCAGCCAGGTAGCGGTGGGCCAGCTCCAGGCCCGCGACCAGCGTGCAGCTGCGCGCCGGCCCCAAGCCGGGCAGGCGGGCCAGCTTGGCGGCCGGGCGGTCCAGCAGTACCCGCAATGGGCCGTGGCTGCCGAGCAGGTCGCGCGCGGTCTGCACCGCATCGCGGCCGCCGAAGCCGGAGCCCAGGAACAGGGCCAGCAGTTCGGCATCGGACAGGGCGGTCGGCCCGCGCGTCAGCAGCTTCTCGCGGGGGCGTTCCTCGGGTGGCCAGTCGTGGATGGACATGGCTGCATGGTCGCTGCCGCGGCGTCCGCCAGCCATCGGCATTTGCCGCCCGCGATGGTCGGCCGATCCCTCAACCGCGCTGGGCCTGCAGGTAGTCGTACAACTCCTGGTTGTTGTCCAGGCCCAGCTTGCGCATGGCCTCGGCCTTCTGCCGGCTGATGGTCTTGGCGCTGCGGCCGATGTGCTCGGCGATGGCATTCACGCTCAGGCCCTCGCCCAGCAGCTGCACGACCTGCTGTTCCCGGGCCGAAAGCGTCGCCTGCGGTCTCGGGAACAGCAGATCGCGCGACTGCAGCAGGCGGCGCAGCTGGTGGGAGACGAATACCTTGCCGGCCATCACCGCGCACAGGGCCTGGGGCAGTTCGGAGAAGTCGGCGCTCTTGTCCACCAGCCCCTTCACGCCATCGCGCAGCAGCCCATCCAGCAGCCCCGGGTGGCGCGCGCCGGTCAGCACCACGACCGGCAACGCGGGGTGCTGCTGGCGCAGCGCCTCCAGCAGCTCGGGGCCGTCGGGCCCGGTGCCGGGCATGGAAAGGTCGGTCAGGATTGCGTGGCAAGGTTGCCGGGCGACCAGGTCGAGCAACCCGGCGCCATCGGCGGCCGCGCCGGTGACACACATCTGGTGGCGTTCAAGCACGATGCGGATGCCGTGCAGTACGACCGGATGGTCGTCGGCGATGATGATGCGCGGATGCACGGTGCACTCCTCGGAAAACCAGATGGCGCACCCGAGGGGGCCAACCGTGATTCTGATGAAGCCGCGGCCGGCTGAGGTATAGGAAAGTTCCGAATCGAAGGGGGGACAACCCGGAAAACGATGTAGCAGGAGTTTCATCTGCTGATAGCTGCGCGCTATGTGCGCTATGTGCGCTATGTACCGGGACGTTATCGGCCATCGGGTAAGCTAGCGCCCTCGTTTGCACAGGATTTCCAGGTGGCTGATTCTCCCAACGACCTCCCCGCGCCGGCCCGCGCGCTGGAAGGCCAGAAACTGCTGTTGTGCGTCGGCGGCGGGATCGCGGCCTACAAGGCACTGGAGCTGGTCCGCCGCCTGCGCGATGCCGGCGCGCTGGTCCAGGTGGCGATGACCGCCGGCGCCCAGCAGTTCGTCACCCCCCTCAGCTTCCAGGCCCTGTCCGGCCAGCCCACCCGCACGACCCTGTGGGACAGCGCCGCCGAACAGGCCATGGGCCACATCGAACTGGCGCGCTGGGCCGACCGCATCGTGGTCGCGCCGGGCACCGCCGATCTGCTGGCACGCCTGGCCCAGGGCCACGCCGATGACCTGGTCAGCACCCTGTGCCTGGCCAGCACCGCGCCGCTTACCGTGTGCCCGGCGATGAACCACCGCATGTGGCTGCACCCGGCCACCCAGGCCAACATCAGCCTGCTGCGCCAGCGTGGCGCGCAGGTGATCGGCCCGGTCGACGGGCCGCTGGCCGAGGGCGAATCCGGTCCCGGCCGGCTGGCCGAGCCGGGCGACATCGTCGCCGCGCTGGCCGGCCTGGGCGGCCGCGTCCCGGCTGCCGCCGCCGCGCCGGAAGCCCGCGCGCTGCAGGGCCTGCGCCTGCTGATCAGCGCCGGCCCGACCTATGAAGACATCGACCCGGTGCGCTACGTCGGCAACCGCAGCAGCGGCAAGATGGGCTTCGCCCTGGCCGGTGCCGCCGCCGCCCTCGGCGCCGAGGTGGTGCTGGTCAGCGGCCCGGTGCAGCTGCCGACGCCGCCCGGCGTGCACCGCGTGGACGTGCGCTCGGCCGCGCAGATGCGCGATGCCGTGCTGAAGGCGCTGCCGGCCGACATCTATATCGGCGCCGCCGCCGTCTCCGACTACACCCCGCGCCAGGTGGCTGCGCAGAAGCTGAAGAAGACCGCCGGCAGCCAGTCGCTGGTGATCGAGCTGGTGCGCACGCCGGACATCCTGGCCGAGGTCGCCGCACAGACCCAGTCGCTGAAGCTGGTGGTCGGCTTTGCCGCCGAAACCCACGACGTGGAGAAATACGCGCGTGGCAAGCTGATCGACAAGCGCCTGGACCTGGTGATCGCCAACCAGGTGGGCATCAGCGGCGGCGGTTTCGAGAGCGACAACAATGCCGCCACGGCCTATTGGCAGGACGGCGAACAGGTATTCCCGGCTACTTCCAAGCGCGAGCTGGCCGAACAACTGCTGGCGCTGATCGCGCGGAGGCTTCACGCATGACCCAGGCAACATCCACCCCGGTGGCCCCTCTGCAGGCCTTGCAGGTGAAGCTGCTCGACCCGCGCTTCGGCGACAGCTGGCCGCTGCCGGCCTATGCCACCGAAGCCAGCGCGGGCATGGACCTGCGCGCGGCGCTGGAAACCGCGCTGACCCTGCAGCCGGGCGATACCGCGCTGGTTCCCAGTGGCCTGGCCATCCACATCGGCGACCCGAACCTGTGCGCGGTGGTCCTGCCGCGCTCGGGCCTGGGCCACCGCCATGGCATCGTGCTGGGCAACGGCACCGGCCTGATCGATGCCGATTACCAGGGCCCGCTGCTGATCAGCGTCTGGAATCGTGGCCGCGAAGCCTTCACCATCGAGCCGGGCGACCGCATCGCCCAGCTGGTTGTCGTACCGATTGCCCGTGTCAGCCTGCAGGTGGTGGATACTTTCACCGACAGCGTGCGGGGAACGGGTGGATTCGGCCATACCGGGGTGCGTTGACGGGGGAGACTGATGAGCGGCAGCGGGGAAGGACGGCAGAAGCAGTCAATGGGGCGCAATACGCCGTTGCTGGGTGTGGCGCTGTTGTTGCTGGCCGGCTGGTTCGGCTGGAGCGCCGTGCAGCAGTGGCGGCAGCAGGCCAACGGGGACACGCTGGCGCAGGCCCGCGACGAGGCGGTGCAGGGCGTGCAGCAGGCCGCAACCGGCCAGCTGCAGCAGCTGCAGCAGCACCTCAAGGGCGATCGCGTGCAGCAGTCGCTGCAGGCCGGCGACGCCGCCGGGGCCGCGCAGGCCCTGCGTGAGAGCTGGTCCGGGGTCGAGCAGGTGGACGTGCTGACGGCCGGACTGGCCGATGCCTACGCCGATGGCGCGACCTTCGGTTACGCCCGCCTGGCGCTGCTGGAATCGGTGCTGGCCGACGGCAAGCCGGGGCTGCGCGTGGTCCGCGATGGCGGGGGCAACCGCCTCGGCCTGGCGGCGCCGGTGCAGCTGGGCGCGCTGGGCCCGGCCGTCGTCTATGTGCGGCAACCGCTGCTGCGCCTGACCGGTCCGCTGGACCAGGTACGCGCGCCGTCCAGTGGCTTCCTGTCCCTGCGCCAAGGCGCGCACGACATCGTCGCGCACGGTGACGCCCGCCTGGCCGACAGCGCCGAAGCGATGGCGCGGCCGATCAAGGGCACCCCGCTGCGGCTGACCGCCAGCGTACCGAACATCGAGCCGGGCCCACTGGGCCTGGGCGCCCTGCCCAGTGCCATCGTGGCGCTGCTGCTGGCCTTCATCGCCGTGCTGCTGGTGGTCGGGCGTGGCCGCCTGCCGAAGTCGTTGCCGATGCCGATCCGTCGGAGCGCCGCGGCCGAGATCGACCAGGGGCCGACCCTGCGCGAAAGCCTGCAGATGGCCGCGCCGGTTGTGCCGGCCACCGATGCGGCCGCCGCTACCGCCGGCGGGCCGCCTGCCGTACCGCCGCCGCCGCCGGTGGACCTGCCGGCCGACATCTTCCGCGCCTACGACATCCGCGGCGTGGTGGGCACCGAGTTGAACGCACGCAACGCCGCGCTGATCGGCCAGGCCATCGGCACAGTCGCCCTCGAACAGGGGCTGCGCGAGGTGGTGATCGGCCGCGACGGCCGCCTGTCCGGGCCGGAGCTGTCGGCCAGCCTGGCCGAAGGCCTGCGCCGCGCCGGCTGTTCGGTCATCGACATCGGCCTGGCGCCGACGCCGCTGGTCTATTTCGCTGCCTTCCACCTGCGCACGGGCACCTGCGTGGCGGTGACCGGCAGCCACAACCCACCCGAATACAACGGCTTCAAGGTGGTCATCGGCGGCGAAACGCTGTCCGGCGATGCGATCACCGATCTGTACCAGCGCATCAGCGAAGGCCGCCTGGCCCAGGCCGCCGAGCCGGGCGACTACCAGCAGCGCGAGGTCGCCGCCGACTACATCCAGCGCATTGCCGACGACGTGCAGCTGGACCGCCCGCTGAAGGTGGTGGCCGATGCCGGCAACGGCGTGGCCGGTGCGTTCGCGCCGCAGCTGCTGGAAGCCATCGGCGCCGAGGTCATCCCCCTGTACTGCGATGTCGACGGCACCTTCCCCAACCATCACCCCGATCCCAGCGAACCGGCCAACCTCGAAGACCTGGTGCAGACGGTCAAGCGCTTCGGCGCCGACCTCGGCGTGGCTTTCGATGGCGACGGCGACCGTTTGGGCGTGGTCACCGGCGAGGGCAGGATCATCTATGCCGACCGGCTGCTGATGCTGTTCGCTGCCGACGTGCTGATGCGCAATCCCGGTGCGATGGTGATCTACGACGTGAAGTGCACCGGCAAGCTCTCCGACCATGTGCTGCGCAACGGTGGCAGCCCGCTGATGTGGAAGACCGGGCATTCGCTGATGAAGGCGAAGATGCGCGAGACCGATGCCGAACTGGCAGGCGAGATGAGCGGCCACTTCTTCTTCAAGGAACGCTGGTTCGGTTTCGATGACGGCCTGTACGCCGCCGCCCGCCTGCTGGAAATCCTTGCCCAGCGCGAAGAGACCCCGCACGAGGTGCTGGAGGAGCTGCCGGACACGGTGTCCACGCCAGAACTGAAGGTGCCGGTGGCGTCCGGGACGCCGCATGCGCTGGTGGCGATGCTGGTGGCTGCGGCGCAGTCCGAGGACAACCCGTATGCCGGCGGTCGCCTGTCGACCATCGATGGCCTGCGCGTGGACTACCCCGATGGCTGGGGCCTGGTGCGTGCCTCCAACACCACCCCGGTGCTGGTGCTGCGCTTCGAAGGCAACGACGAGGCTGCACTGCAGCGCATCCAGGCGCTGTTCCGCAGCCAGCTGCAGGGCCTGCTGGGCGACACCGCGCTGGGCTTCTGATCGGTCGTGGTGGGGCCGGGCTGCGCCCGGCACCCGCCGAATCAACTGCAACGTCAACGTCAAAAGCCGGCTATCCGTGGGATGGCGGGGTGGGTCCGGTTGCGGGGGACGCTGCAAGTACGTCCCTGTAAGCTCGGTCGCGCAATCCATGGCGCTCACGCCCCCGCAACCGGACCCATCCCGCCTTCGACAGTTTCCTGCGATCTGTTGGAACGGCGTTCTGCTTTGGTGGGTGCCGACCGTTGGTCGGCACGGGGTCGGATCGACGGCATCCACGCATGGCGTGGATCTACCCCTTGAACCGCAACCCCACACCCGGTTCGGTGAACAGGTAGCGCGAATCCAGCGCCGAATCGCCCAGCTTGTGCCGCAGCTTGCCGACCAGGATGCGCAGGTAGTGCGTGTCGTGCTGGTGGGTCGGCCCCCAGATCTCCTGCAGGATCTGCGGCTGGGTCACCACCCGCCCGGCGTTGCGCAGCAGCAGTGACAGCAGCGCGTACTCCTTACGCGTCAGTGCCACCGGCTCGCCATCGATCGCCACTTCGCGGCGCACCAGGTCCACGTGCAGGTGGCCATCATCGAACAACGGCGGGGTGCCGTCGCTGGGCACGCTGCGGGTGCGCAGCAGGGCCCGCACCCGGGCCATCAGCTCCTGGGTGCCGAACGGCTTGGTCACGTAGTCATTGGCGCCGGTATCCAACGCCCGCACCTTCTCGTCCTCGCCGGCGCGCACGGTCAGCATGATCACCGGCACCTGGCTCCATTGCCGCAGCTGCGCCAGCACTGCGTGGCCCTCCATGTCCGGCAGTCCGATATCCAGGATCACCAGGTCCATGTCTTCGCTGGCGGCCATTTCCAGGCCTTCCTGGCCGGTGGCGGCCTGGCGCACCTGGTAGCCCTGCGCGCGCAGGCTGATGTCCAGAAACCGGCGGATCTGGGTTTCATCGTCGATCACCAGCACGCGCGCGGCCGGCACGCTGGCATCAATCGGGATCGGGCTCATCGTGGGCAGCTGGCTTGAGCAGGGGCAGGGTGATGCGGATCAGAGTACCGCGACCGTCGCGTCCGGGCAGCGCCTGCACGCTGCCGCCGTGGGCGCCGATCATGCCCTGGCAGATGGTCAGGCCCAGGCCGGTGCCGTGGCGGCCGCGGTCGCCGCGCTCGACGCTGTAGAACATGTCGAAGATGCGCGCGCGTTCGTCATCGGGGATGCCGGGGCCGGCATCGATCACGTCGATGCGCAGCTGGCCGTCCCGTTCGCGTGCCTGCACCTGCACCGGCGCATCGGGCGGCGAGAACTTGGCGGCGTTCTCCATCACGTTGAACACCGCCTGTTCGACCAGCGCCGGGTGCACCCAGATCGGCGCCAGCGTGAAAGGAATATCCAGTTCCAGCCGCACCCTGGGCTGGTAGCGCTGCAGGCGGCGCGCGGCCGAGCCGATCAGCTCGTCCACGCCGATCCAGTCGCGGTTGATGGTCAGCCCTTCGTGGCCGAGCCGGGTCATGTCCAGCAGGTTCTGGATGTAACGGTCCAGGCGCTCGCCTTCCACCAGGATGGTGTCCAGCAGCGCACGCCGGTCGGCCACGTCCATCGCCGTGCCATAGCTGGCCAGGCTGTCGGCCGAACCGATCATCGCCGCCAGCGGCGAACGCAGGTCGTGCGATACCGAAGACAGCAGCGCCGAGCGCAGCCGCTCGGTCTCGTTGCTCACATGCGCCTGCTCCAGCTCGGCCACCAGCCGCGTGCGCAGTGCGGCCTGGGCGATGTCATCGACCATCGCTTCGGCCAGCTGGCGCTGCTCGGGCAGCAGGCGCGCCTGCGCATCGGGCAGGTACAGACCGGCCACGCCCACGGCGCGGCCATCGCCATCCAGCAGGGGCAGGAACCACCACTGCGCGCCAGCCAGCGTGTCGGTGAAGCGGCCGCTGGGCTGGGCGTGGCGCAGGGCCCAGTCGGCGGCGGCCAGGTCGGTATCGCCGGGCTGGGCGCGGCCGCCGGTGGCGGTGTCGGCGCCGATCCGCAGCCACGCCGGCACGTCCATCGCCTGTTCCAGCGCCTGCCTGCCGGCCTGCGCGACCTCGCCGTTGCCGGCCGCGCTGGCCAACTGCCGGCCCAGCTGCTGGCGTGCACGCGCATGGCGGTTGGCCGCGCGCAGAGCGATCACCTGCATGCGCAGGCGCGAGGCGAGGCGCCCGGCCACGAGCGCCGCCGCGAGGAACAGGAACACGGTGATCACGCCCTGCCGCGCACCGATGGCGAAGGTGAAGCGCGGCGCGATGAACAGGAAGTTGTAGGCCAGGAAGCACAGGATGGCCGCCATCACCGCCACGCTGGCGCGGGTGCGCGCCGCCACCAGCACCACCGCCACGATGAACACCATCGACAGGTCGGCCATGCCCACCCAGCGTTCGCCCAGCCACGCCACTGCGCAGGCCAGCGCCGTGGCCAGCAATGCCTGCAGCGGCTCGTGGCTGATCCCGCGCATCGGCGGCAGCAGGCCTTCGCGGCGCGCGCGTGCGCGTGCCTGCGGCGTGCTGATGATGGTGATCTCGTAGTGCGCGCCGCGCTGGATCAGCTGCTGGGTCAGCGTGCGGTTGAACATCCGCGCCAGCGGCCGCTCGCGGGTGCGGCCCAGCACCAGGGTCGACACACCATTGTGCGCGGCATGGTCGAGCAGTGCATCGGCGATGCTCGAGCCATGCAGCAGTTCGGCATCGCCGCCCAGCCGCCGGGCCAGCGCGAAGGCCGCATCGATCTCGCGCCGTGTGGCCTCGTCCTGGCGTCGGCCCTGCACGGTTACCACCGTCCACGGCGCATCGCGGCGTTCGGCGATGCGTCGCGCCACCCGCACCAGGTATTCGCTCTGGCCACCGCCATCGATGGCCACCAGCACGCCGCGGCGCAGCGGCAGGTTACCTTCGCCGCGGGCGGCGCGGGTCTCGCGCAGGCTGCTGTCGACCCGGTCGGCCGCTTCCTGCATCGCCAGTTCGCGCAGCGCGGTCAGGTTGGCCGGCGAGAAGAACGCCTGCAGTGCCTGCGCGGCCTGCTCGGGCACGTACACCTTGCCCTGCTGCAGGCGCGCGATCAGCTCACGCGGCGGCAGGTCCACCAGCACGATGTCGTGCAGGCGGTCGAGCACGCCGTCGGGCACGGTTTCGCTCACCCGCACGCCGGTGATGCGCATCACCACGTCGTTGAGGCTTTCCAGGTGCTGGATGTTGACCGTGGTCCAGACGTCGATGCCGGCCTCCAGCAGCTCCATCACGTCCTGCCACCGCCGCTCGTGGCGGCTGCCGGGTGCATTGCGATGGGCCAGCTCGTCCACCAGCACCAGCGCGGGATGGCGCTCCAGCACCGCGTCCAGGTCCATCTCCAGCAGCGCGTGGCCGTGGTAGGCCACGTCCTTCAGCGGCAGCTGCGGCAGGCCTTCCAGCAGGGCCTGGGTGTCCACGCGGCCGTGCGTCTCGACCAGCCCCACCACCAGGTCCACGCCACGGCGCAGCTGTTCCTGCGCGCGGGTCAGCATGGTGTAGGTCTTGCCCACGCCCGGCGCCGCGCCGAGGAACACGGTCAGCTTGCCGCCGGCCTCGCGCTGCAGGCCTTCCGCCAGGGCATCGGCCTGGCGCGTGCGCACATCATTCATCGCCGCTGCTGTCATGGCCGCCATTGTGCGCGCCGCCGGTGCAGGCTGGCATCACGGTGCCTTCGCCGCCTGGTCCAGGGCGAAGTTCAAGGTCACCACGTTCACCCGCGGCTGCCCGAACACACCCCACTGGCGGCCTTCGGTATGCGCCTGCAGCAGCGCCTGCACGCGTTCCACCGGCAGGCCGCGCGCGCGCGCCACGCGTGCCACCTGCACCTGTGCGGCAGCCGGTGACAGCTGCGGGTCCAGGCCGCCGCCGGACTGGGTGACCAGATCGGCCGGCACCTGCGCCGGGCTCACGCCTTCGCGCGCTGCCGCCGCCGCGGTGCTGGCGGTCACGCGCTCGGCCAGCGCCGGGTTGCTGCGGGCGAGGTTGGAACCGGCCGCGGCCATCGGGTCGTAGTTTGCCGCCGACGGCCGCGCCTGGAAGTAGCCATCGTCGTTGAACGGCTGCGCCAGCCATGCCGAGCCGCGCACCTTGCCACTGCCATCGCGCAGCAGGCTGCCTTCGGCCTGGGTCGGGTAGCTCAGGCCGGCAAAGCCGGTGGCGATGCCGGCGTAGACCGCGCCGGCCAGCAGCAGGGTGGCCACGCCCAGGCCGATCGCCGGGCGCCAGCTGGCATCGTCCTGCAGGCGCGCCATGCGGGCCTCGGCCGTGTGCTCGCGCGGCAGGGAAGAAGAGGTGGAGACAGAACGGTTCATGCGCCGAATACCAGGACAAGAAGGAGGTCGATCAGCTTGATCGCCGCGAACGGCAGCAGCACGCCACCGAGGCCGTACACCAGCATGTTCCGGCGCAGCAGCGCGGTTGCCGTGGCCGGGCGGAAGCGCACGCCACGCAGGGCGAGCGGGATGAGCGCGGGAATCACCAGGGCATTGAAGATCAGCGCCGCCAGCACCGCGTTGCGCGGGCTCGACAGCTGCATCACGTTCAACGCGGCCATGGCCGGGACCGCAGCGGCAAACAGCGCCGGCAGGATCGCGAAGTACTTGGACACGTCGTTGGCCAGCGAGAAGGTGGTCAGCGCGCCGCGGGTGATCAGCTGCTGCTTGCCCACTTCCACCACCGCCAGCAGCTTGGCCGGGTCCGAATCGAGGTCGACCATGTTGCCGGCCTCCTTCGCAGCCTGCGTGCCGGAGTTCATCGCCAGGCCGATGTCCGCCTGGGCCAGCGCCGGCGCATCGTTGGTGCCATCGCCGACCATCGCCACCAGGCGGCCACCGGCCTGTTCCTGGCGGATGCGTGCCAGCTTGTCTTCCGGGCGTGCTTCGGCGATGTAGTCGTCGACGCCGGCTTCGGCGGCAATCGCGGCCGCGGTCAGCGGGTTGTCGCCGGTGATCATCACCGTTCGGATGCCCATCGCCCGCAGCTGCGCGAACTTCTCCCGCATGCCGTGCTTGACCACGTCGGACAGCTCGATCACGCCGAGCACATGGCGGCCCTCGGCCACCACCAGCGGGGTGGCACCGTTGCGCGCCACCTGCTCGACGCGCCCGGCCAGCTCGGCCGGCACCGTGCCGCCCAGCCCCACCACGTGGTTGCGGATCGCATCCAGCGCGCCCTTGCGGATCTGCCGCCCATGTTCAAGATCCACGCCGGACATGCGGGTCTGTGCACTGAAGGCCAGGTACCCGGCCTGCTCCGGTTCGGCGGTGCTGCAGCCCTGCTCGCGTGCCAGGCGCACGATGGATTTGCCTTCCGGGGTCGGGTCGGCCAGCGAGGACAGCAGCGCCGCTTCGCGCAGCTGGCTGGCATCGATGCCGGCCAGCGGATGGAAGTGGCTGGCCTGGCGGTCGCCGTAGGTGATGGTGCCGGTCTTGTCCAGCAACAGCACGTCGACGTCGCCGGCCACTTCCACTGCCTTGCCCGACTTGGCCAGCACGTTGGCGGCCAGCGCACGGTTCATGCCGGCAATGCCAATCGCCGGCAGCAGGCCGCCGATGGTGGTCGGGATCAGGCACACCAGCAGAGCGATCAGCAGCAGCGGATCGACCTTGACGCCGACGTAGGCGCCGATCGCCGGCAGGGTCGCCACCACCACCAGGAAGGTCAGCGTCATCGCCGCCAGCAGCAGGGTCAGCGCGATCTCGTTGGGGGTCTTCTGCCGGTTAGCACCTTCCACCAGCGCGATCATCCGGTCCAGGAAGCTGTGGCCGGGCTCGGCGGTCACCCGCACGATGATCTGGTCGGACAGCACCTTGGTGCCGCCGATCACGCCGGAGCGATCGGTGCCGGCCTCGCGCAGCACCGGCGCCGACTCACCGGTCACCGCCGCTTCGTTGATGGTGGCCAGGCCCTGCACGATCTCGCCATCGGCCGGTACCAGCTCACCGGCACTGACGATCACATGGTCGCCCGGGCGCAGCTCGGCAGCGGCAACCTGGGTTTCGGCCGCACCCGGCTGCGGGGCGGCCAGCCGGCGTGCCACCAGGTCCTGGCGGGCACGGCGCAGCGAGGCGGCCTGGCCGCGGCCACGCGCTTCGGCCACCGCTTCGGCGAAATTGCCGAACAACACGGTCACCAGCAGGATCGCGGTCACCGCCAGGCCGAAGCCCAGTGGCGCGTTGCCGGTGAGGGTGACGATGGCGGCGACGATCGTGCCGGCCATCACCACCGCCATCACCGGGCTGCGCACCAGGTGCATCGGCGCGAGCTTGCGCACCGCCTCGACCAGCGCACGGCGCAGGCCGGCAGCATCAAGCAGGGCAGGGCGCGGTGCAAGGGAACTGCGGGAAGAACTTGCGTGGGTACTCATCTTGGGGTGTCCTCAGTGCAGTCCCAGGCTCAGGTGGTCGGCGACCGGGCCGAGGACCAGGGCCGGCATGAACTGCAGCACGGTCAGGATGACGATCACCGAGACCAGGGTCAGGGCGAAGGTCGGGGTTTCGATCTGCAGGCTGCCCGCCGATTCCGGGGCCTGGCGCTTGGCGGCCAGCTGTGCGGCCACCACCAGCGGGATGATCAGCAGCGGGAAGCGGCCCAGCAGCAGCACCAGCGAACAGCTCAGGTTCCACCACACGGTCGCATCGCCCAGGCCCTCGAATCCCGAGCCGTTGTTGGCATAGGCCGAGACGTACTCGTAGAACACCTGGCTGATGCCGTGGAAGCCCGGGTTGGAGGTGCCGGCCAGGCCGGGCACGGCCAGCGTGATCGCAGTGAACACGAGCAGGGTGATCGGCTGCAGCAGCACCAGCAGGGCCAGCAGGCGTACCTGCGGGGTTTCCAGCTTGCGGCCGAACAGCTCAGGCGTACGCCCGGTCATCAGCCCGGCCAGGAATACGCCCAGCAGCAGGTAGACGATGAACTGCTGCAGGCCGCAGCCGATCCCGCCCCAGATCGCGCTGACCAGCATGTTGACCATCGCGATGCCACCGCTCAGGGGCGCCAGCGAGTCGTGCATGCCGTTCACCGAACCGTTTGACACCTGGGTGGTCACCGCCGCCCACAGCGCGGTGCCATCGGCGCCGAAGCGCACTTCCTTGCCTTCCATCAGCAGCGGCGTGGCGGCGCTGGCGCTGTGGCCCTCGCTCCACATCATCGCGCCGGTGGAGAACAGCGACATGCCCAGCATGCAGCTGAACACCAGGACGCCGAAGCGGCGTCGCCCGGTGAACGCACCGATCATGAAGATCACCGCCAGCGGGATCAGCAGGATGCCCACCACCTCCAGCATGTTCGACACCGGGGTCGGGTTCTCCAGCGGGAAGCTGCTGTTCGGGCCGTACCAGCCGCCACCGTTGGCGCCCAGCTGCTTGGCCGCGACCATCGCCGCCACCGGGCCCAGCGGCAGCTTCTGCTGGGCCATGCCGGCGCTGGCGTCGATCGGCGTTGCCTGCGGTCCGCCGGCCATCGTCGAGGGCACGCCCTGGCTGGTCAGCAGCAGGGTCCAGATCAGGCACAGCGGCAACAGGAAGCGCACGCACAGGCGCACCACGTCCACGTAGTAGTTGCCCACCGGCACCTGGCGGTCGTCACCGGCCGCGGTCTGCGGCGCACGGGCGAACAACGCGCGCAGCGTGGCTACCGCCAGCGCCAGGCCCATCATCGGCGTCACCACCTGCAGGCCGGTGATGCCGGTCATCTGCGAGAGGTAGGACAGCTGCGCCTGGCCCGAATAGTGCTGCTGGTTGGTATTGGTCAGGAACGAGATCATCGTGTGCAGCGCGGTGTCCCAGCGCATGTTCGGGATCTGGTCCGGGTTCAGCGGCAGCCAGGCCTGGGTCATGAACACCGCCTGGGTCAGCACCGCCACCACCACATTGCTCAGCACGAAGGCCAGCACGTAGCCGCGCCAGGACATCGAGCGCGCAGCATTCACGCCGAACAGCCGGTACAGAGGTTTCTCGATCCAGTGGAACAGCACGTCCACCTTCATCGGCGTGCCACGCATCACGCGCGCCAGGTACAGGCCCAGCGGCCAGGCCAGCAGCAGGCTGGCGGCAAGAATCACAAGCATCTCAGTCATGGCAGGCTCCGCTCAGAACGACTCGGGCCGCAGCACGACATAAAGAAGATAGGCGGCGGCAACCAGCACCAGCACGCCACAGAACAACGACAGCCAGGGGGACATGGGAAATGCGTCCTGGTGGAACCCCTCCACCTCAGGCCGCCATCGTCGTCCTGCCCCCCATAAACGCACTACGCGCCGGACGGGGCCGGCGCGTAAAGAGTGCATAAATTCCGTTGTTGCCGAGGCTTCAACCGCCCGGAGCGATGCCCTTCAACTCGCGGTAGCGTTGCAGGCTGGCCTCGATTTCGGCCTTCAGCGTGACCTGCTGCTGCTCGAAGCTGGCCTGCAGGCGCTGCTGTGCCTGCAGTTGGGCGTGGCGCTGGCGGATCGCCTCGGCCTGCTTGTCGTCGACCTTGCCGCCGGCCAGCTCGCGATCACCGGCCGACCCCAGCAGGGTCACCAGCGAATCGCGCAGGCTGGCGACGTTGTAGCGCGCGGTGTTCAGATTGTTGTCGAGCACCTCCTGGCGCTCGTTGAACACCTTGCGCAGTGCATCCTCGCTGCCATAGGTCGACAACATGGCCTGCTCGGTGCGCTGCTTGGTCTGCGCCGCCATCAGGTCCAGCTGGGCCTGCGCCGCCACGGTGGCCGCGGCGGCGCGTTCCTCGTCGGTCAACGCGCGCTGCACCTGCGCGTTGCGCATGCCGCTGTTGGCATTGAACTCCTCGCGGGCGTTGTTGACCGCATTGGCCGGCAGCGCATCGCTGCAGATCCGCTCCTTGCCCTCGTTCCAGCAGTACAGCTTCTTGTCCGGCGTGCCGGACTGGGCCAGCAGGCTGGCCGGCAGCGCCAGCAGCAGGCTGGCGGCAACGATGGCAGGAACTCGGAACATGCGACCTTCCCCTGGGTCAGCGTGCGGAACGGACGCCGTACTGGGCGCGATAGGCCTCCAGCGGCTGCCGGTAGCCCACAAGTTCCGGGTTTCCGGAGGCGAAATCAAGCAGATCGGCCAGGGTTGCGACAGCGATCACCGGGATGCCGGCTTCCTCGGCCACGGCCTGCGCCGCCGAGCGGTGGTCGGCTTCCGATGCGATCTCCTGGCGGTCCAGCGCCACCACGATTCCGGCCGGGATGCCGCCGGCAGCGCGGATGATGGCCAGGGCTTCGCGGATGGCGGTGCCGGCGGTGATCACGTCGTCGACGATCAGCACGCGCTTGCCGGTCAGGTCGGCGCCGATCAGCTGGCCGCCCTCACCGTGGTCCTTCACTTCCTTGCGGTTGAACGACAGCGGCAGGTCGCGGCCACGCTGGGCCAGCTCGCAGGCCATCGCGGTGGCCAGCGGGATGCCCTTGTAGGCCGGGCCGAAGACCACGTCGTACTTGATGCCGCTGGCGTCGATGGCGTCCGAATAGCAGGCGCCCAGCTGTGACAGCAGCGAGCCGGAGTCGAAACGACCGGCGTTGAAGAAGTAGGGGCTCAGCCGGCCGGACTTGAGGGTGAACTGGCCGAAGCGCAGGGCATCGGCGGTCAGGGCCAGCTGCAGGAAACGGTGGCGGTGGTCGCTCATCAAAACTCGATTCATCTTCATTTGGAGCACAAATCCTAATCCAGCTGGGCTTTCCGCGCTCGTCCGGCCCCGTGTGAAGGCCCTGCCAGGCCCATCCGGCGGGCTGCGCGGGCCGCCGGGCAACCGGTATGCTTGCCCGGTTTCCCGCCGTAGGTTCATCCGCATGCGCATCATCAGTTTCAACGCCAATGGCATCCGCTCGGCCGCCACCAAGGGCTTCCTCGACTGGTTCCGGGCCCAGGACGCCGACGTTCTGTGCATCCAGGAAACCAAGGCGCAGGAGGACCAGCTCACCGATCCGATGTTCCGCCCCGACGGCCACCACTGCTTCTACCGCGATGCCATCACCAAGAAGGGCTACAGCGGCGTGGCCATCTACAGCAAGCGCGAGCCGGACCAGGTCATCACCTCGCTGGGCTGGGCCCCGTTCGACGACGAAGGGCGCTACATCGAGGCGCGCTTCGGCAATCTCAGCGTGGTCTCCTTCTATATCCCGTCCGGCAGCTCTGGCGACCTGCGCCAGGGCTTCAAGTTCGAAGTGATGGAATGGCTGCGGCCGATCCTGGAGGAATGGGCGCGCAGCGGCCGCGACTATGTCCTGTGCGGCGACTGGAACATCGTCCGCTCGGCGCTGGACATCAAGAACTGGAAGTCCAACCAGAAGAATTCCGGCTGCCTGCCCGAGGAGCGCGACTGGCTCAACGGCCTGTGCGCCGACCACGGCCAGGCCACCGACGTGGCCACCGGCCGCGGCTGGGCTGACGCCTACCGCCTGCTGCACCCCACCGGCGAGGACTACACCTGGTGGAGCAACCGCGGCGCCGCCCGCGCCAACAACGTCGGTTGGCGCATCGATTACCAGTTCATCACCCCCGGCCTGCGTGACCGCCTGCGCAGCTGCTCGATCTATCGCGACGAGCGCTTCTCCGACCACGCCCCGTTCACCGTGGACTACGACCTGTGAGCGAAGCCGCTGCAAAGCCCAGCTACAAGGGTTGGGCCGGGATCAAGCGCGCCTTCGGCACACCCTCGGCCCTGACCATGGCCCTGCTGGGCTTCGGCAGCGGCCTGCCGTTCCTGCTGATCGCCTCGCAGACCCTGTCCACCCGGCTGCGTGATGTCGGCCTGGACCTGGGCAGCATCGGCCTGATCAGCCTGGCCAGCTTCTTCTACCTGCTGAAGTTCGTCTGGGCACCGCTGCTGGACCGCTACGCCTTCCCGCTGCTGGCCTTCATGGGGCGCCGCCGCTCCTGGCTGCTGCTGTCGCAGGTGGCCGTGCTGATCGGCCTGGTCGCGCTGGCCTTCGTCCGCCCCGAACAGGGCGTCTGGCCGCTGGTGGCCTGGGTGCTGGTGGCGTCCTTCGCCGGGGCCACCCAGGATTCGGTGGTCGATGCCTACCGAATCGAGATCGCCCCGGAAACCGCGCAGGCCGCGCTGGCGGCCACCTACACTCTGGGCTACCGCATCGGCCTGATCCTGGCCGGTGCCGGCGCGCTCTACCTGGCCCAGTTCGAAGGCTGGATCATCGCCTATCTGGCCATGGCCGGGCTGATGCTGCTGCCGATCATCACCACCCTGCTGTGCCGTGAGCCGGACCGGCCCGCGCAGGCCGTGCAGCGCCGCATCGATGTAGCCGAAGCCTTCGTGCAGCCGATCACCAGCTTCTTCACCCGCAACGGCATCGCCCTGGCGCTGGGCCTGCTCGCCTTCGTCGGCCTGTTCAAGTTCCCCGACCAGGTCATCGGCGTGATGGCCGGCCCGTTCTACCTGGATTCGGGCTTCGACAAGGCCGACATCGCCACAGTCTCCAAGCTGTTCGGCGTCTGGATGGGCATCGGCGGCGCCTTCCTCGGCGGCATCGCCGTGGCCGCCTTCGGCTTCCGCCGCATGCTGCTGGTGGCGGCGCTGGGCGTGGCCCTGTCCAACCTCGCCTTCCTGTTGATGGCGCACAACCCGGGCCAGCTGTGGGCGTTCTATGCCGCGCTCAGCGCCGACAACCTGTTCCAGGGCTTCGCCGGCACCGTGCTGGTGGCCTTCATGTCCTCGCTGACCGACCGCAACTTCACCGCCACCCAGTACGCCCTGCTGGTGTCGCTGGCCAACCTGCCGGGCAAGTTCGTCGGCGGCGTCTCCGGCTACATCGTCGAGGCCACCTCCTACAGCACCTTCTTCATGCTCAGCGCGGTCACCGTGGTGCCGACCCTGCTGCTGCTGGCCTGGCTGTGGCCGCGCATCCACGACCGCAGCGAACCCGCTCCCTGATTGCCTGACTGCGCAACCTGCGGGATGATCGCCGCGGACGCGCCGAGGGGGCGGTGCCTTGCGAACGGGGGAGTGAGCATGGCCGATGTAGTGCTGCGGGACGTGGACCCGCTGCTGTTTGAACGTATCCGAAGGGTGGCCGTGGCGCGCGGCTGGACCCATGAGCAGGCCTGTTCGGTGCTGCTTGAACAGGGGCTGCTGAGCAGCGAGCTGGAGGTCCGCTCCGGCTTCGGCGATCCCGAAGTGGACGCCCTGTCAGCGGCGATCGCCGCCCTGCAGGCGATGCCGGCGGGGCAGGGGTTCGATTGAGCTGATACCGCGTCGCCGGGCATGACCCGGCGCTACCGCGCTTCCCGTAGATCCACGCCATGCGTGGATGTCGCGACCTCACGCCAGATGGATCGCCCCGAGAATCCGCGGCCCCGCGGCCCCGGTCACGCTCGGCAGGTTGCCCGCCAGCCCGTCCATCGTCCGCTGGGCCAGCCAGGCAAAGCCCATCGCCTCCATGTACTCCGGGTCCAGCCCGTGCACGGCGCTGGATTCCACCGCCACGCCCGGCAGCAGCGCCGCCAGCCGGTGCATCAGCTGCCGGTTGTGCACGCCGCCCCCGCAGACCAGCACCCGGCAGGTGTCCGGCTGCTGGGCCCGCAGTGCATCGGCCACGGTCACCGCGGTCAGCTCCAGCAGAGTGGCCTGCACATCGGCGGCCGCGTACTCGCCTTCGCCCATGCGCGCCTCGGCCCAGGCCAGGTGGAACTGTTCGCGGCCGGTGCTCTTGGGCGGCGGCAGGTCGAACCAGGGGTCCGCGCGCCAGCCGGCCAGCAGCGCCGTGTCCACCGCACCACTGGCCGCATAGGCGCCATCGGCGTCGAAGGTGCGGCCGGTATGCCTCTGGCACCAGGCATCCATCAGCGCGTTGGCCGGGCCGGTGTCGAAGCCGCGCGGCATGCCGTCGCGCGGGATCAGGGTCAGGTTGCCGATGCCGCCCAGGTTGAGCACCGCGCGGTCCTCGCCGGCCGTGCCCAGCATCGCCAGGTGGAAGGCCGGCATCAGCGGCGCGCCATGGCCGCCGGCCGCCACGTCGCGGCGGCGGAAGTCCGCCACGGTGGTGATCCCGGTCAGCTCGGCAATGCGGTTGCCATCGCCCAGCTGCACGGTAAAGGCCGGGTCGGCCAGCGGCCGGTGGCGCACGGTCTGCCCGTGCGAACCGATCGCGCGCACCTGGCGGCGGTCCAGGCCGGCCTCGTCCAGCAGCTGGTTGGCGGCTGCGGCGAAGTTGATCGCGATGCGCGCATCGAGCTCGCCCAGCTCCTCCAGCGATTCCAGCGGCCCGCCTTCGCCCAGCGCCACCAGCCGCGCGCGCAGCACCGGCTCCCAGCGGGCGGTCAGGCCGCGCACGAAGCGGCAGCCGCCGCCGGCGGGGAACTGCACGAGCGCGGCATCGATGCCGTCGGCGCTGGTGCCGGACATCAGGCCAAGGTAGAGCGGGGCATCAGCGTCGGCAGTCGTGTTCATGGCAGGCATAAAAAAAGGACGCGGCAAGCTTGGGCTGCCGCGTCCTTCTTCGTCAACGCAGGGCCGGTCAGCCGCGCTTGTGGCCGTTGGCCGGCTTGGCCTTGGCGCTGGCCACCGCGGTCGGGGCGGCGTCTTCGCGGCTGCTCGGGGCCGGGCTGGCCTTGGCGTAGATCATCTTCTCCATGCCCTGGATGCGGGCCATGGCCGGTGCGGTCTGCGCACGGAAGGCCACCAGCTCGGCGCCCTTCAGCGGTTCCGGCGGCGGCATGGTCACCGTCAGCGGGTTGCGGTGCTCGCCGTTCACGCGGAATTCGTAGTGCAGGTGCGGGCCGGTGGCCAGGCCCGTCGAGCCGACATAGCCGATCACCGTGCCCTGGGCCACGCGCTGGCCGGCCTTGATGTTCGCAAAGCGCGACATGTGCCCGTACAGGGTGGTGTGGCCGCGGCCGTGGTCGAGGATGACCACGTTGCCGTAGCCGCGCTGCACGCCGGCGAACTGCACGCGCGCATCACCGGCGGCCATGATCGGCGTACCGGTACGCGCGGCGTAGTCGACGCCCTTGTGCATGCGCATCTTGCCCAGCACCGGGTGCTTGCGCGCGCCGAAGGTCGAGCTCAGGCGCGCGAACGGGATAGGCATGCGGATGAAGCTCTTCTTCAGCGAACGGCCGTTGAGGTCGTAGTACTCGGACTTGCCACCGCGCTCGAAGCGGAAGCCCGAATAGGTCTTGCCGCCGGTGGTGAAGGTCGCCGCCAGGATCTTGCTGGTATCGACCTTCTCGCCTTCGCGCCAGGTCTCGTCCATCACCACGCTGAAGCGGTCGCCCGGCTGCAGGTCCTTGGAGAAGTCGATGTCGTACTTGAAGATGTCGTCGGTCATCGTCGCGATCGCCGACGGCGACAGCCCGGCCCGGCGGGCCGCGGCATACAGCGAACTGGTGATCTCGCCGCTGGTGACCACCGTGCGCGTGGAGGTCTCGCGCTTGATCACCTTTTCCTTGATGTCATCGCCGGCCAGGCTCAGTTCCACCCGGTTGTCGCCATCGCGGTCGAAGCGGATGCTGCGCAGGTCGCCCGAGAGCGGCATGTCGAAGGCGATCTCGGCGCCGGGGCGCAGCTTGGTCAGCGATTCACGCGCGCCCGGATGGTCGAGCACGCGGTGCAGGGTGGTGGCGGGGATGCCGGCCTGGTCGAACAGGTCGCTCAGGGTCTGACCGCGCTGCACCCGCAGCACCTGCCAGCTGTCGCCCGGGGTCTGCTGCTGGCGGGCCAGCGACAGCGGCGGCAAGGGCAGGGCCAGGCTGGTGTGGCTTTCGGCGTAGGGCGAATCGATGGTGTGCGAGAAACCCGGCACGATCGTCGCCACCAGGGCGCCGATGGTCGCGAACAGGCTGGCGTGCACCCAATGGCGGCGCGTCCAGCGTTCATTGAACGCGGCGGGGAGATGCTGCCTGAGCTTCCGGTGCAGGGCATTGTCGTGCAGGACGTGGAGACGTTCCTGGAAGCGCTGCTTGCGTGCGCGCCCTTGTTCGGAATTTTGCATCAGTGGTTTTTTCCTGCGGCCCGGGAGCGCGGGCCTGATCGGCGGTTACCATAGACACCTGAGAAAACCGCGTCAAACCCTTGTGCCTATTGGCTTTTGTGAAGCCGGATGGGTTAACTTGGCGTTAACACCCCACACAAGAAACGGCATCGCCGGGAGTAGTCACCGTGTCCTCGATTGAAGAAGCCCTTGCCCTGATCGGCCGTGGTGCCGACGAGATCCTCAAGATCGAGGATCTGCGTGCGCGTCTGCAGGAAGGCCGTCCGCTGCGGATCAAGGCTGGCTTCGACCCCACCGCGCCCGACCTGCACCTGGGCCATACGGTGCTGCTGAACAAGCTGCGCCAGTTCCAGGACCTCGGCCACCAGGTCATTTTCCTGATCGGTGACTTCACCGGCATGATCGGCGACCCGTCCGGCAAGAGCCTGACCCGCAAGCCGCTCAGCCGAGAGGACGTGCTGGCCAACGCCCGTACCTATGAAGAGCAGGTCTTCAAGGTCCTGGACCGTGACAAGACCCAGGTGCGCTTCAACTCGGAGTGGTTCAGCAAGATGGGCGCGGCCGACATGATCCGCCTGGCCAGCCAGCACACCGTGGCCCGCATGCTCGAGCGCGATGATTTCGCCAAGCGCTACGCCGCCCAGCAGTCCATCGCCATCCACGAGTTCCTGTACCCGCTGGTGCAGGGCTACGACTCGGTGGCCCTGGAAGCAGACGTCGAACTCGGCGGTACCGACCAGAAGTTCAACCTGCTGATGGGCCGCGGCCTGCAGGAATACCACGGCCAGAAGCCGCAGGTGGTGCTGACCATGCCGCTGCTGGAAGGCCTGGACGGCGTCAACAAGATGTCCAAGTCGCTGGGCAACTACATTGGTATCAGTGAACCGGCCATCGAGATCGTCACCAAGACCATGAAGGTCGACGACACCCTGATGTGGCGCTGGATCGAGCTGCTGTCCTTCGATATCGGCCAGGCCGAAGCGGTGTCGCTGCGTGAAGAGGTCGCCGCCGGCAATCTCAACCCGCGCGTGGTCAAGCTGCGCCTGGCACGTGAGCTTGCAACCCGCTTCCACGACGCCGCGGCGGCCGATCAGGCCATTGCCGGCTGGGAAGCTGCCGTGACCGGGCAGGGTGACATCACCCAGCTGCCGCTGCAGGACGTGGCCATTCCCGCAGAGGGCCTGCGTATTGCTGCACTGCTTACCGCTGCCGGCCTGACCCCGAGCAACTCCGAAGCCAACCGCAAGCTCAAGGAGCGCGCGGTCAAGGTGGACGGTGAAGTGGTCGAGGACGGACAGCAGGTACTGCAGCCGGGCTTCGAAGGCCTGCTGCAGGTCGGCAAGCGCACCTTTGCCCGCGTACGCCTGGTCGCTGCCTGACACCTTCCTTGTAGAGATGTAGAGCCGAGCCCACGCTCGGCTGCACCTCGCGGTATGCCCCCGCGGGCGCGATGGATGAACGGATGCAACATCCCGTGAAAAAAATCGCCACACCCCCTTCACAAACGCTGTGGATGGGGGCATACTTCTCCTCCCCCGTCGCAGGGGTCGCCACCAAGGGGCTTCAGCGACACCAGGGCGCCCCACCACCGCCGAACGAGATGATCGAACGAAGGTGTTGACGGACTGAAAAAGTCTGGCATAATGGGCGGCTCGCTACGAAGGAAACTTCGCAGCACACGGGAATGGCGCTGAGGCCACTTCCCCTGATCTTTGAAAGGGTGCGCGGGTATATTCTGTAGGCGCCTGCCCGAGGGATGTTTGTCCATCTTGCAGACGTTTGATCAAGCAACTATTACTTGTTTTAAAGCAAGCGATACG
>DEZI01000022.1 GCA_002364755.1 Stenotrophomonas maltophilia
TCGTTGCGAGCCGCCTATTATGCCGGACTTTTCGAGTCCGTCAACACCTTCGTTCGATCAACTCGTCCGCCGGTGTGGCGTCGCTGTTGGCGTGTCGCTTCCGAGGAAGTTGCCACGCCGCAGCAAGGGAGCGAATTCTAGAGATCCTGCAGAATTCGTCAACCCTTTTTTTCAGGAAGATGACAATCGCATCGCCTGTGCCGTGCATGGCACGCGTGCCGGCATCCCTGCGGCGTTGCCCGCGCGTTGCGCGGTCAACGCCGCGAGCGCTATGTATGTACGGATGCATACAGAAGAGACAACGATGGGCACGCAGGTCAGGCAGGTGTGGTGGCGCGATCTTTCGGTACCGGCAATCGTGGCCGGCTTCATCACGGTGCTGGTGGGCTTCGCCAGTTCGGCGGTGATCGTGTTCCAGGCCGCACAGGCCGTCGGCGCCGACCAGGCACAGATCGCGTCATGGATGTGGGCGCTTGGCCTGGGCATGGGCGTCACCTGTATGGGTCTCTCACTGCGCTACCGGGTGCCCGTGGTCACCGCCTGGTCGACCCCGGGTGCGGCAATGCTGGTGGTGGGTGCCGGTGGCGCCTCGCTGTCCGAGGCCACCGGTGCATTCCTGCTCGCCGCGGTGCTGGGGATGATCGCCGGCTTCTCGGGCATCTTCGCCCGTCTGATGCAGCGCGTGCCGATGGCGCTGGCGGCGGGCATGCTGGCCGGCGTGCTGCTGCGCTTCGGCCTGGACGTGTTCGTGGCGATGAACACCCAGGTCGTGCTCGCCCTGGCGATGTTCGCCACCTGGCTGGCCGGACGACGCCTGTTCCCACGCTATGCGGTGATCGCCACTCTGCTGGTCGGCATCATCATTGCTGCCAGCCGTGGCCAGCTGCATGCGCAGGACCTGCACCTGCAGCTGGCCACGCCGCACTGGGTCACGCCCTCGCTGTCGTGGCAGGCGGTGGCCGGCATCGCCCTGCCCCTGTTCGTGGTCACCATGGCCTCGCAGAACATTCCCGGGGTGGCGGTGATGCGCGCCTCCGGCTATAGCGCGCCCATCTCGCCGGTGATCGGCTGGATCGGCGTGGTCAACACCGTGTTGGCGCCCTTTGGCGCCTATGCACTGAACCTGGCGGCGATCACCGCGGCGATCTGCATGGGTCGCGATGCCCATGAAGACCCCGCACGCCGCTACACCGCAGCGATGGCGGCCGGCGCCTTCTACATCCTGATCGGCCTGTTCGGCGCAACCGTGGCGGCGCTGTTCGCCGCCTTCCCCAGGGAACTGGTCGCCTGCGTGGCCGGCATCGCCCTGTTCGGCACCATCGGCAACAGCCTGGCCAGCGCACTGGCCGTGGAACGCGACCGCGAAGCCGCGCTGGTCACCTTCCTGGTCACCGCCTCCGGCGTGTCACTGGCCGGCATCGGTTCGGCCTTCTGGGGCCTGGTGGCCGGTTTGCTGTGCCTGCTGGTGCTGCGCCCACGGCTGCAGGCTCACTAGGACGTCGGCAGGAACGCCAGGCCCACCAGCAGCGCCAGTACCGCAGCAAGGCTGAGCACCAGGCCCAGCCAGCTGACGTCGCCGCGCCGGGCCAATTCCTCCTGCAGCGCGGCCGGGTCGCTGCCCTTCAGCGCGCGGGCCTGGGCGATCTGGCGCTGGCAGTGCCGCAGGTACCAGTGATTGGCGAACACGCCGGCGGTGACGCCCAGCGCCAGGCTTGAGATGGACGAGAAGGCCTGCGGCACGTCGAGCAGGGCTTCGGCCACGCTGCTGGCCACCAGCACGGCGATCCACAGCATCGCCACCCGGTACATGCGCCGGTACATCATCCACGGCAGGCCGAACAGGAACGCGGGCCAGTGCCAGGTACCGGACGCATGGGGCACGCCCTGGTCCAGCCGCCAGCGCCGCCGGTACAGGGCGAAGTTGCGGCCGACCACCGCGGCGTACAGCGCCATGTCGCCTTCCAGCGGCTGGCTGTCCTGTGCGGTGCCCGCCAGCAGCGCCGGCGCCGTGTCGGGCGCGCGGTAGGGGTCATCGATGCCACGGTCGACGACAACCGCCGGGGCGGCCACGTCGGCCGTCTGGGGCGGCGGGTCGAGTTCGGCCAGCGGGCGCCAGGTCGGCATGCCCTCGCACCAGAGCAGGGTGGCGGCCCCTACCCTGCCCTCGGCCTGCAGCTGCCGCAGGGCGGCCAGGTCGACCGGCCCCTCGCGCTGGCTGCTGTTGGCGTAGAACCACTGTGCTTCCTGCATGCATCGCTCCTTGTCTGCAACGGGACCCCGTTCAGGGCTGGGGCTGGCTGGACAGCACCTGCACCAGGACGTGGCGGCCGCCCGGGGCCACGGTCACGACATCCGGGCCGGCGTTGGCCGCCTCCAGGCAGACGTACTCGCGCCAGCCATCGCCAACGTCGGCCATCTTCGCCGCCGCTTCAGCGCCGGGGTTCCAGGCCACCAGCGCGCGGCTGCCTTCGGTACGCAGTTCGATGCGGCGCTTGAGCACCGGGTCGCGCAGCACGTAGCGGCCACCGGCCGGACTGTAGATGCGATCGCTGCGGCCCGGATCGCGCGGGTCGCGCAGCGACCACGGCCCCTGCTGGCGGCGGGTCTGGGCGTAGTTTTCGTACTTGTCCTGGTAGGTCACCCCGTCCACGCCGTCCACTTCCACGCGGGTGGCGTCGCCCACGCGGAAGTAGTTGTGCAGGGCCTGGGTGAAGGTGGCCGGTGCGCTGCTGGTGTTCTCGGTAACCAGCTGCTGGCGCAGCTCGCGGCCCACGCGCACGGTCATGCTCAGGCGCAGGCGCAGGCCGAGATCCTGCAGCGCCGGCGGCGCCAGGGTCAGCTCGATGCTGCCGTCGTCGAGGCGGCGCGCCTGCTGCAGTTCCCACGGCAGGGTGCGGACGAAGCCGTGCGCCGGCACGTCATTGCCCTGGCCCTGGCGGCCGAAGTACGGCCAGCACACCGGGCTGCCGCCACGGATGGGCGTGGGCAGCTCGGCCCGCTTGGGCGAAAGCCACATGACGTCGGGCTGGCCCTTGGGCACGAAGGACAGCAGCTGGCCGCCGAACACGCTGATGGCGGCGGTGGCCTCGGGGGTTTCCACCAGCCAGGCATCGAGTCCCTGGAACTGGCCGCTGCTGACACCCTGGATCTGTTGCACGGTGGATCGACTCCGTAAGGCCGGCGACTGCGCGGCACTGTAGTTGGCGGGAAGGCTGAAACGGGTGGGCGTGGCCGGCGTGCGCGGTTCGGCCTGCAGCGCGCGCAGGATGCGCTGGCCGGGGCGGCCATCGGCGTCGGCCCAGCCCAGGCGCCGCTGCTCGACCTGGATCGCGCGCCGGCTGGCATTGCCGACCATGCCGTCGACGCTGCCGATATCGTGGCCACGGGCCAGCAGCAGGGTCTGCAACTGGCGGCGCTCGTCGCGGCCGAGGCCGGGATCATCGGTGGGCCAGGCGGTCGCCAGGCCGTTGCCGCCACGCAGGCGGTCGGCCAGGGTGGCGATGGCCAGCGCGTAGCTCTCGGCGGCGTTGTAGCTGTAGATCGCATCGTAGTTGCGGAACACCAGCAACGCCGGGCCCTTAGCCCCGGCCGGCAGCAGCAGGGCCGCACGGGCATCGGCCGGCAGACCCTGCGGTGCGAGGGCGCTGCCATCCAGGCCGGTGATGCCCAGTGTGCGCCAGTCGGCCAGCGCGCGACGCTGGGTGCGCCCGGCCTGCGCCGTCTTGAAGCCCTCGGGAATACGCACCTCCATGCCCCACGGCTCGCCGCTGCGCCACCCGGCGCGCTTGAGATAGTTGGCGGTGGAGGCCAGTGCATCGGGAATGCTGCCGACCAGATCGCGGCGGCCATCGCCATCACCGTCGACGGCGATGCGCGCATAGGTGCTGGGCATGAACTGGGTGTGGCCGAAGGCGCCGGCCCAGGAACCGGTGAGTCCCTGCGCCTGCAGGTCGCCCTGCTCGATCAGCGTGATGAGCGCCAGCAGTTCGCCACGGAAGAAGGGCTGGCGACGGCCGGCGCAGGACAGCGTGGCCAGCGACTGCAGCAGCGGACGCTTGCCGAACACGCGGCCATAGTCGCTCTCCACGCCCCATACGGCGACGATGGTGGCCGGATCGACGCCGTACTGTGCCGATACCCGCTGCAACAGATCGCGATGCTGCTGCAGCATGGCCCGGCCATCGTCCACCCGCGGGCGATCGACCAGGGCAGCCAGGTAATCCCAGATCGGCGTGGTGAATTCCGGCTGAGCATCCAGCAGCGGCAGCACACTGGGGTCGGGCTGCAGGCCGGCGGTGATGGCAGCGAAGCGATCCGCGGCAATACCCTGCTTGGCGGCCGTGGCCTGCAGCTGCGTCATGCAGCGGGCGAAGGCCGGATCAGCGGCGGGTGTCGGTTGCGCCGTCAACGGCGCGGCCAGCGCGGCGGCCAGGCCGAGCGTGGTCATCAAGGGCATGGCGTCCTCCGTGTTGCCGGTGCTGGGGCCATGTTAGCGCGGGCAGACGGTCTGGCAGCCGCCAGGCATGGCCCGGCGCTACCGATGCGCAGCGGAGGCGCGCAGCAGGCGCAGGCCGTACGCCGGATCGGACGCGTTCCAGTGGGCGATGGCTTCCAGCCCAGCCTGCTGCAGCAGGTGGTTGAAGCTGGCATCGGTGTACTTGTGGCTGTACTCGACCCGGATCGGTTCGCCGGCCTGGAAGTGGAAGGTCTGGCCGTCCAGGTGCACGTCCTGCTCGCGCTGGCTGACCAGGTCGGTTTCGATGCGCAGGCGCGCTGTGCTGTACCGGGCCTGGTGGCGGAAGCCATCGAGGTCGAAATCGCTGCCGACCTCGCGGTTGAGGCGGGCCAGCAGATTGAGGGTGAACGCGGCGGTGATGCCGTCGGCATCGTTGTAGGCGGCCTCGATCAGCGCCGGGTCCTTGTGCAGGTCGATGCCGACCAGCGCCAGGCCGTCATCGCCCATGGTCTGGCGCATCGCGCGCAGCAGGGCGATGGCCTCTTCGTCGGCGAAGTTGCCCAGGGTGGAACCGGGGAAGAACAGCAGGCGCCGTGCGGCCTCACGTCCCGGTTCGGGGACCTGCACCGGGCGGGTGAAGTCGGCGCAGACCGGCAGCATCTCCACCTGCGGCAGCGCCGGGGCCAGGTGGTCGATGCTGGACAGCAGCGCGGCGCGCGAGATCTCGATGGGGGTGTAGGCCACCGGATCGTGCAGGGCGGCCAGCAGCAGGGCGGTCTTGCGGCCGCTGCCACTGCCCAGTTCGACCACGTGGGCATGGGCGCCGACGGCGCTGGCGATTTCCGGCAGCACCCTGTCGAGCAGGGCCAGTTCGGTGCGCGTGGGGTAGTACTCGCGGGTGTGGGTGATCTGCTCGAACAGGCGCGAGCCACGCGCGTCGTAGAAATACTTGGACGGCAGCTGGCGTGCGGCGCACGAGAGGCCGGCCACGGCGTCGGCCATGATCTGCTGGCGGCCGGGGGTAAGGTCGGTCAGCGCCTGCAGCGCGTCCTGCACGGTACTCATGGAAGATCCCTCGCCAGGCGCAGGCCGGAGAACTGCCAGCGCGCCGGTGGATTGAAGAAGTTGCGGTAACTGCTGCGTACGTGGCCGCGCGGAGTGGCGCAGCTGCCGCCGCGCAACACCCACTGGCCACACATGAATTTGCCGTTGTACTCGCCCAGGTTGCCGCCGAAGGGCTGGAAGCCGGGGTAGGCGCCATAGGCGCTGGAGGTCCATTCCCAGACATCCCCGAACATCTGCCGCAGGCCGCTGCCCAGCGCCGCGTGCGGGTGCAGCCGGTCGTCATCGGCGAAGTGGCCACTGGGCGGCTGCGTGGCGGCGGCCGCCTCCCATTCGAATTCGGTCGGCAGCCGTGCCTCATGCCAACGCGCGCAGGCGTCGGCTTCGTAATAGCTCAGGTGGCAGACCGGCGCATGTGGATCGAGCGCGCGCCAGCCGCCGAGGGTGTACTCGCGCTGCAGGTCGTCGTGCCAGTACAGCGGGTGCTGCCAGCCTTCGGCCTCGCACAGGGCCCAGCCTTCGCTGAGCCACCAGCGCGGATCGCGGTAGCCGCCGGCATCGACGAAGGCGCGGTACTCGCCGTTGCTGAGCGGGCGCTCGGCGATGGCGTGTGCGGGAACAAGTACGCGGTGCCGCGGCGATTCGTTGTCGTAGGCGAAGGGCGCGTGCTGCGGCCAGCGCGCTGCGCCGACGCTGACGATGCTTTCTTCCCGTGCAACCCAGCCCTGTGCGCTGGGCACGCTGACGGCCGCCGCGAGGTCTTCGCGATAGGGCGGCTGCAGCGGGTTGCACCACAGGGCGTGCTTGATGTCGGTCAGCAGCAGTTCCTGGTGCTGCTGTTCGTGCTGCAGGCCCAGCTGCAGGTGCTGCAGCGCTTCTTCACCGAGATCGCCATTGGCCAGGCGCGCCAGCACCTGCTCATCGACGTGCCGGCGATAGTCGCACACCTGCTGCAGCGAGGGCCGCGACAGCAGGCCACGACGTGGGCGAGCATGGGCCGGGCCAAGGCTCTTGTAATAACTGTTGAACAGAAAGTACCAGGCCGGATCCCACGGCTGGTGGCCGCGTACGCTGGCCAGCACGAAGCGCTCGAAGAACCAGGTGGTGTGGGCAAGGTGCCATTTGGCCGGGCTGGCATCGTCCATGCTCTGCAGCATCGCGTCTTCAGCGCTGAGCGGTGCGGCCAGTTGCTGGCTGCGTCCACGCACATGGGCGAAGTGGCTGGCGAGTTCACGCTGCGGGGCAGCGACGGCGAGGATTGCGCTGTCCATGGGCAACAGCTTCGGCTGCTGCGGGTGAGCGCGATGTCATGGCCAGGTGGATGCTTGACCCATCAGGGGTTCAGACTGCATCGAGGTAGTACCAACGGCCGTCGATGCGCAGGAAGCGGCTGTGCTCGGTCATCCGCACCGCGCTGCCACCGCCGATGCGGTAGCGGGCGGTGAAGCGGACCTCGGCACTGTCCGCGCCGGTGACGGTATGTTCGTTCACGGTCAGGCCCAGCCACTGGGTGCGCTGGCCTGGTGCCTCGTCCAGCGAAAGTCCGGCCGGGCGCGTGTCCGGGTGCCAGGTCTGGCGCAGGTAGTCGGCCAGCTGGCGTACGTAGGCGCTGTAGCGCGAACGCATCAGCCGCTCGGCATCGGGCGCGGCCTCGCCAGCGTGGTAACGGCCGCAGCAGGCGGCGTAGTCGGCGGGCAGGCCGCAGGGACAGGGATCGGCGGGTGTTCGGGTCATGCCGGTATTGTCGCGCGGGACGCCCCCGGCATCCATCGGCGACAGGCGTATGCTGTCGCCCCCCATCCAAGTGTCGATCGCCGTGCTGGAACTGGTTCCCCCTGAGTTGTGGTGGTTGGTGGTGATTGCCTTCATCGCCGGCCTGGTCGATGCGGCGGTGGGCGGCGGCGGGCTGGTGCAGCTGCCGGGCCTGTTCACGGTGCTGCCGCAGCAGACGCCGGCCATGCTGTTCGGCACCAACAAGTTCAGTTCGATGTTCGGCACCGGCGCGGCAGCCTGGCGCTATGCGCGCAACGTGCGCTTCCCGTGGAAACCGGTGCTGTTCGCCGCCGGCACCGCCTTCATCTTCTCCTTCGCCGGTGCCACGGCGGTCAGCCTGCTGCCCAAGGAGGCGGTACGCCCGCTGGTGCTGGTGCTGCTGGTGGCAATGCTGGGCTACACGCTGTGGAAGAAGGATTTCGGTGCCCTGCACCGGCCGCAGGAGATCGGCCGCCGCGAGCTGGCCATCGCGTTGGCCATCGGCGCGGCGATCGGTTTCTACGACGGCTTCTTCGGGCCGGGCACCGGCAGCTTCCTGATCTTCCTGTTCGTGCGCTTCTTCGGCCTGGATTTCCTTCGCGCCTCGGCGGCGTCGAAGGTGGTGAACCTGGCGACGAACGTGGCGGCGATCTCGTTCTTCATCCCCACCGGCAACATCCTGTGGCTGTTCGCGCTGCCGATGGCGGCGGCCAACATCTTCGGCTCGGTGGTGGGCACGCGGCTGGCCCTGAAGGGCGGCACGCCGTTCATCCGCAAGCTGTTCGTGGGGCTGGTGGTGGTGCTGATCGCGCGGATGGCGTGGGATACGTTCCGCGGGGCGTGAGGGCGAAATGTCGCCGGGCATGGCCCGGCGCTACCCGGTAGGTGCCAACCTTGGTTGGCACGGGGTTTCCCGAGGCGGTCAGGCCTCGGCTTCTTCCGGTTCGTTGGCCTGCTGGCGGCTGCGCTCGGGCAGCTTCAGGCGCTTGCCTTCTTCGTCGTACTCGATGAGCAGCACGCCCGAGTCGTGGCGGCCGCTGATCTCGACGAAGCAGGCGCCGCCGATGAACGGCTCCAGCGTCATCACCGACTTCAACGGGGTGGCGACCACCATCTGGAAGCCGAAGTTGTCGAAGATGTTCATCGCCAGCGCAGTGAACTCGTTGTCGGCCTTGTCGAAGGCTTCGTCGAGCACGACGGCGGCATAGCTGGGCAGCTGGCTGTCGGCGCCGCCGAGCTGGTAGCGCAGTGCTGCGGCCAGGCAGGTGGTAGCCAGCTTCTGCCGCTGGCCACCGGACTTGCCGGCGCCGCTGCGGTAGATCTCGACCTGCTGGCGCGTTTCCGCGTCCAGCTCCACGCCGATGAACTCGACGTGCATGCGCACGTCCAGCACCAGTTCGCGCCAGCGCTTGTCCTCGCCTTCCTGCGAACCGAGGCGGTTGACCAGCTGGCGCAGCACGGTGAACTGCGATTCGGCCAGCTCGCGCTGTTCGGTCTGCTGCTGCGACAACACCTCGCGCAGCTGCAGGTGGAACTCACCCACTTCCGGCAGGCGGCGGTCGCTCAGCTCGATTGTCAGCAGGGTGCCGCGGTTGAACGGTACCTGTTCCAGGCTGGCGTTGACCTCGTCCAGGCGCTGGCCGATCGACTTGCGGGCCTCGGCGCTGTGGCGCTGCAGGGCCAGCAGGTTGTTCTTGCTCTGGTTCTGCAGCAGGTCGAAGAAGCGCTCTTCATGCTGCGGCAGGCCGTCGCGTTCCAGGCGTTCCAGGCGGGCGAGGAAATCCTCGGCCGAAGCCACCGACACGGTGAAGTCGCCCGATTCTTCCGGCCACTGCTGGATGAAGCGGCGGAAGCAGCCCAGCAGCAGGTTCTCGATGCGGTTGACGTCCTGCTGCGAGGACGACAGCTGTTCATTCAGCGCGTTGCTGACCTGGCGCATGTGCGCTTCCAGCGTTTCCAGGCTGAGCGGACCCTGCTCCTGCAGGCGCTCGGCCAGGCCGGCTTCCTGGTCCTCAGCCAGCGCCGGCAGCACCAGGGCGCGGCTCTGCTGGCGGGCACGGTCCAGGCGGTCGCGTTCGCGCACCAGCTGGCCGCGCTCGACGCGGGTGTCTTCATAGGTACGGCGGGCCTGCTCGATATCGGCGCGCACGGCGTCGATCTGCTTGGCCAGGCGGGCGAGGTCGGCGTTGCCTTCGCGCAGGTCGCGCAGGGTGGCTTCGATATCGGCCAGGCGCTGCTGCGGCGCGGCCACGTCGATCTCGTTCCACTGGATGCCGATCAGCTCATGGCAGGCCAGGCGGCGTTCGTTGTCGCGGTCACGCTGGCCGCGCAGGCTGGCGATATCGGTATCGCAGCTGGCGATGCGCTTGGCCAGTTCCTGCGCTTCGCGCTCGAACACGACCAGCTTGTCGCGGTTGTTGAAGCCGAGGATCCAGCGGCGGCGGTCGTTCACCGCGCTGCGGTCATCCTTCTCGAAGCGGTCGCCCGGATGCTTGACCTGGCCTTCGCGGGTGATACCGCGGTCGACGTTGCGCAGCTGCTTGGCATCGACGCATTCGTAATCGAAGCGCTTGCCCAGCTCGCGGCGCAGCCAGCCCTCGAAGGCGTGGTCGCGCAGTTCCAGTTTGTGCAGCAGCGAACGCGCGGACGGTTCGCGGGCGAACGCATCGTCGTTGCGACGCACGCGGTAGTAGGTGAAACGCATGCCGAGGTGGGTGCGGTTCACCCAGTCGGCTACCTCGTTGTAGTGCTTGTCGTCCACCAGCAGCGACTGCGCGAATCCGCCCAGCACGCGCTCGATGGCGCCCTGCCAGTTCTGCTCCTCGGTGCGGACCTGGATCAGTTCGCCGACGAAGGGCAGCGAGGCTTCGGAAATGCCGGTTTCCTCGGCCAGGCGTGCGCGCAGCTTCTGCATCGGTGCGGGAATGCTGGACGGCGTGCGCTGCATCGCTTCCAGTTCGCCACGCACTTCGCCGAAGCGACGTTCATCATCGCGCTTGCCGCCCAGCCGTTCGCTGATCGCATCGTCCAGCGCCGCCGAAGCTCGCTGGCGGTCCTGCAGTTCGTTCTGCGCGCGTTCGACCAGTTCGGAGAACCCGTGCGCGTCTTCCGGCAGCTCGGCCTGCAGGTGGCGCGCGGCCTCGCGCGCCTGCGCCTGCTTGGCCAGGCGACGGTCGCGCTCGGCTTCGGCGCGGCCCTGTTCGCGTTCCAGTTCCTCGATGCGCTCACCGCCCTGCTGGCGGCGCTGCAGTTCCAGCTCGGCCAGGCGTTCGGTGTGGTTGTCCAGCGCCGCACGGCGCTGGGCTTCTTCGCCGAGCAGGCCGCGGTCGCGCACGTCCATCTCGCGCAGGCGCGCTTCGATCAGCAGCTGGCGGCGGCTTTCGCGGAAGCTGTCGATGCCCAGCTTCAGGGTCTCGTCATCGCCGCGCTGGCGATGCATGTGCTTCAGTTCGGTGTAGTGCCCGCGCGCCGGCAGCAGGGTTTCCACCTGGCGGCGGGCGGTGACCACGGCCTGGTGCGCACCGTCGAGTTCGGCGAAATCACTGACCAGGCGCTCGGCGGCATCGAAGGTGCGCGGTGTGTCCAGCATGAAGTCGCGCAGGAAGACGTTGAGGTCGCCCAGGTTCTTCGCCGACTGCGTCTTGTGCAGCAGGCGCAGCGCCATCTCGTTGTCGATGCCCAGCAGGTGCCGGAAGCGCTCGGCGTAGCCGGAGAACGTATCGAAGTGGTGGATGTCGGCCAGCTTCTGCTTCAGCTTGCGCAGGTCCAGGTCGAAGCCGCCGAGGTCCTTGGCGATGTCGAACGGGCGCTCGGCGATCATGTAGTGCTTGCGCACGTCGCCGGCCGAGGTGCCGTTGCCGGAGATCCACAGCAGGCGTACCAGGCACACCACGCGACCATCGCCGGCGCGGTATTCCAGCACCAAGGCGGTCCAGGTCGCGCCCTTGCGCAGGTACTGGGTGGCGATCTCGCCGGTGCCGCTGTCCTGCTGGTCGGCCCACGCGCCACGCACGTAGGAGACCAGGTTGCGGTCGCGGCCACTGCGCTCGGCTTCACGCGCGGCGGCGTTGAAGTCGACGATGGCCGGCGGCGTCAGCAGCGCGGACATCGCATCGAGCAGGGTCGACTTACCCGAGCCGGAACGACCGACGAACAGGAAGCCGCGCTCGGCGATCGGCACTTCGGTCAGGCCGTTGAAGGTGCCCCAGTTGTGCACCTGCAGGCGGCGCATGCGGAACTGCTGCAGGCGCGGGTCCGGCAGGCCTTCATTGAACAGGGCGGGAGTGTGCTTGGAAATGGCCATGCGGTGCTCGGGTCTCTCAGGCTTCTGCAGCCGGGGTTTCGCGCAGCTGGCGGTACACCGCCGAAAGCTGGGACACGTCTTCGGCGGAGAACATCAGCTTCAGCGCCGGCGAGACTTCGTGGCGGTCTTCCTGGCCGCCGAGGCGGGTCAGGATGTGGTTGTCCTTCATCTTCTGCACGGCCGAGGCAACGCGGCGGTTGAAGCCGGCGCGGTCGGTGGACAGGTTCTTCTCGTAGATGGCCAGCGCTTCGGCCATCTCGGCATCGGCGACGACAGCGCGGTTGCCGCGCGCATCGGCCTCGGCCAGCTGCTGGCGCAGGTACAGCAGCAGCACCGAATCGATGAAGGTCAGCGGCGAGGTACGCAGCAGCACCGGCGCATCGACGTCTTCGGTGTCGGCCTGGCGGGTGAAGGCCACGCCGCTGTCACGGTCCAGCACCAGTTCCAGGAACAGGTCGGCCAGCGACGAGCGGATTGCGGCTTCGCTGCGGATCAGCGCCGGCCACAGCTTGGCGTGGCGCAGCTGGTCGATGCTGGGGCCGATCAGCAGCTGGCACAGCGCGCGGCGCGCATCCAGCGGCAGGCGGCCGGTATCGCCCATGTAATAGACGTCGTTGCCACGGCGCGGCTGTGCGGCAACCGGTGCCGGTTCGGCCTCGTAGGCGTCTTCGACCAGGTCGGGTGCCGCTGCTTCGATGGGATCTTCATGCCAGCTCATGGCGTCTCTCCTGGGTGAACCAAACCAGCGGAATACGTGCGCGGCGCACCTGGCCGTCGCCGCCGCGCCATTGCGCAAGCTCCTGCTCGCCGGCAACCACGTTGCCGAAGCGCGTGCCCAGCGACAGGTAGCCGATGACGCTGCCCAGGCCCTGCGGCGCTTCGCGCTGTGCCAGGGCTTCGGCGATGCTCAGGCGTGGCTGCGCATCCAGCAGCTCGTGCAGGTCGCGGCGCAGGGTACGGAAGTCGATTTCCGACGAGGCCACCAGGTCGCCCACGCTTTCCAGGCTGATGGCGGCCGCATCGTTGTATTCGACGTTGCCATCGACCTGGGCGCTGCGCGGGTCGTGCAGCTTCCACTGCGACCACGAACGCAGGCGGCTGGTGGTCAGCTGCAGATCGCGGCCGATGCTGCGCTGGGCGGGGAAATCATCGCGCAGGGCCAGTGCTTCGGACTGCGCCTGCTTCAGCAGCTGGTTGAGGCGGCGCTGTTCCAGGTAGCCACGGCTCTGCACGAAGCCGCGCAGGCTGCGCGCGAAGTTCTGCAGTACGTCGTGCACCTGGCCGCCGCGTTCCAGCATGGTGCTGGTGAAGCCGCGCAGGAAATTGCGTTCGTTGCGGTCCAGGCGACGGGCGAAGCCGCGCGCGAGCACGGCCTCCAGCGCGGCGTCGAGCTGGGCGCTCTGTTCGGCATCGTTGAGCAGGCGCCAGAACGCCTGGAAGCTGCGGCCGGCATCGCTTTCGCCGATGACGTCGACGCCTTCGAACAACTGCGACAGCACGTCGCCGCGCTCGCCTTCGTCGTCGATGATGCGTTCGCGGAAATCGCGGTTGAGCTGCTCGAAGTCATCGCGCACGCGGCGGAAGTCCTCGGTCAGTTCGTCGGCCAGGCCGATGATCTGGCGGGTGCGTTCCAGCGCGCGCTTGCCGTCGAGGGCGACCACGCGGCCAGCGCCGACGCGGGCGATCTCGGCATCGATGCGGTCGCGCTCGTCGTGCAGCGCGGACAGGCGCGCATCCGGATCGGCTTCGGTCTGCGCGGCCAGCGCGGAGAGCTGCTCGATGACCAGCGCCAGGCGGCTTTCGGTAGCGGCCACGCGGGCCTGCTCCAGGCTGTCAGCGAAACGGATCGCCTGCAGCGCCTGGGTCGACAGCTCGTACTGCTCCTGGTCGGCGCCTTCGGGCAGGCGGCGTTCCAGCCAACCCTGGGCCAGCCAGTGGGCGATGTAGGCCTGGGCGGTACGTGGCAGCTCACGCGACAGTTCGTCGCCGGCCAGCTGATCCAGCGCGCGTTGCAGGCGCTCGTTCAGTACCGAGGACGGCAGCGTGCGCTCGCCCTCCATCAGCAGGCCCTGCAGCAGGCCGATGATTTCCGGGGCGTGGTCGGCGGCAAGCAGCTTCCACTGGGGCTGTTCGCGCAGATGGCGGTAACGGGCAATACGTTCGCGGTGCTTCATGCAGCGAAAGGATTCATGGACGCAGAAGGCTGCGGGCAGCCATGCACGGCCGCCGCGGGGGCAGCCGTGGACGTGCCGGCCACGCGGAGCCGGCGCGGTGCGGGCAAGCGGCTCAGCGCCTGCCGCCCACTTCGATGAAGCGCAGGAACTCGGCGCGGGTACGCGCGTCGTCGCGGAAGCTGCCCAGCATCTTGGAGGTGACCATGCTGACGCCGCGCTTGTGGATGCCGCGGGTGGTCATGCATTCGTGGGCGCCTTCGACGACCACGCCGACGCCGATCGGCTGCAGCACATCCTGGATGCACTGGGCGATCTGCGCGGTCATCTTTTCCTGCACCTGGAAGCGGCGGGCGTAGGCTTCGACGACGCGGGCCAGCTTGCTGATACCCACCACCTTGCCGGCCGGCAGGTAGCCGACGTGCACGCGGCCGATGATCGGCGCCATGTGGTGTTCGCAGTGGCTTTCGTACTCGATGTCGCGCAGGACGATCAGTTCGTCGTAGCCGGCCACTTCCTCGAAGGTCCGCTCCATGTAGGCGCGCGGGTCGTCGCGGTAGCCGCTGAACCAGTCGCCATAGGCTTCGGCGACACGGCGCGGGGTATCCAGCAGGCCCTCACGGGACGGGTCCTCGCCGGCCCAGCGCAGCAGGGTGCGCACCGCATCCTCGGCCTGGTCCTGGGTCACATCGCTCTGCGGGGCGGCCTTTTCGTTGTTCTTGCTCATTGCGTACAGCGTCCCGAACGGGGGGCGAGCATCGTACCCGACCGGGGGGTGGGTCGTCCTGTGGGGACGGTTCATCGGGGGTGCTTCCGGCGCGTTGTTGCTATCGGTCTGGAGGGGGAGAGGGGGCTGCGCAGGACACGCCGTAAACCCGTCCTTGGGGGCTCGATGGCGCCATTCATGGCGCCAACGGTCCTGCGCAGCCCCCTCTCCCCCTCCCGGACAGTTCCCTGGCGCGCGGCGAGACCGCCCGAAAGCGGGGGCAAAAGCGGGGGGTCATGGTTCCGGAAGCACCGCGCGCCGCTGCCGGGGTGGGTGCGGACCGTTGGTCCGCACCGCTTCGGCTCCTGCCCTTGCCTTTAAAGAGCCAACCCTCCGCGCCCACGGAGTGATGGGAGGGCTGCGGGGGCCGGGCGGGGCAGGACCGTCCGCAGCATGGATGCCGCGGCCGAGCCCCCAGGGACGGGTTTACGGCGTGTCCTGCCCCGTCCGGCCCCCGCAGCCTACCGACAACCAGCAGGCGCAACGCTTTCCTCAGTACACCCCCCAATCAACCATTCAGCAAGAACTATTGATAGGAATGAAATTAGTAGTATCCTATCTATCTCTTATGGACCGACCCCTCGACGATCGTACCCGGCTGCAGATGCAGCTCAGCTCCGGCCTGCTCTATGCAGGACGGCAGTGGCAGCGCCTGGCCGACAGCCGGCTTGGCAGCTACGGCATCTCCACCGCCTGCACCATGCCCCTGCTGATGATCGGCCGCTCCGGCGGCGGTATCCGCCAGGTGGCACTGGCCCAGCAGCTGGGCATGGAAGGCCCGTCCCTGGTGCGCCTGCTGGACAAGCTGTGCGCCAGCGACCTGGTCCGCCGCGAAAGCGACGCCAGCGACCGCCGCGCCAACCTGCTGTGGCTGACCGACGAGGGACAGGCGCTGGTGCGCGAGCTGGAAGAACAGCTCATCGGCCTGCGCCAGGACGTGTTCGGCGAACTTTCCATGGATGAACTGCAGGCCGTGCTGAAGGCATGGCGCCTGCTGGCCGAGGCGGCCGACCGCATCACGTAAGCGCGTTGTCCTTGAAACACCGCCGCTGCCGTGCAGGCGCCAGCGGCTTTTGCCCGTTGCCGTTGTCCTGTGTGCTGCCCTCCCCTCCCCCATCTCGCCCCCCTACCGATGCCCGGTGAATTCAGTCTCCACGGAGTGTTCGTCCCGACCCTGCTCGGGTTGATGTTGTTGGCCTACCTGGTCAACAGCGGCCTGCACGCGCTGCTGCAGCGTGCAGGTGCCTACCGCCATGTCTGGCATCCGGCGCTGTTCAACCTGGCGCTGTACGGGATCGTGCTCGGCCTGCTGTTCCACCTCCTGCGTTGGATGCAATCGTGAACAAGATCGTGAAGAAGACCCTTCCCATACTGCTGACCAGCGCGGCGGTGATCGTGGCCCTGCTGGTCCTGCGCCAGCTGTGGGTCTATTACATGGATGAGCCGTGGACCCGCGATGCCCATGTCGGCGCCGACGTGGTGCAGGTGGCCCCCGATGTGTCCGGCCTGGTGGAATCGGTGAACGTGGCCGACAACCAGGCGGTGAAGAAGGGCGACGTACTGTTCGTGATCGACCGCGCCCGTTACCGCATCGCGCTGGAGCAGGCCAAGGCCAGCCTGGCCGAGCGCCAGGCCTCGGTGACGCAGCTGCGCCGCGAGATCGGCCGCGACCGCAACCTGCAGGACCTGGTGGCCGCCGAGGACGCCGAAGTGCGCCGCGCCAAGCTGCAGGCCGCGCAGGCGTCGCTGGCCACCGCCCAGGCCGCGGTCGACCTGGCTGATCTGAACCTGGCACGCACTGAAGTGCACGCGCCGGCTGACGGCCGGGTCAACGACCGCACCATGCGCGTGGGCGACTACGTGGTGGCCGGCAAGCCGGTGCTGGCGCTGCTGGATACCGGCTCGTTCCGCATCGATGGCTACTTCGAGGAAACCCGCCTGCGCGGCGTGGCGCCCGGGCAGGCCGTGGACATCCGCCTGATGGGCGAATCGACCGCGCTGCGCGGCCACGTCGAAAGCATCGCCGCCGGCATCGAGGACCGCTACCGCAGCAACGGCAGCACGCTGCTGCCGAACGTGACCCCGGCCTTCGACTGGGTGCGGCTGGCGCAGCGCATCCCGGTGCGCATCGCCATCGATGACGTACCCCGGGGCGTGGAACTGATCGCCGGCCGTACCGCCACGGTGACGGTCGAAACCAACAGCAGGAAGCACGCAGACAAGGCCGGCACCACGCCGACACAGGCGGGCCTGTGAATACCCCCCTGCCCCGTCTCGGCCTGATCGTTGTGCTGGCCAGCCTGGCGGCCTGCACGACCGTCGGCCCGGATTACGCCCTGCCGGAAGGCTCGGCCTTCAAACGCCCGGAGGCCAATGCCGCCTTCATCGACACCCAGAACCCGGACGTCGCCGCCAACCAGGCGCTGCCCGACCGCTGGTGGTCGCTGTACAACGATCCGGTGCTGGATGGCCTGATCACCCAGGCACTGCGTGACAACGTCGAGCTGAAGGCCGCCGATGCGCACCTGCGCCGTGCCGCCGCCGTGTACGAGCAGGCGATGGATGCCGGTGGCTTCGAGTACGAAGCCGAAGCCGGCGTCAGTCGCGCGCAGCTGTCGGCCGAAGCCTTCCTGCAGGAACACGAGCTGCCGGTGATCAACCTGGCCGACGGCAAGTTCGCGGTCAGCTACCAGTTCGATCTGTTCGGCAAGCTCAAGCGCGGTGCCGAAGCGGCCCGCGCCGACGAGCAGTCGGTGGCCGCCGCACGCGACCTGGCGCAGGTGAGCGTGGTGGCCCAGGTGGCCGACAGCTACCTGGAAATCTGCCACGCCAACCACGAACTGCACGTGGCCGAGCATTCGCTGCAGCTGCAGCAGCGCAGCCGCTCGGTCACCCAGCGCCTGATCAGTGCCGGCCGCGGCACGCCGCCGGAGCTGGCCCGCGCCAACGCGCAGGTCGCCCTGCTGGAAGCCGCACTGCCGCCGCTGCGCGCGCAGCGCTCGGCTGCGGCCTATTCGCTGGCCGCGCTGCTGGGGCAGACCCCCGGCCAGCTGCCGCCCGGCGTGATCGACTGCGCCGACGCGCCGCGCCTGGCCCAGCCGCTGCCGGTGGGTGACGGCCGTGCCCTGCTGCAGCGTCGCCCCGACATCCGCCAGGCCGAGCGCAAGCTGGCCTCGGCCACCGCACGCATCGGCGTGGCCACCGCCGAGCTGTACCCGGATATCCGTCTGGGTGCCTCGCTGGGTGCCGCCGGCCTGCTGGAAGACTTCGGCCAGCCGATGACCCAGCAGTGGTCGATCGGCCCGCTGATCTCGTGGACGCTGCCGTCCTCGGGCACCCACGCCCGCATCCACGCCGCCGAAGCCGGTGCCGACGCCGCGCTGGCCGAGTTCGACCATGCGGTGCTGCAGGCCCTGCGCGAGACGCAGACCGCACTGGACCGCTACGCGCAGGACCTGCGCCGCCTGCAGTCGCTGCGCGAAGCCCAGCAGCAGGCTGCGCTGGCCGCCGAGCAGAACCGCCGGCTGTACCAGGCCGGGCGCACCCCGTACCTGTCCAGCCTGGATGCCGACCGCAGCCTGGTGACCAGTGATGCCACTCTGGCCGCGGCCGAGGCGCAGGTCTCGCGCGACCAGATCCATCTGTTCCTGGTGCTGGGTGGCGGCTGGCAGACCACGGTCGCACCGGCAGCCCCCGCCACCGCGCAGGCCACGGCGAAGTAAGCCATGAACGCGCTGACCGACCGCCAGGCGTGGCTGTTCTCGATCAAGACCTACCTGGCCGCGGTGGCCGCGCTGTACATCGCCATGGCCGGCAACCTGTCGCGTCCGTACTGGGCGATGGGCACGGTGTACATCGTCAGCCAGCCGCTGCTGGGCCCGACCCGGGCCAAGGGCGTGTACCGCATCGTCGGCACCCTGGTGGCCGGCCTGGCCACCCTGCTGGTGCTGCCGGCACTGGTGGAAACGCCCATGGTGCTGAGCGCGGCGATGTCGATCTGGCTGGCAGGCTGCCTGTTCCTGGCCCTGCTCAACCGTGGCCCGCGCGGCTACGCGTTCCTGCTGGCCGGCTACACCACCGCCTTCATCGGCTTCCCGGCGGTGACCTCGCCGGAAACCATTTTCGACACGGTGGTGGCGCGCAGCGAGGAGATCATCCTCGGCACGGTGGTGGCGGTGCTGGCCGCGTCGCTGCTGTTCCCGGCCTCGGTGCAGCCGATGCTGCGCACCCGCATCGGCAACTGGATGGAGGATGCCGCGCAGTGGTGCAGGCAGATACTCGAGCGTGGCCGCGCACATGCCCCGCGCAACCGGCTGGCCGCCGACCTGGTGCAGTTCGAGGCGCTCATCGAGTTCCTGCGCCGCGATGATCCGCGCCATGCGGGCTCTGCTGTTTCGATGGAACGCCTGCGCGAGCGCATGCTGCTGTTGCTGCCGGTGCCGTCGTCGATTGCCGACCGCCTGAGCGCGCTGCGCAGCGAGGGCCAGACGCTGCCCGAGGGCCTGCCGGCGCTGGTCGATGACATCCACGACTGGATCGATACGCCCGCCAGTGCCAGCGATTACGCCCGCCTGCGTGCGCGCATCAGCGCGCTGAAGCCGCAGGTGGACAGCGACCTGCAGCACCTGCAGCTGGCCAGTCTGCTGCTGCGCCTGGAGGAGCTGGTGGACCTGTGGCAGGACTGCCGCACCCTGCAACACGCCATCGACCACGGCACCGCGCCGCTGGACCGCGCCCATTACCGCATCCGCACCGAGCGGGTAGCCACCGACAAGCACGTGGACTACGGCATGGCGCTGTTCTCCGCGCTCAGTGCCGGCGTGGCGCTGATGAGCTACTGCGTGCTGTGGATCGGCCTGGGTTGGGAAGGCGGCGGCAACGGCGCGATGATGGCGGCGGTGGCGGCCGCGTTCTTTGCCGCGCAGGACGACCCGGCGCCGAGCATGGTCTCGTTCCTGGTCTGGGCCATCGTCGCTTCGCTGGTGGCCGGCGTGTATCTGTTCGGCGTGTTCCCGGCCGTGCATGACTTCGGCCTGCTGGCCCTGGTGCTTGCGCTGGCGTTCCTGCCGCTGGGCCTGCTGCTGCACCACCCCAAGAGCGCGCTGTTCGCGCTGCCGCTGACGGTGAACCTGGCCGCGCTGCTGAGCCTGCAGAACACCTACAGCGCCAACATCCAGAGCTTCCTCAACTCGTCCATCGCGATGTTCATCGGCATTGGCTTCGCGGTGGTGATGACCCGCCTGTTCCGTTCGGTGGGTGCCGAGTGGACCGCGCGCCGGCTGGTGCGGCAGGGCTGGACCACGCTGGCCGAAGCCGCCGAAGGGCGCGGCCAGCAGGACCGCCAGCGCTTCGCCGCACGCATGCTCGACCTGCTGGGCCTGCTCGCCCCGCGCCTGGCGGCGACGCCGGAAGGCAGCGACATCGCCTCGGTGGACATGCTCAACGAAGCGCGCATCGGCCTGAACATCCTGCAGCTGCGCCGTGCCCGCCTGGAGCTGCCGGAGCGCAGTCGCGAGGCGGTCGAGCACATCCTGGAGGAAATCGCCGCGCACTACCGTCGGCAGATTGCCGCACGCCGTCCGATTGCCGCCGCCGAAGCACTGCGCGAGCGCCTGGATACGTCGCTGGGCCGGGTCGGTGGCGTAGGTGCCTGCAAGGCACGCGACGAGGCGCTGATGGGTCTGATCGGCCTGCGCTTCGCGCTGTTCCCCGAGGCGAAGGCGTTGGCGCCGGGCTTGGCGGACACTGCTGCGCCGTCCGTGTGACGCGATCCGCCGGGCACGGCCCGGCGCTACCGGGGCATCGCGAACGATCCGCGGGGCGCGGCGCAATAATGAGCGGTAGCGCCGGGCCATGCCCGGCGGCCTCTCGCCCCGACAACAGGACGGTTCAATGAGTTACGACATGATGGTGTTCGAGCCCAGCGCTGCACCACGCGAAGCAGCGGCCTTCATCGCCTGGTTCGAGAAGCAGGTGCAGTGGGGCGAAAACCACGAGTACGACGATCCGGCGGTGAGCAGCCCGGCGCTGCAGGCGTGGTTCGCGGAGATGGCAGAGGACTTCCCGCCGATGAACGGGCCGCTGAGCAACGACGATGACGACCGAGCCGAGGTGACCGACTACAGCATCGGCCGCGCGGTGATCTACGGCGCATTCGCGTATTCGGTGGCAGAGCGTGCGCATGGGCGCGTGCAGGACCTGGCAGAGAAGCATGGCGTGGGGTTCTTCGATCTGAGTGCGGATGAGGCGGCGATCGTGTTCCCGGATGGGCTGGTGTTGATCGCGGAGTGAGGGTGGCGGCAGGGCTGCGCCCTGCACCTGCTCGATGCAACGTCAACGTCAACGTCAAAAGCTGGCTATCCGTGGGATGGCGGGGTGGGTCCGGTTGCGGGGAACGCTCTGTTGGAACGGCGTTCTGCTTGGGTGGGTGCCGACCGTTGGTCGGCACGGGGTCGGATATCGATGTCTGACAGATGTGTAGACCGACGGTCGACTCCTGCCAACAGCCGCAGTTGCCAGTAGATCCACGCCATGCGTGGATGGGGGTCAGAGCCCGTGGGGAACCGGATCCGACCCGGCTTCGGCGCCCAGCCGCCACGCGAGGCCACCCAGGCGGCTGGCATGCCGCTTGAGCGCGGCCACCAGCACTTCTTCGCTGCCGGCCACATGCAGGCGCTGGCGGGCGCGGGTGAGGCCGGTGTAGACCAGTTCGCGCGACAGCACGCGGCTGTCCTGCCGCGGCAGCTGCAGCCACACTTCATCGAACTCCGAGCCCTGTGCCTTGTGCACGGTCATCGCGAACGCGCTCTCGTGCGCGGGCAGTGCGGCCGGATGGAACGCGCGCGGCTGTTCGGCGGTATCGCCGGGGAACCAGGCCACCATCGCGCCGCTGGCATCGCGCAGGCAGATGCCGATGTCACCGTTGAACAGGCGATGGCGGTAGCTGTTTTCGGTCACCAGCAGCAGGCGACCCTGGAAGTAGCCGGGCGTGTTGCCGGCCAGCAGCTGTTCGATGCGGCTGTTGAGCCCGCGTGCGCCCTGCGGGCCCTCGCGCAGGGCGGTCAGCACGCGCAGGCGACCGGCCTGCTGCAGCGCGCGGCCCGGATCTTCGGCCTCGGCCAGCGCGCGCCAGTGCGAAAGCAGGTGCTCGCGCTGGCCACGCAGCGGGTCGGCATCGTCCTCGTGGAAGCTGACCCCGGACAGGCTGCCGCTGCGCAGCAGGGCCAGCGCGGTGCCGCTGTCACCTTCACGCACCGCCTGCGCCAGCGGTGCCAGCTGCAGGGCATCGCTCTGCCGGTAGCCGCGCTGCAGCTGCACGCGACGGCCGGCGAAGGCGCGTGGCGCGGCCTGCGGCTGCAGGGTCGGCGCGGCCAGCAGCCCGTGCAAAGCCTGCGCGTCATCGGCACGGGTGCCGCTGCCATCGCCGCTGGCACGCAGGATGGCGCTGAGCACATCGCCTGCTTCCACCGAGGGCAGCTGATCCGGGTCACCCAGCAGGATCAGCCGCGTGCCGCTGGCGATGGCATCGACCAGCTTGGCCATCAGCGGCAGGTCGATCATCGAGGCTTCGTCCACCACCACCACGTCCACCGGCAACGGGTTGTCGGCGTGATGGCGGAAGCGCGGCGAATCGGGAATGACACCGAGCAGGCGATGCAGGGTGGTGCCGGTGCTCGGCAGCGCCGCGCACAGCGCCGGGTCCAGGCCTTCCTCCTGCAGGCGCTGCACAGCCAGCCGCAGGCTTTCGGCCATGCGCTCGGCGGCGCGCCCGGTCGGTGCGGCCAGCGCGACCTGCGGCACCGGCTCGCCGGCATGCAGGGCCTGCGCGGCCAGCAGCAGCAACAGGCGCGCGATGGTGGTGGTCTTCCCGGTACCGGGGCCGCCGGTGACCAGCGCCAACGGGTGGCGCAGAGTCACGCCGGCGGCACGCGCCTGGTGGTCTTCCTGGGTGGCGGCAGCGGGGAACAGGCACGCGAACAACGGCGCCAGCGCCGCCATGTCCGGCGCCGGCAACGGGTGCCGGCCGATGCGCTGCAGGCCGGCGGCCAGCTGCCGCTCGTATTCGCGGTAACGGCGCAGGTACAGCAGCCCGTTCTCCAGCACCAGCGGTGCCTCATCGGCGGCCGCTTCGGGATCCTCCGGCTGCGCCACCCACGGCGATGCCTGCAGCTGGGCCAGCCACTGCGCCGGCGCGGGCCAGGCCTGGAAGCCTTCCAGCAGGCGCTGCGGCTGTGACGGATCGAAGGCGGCATGCCCCTGTGACACCGCCAGCGATGCCAGCGCGGCGGCAACCGCCACACCATCGGGGGTGTCCTCGCGCAGCCGCCGCAGGCTGGTGGCCAGGGCGTGGTCGAGGGTGCGCAGGTGGCCACCGCGGTACAGCTGCTGCAGCAGGGTGGCACTCATGCGCTGGCTCCAACGGCACGCGCGACCAGGTCGGCATGGGCGGCGTCGCCGCCGGCAAACAGCGCGTCCAGTCCATCCACCAGTTCCGGCGCGAAGCGGTCCACGTGCACGCCGTTGCCATTGCCATCCAGGCCACGGCAGAACAGGTAGCGGATGCCGCCCATGTCGCGCGCGTAGTCGTAACTGCGGCCCAGGCGGAAGCGCAGCCAACGGTGCAGGGCCACGGTGTAGATGAGCGCCTGCAGGTCGTATTCGCTGTGGCGCATGGCGATCTGCAGCAGGTCCGGGCTGTAGCCCGGCAGCCGGTTGGATTTGTAGTCGAGCACGTACCAGCGCCCATAGCGCACGTAGGTGAGGTCGATCTTGCCGGTCATCAGCCCTTCCAGCCGGCGGCGCAGGCCGAAGCCCCGGCGCGCGCTGGAAATGCCGTGGGCGTGCAGCAGCTGCAGCAGCGCGGGCACGGCGGTCGGTTCGATGGCGAAGTGGAACTCGATTTCAGCGCGGCGCTCGCCCTCGCCCAGGCTGTGCAGGGCACCGCCCTCGGGCAGCGCGACCGTTAGCGTATGGCCGACAAGCGGCACCAGCACCGCCACGCCATCGTCCAGGTCCTCGTCGACATAGCCTTCGTCGTGCAGCGCCTTGCGCAGCAGGTCGGCCTGGCCTTCGGGCGCGGGCTGGTCGGGTCCCCAGCCGCCCCAGGCGGCGAAATCAACGTTCTCCAGCGCCTCGTGCAGGACGTTGCCGAAGCGGCTGCCCATGAAGCGCGGGTCCAGGGGTGCGGCGTCGGCAGCTGCGGGTTCGGGCAGGGCTGGTTCCAGCGGCAGTTCCGCACCCGCCGGTTCGTCGGCGGCCGGTGCCGGCAGTTCGGTGGCCGCCGCTTCGACGTCGTCACCGGCATCGGCATGCGCCAGCTGGGTGAAGCTGTACACCCACCAGTCGTGCGGTACGCGCCGGGTCAGGCTGCGCACGGCCGGCAGTTCGCCGTCCTGTTCAACCGGCAGCTGCGGCAGCCGCAGCACCGGCTCGCTGTCGTCGATGTGCACATCGCTATGTGCGTGCAGCGCCTGCAGGTCGCCCAGCAGCGGCGCAAGGCGGGTCTTGCCGAGCCCGGCGAGATCGCCGATGGCGATCCACAGCGCATGCTCGGCGCGGGTCAGTCCCACGTACAGCAGGCGCGCATCCTCGGCGCGCTGCTCGCGTTCGCGCTGGCCGCTGGCCACTTCCCAGGCCTCGTTCTTGTCCAGCTTCCAGTGCAGCTGGCGCTCGCCGTCCACGTGCACCGTGCAGTGCGCGGCAGTGTTCGGCGCGCCACCGTCGATGCCGACGAACGGCAGGTAGACCAGCGGGTATTCCAGGCCCTTGCTCTTGTGCAGGGTGATGATCTGCACGCGGCGCGCGTCCGATTCCAGACGCAGCAGCTGCTGCTCGTCGTTCTGGTCGGCATTGGCCATCTGCCCCTGCAGCCAGTCCAGCAGGCCATGCATGCCCAGCGCCTGCGCGGAGGCTTCCTGCAGCAGTTCGCCCAGCTGCAGGTAGTTGGTCAGGCGGCGCTCGCCATCGATCAGCGCCAGCAGGCGTTCGCCCTGTGCGGCGCAGACATCGGCCACCACCGCGAACGGGCCACCGCGCTGCCAGCGCTCGCGCCAGTGCAGCAGCTGCGCCTGGAACGCGCGCTGCAGGTCGCCCTCGCGTTCCATGTTGGCGATCGCACTGGCCCGCTGGCCGAGCAGCACCGTCGCCAGCGCCGCACGCAGTCGACCTTCGTCAGCCGGTTGCAGCAGGGCCAGCAGCAGCGCGCGCAGGTCGCGTGCCTCGCTGGTGGAGAACAGGCTCTGCTTGCCCGCCGCCACCGCTGGGATGCCCACCGCCGCCAGCGCGCGCTGCACCAGCGTCGCCTCACGGTGCGAACGCACCAGTACGGCGATATCACCGGGCTGCACCGGGCGGCCGCGCAGGACGGCGGTACCGGCACGCGCATCCAACAGGGTCTGGTGGATGGCGGCGACGCAGGCCTGGGTCGCGGCGGCACGCGAGGCGTCGGCGCTCATCGCCTTTTCGCCTTCGCTGCGCAGCACGCGCAGGGTCAGTGCCGGGGCCGCGGTGCCGTCGCGCAGGTAGTCTTCATCCGTACGCACGCCACCGGGGCGGACCGGCTCGAAGCCGATGCCGGCCTCGAGAAACGCATCATCGCCACCGTTGTCGTACAGCGCCTGCAGCGCGCGCAGCACCGAGGGCCGAGAGCGGAAGTTCTGGTCCAGCGGCGGTGCAGGCCGCGCGGCCTGCTTGGCCTTCAGATAGGTGTGGATGTCACCGCCACGGAAGCCGTAGATCGCCTGCTTCGGGTCGCCGATCAGGAACAGCGCCGGTGGCAGGCCGAGTGCCTGCACCTCCGGCGAATCGCCGAACACGGTGTGGAAGATGCCCCACTGGCGATCGTCGGTGTCCTGGAACTCATCGACCAGGGCGATGCGGTACTGCTGGCGCAGCTTGCGCACCAGCTCCAGCCGCTGCGAACCCTCCAGCGCCTGCGCCACGCCGTCGATCAGATCGTCGTAGGTCTGCACGCGGCGCGTGCGCTTGAGCATGGCCAGCCGCTGCGTGGCTTCTTCGCGCAGGCTGTGCAGGAAGTTCAGCGACGCAGCGCGCAGCCACTGCTCGCGCTGGGCCAGCAGCGCCACGTAGCGCTCCAGCGGTGCCTGCAGCGGCGAGGATGGCGTGCGGTCGACAAACTTCTTGTTGGTCTTTGCTACCAGCGCATCGGCCAGCAGCGCCGGCAGGCGGTCGCTGCTCAGCAGCTCGCCGGTATCGTCGCGCGCGGCCCAGGCCAGCAGCTGCCGACCCAGCGGGTGCAGCCAGCCCAGCTTGTAGGAAACGCCGTTGATCCATTTGTTGTCGACCGCCTCGCACAGATCGAGGAAGAACTGCTCACCGTGCTCGCGCACGGCCATCGCCAGGTCCGCCGCGGCGGCCTGCAGCGCCGGGCGCGGATCCTCCACCGCCACTGGCTGCGGGCGTGGGTACAGCGGCGGCGAGGCCAGCAGCGCGCGCAGGTCCGAGGCCAGCGCATCGGGGTTCGACCACAGCCAGAGCAATGGCTCCAGCGTGGCCGGGTCGTTGGCATGCACGCGCCACAGGTCGGCGGCCAGTTCCTCCAGCAGCTCGCGGTCGCTGGCCAGCAGTTCCGGCGGATCGAAGGTGTGCCCGCTCTCCAGCGCATGTTCGCGCAGCACGCGGGTGCAGAAGCCGTGGATGGTGAAGATCGAGGCCAGGTCGATCTCGTCGGCGGCCACCTGCAGGCGGCGCTTCAGCGCTGCAGCGCTCTCGCCACCTTCGTCGAGGTGGCGCTGCAGCACCTGCCGGGTCAGCAGCGCATCGGGCGCCTCGTCGTCGGCCGGCGGCAGGTCGACCAGGCGCGCAGCCAGGGCCAGGCGCTCGCGGATGCGCTTGCGCAGCTCCTGGGTGGCGGCATCGGTGAAGGTCACCGCGAGGATCTGGCCGATGCGCAGGCCCTGTTCCACCACCAGGCGGGTGAACAGCGTGGCCAGGGTGAAGGTCTTGCCGGTACCGGCGCTGGCTTCGATCAGGCCGATGCCCTGCAGCGGCAACAGCAGGTAGGGATCCACGGGGGTGCTCATGCGTCGGCCTCCTTGCCGGTGCCACCCGGGCCACGCCCGTCACGCACCGCGCCGAATACCACCTGGCTGTTGCGCAGCAGGTCGGCGTAACTGTCGTCATCGGCGAAGGGATCGGCGCCGCGCAGCAGCAGCTGCCAGGCATCGCTGTTGGCTTCGCCCCAGCTGCGGTCGCTGCCGTGCCACTGCTTCCAGCCTTCGCTGCGTTGTTTTTCCACCGGTGCGGTGAACAGCACCCAGCCGGTATACGGCGCGAAGCGCAGCGGCTCGCGCAGACCGCGCTGGCGCAGCTGCAGCAGCGCGCGCAGGGCACTGCGTGCGGCCGCCGCGCCTGGTGCAGGCTGGATGTGCGGGCCGGGGCCGGCATCACCCGCATCGTGGAACTGCACCAGCGGCAGCGTATCGCCGGCCGCGTTGGCCAGCAGCCAGTCCAGGCCTTGGCGGATCACCGCGTTGCCGTTGAGCGTGCCGGCGCGCAGGCGCACCAGGCCTTCAGGATGGCGGTCGGCGACGCGGCCGTGCAGGCGCACGCCGTCGATCTCGACTTCGTAGCGGCGGCTTTCCAGCAGCTGCCCCTGCATCCAGCCCAGCATCGCGCTGGCGTAGGGACGGGTGTTGAGCCGTTCGGCTTCGAACTGGCGCTCGCCCAGCGCACCCGACGGCAGCAGGCCGCGCGCACGCAGGCGCGGATACAGCGGCTCGACATCACCACTGATCGTGGCGCGCACCACGGCGGCCTGCACGCTGCGTTTTTCCGGCCCGCGCGAGGACAGCACCAGTGGCTCCAGGTCGTCCACCTCCTCGACATCGTCGGCCAGGCGAAGGCCCAGTGCCTGGGCCAGGAATTGCCCGGCCGGATCACACAGGAAACGGCGCAGGGTATCCAGGGCGACTTCGGTTTCCACCGCATCGTCCACGGGCGGCGGCAGCGCGGCGTCGAACCATGGCTGCAGCCCGCCGCGCTGGCCGGCCATGCGCCCGGCGGCCGGGTGCCACTGGCGGCGGTAGCTGAAGCGGCGCGGATCGCCCTCGCCGAAGGCGGCGGGCGAGAACGGCTGCAGCGCGTGGCGCACGGTGAACGCACGTTTGGCCGCGTCCGGCGCCTGGTGGTACTCGGCAGCGGCGTCGATCAACTCGCTGACCAGCACCGAGGGCTCACGCACGCTGCCATCGCGCGGGTCGGCGCCGAGGTAGCTCAGGTAGAACACGTCCTGCGCGGCGGCGAACAGCTGCAGGAACAGGAAGCGGTCATCCTCGCGGGTGGAGCGGTCGCCCGGGCGCCGGCGCGGCGTGTCCAGCTCGGCGGTCAGCTGGTTCAGGCCGGCGGCCGGGTCGCGGCGCGGGAAGTCACCATCATTCAGGCCCAGCACGCAGATCACCCGGAACGGCAGCAGGCGCATCGGCACCATGCGGCCGAAGCTGATGCCGCCGGTCAGCAGCGGCGCACGCGTATCGGCCTCGGACAGCGCGCCGGCGAAATGCGCACGCACCACCTCCGGCGGTACGCCGTCCTCGAAGCCGGCCTTGCGGGCGTCGTCGGCGAACTGGTTGAGCAGCTTGCGCAGGCGCTCCAGCGCGCGCTGGCTGTTGGGCGAACTGGGTGCTTCCGGCAGCAGCGCATCCAGCAGGGACAGCAGGCGCTGCCGCCACTGCGCCGGAGTCAGGGTCTCGCCGAGGCGCCGCTGGTACAGCGCCAGCACGCGCAGCAGGCGCAGCAGCCGGTCCAGCGCGTCCAGCGCGCCGCCTTCCAGCTCGATCCACGGTGCCACGCCGGCCAAATCGACATCGCTGCCGGTGGCGTGGCCCAGCAGCAGGCGGTCCAGCGCGAACTGCCAGGTGTAGGCGTCGTCGCGCGGTGCCTGCAGCTGGCCGCGATGATTGGCATCGATGCCCCAGCGCGCACCGGCCTGCTGCAGCCAGCCATGCAGGCGGTCGAAGTCCACCGCCTCCAGCCCGGCCGCCTCGGCCAGCGGCGCGCTGGCCAGCAGATCGAGGATCTCGTTCAGACCGAACCGCGATACCGGCAGCGACAGCAGGTGCACGAACACATCGGCCAGCGGCTCGCCCGCCAGCGGGCTGCTGTCGGCCAGCGCGTAGGGGATGTGTTCCTCGTCGCCGCCACGGCCGCCGAACACGGCTTCCAGGTACGGCACGTAGGGATCGATGTCCGGTGCCAGCACCGCGATCTCGCGGGCCTGCAGCGGAGGGTCGAAGCGCGGGTCCTGCAGCAGGCTGCGCAGCTGGTCGTGCAGCACCTGCAGTTCGCGCAGGCGGGTGTGGCAGGCATGCACCTGCAGGCTGGGGTCATCGCTGCGCGGCTCCTCGCGCAGTTCGCCCGAGGGCAGCGCGCGGCGGTGGAACAGGTCGCGCTGCAGGCGGTGCAGCAGGCTGTCGGCCAGCCCGCCCTCGGCCAGGGTCGGGCGGGTGTCGTCTTCGGGATCCGAGTACGCGGCGATTTCACCGGCCGGGTGCACCACTTCGTAACTGCCCAGCACGGCCATGAAGTCGCGGCCGGCCGCACCCCAGGCTTCCAGCAGGCGGTTCTCGCCGGCGGCTTCGCCAAAGGGATCTGGTGCGCCGCTGCGCAGGCGCTCGGCCAGGGTCTGCAGGTCGCCCCAGTACGACTGCACCGGGGTCGGCATATAGAAGTGCAGCTCGCCGACCCGCGCCTGGGTGGCCATCACCCGCAGCACGTCGGGCGAGATGTTCAGCGTGGCGAACGCCGACAGGCGTGGCGGCAGGCCGTTTGGTTTTGGCTTGTCCGGGCCTTCGAAACGGTCGAGGTACTCCTGGATGCGGCGCGCGCGGTAGCCGCGGTTGGCGGCAATGGCCCGCCACAGGATCGCCTGCGGGTCGGCCGGGTCGGCGCCGGCATCCCAGCGCAGCAGCCAGTCGCGACGCCAGGCCTGGTATTTCTCGAACACCGACGCCAGTTCACCGGCCAGCGCCCACGGCTTCAGGGAGTCACCCCCGGCGAGATAGGCCTGCAGCGCACGCATCGGTGGCTGCGCCAGCAGCGCGGGGTCGCGCAGCGCCTGGTACAGCTTCCAGTGCAGGCCGGCGGCGTCCAGGTCGTCGGTTTCGCCATCGACGTTGGCGTTGAGCGCCCGTGCGACGAACTCACCCGGGGTGAGGAACTCGAGGTTGGCGGCGACCCCGTACTCGGCCGCCAGTGTCGCCTGCAGCCAGCGACGCATCGCCACCTGCGGGATCAGCACCACCTCGGGCGCCAGCAGCGGCTGCCCCGGCACCGGAGTGCGCACGTTGCGGGCCAGCAGGGCGGCCAGCACGTCCAACGAGTTGGAGTGATAGAGGCGGAAGTCGCTGAACGGGTCGGTCATCGTGCACAGTGTGCAGGACGCCCGGCAGTATTCAATGGTGACGCACGTCACTGGGGCGCGCAGCGAGCGCTGCGATGGATTGTTCCGGCGCCGCCGGACATTGTCCCGGCCTGCCGGTGGCCGCGACGTGCCACAATACTGGACCGTCCAGTCTGCTTATGTTCAGCCGGCTGACCCCACCCTTCGATGTCTAAAAAACGTTAATGGTGCCCATGTCGGCTTCCGCCTCCAGTCTGGTGCAGTTGTCCAACGTCCGCATCGACCGGAGCGGACGCACGATCCTGCGTGACGTTTCCCTGCAGGTTCCGCAGGGCAGCATCACCGCCGTGCTGGGCCCGTCCGGCAGCGGCAAGTCGACCCTGCTGGCCGCGCTGACCGGCGAACTGCGGCCGGTTGCCGGCGAGGTCACCCTGTTCGGCAAGCCGATCCCGCATGACAGCGGCGCGCTGCTGGAGATGCGCAAGAGCGTGGGCGTGCTGCTGCAGGGCAATGGCCTGCTGACCGACCTGACCGTGGCCGAGAACGTCGCCCTGCCCCTGCGCACCCATACCCGCCTGCCGGCGGCAGTGCTGCGCCGGCTGGTGCAGATGAAGCTGCACGCGGTGGGCCTGCTGGCCGCCGCCGATGCCTGGCCGCGCGAGCTGTCCGGCGGCATGGCGCGCCGCGTGGCACTGGCCCGCGCGTTGGCCCTGGACCCGCCGCTGATGATCTACGACGAGCCGCTGACCGGGCTGGACCCGATCGCCTCGGGGGTCATCATGAGCCTGATCCAGCGCCTCAACCACAGCCTGGGCCTGACCAGCATCATCGTCAGCCACCACGTGCACGAGACCCTGCCGATCTGCGACCAGGTGATCGCCATTGCCAATGGCGGCATCGTGTTCCAGGGCACGCCCGAAGCGCTGCAGTCCAGCCAGGACCCGCTGCTGCGGCAGTTCCTGCACGGCCAGCCCGATGGCCCCATTCCGTTTGATGCCGCGCCGCGCGCGAGGGTTGCCTGATGCCGTTCGTGCAAGCCACCCGTTCGCTGGGCCGCGCCGGCCTGTTCTCGCTGACCGTGCTGCGCGGTTCGCTGCCCACGCGTGATTTCCTCGCCGAGCTGACCCGCGAGATCTACAAGATCGGTGCGCGCTCGCTGCCGATCATCGCCGTCGGCGGTGCCTTCGTCGGCCTGGTGCTGACCCTGCAGGGGTATCGCACGCTGACCACCTTCGGTGCGGCCGACGCACTGTCGACCCTGCTCGGCCTGTCGCTGTACCGCGAACTGGCGCCGGTGCTGACCGCGCTGCTGTTCATCGGTCGCGCCGGCAGCTCGATCGCCGCCGAACTGGGCCTGATGCGTGCCACCGACCAGATCAAGGCGCTGGAGCTGATGGCCATCGACCCGGTGGCCAAGGCCGTGGCCCCGCGCTTCTGGGCGGCGGTGCTGACCGTACCGTTGCTGACCGGCATCTTCTGTTCGCTGGCCATCAGTGCCAGCTACTTCGAAGCGGTGCATGTGCTGGGCCTGGACAATGGCGTGTTCTGGTCGGCGCTGCGCAACAGCGTGGACTTCTGGGATGACTTCGGCGTGGCGATGCTGAAGTCGGCGATCTTCGGCGGCACCGCCGCGCTGGTCGCGTCCTACGTCGGTTTCCACGCCGAGCCGACCATCGAAGGTACTTCGGTGGCCACCACCCGTGCGGTGGTCAACGCCTCGCTGCTGGTGCTGATGTTCAACTTCGTGCTGTCGGCAATGTTGTTCACCTAACCCCTCCTCCGGCGGTGCGCAGGGCGCGCGGCCACCACGACTCGATCAGGTAATCCACATGGCCATACGCGGTCCCAGACTCGAATTCTCCGTCGGCGCATTCCTGCTGCTGGCCCTGGCATCGCTGATGGTGCTGGCCGTTGCCTCGACCAACCAGCGCTGGAGCTGGGGCGGCCAGGGCTACGAGCTGAAGGCGCGCTTCTCCCAGGTCGGCCAGCTGCGCAAGCAGGCGCCGGTGAAGATCGGCGGCGTCACCGTCGGCCAGGTCGCCTCGATCGAACTGGACCCGGTGAAGTTCGAATCGATCGTGACCCTGCGCATGGACAGCAAGGTCAAGGACCTGCCGGCCGACACCTCCGCCGGCATCTTCACCAGCGGTTTGCTCGGCGAGAGCTATATCGGTCTGCAGCCCGGTGGTGATCCGGAAGTACTGAAGCCCGGTGAGGAGATCGTCTTCACCCAGCCAGCAGTGGACCTGCTGCAGCTGGTCGGCAAGTACATGTTCAGTGGCAGCGCCGGTGGCGCTGGCCAGAAACCCAACGATGGCGAGCAGTCGCCTGCAACGGAACCGCAACCATGAAGATGAAACTGATCCCGGCCCTGCTGGCCTCGTCGCTGCTGCTGGCTTCCCCGTTCCTGGCCCAGGCGCAGTCCACCGCCCCCGCCGTGACCGCCCCGCAGGGCCAGGCCGGGAAGGTCGTCATCGACGCCAGCAGCCGCATCCTGTCGACCCTGCAGCAGCGCCGCGCTGAGTTCACCGGCAACCCGGCCAGCCTGCGCAGCTACATCGACAGCGAACTGACCCGCACCTTCGACCGCGACTATGCCGCGCGCCTGGTGCTGGGCACGCACGCCCGCGGCGCCTCCGACGCCGACATCAAGCTGTTCGCCGATGCGATGGCCGACAGCCTGATGCAGCGCTACGGCTCGACCCTGCTGAACATCCAGGGCAAGCCGAGCTTCCGCCTGAAGGGCGAGAGCCCGCTGCCGGGCAATCGCGGCGTGCGCGTGGCCACCGAACTGGTGCGTGCCGGCAACGAGCCGACCCCGGTCGAGTACTGGATGCGCAACGTCAACGGCCAGTGGAAGATCTTCGACGTCAACATCGAAGGCATCTCCTACGTGCAGACCTTCCGCAACCAGTTCGATGCGCCGCTGCGCCAGAAGGGCATCAAGCAGGTAGCCAACGACCTGCGCAGCGGCAGCATGCAGGCCGGACCGGCCGGCAATGGCAAATAAGCCGCTGGCGCTGCTGGAAGGCGACACCCTGCGCCTGCGTGGGGTGCTCGACCGTGCCGCGGTGATCGCCCTGTGGCCGCAGCTGCAGGCGTTGCCGGCAAAGCTGGCACGGCTGGAACTGGGCGAGGTCGAGCGCGTGGACAGCGCCGGCCTGGCGCTGCTGGCCCAACTGGCCGCGCGTGCCCGCACCCAGGGCCACCCGCTGTCGATTTCCGGCACTCCGGCCGGTTTCAACGAACTGAGCGCAGCCTACCGGCTGTCGCCCGATCTGGATTTCAATGCACCTTCTGCTGCGAGCTGACATGAACGTCGTACGCGCGTTTCCCCTGATGATCCTGGCTCTGGCGCTCAGCGCCTGTGCCGGCAAGCCCGCGCGCAGCGATGCGCCGGTGGCCGACACCGTGGTTCCGGCCAGCGCACCGGCCGATGCACCTGCTGCCGATGCCGGCACGGTTGACGCGGCACCGGCGGCCGCCATGGACGACGCGACGGCCTCGCCGCCGCCGGCAACGAATGCCGGAACCGATGCCGGAACCGATGCCGCCACGGCCGCGGCCGCCGCTGCGCCCGGTGGCGACGACGATTTCGACGCGCTGTACGGCAACGCCGGCACCGCTGCCACCACCGCCGCCTACGACCCGTGGGAGCCACTGAACCGCCGCGTGCACCACTTCAACGTGGGCGTGGACAACGTGATCGCACGTCCGCTGGCCACCGCCTATACCCACGTGGTGCCGCGCTTCGCGCGTACCGGCGTGAGCAACTTCTTCAGCAACATCCGTTCGCCGGTCACCATCGTCAACCAGCTGCTGCAGGGCCGCCCGGATGATGCGTGGGATACCTTCGGCCGCTTCCTGATGAACTCGACGCTGGGCATCGGTGGCCTGTTCGATCCGGCCAGCAAGGCGATGGTGCCCAACCGCCGCGAGGACTTCGGGCAGACCCTGGGTGCCTGGGGCTGGCGCCGTTCGCGTTACGTGGAACTGCCGTTCTTCGGCCCGCGTACCGTGCGCGATGTATTTGGGCTGGCCGGTGACATGCCGCTGTCGCCGATCCGTACGATCGAAGAGGACAAGGTCCGCATCGGCCTGCAGGGCCTGCAGCTGGTCGATACCCGCGCGCAGCTGATGGCGGTCGACGACCTGCGCAGCTCGGCGGTGGATGAGTACGCGCTGGTGCGCGATGCGTGGCTGCAGCGCCGCAACTACCAGATCGAGAACGACCTGCGCGGCAAGCGCGAGCGTGGCAGCGAGGATGAGAATTCGCCGATCCCGGTGGACGCCATGCCGATGCCGAACTGGACCAACTGATCGCGTTGGTCCGCGCATGAAAAACCCCGCCTTGGCGGGGTTTTTTTGTGCGTGGCTCGGGGTCGGATCTCTTTCCCGTGGGAAAGGGGCCCGACTCCATGCGATCAGGCGGCTAGTGCGGCGTCGATCGCCTCGCGCAGGCGCGCGTCATCGGCGGCCACGTCCGGGGCAAAGCGTGCGACCACCTTGCCATCGCGGCCGACCAGGAACTTCTCGAAGTTCCACAGCACCGCCGGTGCAGCGTGGATCGGGATCTCCTTGCTGGCCAGGCGCTCGCGCAGCGGGCCTTCGCCGATCGCCTGCGGCTGGGCAGCGGTCAGCTGCTGGTACAGCGGGTGGGTGTCCTCACCGGCCACGCTGATCTTGGCGAACATCGGGAAGGTCACGTCGTAGGTCAGCTGGCAGAACTGCTGGATTTCCGCCTCGCTGCCCGGCTCCTGGCCGAGGAAGTTGTTGGCCGGGAACCCCAGCACTTCCAGGCCCTGTGCCTGCTTTTCCGCGTACAGCGCCTGCAGGCCTTCGTACTGCGGGGTCAGGCCGCACTTGGAGGCAACGTTCACCACCAGCAGGACCTTGCCCTGGTAATCGCCCAGGGTGGACGGCTGGCCGTCGATGGTGGTGAGGGAAATATCCTGGATCGGGGTGCTCACGCGGGGCTCCGGCTATGCCGTGGAAAGGTCCACCAGCATAGCGCTGCACGTATGCGTCGCGGGCGTTCAATCGACGCAGATGGTGCCCTGTGCCTTGCCGTCTTCGATGCGCTGGCGGCAGCCGAAGTTCTGGCTGGCATCACGCTGGCAGGTGCCGCTCGCCACCACGCCTGCTTCGGTTTCAGCGGTGGCCAGGCACTGGCCGCTGCAGTCGCGCTTGCCGCTGCAGGTCTTGCCCGCATCGGCATAGGGAATCACGCACTGCACGCGCTGCAGGCGGCCCAGCGGCTGCAGGGTGCCGCCGGCTGCACTGCAATCGACGTCACGCGCTTCCTGATAGGCGGCAGTCGCTTCCGGGATCTCGGGCGTGACCACTTGGACCGTCGTATCGGCAGCCGGCGGCGTGCTGCTGCAGGCCGACAACACGGCAGCCAGGGCCAGGCTGGCAAGGAAGCGAAGGCGCATGGTCGGACCTGCAGGCGGTGATCGAGGCCGCCAGCATACGCATTGCGTGGTGCAGGTGGTGTGTCAGCGCGCTCAGGTCTCTTCGCCGTCCTCCGGTGCGGTCAGCTGCTGCATCGGATCCGGGGTCAGCTCTGGCGGCAGCGCGCGCTTGGCCTTGCTGCCCAGTTCGGCAAGCCGGCGCGCACGGCTGATGGCCGACTGCGGCGAGTCGATCAGACGGTTGCGAGCATCCGCGTACGCCTTGCCGGCATCATCCAGCTTCTTTCCCATGGCACTGAAGTCCTGCAGGAAGCCGGTCAAAGCGTCCAGCACCAACCCGCCTGCCTCACTGATCTTCAGTGCCTGCTTCTGCACCTTGTCACGCGTCCACAGCCGCTCGGCCACGCGCAGCAGGGCCATCAACGTATTGGGCGAAGCGAACACCACGCGGTTGTCGAAGGCGTAGGCCTGCAGGCTGCCGTCGGCGCCAAGTGCAGCAGACAATGCACCTTCGATGGGAACGAAGGCGATGGTGATGTCCAGCGTCTCGGTGCCAAGTGCTTTGGGGTAGTTCTTTTCGCCGAGATCCTTGACGTGCTGGCGCAGCGCGACCGCATGGCGGCGCAACGCATCTTCGGATGCCTCCGGCGTGGCGGCGTTCATCGCCTCCTGCCAGGCGATCAGATTGACCTTGCTGTCGATCACCACGCTGCGTTCGTCTGGGAACTGCACGACCACGTCCGGACGCAGGCGTGCGCCGTCATCGTCCACGGCATGCTTCTGCCGCTGGTAGTGCACGCCCTCTTCCAGGCCTGACCCACGCAGCACGTTGTCGAGCATCAGTTCGCCCCAATCGCCGCGGACCTTGGCACTGCCCTTCAGGGCGTTGGTCAATGCGGACGCCTGCGCGGCCATGTCCTGGTTCAGCGTCTTCAGTTCGCCCACGGCGCCGAGCAGGCTGGCCCGCTGGCGGGCTTCTTCGCCATACAGGGTATCTACCCGGGTACGGAAATCGCCCAGCTTGTCGGCGAACGGCTTGAGCAGGCCTTCGATATCCGCGCGCGACTGCACCGTGGCCTGGCGCACGTTCTTCTCGAACTGCTGTCCACGCTCCTCGAACACCTTGCCGGCCAGTTCAGCAAAAGCGCCCGAGAGCTTCTCCTTGGCTGTCTCAAGATAGCTGCGCAGCTCCGTGCTGGCCTGTTCCGAATGCTGCAGGTTGGCCAGGGCACGCGCGTGTTCACCGTGCAGCTGCTGATAGCGCTGCTGTGCCTGCTGCAGTTCCGCGCCCGCTTCGGACAGGGCCTTGCGTGCCTGGGCCAGGGCCCCTTCGCGTTCTGCCAGAAGCGCCTCACGGCTGGCTGACACGGCGGCTTCGCGTGCGACCTGCGTGGTCAGTGTGGTGACCGCCTCGGCGTGCTGCTGGCCACGCGCGCGCTCGCCTTCCAGTTCCCCGGTAAGCGCGTCGAGGCGGCCGCGCAGCTGGCCAGCATCGATCAGGGCCAGCCGGTGCTGTTCGCGTTCGTTGGCCAGCTGCTGGTGCAGGTCGCTGGAGGACGCGTCGCCTGCGCCGCGGCGCAACAGAATGACCAGCGCCACCAGCGTCGCCAGCAGCAGGACCACGGCCAGGATCATGAGAAGTTCGATGTTCATGCCACCAGTGTAGGCTGGCCCCGTCTCAAACGCTGCGTCTGACGATGCTCGAACTGTACGGGAAGCCGACCTCGATCAACGTGCGCAAGGTGCTGTGGCTGTGCGCCGGGCTGGACCTGGCGGTGCAGCACCACGCCGCCCCCGATGCGGAGCTGCTGCGCGGGCTGAACCCGAACGCACAGGTGCCGGTGCTGCGCGAGGGTGACTTCGTGCTGTGGGAGTCCAACAGCATCTGCCGCTACCTGGCCACGCGCGCCGGGCGCGATGACCTGCTGCCAGTCGAGCCGCAGGCGCGGGCGCGGGTGGAGCAGTGGATGGACTGGCAGGCGACCGATCTGAACACGGCATGGCGCCACGTGTTCATGGCGCGCGTGCGCGGGCATGCCGATTACCCGGACGATGCGCGGGCGGAGGCGAGCCTGGCGCAGTGGAGCCGGCTGATGGCGATGCTGGATGCGCAGCTCGCGCGCCACGCGCATGTGGCCGGCGATGACTTCACTCTGGCGGACATCGTGCTGGGGCTGTCAGCGCAGCGCTGGCGCAGCACGCCGGGCGGGAAGCCGGTGCTGGCGAATGTCGATGCGTGGTTCGAGCGGTTGCGGCGGCAGCCGGGGTTTGCGGCGCACGTCGACAACTGGGTTGCCTGAGGGTTTGGTTTGTTTGCAGGGCTTGCAGCCCTGCACCTGCTGCAATCAACGTCAACGTCAACTTCAGAAGCTGGCTATCCGTGGGATGGCGGGGCGGGTCCGGTCGAGGGGGACGCCGTAAACCCATCCATGGGGGCTTGGTCGCGGCATCCATGCCGCTCACACCCCCTCAACCGGACCCACCCCGCCTTCGACAGTGTCCTGCGGTCTGTTGGCAAGGAGTATTGCTCTGGTAGGTGTCGACCTTGGTCGACACACGAGCGAAGCGACCGGCTTCTGCTCCTCTTTTTTCTTTTCCGTGGTGGGCGACCGGGAAACTGTCAGGGGCCGGGCGGGGTGGGTTGCGCAGGACCGTTGGCGCCATGGATGGCGCCATCGAGCCCCCATGGACGGGTTTACGGCGTGTCCTGCGCAATCCACCTCGCCCGGCCCACTCCGCGGCATTCAATCGACGCAGCCCGCCACGAGGGGCTCAGCCGTTGGCCTGGATCCTTACCAGCCTTCCAGCACGATCTTGCCTTTCGCGCGATTGCTCTCCACCAGCGCATGCGCGCGCCGCAGGTTGGCGGCATTGATGCGCCCGAAGTGCTCGCCCAGCGTGGTCTGCAGCACGCCGGCGTCAATCAGCTCGGCCACGCGGTTCAGCAGGTCGTGCTGGCGCTGCATGTCGGCGGTCTTGAACAGCGGGCGGGTGAACATCAGTTCCCAGTGCAGCGACAGCGCCTTGCGCTTCAGCGCCATCACGTCCAGCTGGCCGGGGTCGTCGATCAGGCCCAGCTGGCCCTGCGGCGCCAATACCTCCACGATCTGCGCGTAGTGCTGGTCGGTGTGGGTCAGGCTGGCCACGTGCTCGACCTGCGGGATGCCCAGCCGGGCCAGGCCTTCGGCCAGGGGCAGGCTGTGGTCGATCACGTGGTGCGCGCCCATCGCATAGACCCAGTCCTGGGTGTCCGGCCGCGAGGCGGTGCCGATCACGGTCAACTTGGTCAGCGTGCGTGCCAGCTGCACCAGGATCGAGCCGACGCCGCCGGCCGCACCGATCACCAGCAGGGTCTGGCCCTCACCACCGCCCTCGGCGATGCGCAGGCGGTCGAACAGCAGTTCCCAGGCGGTGATCGCGGTCAGCGGCAGGGCCGCCGCGGCGGCATCGTCGAGGCTGGCCGGCTTGCGGCCGACGCTGCGCTCGTCCACCAGCTGGTACTCGGCATTGCTGCCTGGCCGATCGATCACGCCAGCGTAGTACACCGCGTCGCCGGGCTGGAACAGGGTCACTTCGCTGCCCACCGCATCGACCACGCCCACCGCATCCCAGCCCAGTACGCGCGGGCCCTCGGTGGCGGCGTTGCGGCGGACCTTGGTATCCACCGGGTTCACCGCCACGGCGCGCACTGCCACCCGCAGGTCGCGGGGGCCCGGCTGCGGCAGGTCCAGGTCGATGTCGATCAGGGCCTGCGGGTCATCGATCGGCAGGCCGGCGTGGGTGTAGGCAATGGCGCGCATGGCAGCGGTCCAGGGGGAAAGGAATCCACAGCGTGCGCCGCGCGCGGCTCCCCGGAAAGGCGCAGAATCGGTCAGCACTTTCACTCCGGCAATGAAAATGATCCGTTTCGACGATCTGCAGCTGTTCGTCCGCACCGCGGCGCTGGGCAGCTTTTCGCAGGCCGCACGCGAGGCCGACCTGCTGCCCGGCCAGGTGGCCGCCGCGGTGGCGCGGCTGGAACGCGAGCTGGACCTGCGCCTGTTCGTGCGCACCACCCGCAGCCTGCGCCTGACCGGCGAGGGCGCGCTGTACCTGCCCTACGCGCAGGAGGTTCTGGCAACCCTGCGCGAGGGCCAGGCCCGCGTGCAGGGCGAGGACGCCGACCTGCACGGCACCCTGCAGCTGTCGGCGCCGTCGGATTTCGGCCGCAACCTGCTGCTGCCGTGGCTGGCCACGTTCCGCGCCGCGCACCCGCGGCTGCGGCTGCACCTGCGCCTGTCCGACGAGGTGGCCGACGTGTTCCGCGACCCGGTGGACGTGGCGATCCGCCTGGGCCACTTCGACGATGCCAGCTACGTGGCCCTGCCGCTGCTGGAGGGCAACCGCCGCGTGCTGGCGGCGTCGCCCGCTTACCTGCGGCGGCGCGGCGTGCCGGCGCGGCTGGAGGACCTGCGCGAGCACGACTGCCTGGCCTACCAGCTGGGCGGACGCACCCACGACCGCTGGGCGTTCGAGGTCGAGGGACGGCGCGTGGTGGTGCCGGTGCGCGGCCCGCTGGTCTGCGACGATGCCGACGTGGTGCGGCGCTGGGCCGTGGCCGGCGAAGGCATCACCTACAAATCCTGGCTGGACCTGCGCGAGGACGTGCAGGCCGGGCGCCTGCGGGTGCTGCTGGACGGCATCGGCAGCCACATTCCCCTGCAGCTGGTGTGCCCGCACCGCAAGCAGTTCTCGCCGGCGGTGCGGCAGCTGCACGCGCAGCTGCGCGACCACCTGCAACCGCTGCTGTCCGGCCTGCCAGGTGGCGGGGGCGGCCCCCTGTCGCCGGCCGCGGCGGTAGCCGACAATGGCGCCCCCCCGGAACAACAATGAGCCATGCCATGCCGTGGATGGGCATCCAGGACCTGTGGACGTTCCTGCTCGCCGTGCTGGTGTTCCTCGCCCTGCCCGGGCCCGGCACCTTCACCCTGCTTACCGCCACCGGCCGCGGCGGCGTGCGCGGCGGCTACACCGCGCTGGCCGGCCTGCTGGTCGGTGACCAGATCCTGATGTGGCTTGCGCTGGCCGGCGTGGCCGCGCTGCTGAAGGCCAACCCGCTGATCTTCCACGCCGTGCAGTACCTCGGCGCGGCCTACCTGGTGTGGGTGGGCATCAGCCTGCTGCGCACGCCGAAGACCGAGGGCGGCGATGCCGGCCCGATCCGCATGCAGCCCGGCCACTACTTCCAGCAGGCGATCCTGGTCAGCCTGCTCAACCCGAAGGCGATCCTGTTCTACATGGCCTTCCTGCCGCTGTTCATTGATCGGAAGGCGCACCAGGGCATCGCCACCTTCGCGGCGCTGGCCGGCATCATCTTCGTGGTCAGTGTGGCGTACTGCTCGCTGCTGATCGGCGCGGGCAACTTGGCCCGTCGCCATCTCATCCAGCATCCGCGCATCAGCACCGTGCTGCGTCGCGTAGCCGGCCTGTTCCTGGTCGGCTTCGGCATCCGCCTGGGTTTGAATGGATGATCCGGCGGGTAGAGTCGAGCTTGCTCGACTGATGCAAATAGCAGTCGAGCATGGCTCGACTCTCCAAAGGCGGCGGAGCAGTCGAGCAAGCTCGAGCCTACCGGTCGTGCAGTTCCGCGCGCAGGTGGTCGATGAACACCCGCAGCTTGGGCGCCATCTGTTCGCGCGCCGGGTAGTACAGGTGGAAACCGGGAAACGGCGGCTGCCAGTCCTGCAGCACGCTCTGCAGTCGCCCGGCAGCAATGTCATCAGCCATCAGCGAGGCGAAGCCCTGGGCCATGCCCAGCCCTGCAAGCACGGCGCGATGGGCGACGCCGGCATCGTTGAACACCAGCCGCCCGCTCACTTCCACGTCCAGCTCGTGGCCCTCGCGGCTGAACTCCCAGGGCATCAGTCGGCCGTTGGCCAGGCGGTGCACGATGCAGGCGTGGCCCTGCAGGTCATGCGGGGTCTGCGGCACGCCATGGCGTTCGAAGTAAGCCGGCGTCGCCACCACCACCTGCCGCTCGGGCGGCCCGACCGGCACCGCGATCATCCCCTGCGCCAGTGATTCGCCCAGGCGGATGCCGGCGTCGAAGCCCTCGCCCACCAGGTCGGTCAGGGCCGGGTCGACGCACAGTTCCACCTGCACCTGCGGGTAACGTGCCAGGAAATCGGGCAGCCGCGGCAGCACCATGCGGTCGGCGACGATGCGCGGCAGGGTCACCCGCAGCCGCCCGGCCGGCACCGAGCGCGCGCTGTCCAGTTCGGCGAAGGCCTGGTCGATCTGATCGAGGCCGCCCCGCACCCGCTGCAGGAAACGCGCGCCGTGCTCGGTCAGGCCCACCCGCCGCGTGGTCCGCTGCAGCAGGCGCACGCCCATCCGTGCTTCCAGCGCGCGCACGCTCTGCGACAGCGCCGAGGTCGACACGCCCAGCGCATCGGCGGCGCGGGTGAAGCTGGCATGCTCGGCCACATGGACGAAGGCGACCACGGCCGTGAGTGGAGCGGAGGCATCCATTGTGAAGCCAGCCTTCAAGGTGAGTCAGGTTGTACGCAGTTTATCCACATGATCGACAGGAGGAAGCTATGCCCCACGCCGCCGCCCATCCGGGCGAGGTGCTTCCCCCAAGGAGATCCGCATGAAGACCCGTACCCTCGGCCCTGCCGGCCCTACCGTGTCCGCCCTCGGCCTGGGCTGCATGGGCATGAGCGCCTATTACGGCGGCCGCAGCAGTGAGGAGGACGCTGTTGCCCTCATCCAGCACGCGCTGGACCGTGGCCTGACCCTGCTCGACACCGCCGATGTGTATGGTCCGCACACCAACGAAGTGCTGGTCGGCCGCGCGATCGCCGGCCGCCGCAACCAGGTGTTCCTGGCCAGCAAGTTCGGCATCGGCCTGGACCCTTCCGACCCGCAGGCGCGGCAGGTCAACGGCCACCCGGACTATGTGCAGGCCGCCTGCGAGGCCAGCCTGCGCCGCCTGGGCGCGGACCACATCGACCTGTACTACCAGCACCGCGTCGACCCGACCGTGCCGATCGAGGACACCGTGGGTGCGATGGCGCGCCTGGTGGAACAGGGCAAGGTGCGCTGGCTGGGCCTGTCCGAGGCCTCGGCGGCCACCCTGCGCCGGGCCCATGCGGTGCACCCGATCACCGCGGTGCAGAGCGAGTACTCGCTGTGGTCGCGCGAGCCGGAACAGAACGGGGTACTGGCCACTACGGCGGAACTGGGCATCGGCTTCGTGCCGTATTCGCCGCTGGGCCGTGGCTTCCTGACCGGCGCCATCCGCAGCCCGGATGATTTCGAGGCCGACGATTACCGCCGTACCTCGCCGCGCTTCGAAGGCGCGAACTTCCAGCGCAACCTGGCGCTGGTGGACACCGTGCAGGCGCTGGCCGCCGAACGCGGCATCGCCGCCTCGCAGCTGGCCCTGGCCTGGGTACTATCGCGTGGCGAGCACATCGTGCCGATCCCGGGCACGACGCGGCAGGCACGGCTGGATGAGAACCTCGGTGCGCTGCAGGTCGAACTGGACGCCGCCACGCTGGACGTGCTGGATGCGGCCTTCCCGCTGCATGCCGCGGCCGGCGAGCGCTATTCGGTCAGTGGCATGGCCAACATCGAGTCGTAGCCGGCGGATTGTGCCGATTCCGGCAGCCTGGTCGGGGCGCAGCGTGCGCCCCGACGGGTATGACCCTCGCCAGTGGTAATGCTGCGCTGCGTTCGGTCACACTCGGGAACTTGTCGTTCCAAGTCATCCCCTTCCGAGGCCTGCATGTCCCTGCTCCGGCGCAAGTCGCTAGATTCCGTCACTGTCCATGAAGCCGGTCGGCGCCTGGTGCCGACCCTCAGCTGGCCGCACCTGATCGCCCTGGGCATCGGTGCCATCGTCGGCACCGGCATCTACACGCTCATCGGCGTCGGCGCCAACCTGGCCGGTCCTGCAGTGCTGATCTCCTTCGCCATCGCCGGTGCGGTCTGCGCCTGCGCGGCGCTGTCCTATGCCGAGCTGTCGACGATGATGCCGGCCGCCGGCAGCGCCTACACCTACAGCTACAGCGCGCTGGGCGAGGTGTTCGCCTGGGTGGTGGGCTGGAGCCTGATCCTCGAATACTCGCTGGTGGTCAGTACGGTGGCGGTCGGCTGGTCCGGCTACTTCGTCGGCTTCCTCGAATGGGCGCATACGCAGTTCGGCTGGAATATCACCCTGCCGGCCGCACTCGCTGCGGGCCCGCATGTCGCCGGTGGCTTCATCAACCTGCCGGCGATCGTCATCACCTGGCTGGTCGCGCTGATGCTGATGGCCGGCACCAAGGAAAGCGCCACGCTCAACGCCATCCTGGTGGTGTTCAAGCTGATCGCACTGGCGATCTTCGTGGCCATCGCCTTGCCCGCCTTCGACAGCGCCAACCTGCAGCCGTTCATGCCGTACGGGTTTGCCAAGTCGATGGGCCCCGATGGCGTCGAGCATGGCGTGATGGCGGCCGCGGCGATCATCTTCTTCGCCTTCTACGGCTTCGATGCGATCTCCACCGCGGCCGAAGAAACCAAGAACCCGGGCCGTGACCTGTCCATCGGCATCATCGGTTCGATGATCGGCTGCACCATCGTCTACGTGCTGGTGGCGCTGGCCGCCGTGGGTGCGATGAGCTACGCGGTGTTCGGCCACAGCGCTGAACCGCTCGCCCTGATCATGCGCCAGCTCGGCCACCCGACCGCTGCCATGGTGATCGGCGTGATCGCGATCATCGCCCTGCCGACCGTGCTGCTTGCCTTCCTGTACGGGCAGAGCCGCATCTTCTTCGTGATGAGCCGCGACGGCCTGCTGCCGCGTGGCCTGTCCAAGGTCAACGCACGCACCGGCACGCCGGTGGCGACCACGCTGTTCACCGCCGTGGTGGTGTCGGCGCTGGCCGGCGTGGCGCGCCTGGACGAAATCGCGGCATTGGCCAACGCCGGTACCCTGGCCGCGTTCACCGCCGTGGGCATCTGCCTGGTGGTGCTGCGCCTGCGCGAACCGGACCGTGCACGTACTTTCCGCACGCCGCTGGCCTTCGTGGTCGGGCCGCTGGCCGCGCTGGGCTGCATCTATCTGTTCATCAGCCTGCCGCATCGCACCCAGCTGTACTTCCTGGTGTGGAACGTGGTTGGCCTGGTGCTGTACTTCCTGTACAGCCGCCGCAATGCGTTGATCGCGAAGTAAACGGATCACCGGTAGCGCCGGGCCATGCCCGGCGGAATCCCGGTTCCACGCGGGGCGGTCAGCCGCCCTGCTTTGCCGCGTAATCCTGCGCCTGGCGCATCACCCGCAGCAGGTTGCCGCCCCAGATGCCGGCAATCTGCTGTTCGCTGTAGCCCTTGCGCAGCAGCCACGCAGTGATCTTCGGCAGCTGGCTGACATCGGGCAGGTCGCTCAGGCCGCCGCCGCCATCCCAGTCCAGGCCGATGCCCACGTGCTCGGGGCCGACCACCTTGAGGATGTGCTCGAAGTGGGCGAAGAAGTCGTCCAGGCTGGCGTGGCGCACCGGGTGTTCATGGTCCAGCGCCTGCTCGGCCTGCTGCAGGGCGACGCCCTGGGCAATGGTCATGCCTTCCCAGCCGCCCAGCTGCCTGCTCAGCGCTTCTTCGGCCTGTTTGCGTTCGGGCGTCTTGGCGGTGTCGATCAGGTAGCCGCCATAGGCATTCACCTGGATCACGCCACCGGCCTTGGCCAACTGCCGCAGGCGCGCATCATCGAGGTTGCGCGGGTGGTTGTAGACCGCCTTGGCCGAGCTGTGCGAGAGCACGAACGGCACCGGCATCATCGCCAGCAGGTCATCGAATACCGCATCGGACGCGTGCGACTGGTCGATGGCGATGCCCAACTTCACCGCGGCACGCACCAGGTCCTTGCCGGCCGGGCTCAGGCCCTTCCACTCCGCACCCTTGGGATCGGTGGCCGAATCGGCGAACTCGTTGTTGGCGAAGTGAACCGTGCTCAGCAGGCGCAGGCCGGCGCGGTGGTAGAACGAGAGCAGGCTGGGATCTTCCACCAGCGGGCTGGCGTTTTCCATGCTGATGTAGACCACGCGCTTGCCGGCGGCCTTGATCCGCGCGGCATCATCGGCGGTCAACGCCAGTTCGAAGCGCTCGGGGTTGGCCGCCAGCATCTGCCGGATCTCCAGCATCCGCTGCAGGCCATGGTCGCGTTCGGCCAGGTGGGCGGCTGCAGTGCGGTCGCCCTGGTCGGTGTAGATCGCCCAGAAGCCGCCATCCAGCGCGCCCTCGACCATGCGCGGGTAATCCACCTGCGAAAGCGCGTTGTGGTCGTGCCGCTGTTCGATGTCGAAGCCGGCGCGGCCGAAGTTGGCCGGCGTGTCGAGGTGGCTGTCCAGGGTCAGCAGACGCTGCTGCAGGGCCTTGGCGCGGGCCAGCTCCTGCGCGCTGAACTCGATGGCATGGGCGGACAGCGGCGCACTCAGCGCCAGGGCAAGCAGCAGGGACAGGCGACGCAGCGACGGCATGGGCTCTCACCGGTTAGGACAAGAGCCCGACCATAGCGCTGCGCCCGCACATTGGGTAGCGCCGGGCCATGCCCGGCGGATCTTTGCCGGGCATGAATCCTGTTCACGGCCCGGCGGCCAGTCTGCCGCGCATTGCGATGCGCTCAAGACAATGGCGCCCCATTGATCAGGTGGCGCGGCTCGGCTCTACAGGTTGAAATTAATCAACCACGCGGCAGAACACGGCCTTCAGGTAACGCGATTCCTGCACGTGGGCCATGAACGGATGGTCCGGACCAGCGCCGGCCACCTTCAGGATCTGGATCGTGCGGCCGGAGAAGTAGGCCGCGCGGCGCAGCATGTCGAGGAACTGGTCCTCGGCCACCAGGCCGGTGCAGGAGAACGTGGCGAACAGGCCGCCCGGCTTGACCACGCCCAGCGCCAGCTTGTTCATGTCCAGGTACTTCTTCAGCGCGGTGATGACCTGGTCGCGGTCGCGGGTCATCTTCGCCGGGTCCAGGATCACCACGTCGTACTGCTCGCCGCGGTTGGCGGCATCGCGCAGCCACGGGAAGATGTCGGACTGGACGAACTTCGGGCGCACGTTGTTCAGGCGCGAATTGCCCTTGGCGATCTGGATGACGTCTTCATCGATGTCGATGCCGACCACTTCCGAAGCACCGCGTGCGGCCGCGTACACGGCAAAACCGCCGGTGTTGCAGCACAGGTCGAGCACGCTCTTGCCTTCTACCTGCTGGCTCAGCCACTGCCGGTTCTCGCGCTGGTCGGCAAAGAAACCGGTCTTGTGCGCACCGGCCGGGTCGGCGCGGAACTTGATGCCGTACTCGGTGATCACCGACGCTTCGGTGGTGGTGTTGCCGTGGAAGTCGAAGCTTTCCTGCTTCTGCACGTGCTCGTCGGCGAAGCTGTGGAAGCGGCAGCCCGGGAACTGTTCGCGCAGCGCTTCGTAGATCCACTCGCGGTGGCGGAACATGCCGGCGGCGAAGAATTCGACCACCACCAGGTCGTTGTAACGGTCCACCACCAGGCCGGACAGGCCGTCGCCTTCGCTGTGCACCACGCGCCAGGCGTCGGACACCGCGTCCAGCTTCAGCACGCCACGGCGCAGTTCGACCGCCTGGGCGATCTTGCGCGAGAACCAGCCGGCATCGACCGGCACGTTCGGGTCGGTCTCGAGGATGCGCACGGCGATGCGCGAGTGCCCGTTGTAGAAGCCACGGCCGATGAACTCGCCATCGATGCCGACGACGTCGACGATGGAACCGGGCTTGGGCCGGACGGTCGGCTTCTCGACCAGTTTCTGGAAGATCCACGGGTGGCTGGAGCGCCACGCGTTCTTTAGGCGGACAACGGGAAGGGGGGTATTCATCGGCCTATTGTAAACCGGCGGCCGGGGTCAGATTCCCGCAGGGGCTCTGACCCCGGTGTGGCGACGACGAGGGGTCGGAGCCCCTGCGGGGGTCCGCCCCCGCCCGCCGCCCATTTGACGGCGGCCAGGCCAGGCCGCAGAATCGGCCCCAGAAGGGGAGTAGCTCCCAGACGTTGTCGCCGTCAATTCGAGCCCGCAGGCTCCGGTGCAACGGCAATCCCACCCGCGTGGGGTTGCGAGCGAGACCTTCGCCGTACTGGCGAAGCTCTGTCCCTGGATCCCCCTCCCGATCCTCCGTTGCAGATCCTCGCCGTCCGGCCTGGCATTCATCTTTCCAACGGATATTCCCAATGCAGACGATCGGTAATGTGTGGATGTGGGGCGGCTTCGTGGCGGTGGTCATCATCGCCCTGCTCGTCGACCTTGTGTTGATGCGACACGGCGGACCGCACAAGGTCACCTTCAAGGAGGCCCTGTGGTGGTCCATCGGCTGGGTCGTGCTGGCCCTGCTGTTCAACGCGGGCCTCTGGTACTACCTCAGCGAGACCGCCGGCCAGGTGGTGGCCAACAAGGTCGGCCTGGAATTCCTGACCGGCTACCTGGTCGAGAAGGCCCTGGCGGTGGACAACATCTTTGTCTTCCTGATGATCATGAGCTACTTCGCGGTGCCGGAGGAGCAGCGCCAGAAGGTGCTGATCATCGGCATCCTGGGTGCGATCGTGCTGCGTACGATCATGATCTTCGCCGGTAGCGTGCTGATCAGCCAGTTCCATTGGCTGCTCTACGTGTTCGGTGCCTTCCTGCTCTTCACTGGCTGGAAGATGTGGTTCGCCGCCGGCCAGGAGCCGGACCTGGAGACCAACCCGGCCCTGCGCTGGATGCGAAAGCACCTGCGCCTGCTGCCGGACTACGCCGGCAACGCGATGAGTGTCATGCAGGACGGCAAGCGCTGGTTCACCCCCCTGTTCGCGGTGCTGATCCTGATCGCGGTGACCGACGTGATCTTCGCCGTGGACAGCATCCCGGCGATCTTCGCCATCACCACCGACCCGTTCATCGTGCTCACCTCCAACGTGTTCGCGGTGCTGGGCCTGCGTGCGATGTTCTTCCTGCTGGCCGGCATGGCCGACCGCTTCCACCTGCTGCCGTACGGTCTGGCACTGGTGCTGGGCTTCATCGGCATCAAGATGATGATCATCGATCTGTTCAAGATCCCGACCCCGGTGTCGCTGGGCGTGGTCGCCGCGATCATTGCCGCCACCGTGGTGCTCAGCGTGAAGTACCCGCCGAAGAACGACGCCGGCCAGGCCTGAGCCTGAGCGGGCTGCAGCGCGCGGCCGGCGGGATTGTCCCGTCGGCCGCCCCCACTCTCCCGCAGCGGTGGCCTTGGTTTCGCGCCCGCCACCGCCATTGCTGAGGTATGGACAACAACACGCCCCTGCCCGCCGGTGACGTGCCGGCCCCCCGCAACGACCGCATGCGCATCCTGCGGGCGTTCAATGTCAGCCTCGCCGCCGTGCTGGTGCTGCTGGCCGTGTTCGCCCTGCAGGGCAGCTTCGACTGGCGGCCGTGGGCGGTCGCACCGCTGGAGGCCAAGGGCCTGCTGGGGCTGATCGGCGGGCCGATGCTGCATGCCTCGGTTGAACACGTCGCCTCCAACGGCTTTGCGATCCTCATCCTCGGCACCCTGGCCGGCAGCGTGTACCCGAAGGCCACCGTGCGAGCCCTGCCCCTGCTGTGGCTGGGATCGGGCGTCGGCGCGTGGATGCTGGGCAACCCCGGCAGCGTGCACCTGGGGGCCAGCGGCGTGACCCACGGCCTGATGTTCCTGCTGGCCAGCTTGGGCCTGCTGCGCCGTGACCGCGCGGCGATCGCCACCGGCCTGATCGGCATGCTGTTCTACGGCGGCATGCTGATGACCATCCTGCCGCATGCCGACGGCGTGTCCTGGCAGTCGCACATGGGCGGTGCCTTTGCCGGCATCATCGCCGCGCTGCTGTTCCGCAACGCCGACCCGATGACGCCGCGCCAGCACTACAGCTGGGAGGACGAGGAAGACGAAATCGAGGCACTGGCCGACGACGAGCTCGAGCCGCCTTCGCCGCGCCGCGTGCCGGTGCTGTGGCAGCCGCGCGAGGGGCAGGATTACGTGGTGATCCCGTTCCGTCGGCCGGACGAGCCGCGCGGTTGATCTGGTGGACCCGCCGGGCATGGCCCGGCGCTACCGTTCGTGGATCTCTCGGGTAGCGCCGGGCCATGCCCGGCGTCATTGACGGGTCAGTCCGTCGCGTTGCCCGCGGCGCCCATGCCATCCACCGCCTGCCGGCCCAGCGCCGGGTCATCGGTGAAGAACGCATCGATGCCGGTGGCCAGGTAGGCACGCATCTCGGCAATCGAACCGTCCGGGTTGCGCGCGCTGTCGGCGCCCTTGCGCAGGTTGCTGGCCTGGAAGTGGTTTTCCGGGCGGAACGTGTACGGAATCACCATCAGGCCCACCGCGTGTGCGTCGCGCACGAGCGCGGTCGGCGTGCCCAGTGCGCCCTGGGCGTCCAGCGGGATGATCGAACGCAGCTCCGGGCCGATGCCATCGGCATAGCTGGCGATGTCCTTCAGCCCGGCCGGGGTCATCATCTGCGCATAGGTGAGCGTGCCACCGGCCTTGGCCACATCGGCCGGGCGGGCATCGCCCTTCCACAGCAGCTGCAGCAGGCGGATGTTGCTGCCACGGCCGATCCTGCCGCGCAGGTAGCGCAGGTTGGCGGTCTCGAACGACTGGATCGTCACCGGCGCGACGGCGGTATAGGCGTTGCCGCGCAGCGCGGCCAGCACCTTGTCTTCCATCGGCAGGCCGATGGACTGGAAGTAGGTCGGGTGCTTGATCTCCGGCACCAGGCCGATGCCGCGGTTGGCACGGCCGGCCTGCTGCATCAGGAAGGCCAGGATCTCGTCCAGCGTGGCGATGCGGAACTGGCCGTCGAACGCGGTGCTGCGCAGCTCCGGCAGGCGCTCGCGGGTGTAGAGGGTCTTCAGCTCGGCCAAGGTGAAGTCTTCGGTGAACCAGCCTTCCACCGTCTCGCCGTCGATGACCTTGGTGGTCTTCCGCTTGGCGAATTCCTTGTGCTCAGCCACATCGGTGGTGCCACCGATCTCGTTCTCGTGGCGGGCCACCAGCACGCCGTCCTTGGTCATCACCAGGTCCGGTTCGATGTAGTCGGCGCCATCGGTGATGGCCTGCGCGTAGGCCGCCAGCGTGTGCTCGGGCAACAGCGCGCTTGCGCCGCGGTGGCCGTAGACGGAGACCTTCGCGGTCGCCGGGGTGGAAGTTTCAGCGCTCATGACCACCGATGGTGCCACGGCCAGCGACAACAGCAACGCACAACCCCACGACTTCACTGCGACTTCCCCAAGCGGTATGTGATGGGGGTCAGTATGCGGCGGGAATGTGACAGCCGGGGGAAGCGTGGGATCGGATCCCCGAAGGGGCTCCGACCCCAACGACTCAGTCCGCCAGGGCGTCGTGGAAGTCGCGCTCGTGCACGATCATGATTCGCAGGCCCTCCTTGCGAAGCTCAACGGCCCGTTCCACCTTGCGCCCGTAGCACGCATAGCTCCAACAGGGATTTCCCTCCGCGCCGATGACCAGGTAATCGACCTTTTTCGATGGTGTCGGGTGCACTCTTCCCCCGCGTGCAGTCACCAAGGCCTGAATGTGCGAGCGTGTGCCGCGGGATGAAGCACCGGTAAAGCAGAACCCTTTCTGGTCAAACTGGATGTCCGGTGCCACCGCACACATTCCGACCAGACTTCCTGCGAGCTCCAGCAGGGGCTTGGTCAGGGTGCGATCGTCGGCCAGGACGATGAACTCACTAAAGAACTGCTTGAGGAGATCCTGCTCCTGCGCGTCTACCACGCCATCGGCCAATACCTTGGCCACGAGGTGGCCAATTTCGTCATAGGGCCAGCAACCTTGCAGATGCGCATGCTCATCCATCCATTCGGACAAGCCACGCAGCTCCCGCTCGGATATGCGTCCGTCGGCAACAATTCCTCCCAGTACCGCATGCAGGCGCTGCAGGTCGGCCATCGTCGCGTCGGCCCGCTCCGTGGATCGCATCCGGTCAATGAGCCAGCGCAGATCCTCCGCTGAGTCTTCATCCATGCGGCCTTCGCCCAGCGCCTGGTCAAGTACCGGCATCAGCTCGTTGAAAGGATGCTGGTGGCGCTGGTGCAGGTGATCCTGTATCCAGCTGGCCAGGAAGCGGCGCTCATCCATGTTGATTTCTCCATCGATGGAGATTCCCTCGATGATGCCTGCCAGCGAGTTCAGCGCGCGCTGGAGCTGCGCTGGGCCGGTGAAGTGGATATACGAAACATGGTCCGGGTGCATCTGCCATTCCCTAGCCAGAGTTTTCCGCACGCTAGCGCGGTCCGTGCGCTTACTCAAGACGTACCGCGCAACAGGCAGGGATACAGGGTGGATTGCGTCAATCGAAGGGGTCAGAGCCCCTTCGGGGATCTGACCCCGATGCTTCACAGCCGAGCGTGGGCTCGGCTCTACAGAAGAGCGGCGTCACTTGCCGATGCAGAAGCTTGAGAAAATCCGGCCCAGCAGGTCATCCGCACTCATCTGCCCGGTGATCTCGCCCAGCGCGTCGTGCGCCAGCCGCAGTTCTTCGGCGGCCAGTTCCAGGTGTTCATGCACAAGCTCGCCATCGGCGCGCTGCGCATGCTCCTGCGCGCGTTCGATCGCATCCACGTGGCGGGTGCGGGCGGAGAACTCGCCATCCACCTGCTCCCCTGCGCCGGCCGAGGCAATCGAACGCAGGCGCGTGTGCAGGTCTTCCAGACCGGCACCGGTGGCGGCCGAGACGAACACGCGGTCCGGATCGTCCAGCGCCGGCAACGCGTCCAGCAGGTCCGACTTGTTGTGGATGTAGATCTTGTGCGGCACGGCGGCCACGGCTTCGCCCAGCGCGGCTTCGCCGGCGGCCGGGTCGCGCGCGTCCAGCACGATCAGCGCCAGGTCGGTGCGTTCGATTTCCACGTGGGCGCGGCGCATGCCTTCGCGTTCGATGGCATCGCCGCCGTCGCGCAGGCCGGCGGTGTCAACCAGGGTCAGCTCCAGGCCGTCCAGGCGGATGGTTTCGCGCAGGGTGTCGCGGGTGGTGCCGGCGATGTCGGTGACGATGGCGCGCTCGCTGCCGGCCAGGGCGTTCAGCAGTGAGCTCTTGCCGGCATTCGGCGGGCCGATCAGCACCGCATGCAGGCCATCGCGCAGGCGACGGCCGCGCTCGGCATCACGACGCAGCAGGGCAAGATCAGCGCGCGCCTGTTCCAGCCCACGACGCACCTGCGCGCCGCCCAGGGTATCCAGCGGTTCGTCGGCGAAGTCGATGGCGGCTTCCACGTGGATGCGCAGCAGCACCAGCTGTTCGACCACCGCCTCGATACGGCGTGAGAACACACCGTCCAGCGAGCGACGTGCCGCGCGCGCGGCGCGGTTGTCACCGGCGGCGATCAGGTCGGCGATGGCCTCGGCCTGGGCCAGGTCGAGCTTGCCGTTGAGGAACGCGCGTTCGCTGAACTCACCCGGCCGTGCCTGGCGTGCACCGAGCGCGATGCAGCGCGCGACCAGCTGCTGCAGCAGCACGGGGCTGCCGTGGCCCTGCAGTTCCACCACTTCCTCGCCGGTGAAGCTGTTCGGTGCCGGGAACCACAGCACGATGCCGTCGTCGATCACCTCACCGTCGGCATCGCGCAGGCGCGCGTAGTGCGCATGGCGCGGGCGCAGCGTGGGCGCGCCCAGCGCGTTGGCGATCGCCGCGGCACGCGGGCCGGACAGGCGCAGCAGGCCGACACCGCCCGCGCCGGGGGCACTGGCGATGGCGACGATGGTGTCGGTACGGGTCACATCGTCCATGGCTCAGAGCTTCTCCAGCTGCGCGCGCGCCTGCGCCGCACCGCTGCCTTGCGGCTGCAGCGCCAGGTAGGTGGTGTAGGCCTGCTTCGCCTTGGCCTTGTCGCCAACGTGGAAGTAGGCATCGCCCAGGTTGAGATGGGCCACCGCGCGCGACGGATCGATTTTCAGCGTGTTCTCCAGCCAGCGCGCCGCTTCGGCGTAGCGTTGCTGGCGGTAGTAGACGAAGCCGAGATTGTTGGCCGCCTGGGCAAAATCCGGGCGCAGCTTCAGTGCCTCGGCGAACTGCACGGCGGCTTCGTCGTAGCGCTTCTCGCGGTACAGCTGCAGGCCACGGTCGTTGGCCTGCTGCGAGCGCTGGCGGTCAGAGGCCGGTCCGGCCGTCGGCACCACCAGCTTTGCCTTGCCGCCCTGCAGGTCGGCCACGGTCACTGGCGCTTCGCTGTTCTTGGCGTCCTGGGCAGCGTCGACCTTGTTGTTCAGGGCGATCGCATCGGCAGTCAGCTGGCGCGTATCGGCGTTGAGGTATTCCTGGCTGTCCGGCACCTGGAACACGAACTCGCCCCCCTGCGAGCCGGGCAGGCTGCCGAAGGCCGGCGTCTGCTGCGAGACCGCCGACACCGCCGGCGCCACATAGGCGGCCAGCTCGGTACCGGTGATCAGGCCATCGCCATTGAGATCGCCCTTGCCAGCCAATGCCTGCAGCAGCACCCAGGTAAACACCGAGTGTCCGTTCGGGCCCGCATCTGCCACCTGCTGGTCGGCGCCACCGGCGGTCAGCATCTGTCGCGCGCTGCGGCGTGCGTTCTCGCGCAGGAACGACGACGAGGATGGGCCGCCGCGGGTCAGGCCGAGGCCGCTGTAGCAGGCATCCATAACGAACATCACATGCTTGGCCTGCATGCTCTCGGCGATGTTCTGGATGTCGGTCATCGCGATGGCATCGGTGGCGAATTCCTTCGGGTCCGAATCGACCGGGATGATGTAGCCCAGGTCACGGCCGGAGGCGAGCTGGCGCGTTGCGCCGTGGCCGGCGAAGAACACGAACACCCGATCGTTCTTTCCGGTGCGGTCGTCAGCCAAGTGGTCGTGGAAGGCGGCCAAGATGTTGTTGCGGGTGGCCTGCTCGTTCTTCAGCACGATCACCTGCGAGGACGGGAAACCGAACTGCCCGGTCAGGGTGTCGGCCACCGCCTGCGCATCGTGGCTGGCGTATTCCAGCTTCGGCCACTTGGCGTAGTTGTCGATGCCCACCACGATCGCCCACGACTTCTCGTAGCCGGTGGTGACGGTGGCATCGCTGCTGGCGCCCTTGCGCGCGCGGGCGACGGTAAACTCGCGGCCGTTCCAGCCGGCGAACTGGTAACCGTCGGCGATCAGCCGGTCGAGGATCTGCGGCAGCGCCTTCACCGCTCGGTCGTGGATGTCATGGAACAGGATGATGCCGCGCTGTTCCTTGTTCACCTGGCCGAGCACGCGCTGCACGATCGATTCCGGCACCGGGTCGGCCCAGTCCATCGAGTCGATGTTCCACATGATCGACTTCAGGCCGGCCTCGTTGAGCAGCTGCAGGCCTTCGGCGTTGCGCGCGCCATACGGGAAGCGGAACAGCGGCGCGCGCTTGCTGTCGACATCCTTCAGCAGGGTGTCGGTGTCCAGCACCTGCTGGCGCAGCGCATCGCCGGTGGTGCGCGACAGCTGCGCGTGGGTCAGGCTGTGGTTGCCCACTGCATAGCCCTCTTCCATCAGGTTGCGGCTGATCTTCGCCATCGGGCCCAGGCTGACCTTGCCGTCGGCTTCGACCTTGCCCAGGTTGCGGCCCACTTCGAAGAACACGCCCGGCACGTCGTAGCGCTTGAGGATGGCCACCACTTCATCGGTGTAGGCCTTGTGCGGGCCGTCGTCGAAGGTCAGCACCACGGTCTTGGCCGGCAGGTCGCGGCCGAAGATCTCGCGGTCGCTGTCCTTCATCGACATCGGGTACGGCTCGATCACCCCGTAGTCGCGCAGGATGGCCTCGCGGCTGTAGTCCTTGTGCAGGTGGGCGATGTAGTCCTCCCACTTCTCGCGCTTCAGGTCGATGGCGCGGGTGCGCTCGAAGCGGCTGAAGATGCGGGTCAGTTCCTGGTTGTAGTTGCGCTCGATCTCGTCCAGCGCGTCCAGGTCTTCGCCGATGCGCTGGTGCAGCTTCACCGCCGGCAGCGAGGAATCCGCACCGACACGTTCGTGCAGGTCGCGCAGCACCTCGCGGAAGGCCAGGCGATCGGCATCGAACAGTTCCGTCGCCGATTCGATGTAGTCCAGCACCGTGCCCAGCGTGGCGAAGCGCTGCGGGCTGCCACCACGCAGCAGGCTGTCGAACTGCGCGGCGATGGCGGTGCGCTGTTCCAGCCCATCGTGGAACAGCTGCTGGCCGATGCGGGTGGAGGTACCGCGGTCGGTGGCACTCTGCTGCTCTTCGTCGGCCAGCAGCACGATGATGCGGCGGTAGCCATCGAGCTGCTTCTGCAGCGCGGCCAACAGCGGGGCGGCGGCCGGATCGGCGGCGGCCTGTGCGCTGGGCTGGGTGACGGCGGCGGCGGGCGCCTTTCCCTCCTTGTCGCCGCAGCCGGCAACGGCCAGGGTCAACAGCAGCGAGGGCAGGAACAGGCGGAACGACGACGCACGCGGCATGGCAGGCTCGATGGGTGGGGACACGGTGTGCGGGCGATTCTACGCCCCGCATGCGAAAAGCCCGCCTTGCGGCGGGCTTTTGCGGGTCGGTCAGGTTATTTCTTCTTGACCGGGGCCGGTGCGGTGGTCGCCGGCAGCGGCTCGCCGCCGTGGCGCTTGGTCATCCACCACTGCTGCAGCAGGCCCAGGCCGCCGTTGACCACCCAGTACAGGACCAGGCCGGACGGCATGAAGGCCATCATGACGCCGAAGACCAGCGGCATGAACTGCATCATCTTCTGCTGCATCGGGTCCATGCCCGGTGCCGGGGTCAGCTTCTGCGTGGCCCACATCACCGCCATGTTGATGACCGGCAGGATGAAGTACGGGTCGCGCGCGGTCAGATCCTGGATCCAGCCCAGCCACGGCGCCTGGCGCAGTTCGACCGACTCGACCAGCACCCAGTACAGGGCGAAGAAGATCGGCATCTGGATGAGGATCGGCAGGCAGCCGCCCATCGGATTGATCTTTTCCTTCTTGTACAGCTCCATCATCGCGGTCTGGAACTTCTGGCGGTCATCGCCATAGCGTTCCTTCAGCTGAGCGATGCGCGGCTGGAAGCGACGCATCTTCGCACCGCTCTTGTACTGCACGGCCGACAGCGGGTAGAGCACCAGCTTCAGCAGCACCACCAGGCCGACGATGGCCCAGCCCCAGTTGCCGACCAGCTTGTGCACCTGGTTCAGCACCCAGAACAGGCCCTGGCCGATCACCGCCATCATCGAGAAGCGGCTGTAGTCGACCACGCGGTCCAGGCCCGGCACGTCTTCCTTGGCGATCTGGTTGACCAGCTTCGGGCCGACCCACAGGCGGGCTTCGGTGCTGGTGGACTGGCCCGGGGCCACGGTGAAGGCCGGGCCACGCGCTTCGATCAGGTCACGACCGGCCACCTGCGACAGCACGTAGTGCGCGGTCTGGTCCTTCTGCGGGATCCAGGCGGTGAAGAAGTGGTGCTGCAGCATCGCCAGCCAGCCGCCGGTGATGTTCTGGTTCAGCGCGCCATCGTCCAGGTAATCCTTGAACGCACGACGCTGGTACTTCCTGTCGTTGTCGTACCAGGTCGCACCGTTGAAGCTGAACGAGTCCGGGTTGGTCATGTTCCGCGACAAGATGGTCGGGGTACGGTCCAGGGTGCGGTAGACGTAGCCGTTCCACGGGGCGGCGCCGGTGTTGCTGACCTCGTCCTTGAAGCGCACGGCGTACTCGTTGCGCGAGACGGTCAGGGTGCGCTTGATGGTCACGCCGTTGTCGGCAGTCCACACGAACGGAACCTGCAGTTCGTTCTGGCCGTCGGCCAGCACGAAGTCGCGGACGTCACCGACCAGCTTGAATCCATCGGCGCCCGGCACCGGGGCGTTCTTGTCTTCGCTGGCCCAGCCGCTGATCGCGCTGTACGGATGCGCGGGGTCTTCGGTCAGCAGGCGCACCGGGGCACTGCCTTCTTCCTTGGACTGCGGGAACTGCAGCAGCTCGGCGTCGAGCACGCGGCCGCCGTCCACCACCAGGCGCAGCACGTCGGTGGTGATGGTCACGCGCTGGGCGGCAGGGGTGGCGCTGGCCTGGGCCTGCTGCGCCGCGGCCTGGCCCGGGGCACCGGGGACCTGCGCGCTGGGGATGCTGCCCGGGGCCGCACCTGGAACGCTCTGTGCGGCGGCCTGCGCGGAAGTGGTGGTCGGGGCCGGGGTCGGCGCGGCCTTTTCACGGCCCCACTCCATCCACAGGAACACGGCCACCATCAGCCAGGCAAAAATAAGGAATACGCGGGTCTGGTTCATCAGCGGACAGGCTCGGCGGGGCCGGGACGCGATGCCGGCTCGATCAAAGAGGGAGGTGCGATGCCATCTGGCGGCGGCATTGTGCCGTCCACGCCCGGCGCGGGCAATGCACGCAGGCGCCGCAGCAGGCGCAGAAAGGCCTGGCGGATGTCGTCGTTGCTGGCAGAACGCGCAGCACTACGAGCCACGACGACGAAGTCGCCTGGCTGGATATCGGTTCGTGTCTGACGCAGGATGTCGCGCAGGACGCGCTTGATCCGGTTACGCCCGACGGCGTTCGGATCAACCTTGCGGGAAACCGCCAGACCCAGCCTGGCCGGCCGGTCAGCCGGCAGCCAGTGCAGGGTCATCAGCGGATCGGACACACGGCGGGCGCCGTTGAAGACCGTTGAATATTCGGCACGCGTGCGAACCCGCGCAGAGCGAGGGAATCGCTTGCGCGGGTCTGCAGTATTCACTGTCGAAGGGATTGCGTCTGCCGCGATGTGCGGCATGGCAATCAGGCGCTCAGGACTTTGCGGCCCTTGGCGCGGCGACGCGACAGGATCTTGCGGCCGTCAGCGGTCTTCATACGGGCACGGAAGCCGTGGTCGCGCTTACGCTTGAGGTTGCTGGGCTGGTAGGTGCGCTTGGTGGCCATGTGGGCCTCTCGTATGAATGGGACGGGAAAGAACCGGAAATTCTAGAGAGGTCTCCCCCCCTACGTCAACCCCTTGTGACTACGCCAATTCACCGGGCTGTGCAATAGCTGTGGATCTTTTTGTGAATAAGTGGGGGACAAGCATTCCGAAGCCGGGCGCTCGGTGGTAGTCTGAGCCATCCATTTCCCCCTTTCAGGCCTGTGTTTGGGCGCGTTGTCGCGCCTGTGCACAGGTCACCGGACGATTATTGCCGATGGATGCCTGGTCCCGAAGTCTCGAACGCCTCGAAGCGGAGTTCCCGCCGGAAGACGTTCACACCTGGTTGAAGCCGCTGCAGGCCGATCTGCGCGCGGACAGCCTGGTGCTGTATGCCCCGAACGCCTTCATCGTCGACCAGGTGCGCGAGCTGTACCTGGCCCGGATCCGCGAGCTGCTGACGCACTTCGCGGGTTTCAGCGACGTTTTTCTTGAAATCGGCTCGCGCCCGCGGCCCTCGGAGGCGCAGAACGCGCCGGTTTCGAGCGTGTCAGCGGCGGTGGTGGCTGCACCGCAGGTGCCGTTCGCCGGCAACCTGGACAACCACTACACCTTTGCCAACTTCGTCGAAGGCCGCAGCAACCAGCTGGGCCTGGCCGCTGCCTTCCAGGCGGCGCAGAAGCCGGGCGACCGCGCGCACAATCCGCTGCTGCTGTACGGAGGCACCGGCCTGGGCAAGACCCACCTGATGTTCGCCGCCGGCAACGCCATGCGCCAGGCCAACCCGGGTGCGAAGGTGCTGTACCTGCGTTCGGAACAGTTCTTCAGCGCGATGATCCGGGCCCTGCAGGAAAAGACCATGGATCAGTTCAAGCGCCAGTTCCAGCAGGTGGACGCGCTGCTGATCGATGACATCCAGTTCTTCGCCGGCAAGGATCGCACCCAGGAAGAGTTCTTCCACACCTTCAACGCGCTGTTCGACGGCAAGCAGCAGATCATCCTGACCTGCGACCGGTACCCGCGCGAAGTCGAGGGCCTGGAAGCGCGCCTGAAGTCGCGGCTTGCCTGGGGCCTGTCGGTCGCGATCGAACCGCCGGACTTCGAGACCCGCGCCGCGATCGTGCTGGCGAAAGCCCGCGAACGCGGTGCCGAGATTCCGGATGATGTTGCGTTCCTGATCGCCAAGAAGATGCGCTCCAACGTGCGCGACCTCGAAGGCGCGCTCAATACCCTGACCGCCCGCGCCAATTTCACCGGCCGCGCGATCACCACCGAATTCGCCCAGGAAACCCTGCGCGACCTGCTGCGCGCCCAGCAGCAGGCGATCAGCATTCCCAACATCCAGAAAACCGTTGCCGACTACTACGGCCTGCAGATCAAGGATCTGCTGTCCAAGCGCCGGACCCGTTCGCTGGCCCGTCCGCGCCAGGTCGCCATGGCCCTGACCAAGGAGCTGACCGAGCACAGCCTGCCCGAGATCGGCGATGCGTTTGCCGGTCGCGATCACACCACGGTGCTGCATGCCTGCCGCCAGATCCGCACCCTGATGGAAACCGACGGCAAGCTCCGCGAGGACTGGGACAAGCTGATCCGGAAGCTGAGCGAATGATGCACGGACGCTGATGAGGCGTCATCGCACAAAACGGTGCAGAATCCGGTAGCAAGCGCGGGATGAGTTGTGGATAAAAAGGGCGCCTGAAAACGCGTCGAATTTATCCACAGCTTTCCCCACCCCCTGGAGGGCGGTAATGCAGAGGGTTTCGAGACTAGAAACTCTTTTTATTACAAAGACTTAGCATTGTTTTCCAGCGATTCTGTCTCTACCAGCACCACCAAGCTTTTGATTTATTCCACATTTTTTTAAAGCATAGGGGCACGGAACCACATGCGTTTCACACTGCAGCGCGAAGCCTTTCTCAAGCCGTTGGCACAGGTCGTCAACGTGGTCGAACGCCGCCAGACCCTTCCGGTTCTGGCCAATTTCCTGGTCCAGGTGCAGAACGGCCAGCTGTCGCTGACCGGTACCGACCTGGAAGTGGAGATGGTGTCGCGGATCGCGGTTGAAGATGCCCAGGACGGCGAAACAACCATCCCCGCCCGCAAGCTGTTCGAGATCATCCGCGCCCTGCCCGATGGCAGCCGGATCACCGTCTCGCAGACCGGTGACAAGATCACCGTGCAGGCCGGTCGCAGCCGCTTCACCCTGGCAACGCTGCCGTCCAACGATTTCCCGTCGGTGGACGAGGTGGAAGCCACCGAGCGCGTGGCCATCGGCGAGGCGACCCTGAAGGAGCTGATCGAGCGCACTGCGTTCGCGATGGCCCAGCAGGACGTGCGCTACTACCTCAACGGTCTGCTGTTCGACCTGCGCGGTGATGCTCTGCGTACCGTCGCCACCGACGGACACCGTCTGGCCCTGTGTGAAACCGACCTGGCCAAGCCCAGCGGTTCCAAGCGGCAGATCATCGTGCCGCGCAAGGGCGTGACCGAGCTGCAGCGTCTGCTGGAAAGCGGCGATCGCGAGATCGAGCTGGAAGTCGGCCGCAGCCACGTGCGCGTCAAGCGCGACGATGTCACCTTCACCTCGAAGCTGATCGACGGTCGCTTCCCGGATTACGAGGCCGTGATTCCGATCGGCGCCGACCGCGAAGTGAAGGTGGATCGTGAAGCCCTGCGTGCGTCGCTGCAGCGTGCCGCGATTCTGTCCAACGAGAAGTACCGCGGCATCCGCGTGGAAGTCTCGCCGGGCAACCTGAAGATCAGCGCTCACAACCCGGAGCAGGAAGAAGCCCAGGAAGAGATCGAGGCCGATACCACAGTCAGCGATCTGGCCATCGGCTTCAACGTGAACTACCTGCTGGATGCCCTGTCCGCCCTGCGCGACGAGGAAGTCATCATCCAGCTGCGCGATTCCAACTCGTCGGCGCTGGTGCGTGAGTCCAGCAGCGAGAAGTCGCGCCATGTGGTGATGCCGCTGCGTCTCTGACATTTGCGCTGTTCCACGTGAAACAGAAGACGCCCGGGAGATCCGGGCGTTTTTTTTTGGTTCCACGTGGAGCATTGATGGGGATTGCGGGAACGGGAGTTCTGCGTTGCCGGTTTGATCATCGCGTTCTGGATCTCGATCGGTTCCTCGCTCGATGGATGTCCGGTAGGCGAGCGACTCCGGGACGTTCTCAGCAAGCGGATTCGCCCTCTGCAGACGCTACTGTCCACAGCCCGTATTTCTGGTCGAAAGGCGCTGCCCTAGCTTTTAAATCTGGGTATAAATCTAAAGCATGGTGGTGATGGTAGGGCCAGATCTCGTGGAAAAGAGCGTTATCTGATTGATTTCTAATGTTTTTGTGCACCTGAAACCCCCTGTATATGGGACCCTGGGGATGGGGGGGAAGCTGTGGATAGTTTTTCCGGAGACGGTAAAGGGTTTTTTTATCCACAGATTGCCCATACCTTGTGTATAAGTCATACAGAGCAGCTGTGGACAGCGTGGAACGAGAGGCCTGAATTCTTTGAAATCTGTGGAACGCTTCGCAGCCCTGGCCTGCAGATTTCAAGCAATTCGCGGCAACACCAGCAGCTGCCCTGGCTCCGAGGCACGGGTACGGTTCCACGCTGGGGTGAAATCCGCTGATTTCTGAGGGCGAGGGCCCTGCCCGGTGCTGCAGATTTCAAGGAATCCAGGCCCTGCCAGCGTCCCTGTCGCATGGATTCGCTGCACCGTTTTCCACGTGGAACCGTCCGGACTGGCGACACCGGCCAGCTCCGTCAGCAAGGCGATGCCCGCAACGGCGGCCTTGACCGATGCAGTAAGCTGATGGATTCCCTGCCCTGCTACCGCCCCGAGCGAATGGTCTCCTGCGTCCCATGCTGATCCGCCGCCTCGCCTTGAACCAACTGCGCCGCTTCAGTGCCGTGGAACTGTCACCCCAGCCGGGCTTGAACCTGCTGACAGGCGACAACGGCGCAGGCAAGACCAGCGTGCTCGAGGCCCTGCACCTGATGGCCTATGGCCGGAGCTTCCGCGGCCGGGTCCGCGATGGCCTGGTGCGTCAGGGCCAGGAAGCGCTGGAAATCTTCGTGGAATGGGACGAACAGCGCGCCGATCACGCGCCGCACCGCCGCAAGGCCGGTCTTCGCCATAGCGGCCAGGACTGGAAGGGCCGCCTGGACGGCGAAGACGTTGCCCAGCTTGGCAATCTCTGCGCGGCGTTGGCTGTGGTGACCTTTGAGCCGGGCAGCCATGCTTTGGTCAGCGGTGGCGGCGAACCGCGCCGTCGTTTCCTCGATTGGGGCCTGTTCCACGTGGAACCAGACTTCCTTTCGCTGTGGCGCCGTTATTCCCGCGCGCTCAAGCAGCGCAATGCCCTGCTGAAACAGGGCGGGCCGTCGCGGATGCTGGATACTTGGGACCACGAGCTGGCTGAAGCCGGTGAACCGCTGACCAGTCGCCGCCAGCACTATCTGGAACGTCTTCAGGAACGGGCGATTGCCTTGGCAACCGCGCTGGCACCGCAGTTGGGCATCCAAGGCCTGGATCTCAGCCCGGGATGGCGCCGGCACGAACTGCCGTTGGCCGATGCGCTGCTGTTGGCCCGCGATCGCGACCGCCAAGCCGGTTACACCTCGGTAGGTCCGCACCGCGCCGACTGGAGCGTGGATTTCCACAGCATTCCCGGCCGGGATGCACTCTCACGCGGCCAGGCCAAGCTCACCGCCCTCGCCTGCCTGCTGGCCCAGGCAGAGGATTACGCCGAACAGCGCGGTCAATGGCCGGTCATCGCCTTGGACGACCTGGCATCGGAGCTGGACCGCACCCACCAGGCCCGTGTCCTCGAGCGTCTGCTGACCGGTCCTGCGCAGATCTTCGTAACGGCCACCGAGACCCCGGCGGCCTTGGTGGATCTGACCGACATCACCCGGTTCCACGTGGAACATGCGCAGATCGTGGCTGTGCCATAGTGGCTACATCAGGGCCTGCAGGGCCCGGCTGGTATAATTCAGGTTGCACCCCTTCTTACCCGGCGCATCGCACCTCTGCGGTGACCGACCTGCGGAGCCTACGGCAAGCGCAATGACCGACGAACAGAACACCCCGGCAAACAACGGCAACTACGACGCCAACAGCATCACCGCCCTGGAAGGGCTCGAGGCTGTCCGCAAGCGTCCTGGCATGTACATCGGTGACGTCCACGACGGCACCGGTCTGCACCACATGGTGTTCGAGGTCGTCGACAACTCGATCGACGAAGCCCTCGCCGGCCACGCCGACCACGTCGCGGTGACGATCCACGCTGATGGCTCGGTGTCGGTGTCCGACAACGGCCGCGGCATCCCGACCGGCAAGCACGAACAGATGAGCGCCAAGCTGGGCCGCGAGGTTTCGGCGGCCGAAGTCGTGATGACCGTGCTGCACGCAGGCGGCAAGTTCGACGACAACAGCTACAAGGTTTCCGGCGGCCTGCACGGCGTGGGCGTCAGCGTAGTAAACGCGCTGTCGCAGAAGCTGCTGGTGGACGTGTTCCAGAACGGCTCTCACTACCAGCAGGAATTCAGCAACGGCGCCGCGGTCACCGCGCTGGCCAAGCTGGAAGACACCACCAAGCGCGGCACCACCGTGCGCTTCTGGCCGTCGACCGTGGCCTTCCACGACAACGTGGAATTTCACTACGACATTCTGGCCCGCCGCCTGCGCGAACTGTCGTTCCTCAATTCCGGCGTCAAGATCGTGTTGGCCGACGAGCGCGGCGAAGGCCGTCGCGATGACTTCCACTACGAAGGCGGTATCCGCAGCTTCGTGGAGCATCTGGCCCAGCTGAAGACCCCGCTGCACCCGAACGTCATCTCGGTCACCGGCGAACACAACAACATCGTGGTGGACGTGGCGCTGCAGTGGACCGACTCCTACCAGGAGACGATGTACTGCTTCACCAACAACATCCCGCAGAAGGATGGCGGGACCCACCTGGCCGGTTTCCGCGGCGCCCTGACCCGCGTGCTCAACAACTACATCGAGCAGAACGGCATCGCCAAGCAGGCCAAGATCAACCTGACCGGCGACGACATGCGCGAAGGTATGATCGCGGTGCTGTCGGTGAAGGTGCCGGACCCGAGCTTCTCCAGCCAGACCAAGGAAAAGCTGGTCAGCTCCGACGTGCGCCCGGCGGTGGAAAACGCCTTCGGCGCGCGCCTGGAGGAGTTCCTGCAGGAAAACCCGAACGAAGCCAAGGCCATCGCCGGCAAGATCGTCGATGCGGCGCGTGCCCGTGAAGCGGCGCGCAAGGCCCGCGACCTGACCCGCCGCAAGGGCGCGCTGGATATCGCCGGCCTGCCGGGCAAGCTGGCCGACTGCCAGGAAAAGGATCCGGCGCTGTCCGAGCTGTTCATCGTCGAGGGTGACTCGGCAGGTGGCTCGGCCAAGCAGGGCCGCAACCGAAAGAACCAGGCGGTGCTGCCGCTGCGCGGCAAGATCCTCAACGTGGAACGTGCCCGCTTCGACCGCATGCTGGCGTCGGACCAGGTCGGTACGCTGATCACCGCGCTGGGCACCGGCATCGGCCGCGACGAGTACAACCCGGACAAGCTGCGTTACCACAAGATCATCATCATGACCGACGCCGACGTCGACGGCGCCCACATCCGCACCCTGCTGCTGACGTTCTTCTACCGTCAGATGCCGGAGCTGATCGAGCGCGGTTACGTCTATATCGGCCTGCCGCCGCTGTACAAGATCAAGCAGGGCAAGCAGGAGCTGTACCTGAAGGACGACCCGGCGCTGGACAGCTACCTGGCCAGCAACGCGGTGGAAAACGCCGTGCTGGTGCCGGCTGCGGGTGAGCCGGGCATCGAAGGTGCCGCGCTCGAAAAGCTGCTGCTGACCTTTGCCGGCGCGCGCGACGCGATCGAACGCAATGCGCACCGCTACGACCGCAGCCTGCTCGAAGCGCTGGTCGACTTCGTGCCGATGGACCTGGCCCACCTGCGTGGTGCCGCTGAAGGCCAGGGCCTGGATGCACTGGCCCAGCGCCTCAACCAGGGCCGCCTCGGCAGTGCGCGTTTCAGCCTGGAACTGCAGGAGCCGAACGATGAGCGGCCGGCCGCCGTGCTGGTGACCCGTCGCCACATGGGCGAGGAACACGTGCAGGTGCTGCCGCTTGCCGCCTTCGAAGGTGGCGAACTGCGTGCCATCTACCAGGCTGCCAGCCTGCTGCACGGCCTGGTGCGCGAAGGCGCCACCATCGGCCGCGGTGCCAAGTCGGTCGAAGTGGACAGCTTCGCCAAGGCACAGAACTGGCTGCTGGAGGAAGCAAAGCGCGGGCGCCAGATCCAGCGTTTCAAGGGCCTGGGTGAAATGAACCCGGAACAGCTGTGGGATACCACCGTCAATCCTGATACCCGTCGCCTGCTGCAGGTGCGCATCGAGGATGCTGTCGCGGCTGACCAGATTTTCAGCACTCTGATGGGCGATGTCGTCGAACCGCGTCGTGACTTCATCGAAGACAACGCGCTGAAGGTCGCCAACCTGGATATCTGACACGCTTCGACCGTGGCCGGTGCGCGGGGATGCGCGCCGGCCCTCGCCCTCTGATCGCAGGTAATCGATGTCCGCTTCCGTCCCGGTGTCCGCCCCGCCGCCCGTTCCGCCAGCCTCGGCTGCGCCGCGCCGCGGTTCGCCCGTGGCAGGCTTCTTCATCGATCTGGGCATCGGCGCCGCCACGCTGTTCATCCTCAGCCTGGTCGCTGGCCTGGCGTGGGGCCTGTATCGCGGCATCAAGGTCGGCTACACCAGCGCGAAGAACAACGGCGCGGGCATCGACCCGTCCAGCGTGACCGAAGCGCTGGGCACGCCCGGTGCCCTGGCACAGGTGCTGATGGCCCTGGTGTCGACCGGTGGCGCGGCGCTGCTGCTGTATTTCCTGCGGCGGCCGGCCAATGCGGCCGAACGGCAGGCCTCGACGCAGGCGCTGCGGCGCCCGTCCACCTGGGGCTGGACCCTGCTGGTGGCCACGCTGATCGTGATCGGCAGCAATGGCATCGCCTTCCTCGCCAAGCAGCTCGGCGTCGAACCGGTGCCGACCAACCTGGCGCTGATGCAGCACGCCATCGAGCGGTTCCCGCTGTTCCTGGTGCTGTTTGCGGTGGTGCTGGCGCCGGCCTACGAGGAGCTGCTGTTCCGCCGCGTGCTGTTCGGGCGCCTGTGGCAGGCCGGCCGGCCGTGGCTGGGCGTGCTGCTGAGCAGCCTGGCCTTCGCCCTGATCCATGAGATCCCCGGCACCAGCGCCAACGGCCCGGCCGAGATCGCCCAACTGTGGCTGGTCTACGGCGGCATGGGCGCCGCGTTCTGCTGGCTGTACCGGCGCACCGGGACGCTTTGGGCGGCGATCATCGCGCACGGCATGAACAACGCCGTGGCACTGGGCGCGCTGGTGTTCTTCGGGTCAATGTAAGGCCGTGGCCGGTTGACGAAAAATTAAGCGGGCCCAGTCCACACTGCCTGCATGAACACGGGGGATTCCATGAAATCACTGCTGCTTGCCCTGCTCATCACCGTGCTGGTGGCCGCCTGCGCGACCACTACCTCCCCCACCGGCCGCCGTCAGATGGTCGGTGGCGTGTCGCAGGCCCAGCTCGACCAGCTGGGCGCGCAGGCCTTCGCGGAGACCAAGCAGAAGCAGAAGGTCAGTAGCGACGGGCGCCAGAACGGCTACGTGCAGTGCGTGGTCGATGCGCTGGTTGCGCAGCTGCCCCAACAGTACCGTGGCGTACGGTGGGAGACTGCCGTGTTCGTCGACAAGGAACCCAACGCTTTCGCCCTGCCCGGCGGCAAGGTGGGCGTGAACACCGGCATCTTCACTGTCGCCAAGAACCAGGACCAACTGGCTGCCGTCATCGGCCATGAAATCGGCCACGTCATCGCCCGCCACCACGAAGAACGCATCACCCGGCAGATGGGCGCGCAGACGGGCCTGTCCGTGCTGGGTGCGTTGGCGGGTGCCGCCTATGGCGAAGGCGCGGCCAGTACGGTGAACCAGCTGGGCGGTACCGCTGCCCAGACCGCGTTCCTGCTGCCCGGCTCACGTACCCAGGAATCGGAGGCCGATGTGATCGGCCAGCGGCTGATGGCCGATGCTGGTTTCAACCCGGAACAGGCCGTCGGCCTGTGGCAGAACATGATGGCCGCCAGTGGCGGACGCAGCCCGCAATGGCTGTCCACCCACCCCGATCCGGCCAACCGCATCCGCGAACTGCAGCGTGATGCACCTTCACTCTTGCCCGTCTACCAGCAGGCCCAGGCCGCTGGTCGCAGGCCAAAGTGTGGTTGAGTGCGCAGATTCATGCTGTATTGCAGCACATAAAACGATTTCTCACGCCATCTGTTTCTGATACGTTTGGCGGCTCAGATTTTTCTGACAGTCCGACTTTGCCGCTGACGGCGGTTCGATCGAGGTGAACGATGATTTTCCGCAACCACAAAGCTGTGCTTTCCGTCCTCATCGCGACCGCCCTGACCGGCGCCGTGGTCACCGATGCCTTCGCGCAGTCCTCGCGTTCGTCCGAGCGCGGCAACCGCGGTGGCAAGCAGCAGGCCAAGGCCGAAGTCCTGTACCCGAATGCCACGCGTGAGGAGCCGAAGGAAAAGGCGTCCGCGAAGATGGGCAAGCAGCTGCAGAAGCTGATTGACAGCTACAACGACCAGAAGTTCCCGGAGACCCTGCAGGTTGCAGGCGAGATCCTGGGCAACAGCGCGTCGAACAACTACGACAAGTCGCTGGCCGCGCAGCTGGCTTCGCAGGCTGCCTACCAGAGCGACGACACCGCCGGTGCGATCGGCTACCTGAAGCAGGCGCTGCAGCTCAACGGTCTGGACAACAACGGCCACTACCAGTCGATGCTGATGCTGGGCCAGCTGCAGCTGCAGGAAGACCAGACCGCCGAGGGCCTGGCCACGCTGGACAAGTACTTCGCCGAGACCAAGTCGAACAAGCCGGAAGAGCTGGTTGCCAAGGGCCAGGCCCTGTACCAGCTGCAGCGTTACCAGGAAGCCATCCCGGTGCTGCAGCAGGCCATCGCCGGCGCGACCGAGCCGAAGGACAACTGGAACCAGCTGCTGATGGCTGCCCTCTCCGAAGCCGGCCAGACCGGTGAAGCGGTCAAGACCGCTGAAGCGCTGGCGGCGAAGAACCCGAACGACAAGAAAGCGCAGCTGAACCTGGCCAACATGTACATGCAGGCCGATCAGATGCCGAAGGCCGCCGCGGTGATGGACAAGCTGCGCAGCAGCGGCCAGCTCACCGAAGAGCGCGAGTACAAGCAGCTGTACTCGATCTACGCCAACACCGAGAACAAGGAAAAGGACGTCATCGCGGTCATCAACGAAGGGTTGCAGAAGGGCATCCTGAAGCCGGACTACCAGGTTTACCTGGCGCTGGCCCAGTCCTACTACTACTCCGACCAGGTGCCGCAGGCGATCGAGGCGTGGCAGAAGGCTGCCCCGCTGTCCAAGGACGGTGAGACCTACCTGAACCTGGCACGCGTCCTGCATGCCGAAGGTCGCGTTCCGGAGGCCAAGAAGGCCGCCCAGGAAGCTCTGGCGAAGGGCGTGAAGAACCAGGCTGATGCCAAGAAAATCATCAACCTGAAGTAAGTAGGAATAACGCCTGAATGCCTGCACAGCTGATGCGCAGGCGCTCAGGATTGGTATAAGCTTGGAGGTTCCTGCGGTGTCATGCACCGCTGATCAGGGATTCCGCCCCCGGGATTCCGGCCCCACTATTGAGCTCTTGGCGCATGACGGAACAACTAGTCGTTCACCGGTACGAACAAACTGAAGAATCGGGGCTGAGCTGGCCGCGCATCTTCGGCATCGCGTTTGTAATCGCCCTGCATCTGGCCGCCTTCATGATGCTCCTCATCCCCGCCGTGGCCCCCAAGGCCGTGGCTGAGAAGGAGCGCAACGTCATGGTGACCATCGTCGACGCGCCGCCGCCGCCGCCTCCGCCGCCGCCGCCGCCGCCGCCGCAGGACACCCCGCCGCCGCCGGTGAAGAACCTGTCGCCGCCGAAGCCCTCGCCCGTCCCGCCGCCGCCGCAGGCGCCGGTCGTCGACGTGCCGGAGCCGCGCCCGAACGACATCGTCACCCCGCCGTCGCCGCCGTCGCCGCCGTCGCCGCCCGCCTCGATCGAGGCCAGCGTCGACATCTCGTCGAAGGCCATGAATCCGCCGCGTTACCCGCCGGCCGCTTTCCGCGCGGGCATCCAGGGCGAAGTGATCCTGATCATTGATGTCGATGCCCAGGGCAACGTCACCAATGTCACGGTGGAAAAGTCCAGCCGTAACCGCGACCTGGACCGTGCTGCGATGGAAGCTGCCCGCAAGTGGCGTTTCAACGCCGCTGAATCTGGCGGTAAGAAGGCTGCTGGTCGCGTCCGCGTCCCGGTCAACTTTGCACTGAACTGATGCGAGCGGGTGGCCGCCGGCCACCCCTCCTCCGGTTCGATTGTCTAGCTTAGCTACACCCTTTATCACCACACACAACAAAGGTAAGCGTCATGCTGCAGGAACTTTTCATCGCCGCTGCTGCCGGGGGCAATCCGTCCAACGCCCTGTCGCAGATGGGCTTCGAGCACCTGATCCACGAGATGACCACCCAGCCGGGTGACTTCGCTGTCTCCTGGGTGGTGCTGCTGACCCTGATCGTCATGTCGGCCATGTCCTGGTACTGGACCGTCATCAACATCTTCCGTTCGGTCCGCCTGAAGAGCGCTGCCGATCGCGTCGTCAGCCTGTTCTGGGACACCCCGAACGCACAGGACGCCATCCGTGCGATGGAAGAGCAGCCGGCTTCCGAGCCGTTCTCGAAGATCGCCCTGGACGCTGCCCAGGCAGCTGCCCACCACCAGCGCGCTGAAGGCGGCGCCACCGGCGGTCTGGGTGAGAACCTGAGCCGTTCGGAGTTCGTCGACCGCGCCCTGCGTCAGGCCGTGACCCGCGAAAGCAACAAGCTGCAGTCGGGCATGACCCTGCTGGCCACCGTCGGTGCAACCGCTCCGTTCGTCGGTCTGCTGGGTACCGTGTGGGGCATCTACGGCGCGCTGATCAAGATCGGTGCCACCGGCTCCGCTTCGATCGACGCCGTTGCAGGCCCGGTGGGTGAAGCGCTGATCATGACCGCCATCGGTCTGTTCGTCGCAATCCCGGCCGTGTTCGCCTTCAACTTCTTCAGCAAGGTCAACAGCGCGACCATCAGCAAGTTCGATACCTTCGCGCACGACCTGCACGACTTCTTCGCCACCGGCTCGCGCGTCCGCTGATTGCGGCGCGTGACCCTGCGACGAACGACGTAGTCACCAAGATCTAGACGGAGCCCGTTATGGCTTTCAGTAGTGGTAACAGCGGCGGCCCCATGGCCGACATCAACGTGACGCCCCTCGTGGACGTGATGCTGGTGCTGCTGATCATCTTCATCATCACGGCGCCCCTGATGTCCCACAAGGTCAAGGTGGATCTGCCGGAGGCCAACCTGGTCCAGAAGGAAGACGCTGAAAAGCGTTCTGGCCCGATCACCCTGGCAGTCAAGGAAGACGGCTCGATCTACTGGAACGACGAAGAAATCAACAAGCAGACTCTCGAGTCGCGCTTGGCGACCGCCGCCCAGCAGACCCCGCAGCCGCCGCTGAACCTGCGTGGTGACCGCACCACCAAGATGCGCGTCATCAACGACCTGACCAAGGTCGCGCAGGAGCAGGGCATGCTGGACGTCGGCTTCGTCGCGACCAAAGAGAAGGGGCAATAAGCCATGGCATTCAGTAGTGGTGGTGGCAAGGGCCCCATGGCCGACATCAACGTCACGCCCCTCGTGGACGTGATGCTGGTTCTGCTGATCATCTTCATCGTGACCGCGCCGATCATGACGTACCCGATCGCCGTGGACCTGCCGCAGCGCGTGCTCAACCCACCGCCGCAGCTGGTCGAACCGCCGCCGCCGATCGAACTCAAGATCGACGCCAGCAACCAGGTCTCGTGGAACAACAGCCCGATCAATACCAGCGAGCTGCAGCAGCGGATGGAGCAGGAGGTCCAGCGTGACCCGACCAACCAGCCTGAGCTGCGCATCGATGCGAGCCCGGATTCCGAGTACGACGTGATGGCCAAGGTTCTGGCCGCCGCCAAGAATGCTCAGATGAAGAAGATCGGCTTCGTACAGCAGTAATACGTACGACCGCAGCACAACAGTCATGACGCGACTGCAGACGCCCCTGGAGACAGGGGCGTCTTTTTTTTGCGTGGGTTGATGCCGGCAGGATCGGATCCCTTTCCGCAGGAAAGGGCTCTGACCCCATTACCACGTCCGCGCCCGCTATGATCGGCGCATGCTCGCCCTCTTCGATTCGCTGCGCCTCTGGCTCGATGGCATTGCCCACCTGGGAACGATCCTGGCGGTGGCGTATCTGCTTTACCTGCTCGCCCTGACCGGCTGGATCATGCTGCAGAAGCGCGAGCCGGTGGCCACGCTCAGCTGGATCCTGTCGCTGGCGTTGCTGCCCTATCTCGGCCTCTTCATCTACTATCTGCTGGGCCCGCAGAAGGTGAAGCGCCAGCGCCTGCGACGTGGCCGCGCGCGCTCGGGCATGGAGCACTACAGCGATGTCTGCCCGCCCGATGCCGGCTGCACCGAGCTGGCCAAGGTCGCCCAGGCCACCACCGGCCTGGCGCCCAGCAGCGCCACCGAAGTGACCTGGCTGGTGGACGGCGCGACCACCTATGCCGCGCTCATCGAGGCCATCGGCCAGGCACGCGACCACGTGCACCTGGAGTACTACATCTTCAATCCCGACCATGCCGGCACCGCCCTGCGCGACGCCCTGGTCGAGCGCGCGCGTGCAGGCGTGCAGGTGCGACTGCTGCTGGATGCGGTGGGCTCCTCGGCACTGCCGGCGCGCTTCCTGCGGCCGCTGCTCGAAGCCGGCGGCGAAGCCATCTGGTTCCACCCACGGCAGCTGCTGAAACCCTTCAAGCGCCCGTGGTTGAACCTGCGCACGCATCGCAAGCTGGTCATCATCGACGGCCATTTGGCCTTCACCGGCGGCATCAACATCACCGACGAAGAAGACGAGAGCCGTAACCCCAACGCCTACCGCGACCTGCACATGCGCCTGCGCGGCCACGTGGTGCGCAGCCTGCAGCTGGTGTTCGCCGAGGACTGGCTGTACGCCAGCGGGCAGGAGCCGTCGCGCTTCGATATCGCCCGCCTGTGGCCGGCAGACATGCCGCTGCGTGGCGATGGCAGCATCGATGCGCAGGTGCTGGTGTCCGGCCCGGACTCGGGCTGGGAAACCATCCACCGCCTGCACGTGGCCGCCATCCAGGAAGCCAACGAACGGGTCTGGCTGGTGACACCCTACTTCGTGCCCGGCGAGGCTGCGCGCATGGCCCTGACCTCGGCGGCACTGGGCGGCCTGGACGTGCGCCTGCTGGTGCCGAAGATGAGCGATTCCTGGTTCGTCACCCAGGCCGCGCGCTCCTACTTCGACGAACTGCTGCATGCCGGGGTCAAGATCTACGAGTACGGCCCGCGCATGCTGCACACGAAAGCCTTCATCGCCGACGACGACGTGTGCATCGTTGGCAGCGCCAACTTCGACCACCGCAGCTTCCGGCTGAACTTCGAACTGTCGATGATGATCAGCGACCGCGACCGCGTGGCCGAACTGGCCACGCTGCTGCAGGCCGAGTTCGACAGCGCCACCCGCGTGCACGACGAGGCCGGGCGCTCGCTGTGGCTGCACCGCCTGCCCGAAGCCTTCGCCCGCCTGGCCTCGCCGCTGCTCTGACGCAGCGCTACACTGCGCTCGATGCCCGGGGAGGACTGGAACATGTACTGGCTGTACCTGCTGCTGGCGCTGGGCTGCTTCGCCTTCGCGCTGAAGACCCCGCACATGGGCCTGATGTCGCTGGCCCTGCTGGCCGCCCTCGGCTTCCTGCTGGCGTGGGTGCGTGGCCGCTACGTGGCCCGCTTTGGCGACCTGCAGCGCGATCCGTCCACCCTGGTCGATGCCGAGGAGCTGCGCCGCCTGCGTGAGCAGGCCCGCGCGCATGACGGCACGCCCCCACCCTCTTCCGCACCGTAGTTCCGTTCCATGACCCAGCTCAGCGTCAACGTCAACAAGATCGCCGTCCTGCGCAACTCGCGCGGCGGTGCCGAACCCGATGTCGTGCGTGCGGCCCAGGCCTGCCTGGACGCCGGCGCCCACGGCATCACCGTGCACCCCCGGCCGGACCGTCGCCACATCACCGCCGAGGACGTGCTGGCGCTGTCGACCCTGACCCGCGCCCGCGGCGTTGAGTTCAACATCGAAGGCAACCCGTTCGCGCCGCCGCGCGAGGGCTATCCGGGCCTGCTGCCGCTGTGCGCGCAGACCCGCCCGGCGCAGGCCACCCTGGTGCCGGATGGCGATGGCCAGATCACCTCGGACCATGGCTTCGATTTCGAGCGCGATGGCGAGCGCCTGCGTCCGCTGGTGGCCGAGCTGAAGGCGATGGGTTGCCGCGTCAGCCTGTTCGTGGATGCCGGCAACCCGCTGCTGGAACAGGCCGCCGCAGTCGGCGCCGACCGCATCGAGCTGTACACCGGCCCGTATGCCGAAGCGCACGCGGCCGGCGATGCCGCCGCGATGCTGGACCTGTTCGCCACCGCAGCGCGCCGTGCGCGGGCCGTCGGCCTCGGTGTGAATGCCGGCCATGACCTTTCGCAGGACAACCTGCGCGACTTCCTGGCCGCAGTGCCGGAGGTGCTGGAGGTGTCGATCGGCCACGCGCTGATCGGCGAGGCCCTGTACGACGGGCTCGATACCACCGTTCGGGGTTACCTGGCCCTGCTGTAACGGCTGACGCCGGGCGCTGCCCGGCAGCCACCGCTTTGCCCATCGCAGATGCTGAGACGTGCGTGGCGCATGCTTCCGGCCTGCTGCAGCGATGGCGCCTGCGCGATCACGTGAAACCTGTGGATAACACTGGGGTCAACGTGCCGCTGGATCCGCCCCAACGCCTACAGCTAGGTGAATCCTGGCCGCTTGCGCCGCCTGTGGTTAGCAATAATACTAACGCCTCTCAAACGGCCGGAGGGCGCCATGCAATCCCACCCTCGCAACGCCCAGGCCGCCATCAAGGGCCGGGGTTCCACCTCCTACCTGGCTGGCCGCTTCGAAAGCACGGTGAGCGAAGCGGTCGATGACGGCTGGGCCATCGACGAAAGCGAAGAATTCCTCGCCCCGCGCCTGCGCACCGAGGTGCGTGCCGAGACCGCGCGCAGCATCATCAGCCGCAACACCTCCCCGGACGTGGGTTTCAGCCAGTCGGTGAATCCCTACCGCGGCTGCGAGCATGGCTGCTCATACTGCTTCGCCCGGCCTTCGCACGCCTATCTGAATCTGTCACCGGGCCTGGACTTCGAGACCAAGCTGTTCGCCAAGACCAACGCACCGCAACTGCTGCGCAAGGAACTGTCGAAGCCCGGCTACGTGCCGCAGCCCATCGCGCTGGGCATCAACACCGATGCCTACCAGCCGATCGAGCGCAAGCTCAAGCTGACCCGCCAGCTGATCGAAGTGATGCTGGAGACGAAGCATCCGTTCTCGCTGATCACCAAGAATGCGCTGGTGGAGCGCGATATCGATCTGCTGGCACCGCTGGCCGCAGAGAACCTGGTCAGCGTGCACTTCTCGGTGACCTCGCTGGACCCGCACCTGTCGGCGAAGCTGGAACCGCGCGCGTCGGCACCGCACGCCCGGCTGCGCGCGATGAAGCGCCTGCACGAGGCCGGCATTCCGGTGGGCGTGATGGTGGCGCCGGTCATTCCGTGGATCAACGACAGCGAGCTGGAGGCCGTGCTGGAAGCCGCGCATGATGCCGGCGTCGGCACCGCCGGTTACGTGCTGCTGCGCCTGCCGCTGGAAGTGGCCCCGCTGTTCCGCGACTGGCTGGACACGCATCATCCCGATCGCGCTGCACACGTGATGAGCACCATCCAGCAGCTGCGTGGCGGCAAGGACTACGACAGCCAGTTCGGCACGCGCATGCGCGGCCAGGGCGTGTATGCGGATCTGTTGAACAACCGGTTCAAGCTGGCGCGAAAGCGTCTTGGGTTCAACGCGCAGAACAGCCATTGGCCGAAGCTGGATTGCAGCCGGTTCCAGAAGCCGTTGCCGCCGCGGAAGGAATCGCCACAGGGGTCGTTGTTCTGATTCCCATAAAGTTGAACTTGCTCGACTGAAAGCGGAAAGGCACTCGAGCAAGTTCGCTGCGATGAACGATTGCCGCCCTGCGTTTGCTTTCGACGCGGCTGATGGTGTCGCATCCGGCATCACCTCACAGGCATTCATCTGCGAGCACCCGCATAGGACGCGAGGATGACGAACCAGTGCTGGTCAATCACCCGCTTGGCAGACTACTATCCGCATCCTCTGGACGCTCACGTTCAGATGCGATTTAGCAAAGATCCGGCAATCAAGGAATTCCAAGAGCATGAAGCTCCGTTCGAAAAGCAGCTGCGCCACCGCTTTCGTGTTGATCCCACTGATGTTGACGAGCGCGGCCTGGGTGCCTGCTGCTTCCGCAAAGCGATCGCACCAGATCTATTTTCAGAACCTCAATGGATCCTCCGACACCACGGACATGGAGAGGATCACCGTAACGCACACGCGCGTCCCTTCAATTGGCGTGGGAGGAGTGATCTCCATCGGTCGGGGTGTTCCCTACCATTCCCGCATCACGCGTCCGTCGAAGACGGCCGTGGAACAGGAGACGGATGATCGTCGCGATGACTGCGGCGAAGTCAAGGGCAATCCGGTCGTGCTCTACACCGGAAACAAGGTTGAGATCGAGCGGGACTTTACCGTTGCCGGTGAGATGGGGCTGTACCTGGAACGGACCTACAACCACCATTGGAGTGCAGGTGGTCTCTTCGGCAATCACTGGATCAGCAACTTCGACTACAGCCTGGCATTCTCGAACGCGCAGAAGACTGCCTGGGCACAGCGTCCGGACGGACGACGCATCAAGCTGATCTGGAACGAAGCGCAGGCGCGGTGGAACGAGGACCGGGCCAAGCCGATCGCCTATCTGGTGAAGAACAGCGATGGTAGTTTCACGCTGAACAATGAAGAGCTCGGGAGCGAGCGCTACGATGCAGATGGCTACATAACCGAACTGCGCAACGAGCAGGGGGTCTACTGGACCTTCGCTTACAGCAACAAGTACCTGCAGACGGTTACGCACTCTTCCGGCCGAAGCATCCTGTTCACCTGGAACAATGGCCTGCTGACGCAGGTCAGAGATCCGGCGGGCAACGTCTACCAGTACAGCTATACGGCCAATGCGTTCGGGACTGGACGGGGGCGACTTGCGAGCACGACACTGCCGGGTTCGCCGCAGACGAGCATCACCTATCACTACGAGGACGCACGCTATCCGGGGGGCTGACTGGAAAGTCATACAACGGTGTGCGCTATTCCACCTTTGCCTATGACGCCAACAAGCGCGCAACGCTCTCCGAACATGCAGGCGGAATCGAAAGACATACATTCAGCTATGTCATCGAGCAAAGCAAGCCCGTCGCTGCGCCCCCCGCGCCTGTCCGACCCGGTCCCATCCGCGGCAGTGACGAGACCGGCTGGTGCGAATACAAGCCGGGCCAAGGGCAGATCTGCATCCAGCCGCGCTCACTGCCAGGCGGATCGCTTCAACTTGCAGCTGGCTCTGGCTCACAGGCCGTGCTTCTAGCGGACGCTGCGGAGCGCACCCACCCGACCAAGCTGAAGGTCAGTGAGACCAATCCCAAAGGCCGCACGACAACCTACGCTTACGAGAATGGGCTCCAGGTGTCCGTAACGGGCAGTCGCTCCTCAACCTGCCCGGCCAGCTACAAGGAACGCACCTACGACGCCAACGGAAACCCCGACATTGCCCATGACTTTGTCGACAACATCACCGACTTTGACTATAGCCCCGAAGGCAACCTTCTCAAGAAAACAGAAGCCGTGGGCAGCACTGCTGAACGCGTCTCACTCTTCCAGTGGGACGCAGCAGGGCGGCATCTGCTGAAGGAAACCCTTGCTGGTGACCGTGAGACGAGCTTCACCTACGACGGGCGCGGAAATGTCAGTTCGGTCACGACCCGGAACCTGACCTCCGTAGGTGTAAAGGACCAGGCCAGAACTACCCGCTACAGCTACACCTATCATCCAAATGGACTGACGGCATCAGTCAAGGAAGATGGGCCACTCGCACAGGACGACGTAACCTCCACCTTCAATACCAAGGGTGACCTCGTCAGCGTGACCAACGCACTCGGGCACCGGATCACTTACGCCGCGTACAACGAGATGGGACAGCCGGGACGCATCACGGGTGTGAACGGGGATGTGCGGGAGTTCACCTATGACGCCCGCGGTCGCGTGCTGACAGATCGGATCAACACAGGCTCCAGCTGGGCAGTCACGACGACGACGTACAACGCCACTGGCGACGTCGCCAGCGTAACCACACCCGTTGGCATCAAGACAGAGTACCGCTACGACGCAGGCAGGCGACTGCTGAGCGAGGTATACCGCTCGGTAACGGGACCTGGTCATGGACGCGGCACACGTACGACGCAGCCTCGAACCGCACACGGAGCGAGCGGGCCTACGCTGACTACGCGGAGAACACTGAGGTCAGGGGCAACATCGACGACATAAACCATGACGCGCAGTGGAATTGGTCGGTGCGCGGATGGGCATGCTCGACAGGCTCTGCATCCTCAATCCAGGTGGATGGCTACGCAGAGGGCAACGTCTATCTCGGGGGCGTAACGGCAAATCTCGCCAGTGAGCCAGCCATCGCCGCGCAGTGCGCTACCAAGGGTTCTGCCTATCGGTTCCAGCTGCCCATCAGCCTTTCGCAGAGACAACAGCTCGGCGGGCGCAAGGTAACCGTCTACGGCCTGTCGCCGTTGGGTGCGAGTGGCAATCGTGCGCTCGGCACGTCGGCCGTCCATTCAATTCCAGCAGCAGAGATCACTGGCTACATCGACGATGTTTCGCGCGATCAAGGATGGAACTACACCGTCCGAGGGTGGGCGTGTGCACAGGGCGAGGATGCGTCGATCGACGTGCATGTCTACGCAGGCGCGGCAGCGGGCGGAGGAAGCTTCGTCACCGGGGCGCGGGCCAACCTCGCCTCGGACACGAATGTGGCCAATGCATGCCAGGCGCGAGGGAAGGCATACGCCTTCAACATCCCGCTGGACGGCGCGGCGCGCCAGTCACATGGTGGCAAGACCATCTACATCCACGGGCTATCTCCCTCCGGCGGCGCCAACCTGACGATCAGCCGCTCGGGTCAATTCACTATCCCGGCTCTGGTCAAGGCCGCTGATCTCATCGCCGCATCCGCAGCGCCCGCACACATCTTCAATGGCCAGTCCGCGACGGTGACCTTCCAGTTCCGAAACACCGGTAACGTCATCTGGACGCCCGGCGATACCTACATGGTCCTGAAGACGCTGCGTACCAGCGATGCCATCGGACTTCCGGGCGCGGTAGCACCGGGTGAGGTAGCAACGTTCACGGTGAACGTTGCGCCAGTGAACAGCGGCAGTGGCGTTGCTCAATTCCAGTACATGGGCCAGCTGGCATCCGGCTCTACTGCCTGGGGGCCTCAGGGCCAGGTAACGGTGAGAGCCGAGAACGACAAGGGCAGCTGCAACCCGAAATTCTGTGAAGAACCGCGCTAAGGAAAGCCCAGGAACATGTCGAGCATTGCTTTGGCCTTGATGGGGCTGAATACCATCGTTTCCGCAGTGAACTACGAGTATGACGAGCTCGGACGGCTCGTCGCGGAAAGCACCGATCAGGGGCGCAACATCCGTTATGCCTACGATCTTGAAGATCGTCTTACCCAGACAACGGACTCGCAGAATCACGCGACCAGGTTTTCCTATGATCCCCGCGGGCGGCTTGTTGTCCAGACCGATGCCGCAGGGGGTACTACTCGTTTCACCTACGACAAGGGGGATCGGCTTACTTCGGTGACCGATCCGCGTGGGCTGAAAACCACATACCAGACCGATGGCTTCGGCCAGCTGTGGATGCAGTCCAGTCCGGACACGGGTCGAACCGATCATGAGTACGATGCGGCAGGACAGCGCATCGCAACTGTACGCAGTGACGGCAGTGCAGTCGGCTATGGGTACGACGGTCTCGGCCGCCTCACGGCACAGAGCGCAGATGGACAGCAACAGTCCTACACGTATGACAACTGCGTCAACGGAAAGGGGAGGCTGTGTTCCCATGCCGCGCCGGGGACCAGCGCGCGATTCACCTACTCCGCAGTGGGCCAGCTGGTGAGCCGAACAGATCAGGCCACGCTGTCTGGCAAGATCACCGAAGGTACTGTGAGCTACACCTATGACGCCATCGGCAGAGGCGCCAGCATCACCTATCCCGATGGAGGTGTTGCACGGTACACGTACAATTCCCTCGGCTACCCACAGTCACTCTCGTTGACCAAGGGCACCGTAACCCAGCAGATCATTGGGCCGAGCAAGTACACCTCGCTGGGCACCCTTGAACGCATGCCCTATGGCAACAGCCTGGTGCAAAGCTTCGCAATGGACGCATCCGGCAGGTTGTCGGCCAAGGCGGTGCGCAATGAGCAGAGCACCGCGCTCAGCCGTACGTCCTATCGCTACAACGGCGATGATGAAATCACCGCCATCAACGACGACGTAACTGCAAGTCTCAGTCAGACGCTGGGCTACGACCGCTTGGGACGCTTGACCACGCTGGCCCGATCCGGAACCACGTACACGCTCAGTCACGATGCCGGCGGCAACTACACCGCGCTCAACACCAAGACAGAGGCGACCCGCTACGTCATCGATGCCAAGAGCAACCGGATGCTGGAGTTCGGCAACGCTGACGGTACGCGCAGCTATCAGTACGATGCGCTGGGAAACCGGATCAGCGAGACATCTGGAAGCCGGATCTCCACGTTTACTTACGGGCCATTCAATCGGATGGTACAAAGCAACATCGGTGGCCTGCGCACGGACTACCTGATCAATGCACAAGGCCAACGCGTCGGCAAGAGCGGCGCCAACTCAACGAGTCGCTACTTCTACGCTGGCCAAAATCAACTGTTGTCCGAACAGACAGGCACGACCTGGACGAATTACCTGTGGTTTGGCAACGAACTCGTAGGCATTGATCGCAATGGTGCGGTGAACTACATCCACAATGATCACCTTGGCCGACCTGAGTACGCGACCAACAAGACGCAGCAGGTGGTGTGGAAGGCGTACAACTATGCCTACGGACGCAGCGCCCTCAAGGACGACATCGGTGGCCTGAACATCGGATTCCCGGGGCAGTATTACGATGAAGAGAGTGGGCTCTGGTACAACGGCTTCCGCGACTATGATGCGAGCGCGGGGCGGTATGTGCAGAGTGATCCAATTGGACTGGCGGGGGGGACAAACACCTACGCATACGTCCAGGGAAACCCGATCACCGGCATTGATTCGCTTGGCCTATGCAAGACGGACTACCTTGGAGCAGTGCTGGGGGCGGTCGACATGGTCGCAGGAGCCAGCGCCTTGGCTACAGGCGGGGCAGATGCCATCATTGCGTCCCTTGCCGGAAGCGAGGACCGAGGACTTGTAGGTTTATCTGTGGCTGCCCTTGGCCTTGCAACATTTCACGATGGTGCCAACAATCTGGCGACAGCCTTCGACGGCAAACAGAGGACGCCAGCATTGGAAAAAGTCGGCGGTGCAGTACTTGGCGGACACGGAGCTCAGATTGGCCGATATGCGAGCGACTTCAACACTGTCACGGGCCTGACTAAAGGAATTCGAAGTGTGCTGCGAGGAAACGCGAAGTTTTCAGACGCAAACGAAGTTGCCAAAGGAATAAAGGATAATGTGATGGATCCTACATCGCCCTGTGATTGTGGAAAATAAATATCATGAAAGTACTTTTTTGGCTCGGAATCGCATTCCTTCTGATGCTTCCATTGAATTTCATAGTGGTGACTACCGGAAGATTTCTATCAGGCGAGTCCTTTGGAGAAAAGGAAGTTGTTGGCCTTGGCATGGCGATATTCGGAGCAGCAGCAGCGGTCATTCTGTATCGACGGCGCTCACTCGGAAGCTCTAGAGGACAAGGAGAGCGTTAGCGGAAGGTGTCGGGAATTCGCGTTATCGCTGTTCTCCTGATGCTCTTGGCAAACAACTGATTCAAGCTTGCGCGCAGGTGCATGGGCTTCAACGTGGAGAACAGCCACTGGCCCAAGTTGGATTGCAGGAGGTTGCAGGAGCCGCCGCCTCCGCGTGCTGACTCAAAGAACTGTCTCCACTGGGTATGCTGGATTTGTACGACACCACCGTTCATGAACTATGGCAAAGGACGGCTGGCATCAAGTCCGGTATGGATCGGCCACAGAAGGGCCTCACGCGGAGATTTACCAGGATGCGGCAGCACGCACAGAGAACCAGAAGCAATGGATCAACGGGGGCGGCTGTGGCTGTGCGCAGTAGTCTGCGCACCCACTCAATTGCGTTGGGCATGCTGGCTTCGTTTCCGGTGATGGCAGAAGCGGCTGATCGATCGGCGTTCTTCTTGACCCACGCATCATCGGTTGAGGAAAGATGCCTTGAGGTTGATACGAGAAGCCTGCCCTTCTCATGCCACAGAGTTTCCGATGGTGAACAAACCGTCGTCGCTGTGAGGGACTTCAAGCGTACCTGGAATGCCGACCGTTCGAGCTTCTCAAAGCTGACGGTAGTACTTCCCGAATCCCCGCGTGTCGGACAGGTCTTCACTATCGGAGAGCAGGGAGTACGCGCGTTCTTCAGCAACGGAGCAAGCGCTTTTGCAGGCAAGAGTGGCTGCTACAGCACGGCCGCTACGGGTGAGGTCACCGTCGACGCAGTCGAGCGTCACCGTGTTGAGGTTTCATTGCGGGCGACGTTCACGCTCGCAAGCCCTTTGGACTGGCCCGGAGACTGCAATGTTCCTGTCAGCATCCATCGTGCAATCAAGGCCGGCAGCGCGAACATCACCGAACTCGGTGCGTGGGAGGGGAGGCCGCATGCCGATGACTCTCCCTTTGTAGAGGCGCATCCCTCAAAAAGGCAGTTGGAGCCAGGCTGATGCCTTCTGCTGTATTCGTCGCCTCGACCTTGCATCAAGGACATCTGGACATCCGCTTGACTGGACCACTGGAATCGCGCTCAAGGGAAGCATATGGGCCACGTGATACCCACCGCTTTGATCTATCTTCTTGGACTCATCGGCGCAGGTGCCGTTGGTATCCTTCCGGTACGCGTCATGAGAATCCTGCGCGATCTCCGCAGCGTTCGAGGGAGCATGCTCAGGAAGGCATCATCCGTAGTCGCGAAGCTCGCTATCGCGGCCGCTGCATTGCTGGTCGAAGCTCAGATCCTTCGGCCGCTCTTCGGGTGTCTTACTGGAGCGTACTGCGGTCCTGGTGTAGCAAGCGGATGGAGTTACCTGGCAGCGCTTGGCGCGACCTACCTGGTTTTTGAAGTCCTCGTGCTTCTACTGCAGCTTGTATACAGAGAGAGAGCGCAACAAGCGGCACCAGGAGAATAGAGCCGAATGCTTCGCTCCCACGCCACAATCCGCGAGGCACCCGAGACGTCTGACGGCGCTGGTGTTCGTTGCCTCTGGTCTGATGCCGGCCTTTCACTAGTGTTTGGAACCGGGACGTAGAAATGAGATTGCCGTTCACCTTCTCCTGTCCGGCCTGCAGGGCAGCCAGGCAGAGGTTTCCGATCTACCAGGCAATCGAAAGGAAGACCTGCACCCGCTGCAGCAGCTGTGGATCGGAAGTGGTGTCGGAGCTTGGCTACGTGGCGCCCGCCATCTGGCACGTACTGTCGCTGATGGCTTTAGCGCCTCTGGGACTGATCTTCGTTGCCAGCATCCTGACAGCGCAATGGTTCTGGGGCATTGCGGCGCTGATCGCGCAAGGCGTTCTGACCTGGATGCCGGGGATGTATCTCCACTCGCGAAACGCCACGTTGCCTGTCGCCAACGAGCGACCGAAGTGGTATGGGCGGAAGCAGGTCTCGTAGCGTCAAGCTTGCTCGACTGAGAGAGAAGAGCAGTCGAGCAAGCTCGACTCTACCCGCCAAACAGCTTCTGCGCGCTCTGGAAAAGGATCCAGCTGGTGGCGATGAACTTGTCGCCGCCCTGCGGCCGGTTGCCGCGATGGGTGTGGGTGAACGCGGTCGGGGCGATCAGCAGGCTGCCGGTGCGCGGGGCGATCTTGCGGCCCTGGAACAGGAACTCGGTCTCGCCCTCTTCAAAGTCGTCGTTGAGGTACAGCGTCCACAACACGTGCCGATGCAACGTCTCGGCCTGCGCATCCTTCGGGTACAGCTCGCAGTGCCAGTACGGGTAACCGCCCTCGCCCGCCGCGTACCACTGCAGGTTGATCGCGCCGGGGCGCAGGCAGGTCCGGGCCAGTTCGGCCAGCTGCTCCGGTGCCATGTCGGGGAAATCCCCGGCTGACAGTCGGCGCGGTTGGCCGTTGCTGTCCTGGATCTGCAACATCAACGGTGCGATCAGTGCCTGTGGATAACGACGTAGATAAGTCTGCAGCCCGGCGAAAACTGCCTGTTGCAGCGCGTTGTCCACGTCGCGCCACGCATCCAGGCCGCTGATGCGCAGATCCTTGCTGTGCTTGAGTTCGGGGAATACACCGCTGCCTACCGCACCGGGTTTGAGGCCCTGGCTGCTGCGCATGCGGGCAACGATGGCGGCGCACACGTCACTGGGGACGGCGTTGTGGATGACTTCGATGAAATCGACCGGGCCCGGCTCGTGCATGCATGCAATCCTTCGGCGGCAAGGGCTTGATGGTGCCGTTTGCCGCCGCTGCTGTCACCCCGCGGTCATGTCATCGCACTGCCATGACCGCTGTAGGGATGGCCGCCTTCAAGCGGTCTTCGCGTCATGCTCCTGGTGATAACGCACCGCTTCGGCCACTTCCTCGCGCGAGCCGAGGAACACCGGCACGCGCTGGTGCAGGTGGTTGGGCTGCATGTCGAGGATGCGTTCGCGACCGGTGGATGCGGCGCCGCCGGCCTGCTCGACCAGCAGGCCGATCGGGTTGGCTTCGTACATCAGGCGCAGCTTGCCGGCCTTGTCCGGTTCCTTCTTGTCCCACGGGTAGATGAAGATGCCGCCGCGGGTGAGGATGCGATGCACGTCGGCGACCATGCTGGCGATCCAGCGCATGTTGAAGTTCTTGCCGCGCGCGCCTTCCCTGCCGGCCAGCAGGTCCTGCACGTAGCCCTGCATCGGTGCTTCCCAGTGGCGCTGGTTGGACATGTTGATGGCGAATTCCTGGGTGGCCGCCGGAATCTGCATGTTCTCGGTGGTCAGCACGAACTCGCCGGTCTCGCGGTCCAGGGTGAAGGCATGCGTGCCGTGGCCGACGCTCAGCACCAGCTGGGTGCTGGGCCCGTAGATGCAGTAGCCGGCGGCAATCTGCTTGCTGCCCGGCTGCAGGAAGGCTTCATCGCCTGGCAGTTCGACGTTGGTCGGGCAGCGCAGCACCGAGAAGATGGTGCCGACGGAGACGTTGACGTCGATGTTGGAGCTGCCATCGAGGGGATCGAACAGCAGCAGGAAATCACCGCGCGGGTAGATGTCCGGCACCGGCTGGCTGTGGTCCATCTCTTCCGATGCGCAGGCGGCGAGGTGGCCGCCCCAGGCGTTGGCTTCCAGCAGGATCTCGTTGCTGATGACGTCCAGCTTCTTCTGCGCTTCGCCCTGCACGTTGCCGGTGCCGGCTTCACCCAGTACGCCGCCGAGGGCGCCCTTGCTGACGGCGATGGAGATGCTGGTGCAGGCGCGGGCGACCACGGCGATCAGCTGGCGCAGGTCGGCGTTGATGCGGCCGGCGTGCTGTTCCTGGATCAGGAAGCGGGTCAACGAAGTACGGGACATGGGCGGGCAGGTCTCGGCAGCGGGAAAACGCCTATTGTCGCTGCTGTGCGCGGCGCGTGCGTGATGGGTTTGAGGCGAAATCGTTTACAGGGGCGTTGCGCCGTGGAAATGGGGCACTTCGCTTCTGTAGAGCCGAGCCCGCGCTCGGCTGCTCATCGTCCGTCACTCCCCGCAAGCCGAGCGTAGGCCCGGCTCCACAACAACGCTTGCTGCAACCGTGACAGAAAAACAAAGGCGCCTTTCGGCGCCTTTGTTCTCAAGCATTGCGGCGTTGCTTCAGCCCTTGGCGACGGTGGCCACGGCCTTGGCGACGTATTCCAGGTTGTTCTGGTTCAGCGCGGCCACGCAGATGCGGCCGGTGCCGACGGCGTAGATGCCGAACTCGTCGCGCAGGCGTTCCACCTGCTCACGGCTCAGGCCGGAGTAGGAGAACATGCCGGCCTGTTCGTTGATGAAGGCGAACTGCGGGGCACCGGCGGCGGCGAGCTTTTCGACCAGGCCCTGGCGCAGGGCGTGGATGCGCTCGCGCATCTCGGTCAGTTCCTGCTCCCACATCGCACGCAGGTCCGGGTTGGTCAGCACGCCGGCCACCAGCGCGGCACCGTGGGTGGACGGGCTGGAGTAGATCGTGCGGATCACGCGCTTGACCTGCGACTGCACAGCCTTCGCATCAACGGCGGTCGGGGCGACCATCGACAGCGCACCCACGCGTTCGCCGTACAGAGAGAACGACTTGGAGTACGAGTTGGCGACGATGAAGCTGTCGATGCCGGCTTCGGCGATGATGCGCACGGCGGCGCCATCCTGCTCGATGCCCTTGTCGAAGCCCTGGTAGGCCATGTCGATGAAGGGGAACAGCTGCTTGTCCTTCAGGACTTCGGCCACCTGCTTCCACTGGCTGACGGTGAGGTCGGCGCCGGTGGGGTTGTGGCAGCAGGCGTGCAGCAGCACCACCGTGCCGGCCTGCAGCTTCTGCAGATCGGCCAGCATGCCGTCGAAATCCACGCCATGGGTGGCGGCGTCGAAGTAGGTGTACTCGACCACGTCGAAGCCAGCGGCACCGAACACCGCGCGATGGTTTTCCCAGCTCGGGTTGCTGATGGCGATGGTGGCGTGCGGCAGCAGCTTCTTCAGAACGTCGGCGCCGACGCGCAGCGCACCGCTGCCACCGACGGTCTGTGCGGTGGTGACGCGGCCGGCGGCCAGCAGCGGCGAGTCCTTGCCGAACACCAGTTCACGGGTCGCCTGCGTGTAGGCAGGCAGGCCGTCGATCGGCAGGTAGCCACGCGGTTTGGCTTCGGTGGCGAGCTGCTGCTCGATCTGCTTCACGGCGCGAAGCAGCGGAATGCGGCCGCTCTCGTCGTAGTAGATGCCCACACCCAGGTTGACCTTGGTCGGGCGGCTGTCGGCGTTGTACGCCTCGGTCAGGCCCAGGATCGGGTCGCCCGGGACCAGTTCCACGTTTGCAAAGAAGGACACGGCAGTACTCGTTCTGTTTAAGGGGGAGAAGAAGCGCGGGTCGTGAAGCAGCGGCCGTCGGCCACAGCCATGCCATCGTAACAAAGCGTGCCACGCGCGCGGCGGCCGTCGTCACGCCGCACCCCGTACCATGGCGTGTTGTTTCCCCGCCGTGCGTGTAGCTGAATGATGAACGATTCCCTGGTGCCCCGCCGCCTGCCCCTGTTGATCGCCCTGCTGCCGCTGCCGGTGCTGGCCCAGAACGCCGCCGACCCTGCCCCGCAGCAGCTGCCGACCGTGGAAGTGCAGGCCGCACGCGTGCAAGGCATCGATCCGTTCGCGCTGCCGGCCAGCCAGGACACGGTGTGGGTGGGCGACGACCGCAGCGGGCCCGGGGTGCAGGTGTCCGAGGCGCTGGCCGGGGTGCCCGGGGTGCTGGCCCGTGACCGCCAGAACTATGCACAGGACACCCAGCTGTCGATCCGCGGCTTCGGCGCGCGCTCCACCTTCGGCGTACGCGGCGTGCGGGTGCTGATCGATGGCGTGCCGGCCACCATGCCCGATGGCCAGGGCCAGCTGTCGCACGCCAGCCTGCTCGGCGCCGAGCGCATCGAGGTGCTGCGCGGCCCGTTCTCCGCCCTGTACGGCAACTCCTCTGGCGGCGTGCTGCAGGTGTGGAGCGCGCAGGGCCAGGCCGGCGATCCGTGGCGGCTGCGGGTGAACGCCGGTGCCGACAACACCGTCAGCGTCGGCGCGCAGCTGCGCGGTGCCGGCCCGGTGATCGACTACAACATCGCCGCCAACCACTTCCACACCGATGGCTGGCGCGACCACAGCGAGGCGCGGCGTGAATCGCTCAACGCTCGGCTCGGCGCTGAAGTCGGCGGCGGCCGCCTGGAGCTGCTGCTCAACGCGCTGGATGCCCCCGATGCGCAGGACCCGCTGGGCCTGACCCGCGCCCAGGTGGCGGCCAACCCGCGCCAGGCCACGGCCTTGGCCGAGCAGTACAACACCCGCAAATCGGTGCGGCAGCAGCAGGCCGGCCTGCGCTGGACCCGCGAAAGCGGCGCCCAGCGCTGGCAGCTGATGGGCTATGCCGGGCAGCGCGCGGTGACCCAGTTCCTGCCGATTCCGCCCACCGCGCAAGCCAACCCGCTGCATGCCGGCGGCGTAATCGACCTGGACGGCGGCTATGGCGGGACGGACGCGCGCTGGGGCTGGAACGGTGACCTGGCCGGGCGCCCGCTCGACGTGGTGGCGGGCATCAGCGCCGACCGCCAGCGCCAGCACCGCACCGGCTACGAGAACTTCGTCGGCACAACCCTGGGCGTGCGCGGCCGCCTGCGCCGCGACCAGATCGATACCGTGCAGAACGTCGACCAGTTCGCCCAGGCGTGGTGGCAGTGGAGCCCGCGCTGGTCGCTGCTGGCCGGCGTGCGCCACAGTGCCGTCCGCTTTGAGTCGGACGACCGCTACATCACCGGCAGCAATCCCGACGACAGCGGCCGCCGCCGCTACCAGGCGACCACGCCGGTGGCCGGGGTCAGCTTCGAGGCGACCCCGCAGTGGCGCCTGCACGCGGCGGTCGGACGCGGCTTCGAGACCCCCACCTTCAACGAACTGGGCTACCGCAGCGACGGCCAGGCCGGCCTGGCGCTGGACCTGTCGGCCGCGCGCAGCCGCAATATCGAAGTCGGCAGCAAGTGGCATGCGCAGAACGGAACCCAGCTCGATGTCAGCGTGTTCCGCGCCGTTACCGACGACGAGCTGGCCGTTGCCAGCAACACCAATGGCCGCAGCACCTACCGCAACATCGGCCGCACCCGCCGACAGGGCGTGGAACTGCAGTACCAGCAGCCGCTGGCCGAGCAGTGGGAACTGCAGCTGGCCTGGACGTGGCTGCAGGCACAGGTGCGTTCGCCGTACCTGACCTGCGGTGGCAGTGGTTGCCGCGTGCCCGACACCATGGTGGCCGCCGGCAGCCGCCTGCCCGGCGTGCCGCGGCAGCAGGCCTTCGCCCGTCTGCAGTGGTCGCGCGGCGACTGGCAGTGGGCGCTGGAAGCCAACGCCAGCAGCGACACGGTGGTGAACGACCTGGCCACCGAGCGCGCGCCCGGCTACACCGTGCTGAACCTGGAAGCCGGCCGCCGCTGGACCCTGCCCGGCGGCGACCTGCGTGCCTTCGCGCGGCTGGACAACCTGCTGGACCAGGCCTACATCGGCTCGGTGATCGTCAACGATGGCAACGGTCGATTTTACGAACCGGGCCCGGACCGGCGCGCCAGCGTGGGCCTGCAGTGGTCATGGCGCTGATGCGCGTGGCCGGCGGCCGCCAGTGCGGCCAGCGCTACGCTGGCGCCCGTGGCCTCAATCCGGTGCCTTGGCCGGTACGAAGGGTGAGGTCGGGTCACTGGCCGGAAACGTCTCTTCCAAGGCCTGGTCCTGGTTGTCGCTGGCATGCTGCTTGCGCTCGCGGCGCTTGAGCGGGCTTTCCTGACCTCCGCGATTGCGGTCGCCACAGTCCTTACGGTCCAGGGCCGCCTGATCAGCCTCGCGCTTTACAGGCAGATGCGGCTCGTCCTGCTGCGGGGCCTGCGGGTTGCCCGGGTCGGGATGCACCGGATGGTTTCCAGCATCGACGAAGGGGGCGCCGGTGCCGCGGAAATCGGCCTCATCATTGTCGTGCTTGCTGCGCTGCTCGCCAGCTACGGGCGCCGTCGTCTCGCGCAGCGGGTCTCGGGAGGTGTCTCGGTTCATGGCGGTCTCTTCTCGCTGGGCGGGGACCCCACTTAACCGCTGTGGAGGTAAAGCCACTGCGAACCCCGCGTCATGAACACCTCTGTCACCAGTGCATAACAGCGTGGCGCGTATCCCTGCCAGCCCAGCCACTGATGCAGGACCCCGCCATGGCCCGCCTGGAACGACCCGCACCGTCCGTCTTCAATGCGCTGCTGGATCCGTTGTCAGCGCGCAGCCGGAAGCGGGGCAGCCGCCGCCACCCGGATCCGCAGGCGGTGGCGCAGGACTACATGCAGTACATGCTGACTGACTACGAAGGGCGCCGCAGCCACGGCCAGCGGAACTGGCGTGACCTGTGCCCGGTCTACGCCTTCGCCCTGACCACCCATGCCGCCGACTGGCCCCGCGGAGGTGATGCGGATACCTGCGAGGAGCTGGCCGCGCATTGGGAACAGATGCGAGGGCAGTCACGCCTGGATTGGGAGCAGGCGTGGCCGGTGGTTGAAGACGCCTGGCGCGCGCTGGACCACATTCCTGCTACCGCCGTCAGGCCCCTCCTTCAATAGGGGCGGCCGCGGCAGCTGCCCGGCCATGCCGCCTGCACAGCCCGGACACAGGCGTTTCACGGCGCACCGCTGAAGCTGGGTGCCCCTGCTGACTGACTGGTGCGCCCATGGCCCGCCCGATCTGGACCGGTACTCTCTCCTTCGGCCTGCTGAACGTGCCGGTGTCGCTGATGTCTGGCGAGCGCAAGGTCGACCTGCAGTTCCGGATGCTGGACTCGCGCGATCGCAAGCCAATCCGTTTCGAGCGGGTGAACGCCGATACCGGCGAGGAAGTACCGTGGAAGGACATCGTCAAAGCCTTCGAGTACGACAAGGGCAGTTATGTCGTGCTCGAGGAAGGGGACATCCGCTCGGCCGCGCCGGAGAGCCATGAAACAGTGGAGGTGGAGTCGTTCGTCGACGCCGCGCAGATCGATCCCCGCTACTTCGAAAAGCCCTACCTGCTGGTACCGGGCAAAAAGGCCGAGAAAGGCTACGTGCTGTTGCGCGAGACGCTGCGCAGCACAGGCAAAGTGGGTATCGCCCGCGTAGTGGTGCGCACGCGCGAGTATCTCTGTGCAGTGATGCCCAATGAAGACGCGCTGGTGCTGATGATCCTGCGCTACCCGCAGGAGCTGGTCGATCCGGAGGACTACAAGCTGCCCACCGGCAGTCTTTCCGATTACAGGATCACCAGCAAGGAAACCGCGATGGCCGAGCAGTTGATCGAATCGATGGCCGGTGACTGGGACCCTACGCAGTACCACGATGAATTCCGCGAGCGCCTGCAGCAGGTGTTGAACAAGCGCATCAAGGCCAAGGGCGGCACCACCCAGGTGGAAGAGGAGCCGGCGGTGCACGAGGATGCCAGCACCAACGTGGTGGACTTCATGGCGCTGCTGCAGAAGAGCCTGGAGGCCAACAAGCGCACGCCGGCGAAGAAGACCGCGACGCGCAAGGCACCGGCGAAGAAGGCTGCGAAGAAAGCCACGAAGAAGACCGCGGGCAAGGCCGCCAAGGCGACGAAGAAGACCGCACCGCGCCGCAAGGCAGGCTGAGCCATGTCGCTGCACCAGTACCGTCGCAAGCGACGCCTCGGCGGTGGCAGCGGGCAGACGCCGGAGCCGGATGATGGCCCGGCCGCGGGCAACTCGAAGCGGCGCCCGCAGTTCGTCATCCAGCTGCACCACGCCAGTTCGCGGCACTACGATTTCCGCCTGGAAATGGACGGTGTGCTGAAGAGCTGGGCGGTGCCCAAGGGCCCGTCGCTGCGGGTGGGCGAGAAGCGCCTGGCGGTGCAAGTTGAGGACCATCCGCTGTCCTATGCCGGCTTCGAAGGGGATATTCCCGAGGGCCATTACGGCGCCGGCCACGTGCAGGTGTTCGACCATGGTAGCTGGGCCTGCGAAGGCGACCCATTGCAGGCGCTGGCCGATGGCAAGATCGACTTCGTGCTGCACGGGCAACGCTTGAGTGGCGGCTGGAAGCTGGTACGCACGGCCATGAAAGGGCGGCAGGTGCAGTGGCTGCTGATCAAGCGTGATGATGCCGACGCGCGCGACGCCGAGGCCGATGATCTTCTGGAGAACGCCATGCCTGCATCCAGGGCCGCAGCAAAGCGGGCGAAGAAAGCAGCGAAGAAGGCATCGCGCGCGCCCCGCAAGGCAGATGCACGCTGGCATGCGCGCGCGCTGGAGCTTTCTGGTGCACGCGACCATCCGTATCTGCGCGGCTTCAAGCCGCAGCTGACCGATCACCGCGACACCGCGCCCGATGGCGAACGCTGGCTGCATGAGATCAAGTGGGATGGCTACCGCCTGCTGGCCGATCTGCACGACGGCGAGCTGAAACTGCGCTCGCGCAATGGCCTGGACTGGACCGGTGACTTCCCCGAAGTCGCCCAGGCCGTGCGCGCGCTGCCGGTGCGTGATGCGCGCCTGGACGGCGAGCTGGTCGTGCTCGACAAGCAGGGCCGCAGCGACTTCGCGGCCCTGCAGCGTGTCATCGATGGCAGCTCGAAACAACCGCTGCGCTACATCGTGTTCGATCTGCCCGGTGTGGCCGGCGTGGACATCAGCCGCGCGCCGCTGCTGCAACGCAAGGCGCTACTCAAGGACCTGGTCGGACCGGAACCGGGCACGCTGGCCTACAGCGAACACGTGCTCGACCATGGCCCTGCGGTGTTCGCCGCCAGCGGTGAGGCCGGCTTTGAAGGCATCGTCAGCAAGCAGGTCGATGCGCCCTACGTGAATGCCCGCGCGCGCAGCTGGGTGAAGGTGAAGCACGAGGACACCGACGAATTCGTCGTCGTCGGCCACACCGCGCCCAAGGGCGGCCGGGTCGGCTTCGGTTCGCTGCTGCTGGCCACGCCCGATGCCGGCGGCCTGCGCTATGTCGGTCGGGTCGGCACCGGCTTCGACGATGCGGCGTTGAAGGCGCTCAGCAGCGCGCTGGCACCGCTGGCGGTGAAGAAAGCGGTGCTGGAGCTGCCGGCGCATGTTCCCTTCCGCGCGGCAAGCGTGCGCTGGGTGAAACCGGTGGTGGTGGCTGAAGTGGCTTTCCGCGGCTGGGGCAAGGAAGGGCTGCTGCGCCAGGCCAGCTTCAAGCGCCTGCGCAGCGATAAACAGACGCAGGACCTGGGCGTGGCACCGGCAGCAGGCAGCGGTGATGCCGCGGTGACCATCAGCCATCCGCAACGGGTGGTGTACCCGCAGCGCAAGCTCAGCAAGGGCGACGTGGCCGACTACTACCAGCAGATGGCGCGCTGGATCCTGCCGGAGATCGCCGGCCGCCCGCTGTCACTGCTGCGCTGCCCGGATGGCGTCGGCAAGGCCTGCTTCTTCCAGAAGCACCATGGCCCCGGCCTGGGCGACGCCGTGCATGCGGTGCCGCTGCAGCAGAAGAGCGGCCGCGAGGACTACGTCTACATCGATGATGCGCGTGGCCTGCTGCAGCTGGTGCAGATGAACACGCTGGAGCTGCACCCGTGGGGCGCGACGGTCGAGGATCCCGAGCATCCGGACCGGCTGGTGTTCGATCTGGACCCCGGCGAAGGCGTGAGCTGGGCGCAGGTGAAGGCGGGTGCGCGCGATGTGCGCGACCGCCTGTTGCAGGTCGGCCTGCAGAGCTTCGTGCGGCTGTCCGGCGGCAAGGGCGTGCACGTGGTGGTGCCGCTGCAGCCGAAAGCCGACTGGGACCAGGTCAAGGCGTTCTGCGAAGCCTTCGCCCAGGCGATGGCGCTGGAGCAGCCCGACCGCTATGTGGCGACGATGAGCAAGGCCAAGCGCGGGGGCGTGATCTTCATCGACTGGCTGCGCAATACGCGCGGCGCCACCAGCGTGTGTTCGTGGTCGCTGCGCGCGCGTGAGGGCGCAGGCGTAGCGGTGCCGCTGCGCTGGGAGGAGCTGGCGAGAGTGAGCGCCGCCGATGCGTTCCCGTTGGAGAAGGCGCTTGCGCGCGCGAAGCGCCTGAAGGAAGACCCGTGGCGCGGGATGGAACCGTTGAAGCAGGTGTTGCCGTCCGTTGATCGGTAGCGCCGGGCCGCGCCCGGTGAGCGCGCAGCGCGGATGCGTTGCGTGTCGCCGGGCACGGCCCGGCGCTGCCAGATCAGTGCAGCATGGATCAGAAGTCCGCGCGGATGCCGAAGGTGACGCGGCGGCCGGAGAACTCGTACTGGGTCGGGAACGCCTTGTCGATCGTGTAACCGCTGGTCTTCTCGTCCAGCAGGTTGATCGCTTCCAGATTCAGCTTCCAGGTGTCATTGAGGCGGAAGCCGATCGAGGCATCCAGCTGGCCATAGGCATCGCGGTAGACCGGATACATGTTCAGGTGGATGTATTCGACGTACTTGTCCTTGTAGTTGTACGAGGCGCGCGCGCTGAGGCGGTCGTTCTCGTAGTACAGAGTGAAGTTGTACGCCTTCTCGGCCAGGCCTTCCGGCGGGGTCGGGATATCGAGGTCCGACGCACCGGTCAGCGAGTTGTCCAGCTGGGTGTAGTTGGCGTTGATGCCCCAGCCTTCCAGTGCCGGGTGCAGCATCGACAGCGGCAGCTGCGCGACCAGCTCGACGCCGGTGATCTTGTAGGAACCGTCGGCGTTGACCGGCTGGTAGACCTCGAAGTCGTAGTAGCCGTCCAGCGAACCGTTGGCGTTGAGCTTCTCGACGCTCGGCACGATGCCGGTCAGCGACTGCCGCACCACGCCGTCGATCTTCTTGGAGAAGTACGACGCAGCCAGCAGGCCGCCGTTCTGCAGGTACTTCTCCAGGCCCACTTCCCACTGCTTGGCGGTGGTCGGCTTCAGCGCCGGGTTGCCGTCCATGAAGCGGAAGCTGCTCCAGCTGACGGTGCGGCGGTAGGCGATGTCGGTCAGCGACGGACGCATCAGCGTTTCCGAGGCGGCACCGCGCAGCACCAGGCCGTCGGCGATCTCGGCGGTCATGTTGAAGCTGGGCAGGATCCTGCTGTAGTCGCCGCTGCTGGAAATCGGCGTCGGCGTGTAGCCGTTGCTGCCATCGGCATTCTGCACCGGGTGGAAGCCGGCCGAGTCGACATCGGTGTCGATCGAGCGCACGCCCAGGTTGGCGTACACCGGCACGGTGCCGATGTCGAAGTAGACGTCGGCCATCGCATACAGCGCCAGGGTCTTTTCCTTCACCTCATAGTACTGGCCCGGATCGATCGGGGTTTCATGGCCCGGGTAGCGGAACGTTGCGCGCGCATAGGCGTTGGACACCTGCTGCCAGTCCAGGTCGCTCGGGCGATACGCACCACCCGGTGCCAGCTGGCTGATCCACACCGGGTTGCTGTCGGCCAGCGTGCGCGTGTTGACCCACGCGGCGCTGCCGGCGGCCGGGCCCTGGATCTTGGCGCTGCCGAACTCGCGTTCCTTGGTCTTGTCGGTGTAACGCGCGCCGAACTGCACGCCGCTCAGGGCCGGGAAGAACGCCAGGTTCATCTGCCGGCGCAGGTCGAGCTGCGCGGCGTACTTGTCATCCTTCACCTTCTCCAGCTCGGTCTCGTACGCTTCGAACAGGTACTTGTCCGCGCCGCTGTACATGTCGAAACCGCCGGTGGTGCTCGGCACGGTCTCGCCGCCGTTGCTGGTCCAGCGCGTGCGCGACGGCGCGTAGGCCACGTGCTTGAGGTTGGCGTAGTCCGAATCCTTGCGTGCGCCGGAGTAGCCGACCAGCGCGTCGATGTCCCAGCCACCCATCTTCCAGTCCAGCTTGCTGCTGAACTGACGGTAGTCGGTGTTGGCGTAGCGTTCCTTGCTGAGGATCTCGTGCTGGGTCGCGGTATAGGACACGTCCTTCAGCACGGTGATGCCGTAGGCCGACAGCGTGTGGCTGTCGTAGTCGTGGATGGTGTCCAGCGTGCTGCGGCTGGACGCCGAGTACGCCGCGGCATCGTACTCGTCCTCGTGCGTGTCATAGCCGCCGAGCATCGCATCGAAGCTGAGCGAGAACGTGTCGCTGGGCTTGAACTGCAGCGACGCGGTGGCACCCCACTGGTCCTGTGCATTGAGGTAGATGCGGTCGCCGACCTTGTCCTGGAAGATGACGCGGCTGGTCTCGTCCTTGTCCATGCGGTCCTGCACGACGATGCCGGCATCGCGCGCCAGCACGGCGGCGGCCTGCGAACCACGCGTGCCCGACGCTTCCAGGAAGCGGCCCATGGGACGGAAGTTGATGCCCGAGTTGGAATCGGTGCGGTTGCTGCGCTTGGCCTTGGAGAACGACACCAGGCCGCCCCAGTCACCCCAGGTGTCACTGGCGAGGAAGGAGATCTTCGGGTCGATCCTGCCGTTGATCGAGTTGTGCGAGGCTTCGGTCGAGGCACTGAACCTGGGCTCGGGGAAGTCGAACGGCCTGGCCGTTTCGATGTAGACCGAACCGGCGATGCCACCTTCCTCGTCGGCGGCGGTCGGCGACTTCTGCACGGTGACCGTCTGCACCACGTCGGCGGCGAAGATGTCGAACTGCACGTCGCGCCCGCCACTGCCTGAAGCAGTGGCCAGGTTGTTGATCGAGACCAGGGTGAACTCGCTGGGCAGGCCGCGCACGCTGACTTTGCTGCCCAGGCCCTTGTTGCGCTCGATGGTCACGCCCGGCATGCGCTGCAGCGCTTCAGCGAGATTCTGCTCCGGGAAATCGGCCACGTCGGTGGCGACGATCGAATCGGAGAAACCGATGTTGGCGCGCTTGAGGTCGACCGCGCGCTCCAGGCTCCTGGCATAGCTGCCGGAGACGGTGACGGTGTCCAGCTGCTGCAGCTGTTCGCGGGTATCGCCATCGGCGGCTTCTTCAGCCATTGCATCGATGGGCAGTACGGCGAGGCCCCCGATCAGCACCGCATGCACGGCGCGGGACAAAAGCTTCGCATGGGGGGCCGCAGCGGCGGCCTCCCGGTTCTGGTAACGCATCGGATGATTTCCCGGTTCCCTGTGGTGACTTACGCCGCGCCTGCCCGTGCTCCGTGGGTGCAGGCCCCTGCGCCGCGTTGCCGACGTTCGGCGGGCACCGAGCCTAGGCGGGAATTGTTAAGCCTGTGTTGCGCTGCGGGACGGACGACGACCGAACCACCAGCCACCGAGCAGCTGCCCCGGCAGCGACACCAGCAGCGCGATGGCGAACCAGCGCGGGAAATCGCCGCCCATTACCCACAGGCCGTAGCCGCTGCCGAGTACCAGCAGGGTCCAGATCGAGGTGCCATGCGCACGCGGCCAGCACGGCGCGTAGTAGGTGGCGAAGGCGATGCCGGCGATGCCGCCGAGCACGGTGAAGGCCAGGTCCCAGCCCAGTTGCGCTTCGCTGCCGGGGTGCAGACCGAACAACGGCGGCAGCCAGCCGCCGGCACTGCTGACCAGGGCAAGCGCGAGCAGCGCGCCGACCAGGGCGACGACGGACAGGAAAACGGTCTTGAGCATCTCGGGCATGCCGTCATTGTAAGGCGTGCGCGACGGTGCAGCCGAGCATGGGCTCGGCTCTACAGAGGCTCAGGCCTTGCCGGCGGCCTGCAGCGCGGCGAACTCCTCGTCGCTGAACAGGCGCGAGCGCACCAGGAAGCGCACGCCCTCGCCGTTCTCCAGCGAGAACATGCCGCCGCGCCCGGGCACCACGTCGATGATCAGCTGGGTGTGCTTCCAGTAATCGAACTGCGAGGGACTGATGTGGAACGGCGCGCCGCCGATCTCGCCCAGGCAGACATCGCGATCGCCGACGATGAAATCGCCCTGCGCGAAGCACATCGGCGAGGAGCCATCGCAGCAGCCGCCGGACTGGTGGAACAGCAGCGGCCCGTGGCGCGCGCGCAGCGTCTCGATCAGCTGCAGCGCTGCGAGGGTGGCGATGACCCGGTGCGGAAGTTCGTTCATGAGTGCCTCGTTCGGGGTCAGAGCCCTCCACTCCTGGCGGAGTGGGAGGGATCAGACCCCTTGCAGGGTACCGCTGCATGGCCGCCGCGCACGCGGGAGAGGGGGACGGGCGCGGCAGCCATGCGCGGGATGATCAGGCGGCGAAGTCCAGCACCACCCGGCCCTCGATGGTGCCGGCGTGCATGCGCGCGAACACATCGTTGATGTTTTCCAGGCGGTCGGTGCTGACCGTCGCCGCGACCTTGCCTTCGGCAGCGAACTGCAGCGATTCCTGCAGGTCCAGGCGGGTGCCGACGATCGAGCCGCGCACGGTCACGCCGTTGAGCACCATGCCGAAGATGTCCAGCGGGAAGTTGCCCGGCGGCAGGCCATTCAACGACACCGTGCCGCCGCGGCGGACCATGCCCAGCGCCTGTTCGAAGGCCTTGGGCGATACCGCGGTGACCAGCGCACCATGCGCGCCGCCGATCTCCTTCTTCAGGAACGCGGCCGGATCGGTGGTGCGTGCGTTGACGGTGACCTGCGCGCCCAGGCGCCGGGCCAGGGCCAGCTTGCTGTCGTCGACATCGATGGCCGCCACGTTCAGGCCCATTGCACGTGCGTACTGCACCGCCATGTGGCCCAGGCCGCCGATGCCCGAGATCGCGACCCAGTCACCGGGTTTGGTGTCGGTGACCTTCAGGCCCTTGTAGACGGTCACGCCGGCGCACAGCACCGGCGCGATCTCCACGAAGCCCACTTCCTTCGGAAGCAGGCCGACATAGTTGGCATCGGCCAGTGCGTACTCGGCGAAGCCGCCGTTGACCGAGTAACCGGTGTTGCGCTGCGTTTCGCACAGCGTTTCCCAGCCACCCAGGCAGTGTTCGCAATGGCCACACGCCGAGTACAACCAGGGGATGCCGACCCTGTCGCCTTCCTTGACGTGCCCTACCCCGCCTCCCACGGCCACGACGTGCCCCACGCCCTCGTGGCCGGGGATGAATGGCGGGTTGGGTTTAACCGGCCAGTCGCCCTCGGCGGCGTGCAGGTCGGTGTGGCAGACGCCACAGGCCTCGATTCTGACCAGGACCTCGCCCGCCCCCGGGCGCGGTACCACGACTTCCTCGATGACCAGCGGCTTGCCGAACTCACGGACGACGGCAGCCTTCATGGTTCTGTTCATGCGGGTTACTCCGTAGTGCGCTTGCAGAGAGGATGGCGCCGGCCCCACGCCCGCGCCTTGATCCCGATCAATCCATCAGAAGAAGCCCAGCTTCTTCGGCGAGTAGCTGACCAGCAGGTTCTTGGTCTGCTGGTAATGGTCGAGCATCATCTTGTGGTTCTCGCGGCCGATGCCCGACTGCTTGTAACCACCGAACGCCGCGTGCGCCGGGTAGGCGTGATAGCAGTTGGTCCACACGCGCCCGGCCTGGATGGCGCGGCCCATGCGGTACAGGCGCGAGGCATCCCGGCTCCACACGCCGGCACCGAGGCCGTACAGCGTATCGTTGGCGATCTGCAGCGCTTCTTCCTCGGTCTTGAAGGTGGTCACCGCCACCACCGGTCCGAAGATTTCCTCCTGGAAAATGCGCATGCGGTTGTGGCCCTTGAACACGGTAGGCTTCACGTAATAGCCGCCGGCCAGTTCGCCGCCGAGCGTGTTCTGCTCGCCCCCGATCAGCACTTCGGCGCCTTCCTGCCTGCCGATGTCGATGTAGGAAAGAATCTTCTCCAGCTGCTCGGACGACGCCTGCGCGCCGATCATGGTGTCCGGGTCCAGCGGATCGCCCTGCCTGATCGCCGCCACGCGCTTGAGCACGCGTTCCATGAAGCGCTCGTAGATCGATTCCTGCACCAGCGCACGCGATGGGCAGGTACACACCTCGCCCTGGTTCAGCGCGAACAGCACGAAGCCTTCCACCGCCTTGTCGAGGAAATCATCGTCCTCGGCCATCACGTCGGCGAAGAAGATGTTGGGCGACTTGCCGCCCAGTTCCAGCGTCACCGGAATCAGGTTCTGGCTGGCGTACTGCATGATCAGGCGGCCGGTGGTGGTTTCACCGGTAAAGGCGATCTTGGCGATGCGCGGGTTGCTGGCCAGCGGCTTGCCCGCTTCCAGGCCGAAGCCGTTGACGATGTTGAGCACGCCCGGCGGCAGCAGGTCGCCGATGATCTCCATCAGCACCAGGATCGAGGCCGGGGTCTGTTCGGCCGGCTTGAGTACCACGCAGTTGCCGGCGGCCAGTGCCGGGGCCAGCTTCCACGCGGCCATCAGCAGCGGGAAGTTCCACGGAATGATCTGCCCGACCACGCCCAGCGGCTCGTGGAAGTGGTAGGCCACGGTGTCCTTGTCGATCTCCGACAGGCTGCCTTCCTGCGCGCGCACGGCCCCGGCGAAGTAGCGGAAGTGGTCGACCATCAGGGGGATGTCGGCGTTGAGCGTCTCGCGGATCGGCTTGCCGTTGTCCCAGGTCTCGGCGCGCGCGATCAGCTCCAGGTTCTGCTCGATGCGGTCGGCGATGCGGTTGAGGATGTTGGCGCGCTCGGTGGTGGAGCGCTTGCCCCAGTCATCCTTGGCAGCGTGCGCGGCATCCAGCGCAGCCTCGATGTCTTCGGCATTTGAGCGCGCCACCGAGGTGAGCACCTTGCCGGTGATGGGCGTGGTGTTGTCGAAGTACTGGCCGCTGCGCGGGGCCACCCACTGGCCACCGATGTAGTTGTCGTAGCGGGGCTTGAACAGGGCGCTGGGGTCGGCCGGATCGGTCGAGGGCGAGGCAACGGCATTCATCGTGGGCACTCCTTGGATGGCCCGGACAACCCGGGGCCTGCCGTCCCTACCGCAACGAACGTGCCAACCACGCACGTGCTGCGGCGCATCACGAGGTTCGGCGGCGCGGCGTCTAAGACCCGCCTCGCGGTATGCGGCGGCGCACCAGCGGTCGTCATCGCAACTGAAGCGCGGATGTGCTTTTAATCGGGACAGTGCCCGCAACAACTGTCGCAGAATGCGACACAGGAGCGTCAGGGTGTCCCAGCCGATTCTTCCCGAGCGCGTGGGTGGTGCGCGCCGTGCCTTCTTCGAGCGCGGCGCATCGCCGGCCGGGGTAGTGCCCGATGCCATCCTGCAGTCGTGGCGGCGCTGCCAGCGCCAGGGCCTGTCGGTGGACGCACGTCCCGACGTGGCGCCGGTACCCGAGCTGTCGCTGCGTGAACTGCGCCAGCGCCGCGAGCGCCTGTGGCGGCTGGCCCGCCCCGAGCTGGAAGGGCTGGCAAGCTCGCTGGCCAGCAGCGATGGCATCGTGCTGCTCACCGACGAGGAAGGCTGGGTGCTGGACGCCGAGGGCAGCAACAGCTTCCTCGACCGCGCCGGCCAGGTCGCGCTGATGCCGGGGGTGCGCTGGGACGAAGGCACGGTCGGCACCAATGCCATCGGCACGGCCATCGTCGAAGGCCGTGCCCTGCAGGTGCGCGGCGGCGAACATTTCTTCGCCCCGCACGGCATCCTGACCTGCTCGGCCACGCCGATCTTCGATCCGCTCGGGCAGCGCGTGGGCGTGCTCGACATCTCCGGCGATGCGCGCCACGCCCACCTGCATGCGCTGGCGCTGGGCCGCCACGCGGTGGACCAGATCGAGCATCGCTATTTCGCCGACGGGCTCGATGACTGCGAGCTGCTGCACCTGCATGCGCAGCCGCTGTTGCTGGGCAGCCCGCGCGAGGCCCTGCTCGGCTTCCGCAACGGACGCCTGGTGGCCGCCAACCGGGTCGGGCTGGGCCTGTTCGGGCTGGACCGCCACGACATCGGCCACGCGTCCTACGAGGCCCTGTTCGACCAGCCGCTGTCGCGCCTGCATGACGACGGCATGCTGCTGGACCGGCAGGGGCGTGCGCTGTACGGCCACAGTGACGGCAGGCGCCACACGCGTGCCGCTGGCGCCGTGGTTGCGCGCACGCGCCGCGTGGCCCCTGCTGCCGCCGCGCCCGCGGTTCTGGCGGCACCCGGGACGGTGCTGGCGGCGCCGGTGCAGCGGCAGTTGCGCCAGGCGGTGCGGGTGCTGGATGCGGGGCTGCCGGTACTGGTACAGGGCGAAACCGGCACGGGCAAGGAAGTCTTCGCGCGCGAGCTGCATCGCCGCTGCGCGCGTGCCGGCCAACCGCTGGTGGCGGTGAACTGCGCGGCACTGCCCGAAGGCCTGATCGAAGCCGAACTGTTTGGCTATGAGGAAGGCGCGTTCACCGGCGCGCGCCGGCAGGGCAGTACCGGCCTGCTGCGGCAGGCGCAGAGCGGCGTGTTGTTGCTGGATGAGATCGGCGACATGCCGTTGGCCCTGCAACCGCGCCTGCTGCGCGTGCTGCAGGAACGCGAGCTGTCACCGCTGGGCGGTGGCCGCCCGGTGAAACTGGACTTCGCCCTGGTCTGTGCCAGCCACTGCGACCTGCAGCAGGCCGTGGCCGAGGGGCGCTTCCGGGCTGATCTCTACTACCGCATCGCCGATCATGTCGTGCATCTGCCGGCCCTGCGTGAGCTGGACGAGCGCGGTGCCTTGCTGCAGGCGTTGTGGTCACCCATGGCGCAGGGCCGCGTGCTGCAGGCGGAGGTTCTGCAGGTGCTGCAGCGGCAGCGCTGGCCAGGCAACCTGCGCCAGCTGCAGGCCTGCCTGCGCACGCTGGTGGCGTTGAGCGACCCGGGTGAGCAGATCACGCCTGCGCACTTGCCTGCCGAACTGCTGAAGGTGCCGATGGTACAGGCGGCCAACGCCAGCACTGCATCGGGCGGGCTGCGTGACATCGCCGAGGACGCGATGCGGCAGGCCCTGCAGGACGCCGACGGCAATGTCACCGCCGCAGCCAGGCAGCTGGGTATCAGCCGCAGCACGCTGTACCGGCGCCTGGGCCAACGGGGCCCGTAGAGTCGAGCTTGCTCGACTGCTCTTGATCCTGGCGAAAAGCAGTCGAGCAAGCTCGACTCAACGGGCAGTGGCTCAGCCGGCCAGCACCGCTGCTTCGCGGGCCAGACGCTCGATGCTGTCCCAGTCGCGCGACTGCATCAGGGCCGCGGTGGTCAACCACGAACCGCCCACGCACAGCACGTTGGGCAGGTGCAGGAACTGTGGTGCGGTCTGCGCGCTGATGCCACCGGTTGGGCAGAAGCGCACATCAGCGAACGGGCCGTGCCATGCCGACAGCAGCGGCGCGCCGCCGGACTGCACCGCCGGGAAGAACTTGAACGTGTCCAGGCCGGCCTCGAGGCCGAGGATCAGTTCCGAACCCGTGGCCACGCCAGGCAGGTAAGGCAGGTCGGCATCGCGCGCTGCTGCGTACAGCGTCGGCGTCGCGCCGGGCGACACCGCGAAGCGCGCGCCGGCGGCCTTGGCCGCGTCCATCTGCGCCGGCGTCAGCACCGTGCCGGCACCCACCACCGCATCCGGCACGGCCTCGACCATGGCCCTGATCGCGTCCAGCGCACGCGGCGTGCGCAGGGTCACCTCGATCACCGGCAGGCCGCCGCGGAACAGTGCCTGTGCCACCTGCACCGCATCGTCCACGTCATCGGGGGTGAACACCGGAATCACCGGTGCAAGTTTCAGTACCGCACGTACGCGCGGATCAGCGCCGGACATCGAATCGCTCCTCGCCCACCAGGGCCAGTACGTCAGCTTCGCTGACGGGGTTGAAATCGCCGGGGATCGAGTGCTTCAGTCCACCGGCAGCCAGGCCGAAACGCACGGTGGCGTCGGCATCGAAGCCGGACAGGATGCCATGCAGGATGCCCGCGGCGAATGCATCGCCACCGCCGATGCGGTCGACGATGCCCTGCAGCTGGCGCACCGGTGCCTGGGCGCGGGTGCCATCGCGGCCCAGCAGCAGCGCGCCCAGCGCATGGTGGTCGACGCTGAGGGCCTGGCGCTGGGTGCACGCCATCCACTGCAGCTGCGGGAAAGCGGCAAACGCCGCCGTGGCCGCGGCTTCGACCCTGGCCACCACGTCGGCCTGCGCGAAGCGCTGGCCGAGGATGACTTCGATATCGCGGTAGTCGGCGAAGACGATGTCGGCCTGGGCGAACAGCTCATGCAGGATCGCCTGCGCATCGCCGCCCCAGCGCTGCCACAGCTTGGGCCGGAAGTTGCCATCGAAGGACACGCGCACGCCCAGTGCACGTGCCGCGCGCGCCGCCGCCAGGGTGGCCTGGGCCACGTCCGGGCCCAGCGCCGGGCTGACCCCGGACAGATGCAACCACTGCGCGCCCTGCAGCAGCACCGGCCAGTCGTAGTCGGCCGCGGTGCTGCGCGCGAAGGCGGAGTCGGCGCGGTCATAGACCACTTCGCTGGCGCGCTGCACCGCGCCGGTAGTCAGGAAGTACAGGCCCATGCGCCCGTCCGGATCCTGCCGCACGCTGCGCGTGTCGACCCCGTGCCGGCGCAGTTCACCCAGCACGTGGGCGCCCAGTGCGTTGCCGGCCACGGTGCTGACCATGGCGACCTCATGTCCGAAGCGGGACAGCGAGACACCCACGTTCGCTTCCGCACCGCCCACGTGCACCAGCAGCTGCGGCGACTGCATCAGCAGTTCGTTACCCGGTGCGCCCAGGCGCAGCAGCAATTCCCCGAAACATACGACACGACCCATTTCCGCTCCCTTACGCTGGCCGCCAGCAGCGACTGCTGGGCGGCGTGGAATCGCGCCACGCACCCGCGTGGCGGTTGACCATCGGTGTCATCAAGACACTGAACGGTCGTGGGTACAGCCTATCAAACTGTCGGAACCATTGTCCTGCAAGCGTCTTGGAGACATTACAGGTCTGTTGCGGTGCAAGATGCCGCCGAGGGGAGGTGCTGCTACCGTCGGCTCTGACCAGCGGTGTCATTCCGCTGAAACACTCGCAAGACCAGACCTTTGGGAGAGGGGAAAGGCATGCATTCTCGGAACCACGCAAAAAAGACACCGGTTACCTTACTCGCCATGGCGGTCAGCCTGGCCCTGTCGGCAGGCGCCGCTGCCCAGCAGCAGAGCGAGGCGCCCAGCGCCACCAACCTGGACACGGTCAACGTCACCGGCTACCGCGCCAGCGTGGAGAAAGCGCTGGACATCAAACGCGGCGAGGCCGGCGTGGTCGATGCCATCGTGGCCGAGGACGTCGGCAAGTTCCCGGACCTGAACCTGGCCGAGTCGTTGCAGCGCATTCCGGGCGTGGTGATCACCCGCGAAGCCGGTGAGGGCCGCAACATCTCGGTCCGCGGCCTGGGCCCGGACTTCACCCGCGTGCGCATCAACGGCATGGAAGCGCTGACCACGGTCGGCGCCGGCGACCAGAGCGGCGGCACCAACCGTGGCCGTGGCTTCGACTTCAACGTCTTCGCCTCGGACCTGTTCTCGCAGATGGTGGTGCGCAAGACCGCCTCGGCCGACGTCGAAGAAGGTTCGCTGGGCGCGACGGTCGACCTGCGCACCGCGCGCCCGTTCGACTATGACGGTTTCACTTTCGTCGCCAGTGGCCAGGCCAGCTACAACCAGATGGCCGAGAAGGCCGACCCGCGCCTGGCCGCGCTGATCTCCAACACCTTTGCCGATGGCACCTTCGGCGCGCTGCTGTCGGTGGCCTACTCCGAGCGCCAGGCGCTGGAAGAAGGCTCCAACACCGGCCGCTGGGCCAACGGCACCAGCAATGGCGGCTTCAGTGCGGCCTCGCCGTTCACCGCCGCCCGCAGCGCCGATGTCTACCACCCGCGCTTCCCGCGCTACGTGCAGATGGAACACCAGCAGAAGCGCCTGGGCATCACCGGCTCGCTGCAGTGGAAGCCGTCGGACCGCACCGAGATCTCGCTGGACACGCTGTACTCGAAGATCGACGCCACGCGTGACGAGCACTACATCGAAGCGATCTCCTTCAGCCGCAACCGAGACTCGGCCACCGGCGCCAACCGCCGCCCCGACCGCGACGGCAAGCCGTCAACCATCGTGCGCAACGGTGAGATCCGCAACAATGCGCTGCTCTACGGCGAGTTCGACAACGTCGACCTGCGCACCGAAAACCGGCACGACGAATGGAACACCGAGTTCAAGCAGGTCAGCCTGAACTTCGACCATCGCTTCACCGATGATTTCCAGATGACCGGCAAGGTCGGCATCTCGCGCTCGGCGCACGAGAACCCGGTGCAGACCACCATCATCATGGACAAGTACGACGTCGACGGCTACAGCTACGACTACCGTGGCAACAGCCGGGCGCCGATCCTCAACTACGGCATCGACCCGACCAACCCCAACGGCTGGGAACTGGCCGAGATCCGCCTGCGCCCGCAGTACGTGGACAACGATTTCGATACCGCCGAGGTCAACTTCAACTGGAACCTCAGCCCCGGCTTCCGCCTGAAGGGCGGCGTGCTGGCCAAGGACTACACCTTCAGCACGCTGGAACTGCGCCGCAGCAGCGAAGGCGCGGTACCGCTGCTGGCCGACGGCACCCGCATCGTGCCGGCCGACCTCACCAGCCAGGCCGGCCTGAAGGGCATCAACGGCTCGCCGTCGAACTGGGTAGTGCCGAACCTGGGTGCCATCGCCGACCTGCTGGACATCTACAGCAACACCGGTACCTTCGCCGTGTCCCCGCGCGCCAACAACAGCCGCAGCGTCGAAGAGAAGGACCGTGGCGTATGGCTGATGGGCGAGTTCTCCACCGACCTCGGTTCCATCCCGCTGTCGGGCAACGTCGGCGTGCGCTACGTGCAGACCGAACAGACCTCCAGCGGTGCGGCCACGGTGGGCGGCGTGCTGGTGGATGCCACCACCAACCGCAAGTACAACGACACCCTGCCCTCGTTCAACCTGGTGGCGGAGATCACCCCGGACTTCCTGATCCGCCTTGGCGCGGCCAAGGTGATGAGCCGCCCGGGCCTGGGCAACCTGACCCCGGGCGTGACCGTGGCCGTGGCCGGCGGCGCGCGCACCGTGGCCGGCGGCAACCCCAACCTCGATCCGTTCCGCGCCACCAACGTGGACATGAGCTTCGAGTGGTACTTCGCCGAAGGCGCCATGGCCGGCATCGGCCTGTTCTACAAGGACATCGACTCGTTCGTGCAGACCACCCGCGAAGTGCGGCCGTACTCCAGCAGCGGTCTGCCGGCCAGCCTGCTCGACGGCACCGGCGCGTCGGTCAACGACGACTTCACCTTCAGCATCCCGCTCAACACCCCCGGCGGCGAGCTGTATGGCGTGGAAGCCAACTACACCCAGCCCTTCACATTCCTGCCCGGCAAGTGGTCGAACCTGGGCGTGCAGCTGAACTACACCTGGGTCGATACCAGCATCCAGTACGTCAACGGCACCGGCGCTGCGGTCATGAAGAACCAGCTGACCGGCACCTCGAAGAATGCGTGGAATGCCACGCTGTTCTACGAAGGCGATGCCTGGTCGGGCCGTGTCTCGGCCACCAACCGCAGTGACTACCTCACCCAGGCGCCCGGCCAGGAAACCGGCTTCAACCTGGATGGCTACCACGGCATGACCGGCACCACCGTGCTTGATGCCTCCATCCGCTACCGCATCAGCGACCAGCTGGAACTGAGCCTGGAAGGGATCAACCTGACCAATGAAGCATCGGATGAGTGGGTGTATTCGCCCACCACCGGGCAGCTGCCGCTGCAGTACACCGAAACCGGCCGCCAGTTCCTGCTGGGCGTGCGCTACAAGTTCTGACCGCTGACGCGGCGGCGTGCAGTCACGCCGCCGCACTTGGAGTGCAACGAAAACGCCGCTGCAGCTGCTGCGGCGCAAGATGCCGCGCGCCATGTGCTTTGCTACGTTCATGCGTGACCAGCGGTGTCAGCAAGTCGTTGCACCTGCGTCGTACCGGAGGAGGCCGGTACGAGCGCTAGAACGCCTTCGCAACGCTTGAGGACACCCTGGGAGGGGATTTCAGATGGATTCGTCGCTCGCGCTTCACCGCGGCCGCGCGCCGCTCACCGTGCTTGCCCTGTCGATCGGACTGGTGCTGAGCCACGCCGCGCATGCACAACAGACCCCGGAAGCGGCTGTGGCCGATGCGGTCGACCTGGACAAGGTGGAGGTCAAGGCCACCTACCGCGAAAGCCTGCAGCAGTCGCTGGATGAAAAGCGCTACAGCGTCGAGCAGGTCGATGCGATCTACGCCGAGGACATCGGCAAGTTTCCTGATCTGAATCTGGCTGAATCGATGCAGCGCATCGCCGGCGTCTCCATCGACCGCGAAGGCGGCGAAGGCCAGCAGATTTCCGTGCGCGGCCTGGGTTCGGATTTCACCCGCGTGCGCATCAATGGCCTGGAAGCGCTGTCCACCGCCGGCAGCGGCACCACCGGCGTCAACCGCAGCCGCGGCTTCGACTTCAACACCTTCGCCTCCGAACTGTTCAGCCGGGTCAAGGTCAACAAGACCCAGTCGGCGCAGATGGACGAAGGTTCGCTGGGTGCCACCGTCGATCTGCGCGCATCGCGGCCGTTCGATTTCGAAGGCTTCCAGGCCTCGCTCAACGGCCAGTACGGCTACAACGAACTGTCGCGCTCGAAAGACCCGCGCGTGTCGGCGCTGCTGAGCAACACCTGGGCCGACGGCCGCTTCGGTGCGCTGATGTCGGTGGCGTGGAGCAGGCGCACGATCTTCGAGGAAGGCTACAACCCGGTGCGCTGGGAGCACGGCAACTACCGCAACTCCAACCAGGCCACCGCCGCCAACAACGGCACCTACGGCTTCTGCAGCCCGGCCGGCTACGACCCGCAGACGCCGCGCAACCCGGCCGCCAATGAAACCGCGCAGGGCGTCGGCAGCGCCGCCAACCAGGCGCGCAGCAACGGCTGGGGCAGCTACGGCATCGACGCCACCCACTGCGGCACCGGCATCGACCGCCCGGAGGCGACCACCGGGAACATCGCCGCCTACGAGACGGCCACCAATGCGTGGATCCCGCGTTACCCGCGCTACATCCGCACCGAGCATGAGATCGAACGGCTCGGTGTCACCGGCGCGCTGCAGTTCCGCTTCAGCCCGGACAGCCTGCTCAACCTCGACCTGATGTATTCGAAGCTGGACAAGGACCAGCGCGAGGATTCGATCGGCGCCAACCTGCACCGCACCGCGCAGTACGGCGGCAAGACCCAGATCGTGGTGCGCGAGGCGCAGGTGGATGCGCAGAACCGGCTGGTCTACGGCGTGTTCGACAACGTCGACTTCCGCACCGAATCGACCGCCATCGAAGAGAGCACCGAGTTCAAGCAGGCCAGCCTGAACTTCGAGCACCGCTTCAATGACGCGGTGCGCCTGGATGCGCTGGTCGGCCATTCCTCGTCCAGCTTCGAGCGGCCGGTGTTCTCCATGGTCAGCTTCGACAACAGCAACCTGGATGGCTTCGTGCTGGACATGCGCAACGGCGCCAGCATGCCGTCGATGACCTTCCCCTTCGCGCTGGGCGATGCGGCCTCGTGGCAGTGGCTGGGCTACGGCACCGCGCCGGTGAACGCGAACGGCACCGCGCGTGGCGGCAACATCAGCGAAGTGCGCCTGAACCCGCAGTACGTCGACAACAGCTTCGACACCGCCAAGGTCGACCTGACCTTCAACGTCTCGCCCACCTTCACCCTGCGCGGCGGCCTGGCCTACAAGGACTACGGCATGCGCACGCAGGAGTACCGCAACATCAGCTACGGACGCATGTCGCAGGCGCTGCCCGACGGCGTCAGCGTGGGCGACCTGTCCACCACGCTCGGTGGGTTCGGCAAGGGCCTGGACGGCAGCACGCCGGGCAGCTGGCTGATCCCTGACTTCAACCGCATCGCCGAGCTGCTCGACATCTACTGCAACTGCAACACCGGCACCCTCGGCGGTGACTACCGCCTGGCCGGAGTCGGCCACTTCGGTGCATCGAACAACAACTTCGACGTGACCGAAAAGAGCTACGCCAGCTACCTGCAGCTGGACTTCAACACCGAGCTGTGGGACCGCCCGTTCCGCGGCAACCTCGGCCTGCGCTACGTGCGTACCGAGATCGACGCCAGCGGCTACGCGCCGTGCCAGGCGGCCAGCAGCAGCGATCTGTCGGCAGCCTGCGAACCGTTCCTGGGCGTTGCCAGTGCCACCGCCGATGCAGGCGAGCGCCTGCTGGTGGCCACCACCGTCGGGCACCGCTACGACGACTGGCTGCCCTCGCTGAACCTGGCCTGGGACCTGACCGACAGCGTCGTGCTGCGCTTCGGTGCGGCCAAAACCATGGCCCGGCCGACCCTGTCCAACCTCTCGCCCAGCGTCAGCGGCGGCCCGACCAGTTTCCTCGACGAGGACCGCTACTACTCGATCAACCTGGGCAACCCGAAGCTGGATCCGTTCCGTTCCACCAACTACGACCTGAGCGCGGAGTGGTACTTCCAGGAAGGCGCGCTGCTGTCGGCGGCGGTGTTCTACAAGGACATCGAAACCTACGTGCAGCGCACCCGCCTGCTGACCACCTGGGGTGACATGGGTTACTCGCTGGACCTGCTGCCGGCCGGCTTCAGCCCGAACACGCTGTTCAACGTGCAGAGCTACTTCAACACCCCGGGTGGTCCGTTGAAGGGCTATGAGCTGACCTACCAGCAGCCCTTCAGCTTCCTGCCCGGCCTCTGGAAGAACTTCGGCGTGCAGCTGAACTACACCCACGTCGATTCGAAGATCAAATATCTCTTCAGCTCTGGCAGTGGCGACACCATCGTCACCACCTACACCGAGAACGACCTGCTGAACCTGTCGCCCAACTCGTACAACGCCACCCTGTACTACGACGACGGCCGCTTCAGCGCGCGCGTGTCCACCAGCTACCGCGATGCCTACATCAACCAGATCCTCACGCAGGAAAACGTCTGGGACCTGGACGGCAACCCGTACGCCACCGCCGACGTCACCGGCAAGTACAGCGTCAAGAACGTGGATTTCAACATGTCCTGGAAGTTCAACAAGCAGCTGACCGTCAGCTTCGAGGCGATCAACCTGCTGGACAGTGCCGACGAACGCTACGTCGATTCGGCGCTGTCACTGCCCGACCGCTACACCCACACCGGGCGCCAGTACTACCTGGGGCTGCGCTACAAGTTCTGAGCGCACGCCCTGCACCGCCGTACCGCACCGCCGCCATGCCGCTGCACCGTCGAATGCTGCTGAAAGGAAGGTTCCATGCACCGTACCGCTTCTGTCCTGCCCCTCCCGCGCCGTCGCCTGCTGGTGGCCGCGCTGTCGCTGGCCACCGCGCTGCCCGCGCTGGCCGCACCGTCGCCGACGCTTCTGTTCCACGTCGACGCCAACCAGGGACTGACCGCCGTGACGGCGCAGGGCGAAGCGGTGCCGAACTTCCGCGACAAGGCGGCGGTGGTCGATGACGGGGCGCGCGGCAAGGCGATCCAGTGGGAAGACGATGGCGTGCTGGCCTGGGATGCGCCGGGCAACATCCAGGCCCAGCGCGGCACCCTGGCCTTCGACTGGCGCCCGCGCTACGCAGTGGGCGAAGCGCCGTTCGTGATCTTCCGCGTCGGCTATGCCGACCACAGCAGCTGGGACATGGCGTGGCTGCGCATCGACTGGAACGGCCATGGCTTCGATGCCTTCGTCACCGATGCCAACCTCGCACGCACCCGCGTGTCGTTCCGCATGGACACGCCGCCGCGACCGGAGCAGTGGCTGCACCTGGCCTTCGCCTGGGATGAGGACCAGGGCGTGCGCCTGTTCGTCGACGGCCGTGAAGTGGCGCGCGCGCAGGCGACCGGTGATTACGATGCGGCGCTGGACCAGCTGGGTCTGGCCGGGCGGGTGATGGCGCCCTACCAGGTGCAGAGCCGCTACAACTTCCTGCGTGGCAGCGATTTCCAGCACATCCGCGTGTACGACCGCATGCTGGATGCCCCCGCCATGCAGACCCTGGCGAGTGGGAAAGCGCCGGCCAGCGCGGTGGCGCCGGCCAGCGACGAGCGCGCGTGGCGCCATCGCTTCGGCTGGGAAGGTGCGGCACCGCCGGCACTGGCGTCGGCCGGCACGCGCATCCGCAAGATCGAGTTCGCCGATACGCGCGACCACAAGGCGTGGATGTGGAAGGCCACCGACGGCATCGCGGAAACCACCTGGCCGGGCGTCTACAACCGCTCGCGCCTGCCCGGCCGCAACGATTACTTCCAGCTGCCGGACTGGAACACCTACGTGGAAAGCGGCCAGCACCTGGACCTGACCCTGCCGGCCGGCGAGACGGTGAACCGCATGGAGATCCGTGGTGCGGCGTTCGGCAGCCTGGCGCATGGGCCCGACGCCGAACATGCCACCGAGGTGCTGGCCACGCGCCCGCGCGGCGTGGTGCGCAGCGTGCAGGACATTGCCGCGCAGCAGGGCGGCGTGATGCGTTTCAGCAACGTCGAACAGGAAACCCCGATCCAGGAAGTCTGGGCCTACAACGTGAGCGAAGGCACCGAGCCGGAAGGCACGGTCAAGCAGACCTACGTGATCGACAGCCAGGCCCTGCCCGACTACACCAACCTCGATGCGCTGCGGCACTACATCGATGGCCGCTTCCCGGCCGCCGAGCGCAGCACGGTGATGGCGCTGCCCAAGGGTGCGGGTTCGCGTCGCCGTGGTGCCGACAGCCTGCCGACGCAGCCGCGGCCGATCGTGCACGTGCTGATCCCCTCGGGTGTCGGTGATGCTCCGGCCAACCAGCCGCTGATCCGCAGCTGGGCCTACAGCTGGGAAAACATGCACGACGGCCTGGACGGCGTGGCCATCGACCTTCCCGCGCTGGACCTGCCGGCCACCCACGACGGCCTGATTCCGCTGAACCTCCGCATCAAGGATCCGATCTGGCCGGCACGCGACATGATCGATGTCTCGGTGTCGGTGCCGCCGGGGCAGAAGCGCACGCTGTGGCTGGACCTGCGCGACCGCATCCTCACTCCCGACAGCCTGTGGCTGAGCATCGCCTCGGCCGCGCCCGGCTTCGATGCCGCCGCGCTGGACGGCGCGCAGATCCGCCTGGTGTTCAAGCCGCGCGCCGAAGCGCTCAAGGAACACGTGGCCGACCGCTTCAACCAGGTGCGCGACAACTGGGGCTTCCTGGTCGAGGAACACACCACCTCCAAGCGCCAGCGCCTGTATGCGCGCGTGTATGCCGACCTCAGCGACCTGCTGCGGGTGGACCCGGACCACGAGCTCGGCCGCCTGTACTGGAACTACATCAGCTACAACAGCCAGGGCCGCCCGCCCTACACCGCACCGGCCGTGCCCAAGGGCGTGCCGGCGTGGGCGTTCAACCAGGTGCAGGACCTGGCCCAGGTGCGGCAGTTCGTCGACTGGTGGATCGACGAACGGCAGGTGGCCTATGGCGATTTCGGCGGCGGCATTTCCGATGATTCCGACCTGACCCAGCAGTGGCCGGGGCTGGCGCTGATGGGCGTGCAGCCGGATCGCCTGAATGCCTCGCTGACCGCGCTGTCCGATGCGGTGTACCGCAATGGCATGTTCAGCAATGGCCTGAGCACGATCGAGACCGACGAACTGCATTCCTACGAGGAAGGCATCAACACCAACAGCGCGATGCTCTACCTCAACTGGGGCGACCCGTTGACCCTGGAGCGCCTGATGGAAACGGTGAAGGCCTTCGACGAGCGCATCATCCTGCGCAACCCGCAGGGCAATCTGCTGTTCTCCAGCAACTGGTTCGGTGGCAACAAGGTCTACCGCGAGCCGAACTGGCAGTGGCAGAAGCCCTATTCGTTCCCGGTGCTGCACCCGGCGTTCCTGCTCGGCCAGTACAACGCCGATCCGACCGGCCGCAAACTCGTGATCGGCCTGGCCGATGGCTACCTGGTCCATGCGGGCACCGACGAGAAGGGCCGCTTCACCCTGCCCAACGAGATCAACTGGGCCACCGGTGCCACCCGCGGCGGTGAGTTGAACAATGGCTCCGGCGGCGGCGACACCATGCACACGTTCTGGGCCGCGTGGCGCTGGACCGGCGATGCGAAGTACCTGCAGGCGCTGGACTACCGCGTGGTCCGGGGCGGGCCGGGCGCGCTGGCCAACCTCGGCGAGAACTACGTCGACGTCCTGGGCCGGCAGCAGGACTGGTATCCGACGCTCACCGCCGAGGCCGACGCCGGCAAGACCGGCTTCGCCAGCCTGATGGCCTGGCAGGCCAGCGGCGATACGAAGTACATCGACGCGCTGCACGCCGACGGCCTGCAGGCCAAGGTCCAGCGCGCCTACATGAACACCGAGGGCCACTGGTGGTCCGATCGCGTGGAAGCGCCCAGCGAGTTCCTGCAGCGCGCGCGCCTGGGTGGCATTGCGCTGAAGCGCAACCAGAGCTGGCCCGGCCACACCGTCAGCTGGCGCTTCGACCGCGACGGTGCCGCCGAACAGGTCGCCCTGCTGGTGCATGCGCCCTCGCGCGAACGCTTCACCGTGACCAGCCATAACCTGGGCACGCGCACCATCGCCGCCGACATGACCGGCTGGAACGTCGCCAGCGGTACCTGGCGCGTACGCAGCGGCATGGACGCCGATGGCGATGGCCGCATCGACGGCACCGCCGCCGAACGCAGCGTGAAGCTGGAAACCAGCGCCTCGGTACCGATGCAGTTCCGCCCGGGCCGCACCGAGGTGTTCGAGTTCGAGCGGATCAGCGCCGGCACGCCGGTGGAGACCCGTGCGGACCTGGGCATCGGCCGTGGCGATGTGCGGGTGGATGGGCGCCAGGTGCACGTGACCGTGCACAGCCTGGGCCATGCCGGCAGCGGCGTGGGCGTGGCGGTGCTGGAGGACGCGCGCGGTCGCGAGATCGCGCGCACCGAGGTGCCGGCCATGGCCGCACCGGTAGACCTGCAGCCGAAGACGGTGGTGGTGTCGCTGCCGCTGCCAGCGGGTGACCGCAGTGGCCTGCGCGTGCGCGTGGCGCTGGCCGATGGCGGCGAGGAAGTGACCCGGTTGAACAACGTGGCGGACGTGCCGCGTTGATGGAGCCGCCAGGCATGGCCCGGCGCTACCGTGATTCAGCGCAATGGAGGTGGGTAGCGCCGGGCCATGCCCGGCGGGACGCGGTCAGGCCGCGTCGGTCTCCATCATCTTCACCCGGCGCTGGTACCAGCCATCGTCGAGCGGATCGAACACGGCGCTGCGTTCCATCACGCCCTGGTACACATGCACCGACACTGCCACGTCGGTCTCGCTGGCGTTGCGCAGCGTGTGGTACTCGTGCGGCGGGATCAGGCTGCCGGCGCTGCCGCGGTAGCCGTACAGGGCGTCCTGCGCGGCGAAGCGGTAATGGTCGTCCTGCCGTTCCAGCAGCGCATACGGAGTGACGATCAGCTCGCCCTGCCAGACCCCTTCCACGCACCACATCGCATCGTGGTCGTGCAGCGGCGTGCCCTGCCCCGGGCCCCAGCACATGGCGATGACGCTGTAGCCCAAGGTCTGGCTGCGGTGCAGTTCGCGGCGTGCGTAGTGGCCGTCGACCGGGCGGCGCACGCACGGCGGCAATTCAATGAGCGGATCGATGATGGCCTCGCGAAGCACCTTCTGCAGGGCGTGGGTGATCAGCGCCGGATCCGCCAGGCAGACCGCGCCGTCGATGGCCGCCAGCAGGCGATCCCGGCCCGTGAACGGCAGTGGTGTGAACGTCGCTTCCATGTCGGCCAGTCTAGGCGAGCCGGGTTAACAGAATGTTTTCAGACCCTCATCTTTTTCAGATGACGCGGATTTCCACGACGTCACGCGCAATTAGACGCAGTTAAGCGATATTGCCGCCATCATGGCAGCAGCAGTGCGCGCAGCTCCGGCACCTCGCGCGCCAGTTCCGTGGCCACCAGGGGGGCGAACACCCGCGCGCCCCCGTCGCCCAGGTGGGTGTAATCGAAGGCCTGCTTGGCCTGTCCCATCGGTTCCAGCGCGGCGTTCTGCACCGCGGCGGGGGCGCCGGCCAGGGCCGGGCTGGCACCGACCGTGGTGCCGCCCAGGGCGCTGGCCACCTGCGCCTGCGTGGCGGGTGCCTGCGCAAGCCGCATCGCCGCTACCGGCCCCAGCGCCTGGACCAGGGCGCGGCTGCGGCCATGCAGATCCACCAGCGGCACCTGCAGTTCGCGCGCCACCGCCCGCACGCTGTCGGCCCACGGTGCCAGGTCGTCCACCAGCACGCCATCGACGAACTGGCGTCGGGTCAGCGGGGTCAGCAGCACCGGTCTGGCGCCGGCCGCGCGCACCTGATGCACGTAGCGGCGCAGGTTGTCGGGGAACTCATGCTGCAGGTCGGTCGAGCGCCCCGGCTTGCCGGGCTGGTCGTTGTGGCCGAACTGGATCAGCACCCAGATGGCGGCGTAGCCCGGCGTGCGCATCTCCGCCTCGACCAGCGCCCACGAACCCTCGGCGCGATAGTTGTAGGTGCTGCGGCCACCGCGCGCCAGGTTCAGGCAGGCGGCGAACGAGGTCACGTGGTCGGCGCAGAAGGCCGGGCCCCAGCCGCCCTGCACGGCGGTGGTGGAATCGCCGACCAGCACGATCTTGCTGGCGCGGATCGGCGTGGGTGCCGGGCGGTCGTTGATCGACGGGTCGACAGCGGCGTGGGCCGCGCCGGCCACGGCCAGGGCAAACAGGACAGGCAGCAGGCGCATCTCAGGCGGTACCTCGTTGCAGGAAGGGGACGCGCTGGTAGAGCTCGCGCTCGCCACCGCGCGGGTCATCGGCGCCGCGGCTGTGCACGTCGAACAGCATCGTGCGCCGCTGCGGCAGGGTGTACGGCGCCCAGTCCGGCAGCCCGGCGTGGTTGGGGTCGCCGTGGCGGGCGAAGGCGATCAGCGCGTCGCTCATGGTGCCTGCCAGCGCGCGCGCGTCTTCGCCACCGCCGGTGCGCGCCGTGGGCAGGCCGGCGTTGTCGAACACCAGCGGGATATCCAGGGTGTGGAAGGCGCGCAGGCGTCCCTCCTCCACCGGCGAGGGCCAGTCGAGCTGGTAGGACCAGGTCGGCGCTGCCGTGGCCGGCTGCCGCGCGCGTGCTTCCAGCTCCTCCACCGCGCCACGCCAGGAGCGCCCGGCGGTGGTGGCGGCGAAGAACACCTCCGACGCCGTGTAGTGCGGATAGAGGCGGCGGTAGTGCGCGATCACCACCGACGGCAGCAGATCGACGAACTGCTGTTTTTCCAGCTGCGCCGGCAGGGTGTTCCAGTCCAGCGCGAAGTTGCCCGGGTCGTTGCCGAGGAAGGCGCGGGTTTCATCGTGGGTGTTGCCGATCACCATCGGGATGGCGGCCGACTGTGCCGGTGCCTGTGGCCAGAACGGATGCACCGGCAGCACCACCTCGTCCAGCACCGGCCCGAAGTACAGCGCGGTGTCCTCCACCCGCGACGGATCGCGGGCGCGGGTGGCTGCCAGCAGATCGGCTGCCGGCAGGCGCAGCAGCGCGGCCAGGTCCGGCGCGTGCACCGCGTCCATCGCCACCGCCGCGCGCTGTGCGGCCGCGCGTGGGCCGGCGGCGGTGACCTGCTGGCCGCTCATCGTCCACGCCCGCTGGAACAGGCCGCGTGCGGCCGGCATCGCCATCAGCGTGGCGATCTTGGCACCGCCGCCGGACTGGCCGAACACGGTGATGTTGCCCGGGTCGCCGCCGAAGGTCGTGGCGTGCTCGCGCACCCACTGCAGCGCCTGCACCAGATCCAGCTGGCCGGCATTGCCGGACGCGGCGTAGCGCGGGTCGCCCAGCGCGCCCAGGTACAGGTAGCCGAAGGTGTTCAGGCGATGGTTGAGGGTGACCACCACCACGTCGCCGCGCCGGCACAGCGCGCTGCCGTCGTACAGCGGGTCGCTGCCGGAGCCGTTGTTGAAGCCGCCGCCGTGGATGTAGACCAGCACTGGCCGCCGCGCGCGCGCATCCAGCGCCGGCGTCCACACGTTGAGGAACAGGCAGTCCTCGCTGCCGGGGCCCTCGGTGCCCCCCTGCGGTGCCGCCGCGCCGTAGTCCAGTGCGTCGGCGATGCCGCGCCAGGCCGCTTCGGGCCGCGGTGGCTGGAAGCGGTAGCTGGCCGTGTCCGCGCCATAGCGCAGGCCACGGAACACCAGCACGCCCTGTTCGCGCTGGCCACGCACGCGGCCGCCACGAACCCGCGCCAGCACCTGGGTGTCATCGCGCGGGCCCGGTGCCGCCAGCGCGGCCGGCAGTGCCGCCACGGTGGCCGTGGCCAATGCCCAGCGCGCGCTGTCGCGCAGGAAACGGCGGCGCTGCAGATCGTTCGGTGCGGTGTTCATCGGCCACCCCGGGGTCGGATCCCCTCGCCGGAGGAGAGGGGCTCTGACCCAGCCGCCAACCACGCTTGCGCCAGCTTCGGCCATACCGCCAGCGTCGACCCCGCTGGCACGCGCATCCCGAAACCATGGCCACCGTGGGCGAACACATGCAGCTCGTGCTCGACCCCGGCCGTGGCCAGTGCCGCAGCCATCAGCTCGCTGTTGTGCGCGCTCACCACGCGGTCGTCGTTGGCGTGGATCAGCAGGGTCGGCGGCATGTCCGCGCGCACCTGCTGCTGCATCGAGTACCGCGCGGCCAGCGCCCCATCGGGGTGCTCGCCGAGCAGGCGCCCGCGCGAGCCGCTGTGCGCATGCGCGCCCATGTCGATGACCGGATACACCAGCACCGCGCGAGCCGGGCGCGCGCTCAGCCGGTCGATGGCATCGCGTGCCGGGTACACCGCGGCATCGAAGCCGGTGGCCAGCCGCGCAGCGACGTGGCCGCCGGCGGAAAAACCCATCACCGAGATGCTGTCGGCATCCAGCCCGCGCCGCGCGGCCTGCCCGCGCACCACCCGCAGCGCACGCTGCGCATCGGCCAGCGCGGCCTGGCGGTCGCGGCCGGGCTGCGGCAGGCGGTAGCGCAGCACGAACAGGGTATAGCCGGCGCGGTCCACCCATTCCGGCACGAGCGCACTGTCTTCCTTGTCGATCACCACGCGCTGGTAGCCGCCGCCGGGGATGACCAGCAGCGCGCGCCCGTTCGGCCGTGCCGGTGCATGCACCAGCAAATAGGGCGCATCGACCTGGTCGATGTAGCGGTCGGGGTGCGCCGGGTCGCTGCTGCGCTCGACCACCCGCGCCGGCCGTGCCGGGCCCTGCTCGCCCGGGATCTGGCCATCCGGCCACAGGGCGATCCGCTCGCCGGCCAGCTCCTGGCCGGGGCGTTCGTTGTCGCGCGGCGGCGCGGCGGTGGAGGTCAACGGCAGGGCCAGCAACAGCCCGCACAACAACAGCACGACAGGACGCAGACGCATGGCAGGCAACGGCTCCGGCAGGACGGGGACAGGGTGCCTGGTGCATCCGGTGGCAGCATGTGATGCGCTGCGGCTTGCACGATGACACCGGTTTACCATATACACCTCCTGCAGACGCTGTCGATGGGCAGTGCAACAAACACAGGGAGACCGTTCTTGAGCAACGAACACGGCACACATGGGCAGACGCCGCCGCCGGACGATGCGGCCGCGATCGCCCAGGCCTTCACCACCGCCCGCCGCGCGGGGAAGTCATTGGCCGCATTCCCGGGCACGATCCCGGACACCCTGGTGGGTGCCTACCAGGTACAGGACCTGGCCATCGCCGCCTGGGATGACCGCGTGGTCGGCTGGAAAGTGGGCTACATCGCCGCCGAGCGCCGTGATGTTTCCGCGGATGACCGCCTGCTGGGCCCGGTTTTCTCTCGTCAGCTGAAAAATGCTACCGGTGGAACAAGGGACATTCCGGTGTTCGTCGGCGGCTTTGCCGCGGTCGAAGCGGAGTATGTGCTGGAGCTTTTGGAGGACGCTCCGGCCGGACAACTGCACTGGTCGCCGGAACAGGCCGAAGCGCTGCCCGCGCGCCTGTACATCGGCGTGGAAGTGGCCAGCAGCCCGCTGGCCACCATCAATGAACTCGGCCCGCGCGTGGTGGTGTCCGATTTCGGCAACAACAACGGCCTGCTGCTGGGGCCGGAGATCGTCGACTGGACCGCGCGCGATGAAACCTCGCTGCGCGCCGAGACGTTGATCGAGGGCGAAGTGGTCGGCACCGGTGGTGCAACGCGCCTGCCCGGTGGCCTGCGCGCCGCCTATGCGTTCGCGCTGTCCCGTTCGGCGCTGCGTGGCCGGCCGCTGCGCAAGGGCGACCTGATCGCCACCGGCAACGCCACCGGCATCCATGACATCACCGCCGGGCAGACCGCGCTGGTGCGTTTTGCCGGCTTCGGCGACATTGCCTGCCGGGCCGTGCCAGCGGGATGACCGCCGGCCAGCCCTGGTGAACACGCGCGGGAGGGCGCAGATGATCACACGACGTAACTTCCTGGCCGGTGGCGCTGCAGCCCTGGCCACGCCGATGCTCGCGGCCTGTGGCCGCGGGCGGGCTGCTGGCGTTGACGGCGGCACCCTGCTGACCGCCACCGACGTGCACGTGGCCGACTACCCCACCGTCACTGCGGTGAAGTGGATCGGGCAGACGCTGGAACGCGAGACCAATGGCCGCCTGCGGCTGCGCCAGTATCACTCGGGCCAGCTCGGCCGCGAGTCGGAAGCGATCGACATGGCCCGTTTCGGTGCCATCGACATCACCCGTGTCTACGCCGGTGCGCTGAACAACGCCTTCCCGCTGACCCAGGCGCTGTGCCTGCCGTACGTGTTCAAGTCGGTGGCGCACCAGCGTGCCGCACTGGACGACGGCGTGGCCGAGGCCGTGCTGCGCGGCTTCGAAAGCCGCGACCTGGTCGGTCTGGCGATCTACGATTCCGGCGCGCGCTGCTTCTACAACACCAAGCATCCGATCGTTTCGCCGAAGGACCTGCATGGCCTGAAGCTGCGCGTGGCCTCCTCGGACATCTTCATCCAGCTGATGCGCCTGCTCGGTGCCAACCCCACGCCGATGTCGCTGGGCGACACGTTCTCGGGCATGGAAACGCACATGATCGACGGTGCCGAGAACAACATGCGCAGCTTCCATTCCAGCCGCCATTTCGAGGCCGCGCACTACTGGTCGCAGAGTGATCACTCCTACGCGCCGGACGTGCTGCTGATGTCGCGCGCCAGCTTCGAACGCCTTTCGCCGGATGACCGCCAGCTGCTGCTGCACACCGCGCGTGCTTCGGTGGGCGTGATGCGCGAACAGTGGGATGCATCGGAAAGCATTGCGCGCCGCGCGGTGCTCGACTTCGGGGTGAAAGCCAACGAAGTGGACATGCCCGCCTTCCGCGCCGCGGCCCAGCCGCTGCTGAAGGAGTATCTGCAACAGCCGGACATCGCCGCGCTGGTCGACCGCATCCGCGCTGCCTGAGGAACCTGCCATGACCGAGACCTTGTCGCCCGCCGCCGGGCCGGGACAGCGCCTGCTGGACCGCATCGCCGACATCGCCATCTACTGTGCCGTCGCCGCCCTCCTCGGGCTGGTGGTGGTGCAGGGCTGGCAGGTGTTCGCCCGCTACGTCATCAACGATTCGCCCAGCTGGACCGAGCCGGTCACCCTGCTGCTGCTGGCCACGGCGATGAGCCTGGGCGCGGCCTGTGGCGTGCACACCAATCGCCACTTCGGCTTCTTCCTGCTGCACGCCTATATGGCCCCCGGCCTGCGCCGTGCCGTCGATGTGCTGATCCAGCTGGTGGTGGCAGTGCTGGGCGGCTTCATCGCCTTCTGGTCGGCCGACCTGCTGCTGGACGGGATGGACATCAAGGCGGCCGGTGCCAACCTGCCGCAGAGCATCAACTACCTGCCGCTGGCGGTGGGTGGTGCGCTGATGGTGCTGTTCGCACTCAACCGTGCGTGGAAAGCGCTGCAGGCCAGCGACGCTGGCAGCGACGACGCTGAAGGAGATCGTTGACCCATGGGCATCACCATCCTGTTCGCCGTATTCGCCGTGCTGCTGCTGCTCGGCGTCCCGGTGGCCTACGCACTGGCCGCGGCCGCACTGGCCACCCTGCTCTACCTGGATATCCCCAGCATCGTGCTGGTGCAGCAGATCTCGGCCGGCACCGGCTCGGCCTCGCTGATCGCCATTCCACTGTTCATCTTCGCCGGCGAAATCATGATGCGCGGCGGCATCTCCGAGCGCCTGATCGCACTGGCGTCCTCGCTGGTCGGCCGCCTGCGCGGTGGCCTCGGCCAGGTCTCGATCCTGTCGTCGCTCTTCTTCGGCGGCGTTTCCGGCTCGGCCATCGCCGATGTCTCGGCGGTCGGCGGCACGATGATCCCGCAGATGGTCAAGCGCGGCTACGACCGCGATTTCGCGGTGAACGTCAGCATCACCGCCGCGCTGGTGGCGCTGCTGGTGCCGCCCTCGCACAACCTGATCCTGTTCTCGGCCGCGGCCGGTGGTGGCCTGTCCATCGCGGATCTGTTCGCCGCAGGTATCGTGCCGGCACTGCTTATGACCGTCGCCCTGATGCTCACCGGCTACGCCGTGGCACGCCGCCGCGGCTATGGCGTGGAAGTGTTCCCGGGCTGGCGCGCGGTGCTGCTGCGCGTGATCTCCGCCCTGCCCGGCCTGGGCCTGGTGGCGCTGATCTTCGTCGGTATCCGTGCCGGCATCTTCACCGCCGTGGAGAGCGCGGCCATCGCCGTGGTCTACGCCCTGCTGGTGACCACCGTGCTGTACCGGCAGCTGCGCTGGCGCGAATTCTTCGACACGGTCATCCATGCCGCACGCAGCACCGGCGTCATCCTGTTCGTCATCGCCACCGCCGCGGTGTTCGGCTGGCTGCTGGCCTACCTGCAGGTGCCGACCGCCGCGGTGGACTTCCTGCAGTCGTTCGCGCACAGCCAGTTCATGGTGCTGCTGATGATCGTGGTGATGCTGCTGCTGCTGGGCACCTTCATGGACCTGGCGCCGATGATCCTGATCTGCACGCCGATCTTCCTGCCGGTGGCCAGGGCCTATGGCATCGATCCGATCCACTTCGGCCTGGTGCTGGTGTTGACCGGTGGCCTCGGCCTGGTGACGCCGCCGGTAGGCTCGGTGCTGTTCATCGGTACGTCGATCGGCAAGATCACCGTCGGCCAGAGCATGCGCACCATCTGGCCGTTCTGGTTCGCCGCGCTGGCGGTGCTGCTGATCGTCACCTTCTTCCCGCAGCTGTCGCTTTGGCTGCCGGCCGCGCTGCGCGCGTGATCCGGCGTCGCGCGCTGCCGCTGCTGCTGGGTGTGGGCATGGCCGCCACCGCAGCCCATGCCGCGCCGCCAGCGGCAGCGCCTGCCATCCCGGTGGGCGGCTTCAACGACGGGGTGAACCACTGGCGCAGCGGCCATGCGGACGGTTACGCGCGGTTGGAACCGCAGCAGTACCGGCAGATCGCCGACAACCTGCTGTTGCTGCAACGCCGCTCTGGCGGCTGGCCGGTCAACCAGGACCCGCTGCGGGTGCTGGACGCCGCAGCGCGCGAGGCCGCCCGCGCTGCCCGGGATGAGCCTGGCGGCAGCTTCGACAACCGCACCACCTACACCCAGGTCGACTACCTCGCCGAAGCCTTCGCCCGCAGCAGCGACAGCCGCTATCGCGACGCCGCACTGCGCGGGCTGGACTTCATCCTCGACCAGCAGATCCAAAGGTGTGGCGGCTGGCCACATTCGGTGCCGGCGCGCACCGATTACCACGAGCGCATCACCTTCGCCGACGACGTCACCAGCGGCGTGCTGGCCACCCTGCGCCAGGTGCAGGACGCACCGCGCTTCGCCTTCGTCGACGCCGCGCGCCGCGCGCGGGTGGCCACGGCAGTGCAGCGCGGTGATGCCTGCCTGCTGCGCCTGCAGGTACGCCAGCACGGCCAGCCGACGCTCTGGGCCGGCCAGTACGATGCCACCACGCTGCAGCCGGCACCCGGACGAAAATTCGAACTGGCCGCACTGGTGACCGACGAAAGCGTGGGCGTGGTGCGTTACCTGATGTCCATTCCCGATCCGTCGCCGCAGACGGTGCAGGCCATCGAGGGCGCGCTGGCGTGGTTCCAGGCGAACGCGCTGCACGGCCTGCGCCTGCAGACCGTCGACGCACCGGCCGAACAGTTCGCCCACCACCGCAGCACCGTTGATCGCCGCCTGCTGGCCGACCCGGCTGCACCGCTGCTGTGGGGCCGCTTCCACGACCTCGCCGACAACAGCGTAGTGCTGGCCAACCGCCAGGGCGAACGCCTGCAGACCTACGAACAGGTCGGCCGCGAGCGGCGCACTGGCTACCACTGGTACGGCACTTGGCCGCAGGCCCTGCTCGACCGCGACGCGCCCGCCTGGCGCGCCCGCATTGGCCGGCCTGCTCCCTGACGTTGTCACTGCACCCGCACCACGGAGGAACCCGATGCTCTCGCGCACCGCTCTGAAGTCCCTGCTTGCCGCTACGCTTCTGCTGGCCGTGCCCGCCCTCGCGCAGGCGCAGGCACCCGGCACCTCGTGGAAGCGTGGCATCGAGAACCAGCGCCAGGCCGACCTCGGCGACGGCACCTTCCTCAACCCGGTGTTTGCCGGTGACCGGCCCGATCCGTCGGTGCTGAAGGACGGCGAGGACTACTACCTCACCCTGTCCTCGTTCGATGCCTACCCCGGCCTGCCGATCTGGCATTCGCGCGACCTGGTGAACTGGCAGCCGCTGGGCCATGCGATCACGAAGAACGTGGGCGCGATCTGGGCGCCGGACATCGTCAAGCACGAGGGTCGCTACTACATCTATTTCCCGGCCCGCACCGGCGACAGCCGCAGCAACTTCGTGGTCTGGGCCGACAGCATCAAGGGCCCGTGGAGCGAGCCGATCGACATCGGCCTGGGCGGCTACATCGACCCCGGCCACGCCGTGGGCGAGGACGGCAGGCGCTACCTGTTCCTCAGCGGCGGCGACTACGTGCAGCTGGCCGACGATGGCCTGAGCGTGGTGGGTACGCCCAAGCACGTCTACGACGGCTGGAAGTACCCGCAGAGCTGGGACGTGGAGGCCTATGCGCAGGAAGGCCCGAAGATCCACTTCCGCGATGGCTGGTACTACATGACCACCGCCGTGGGCGGCACCGCCGGCCCGCCGACCGGACACATGGTGATCACCGCGCGCTCGCGCTCGATCCATGGGCCGTGGGTGAACGCGCCGAACAACCCGATCATGCGCACCCAGTCGGCCGCCGAGCCGTGGTGGTCGCGGGGCCATGCCACGGTGATCGAAGGCACCGACGGGCGCTGGTGGATGATGTACCACGGCTACGAGAACGGGTACTGGACGCTGGGCCGGCAGGCCCTGCTGGAGCCGATCGAGTGGACCGCCGACGGCTGGTTCCTGGCCAAGGGCGGCGACCTCGGCCAGCCGCTGCGCAAGCCGTCCGGTGAATCGGTGGGCGCACATGGCATGGCCCTGTCCGACGACTTCCGCGGCAAGGTGCTCGGCCCGCAATGGTCATTCTTCAACCCGGCCCAGGACGAGTACCGGCGGCTGGGCTTCAGCGGCCAGGGCCTGGTGCTGCAGGGCAAGGGCGAGACCCCGCGCGACAGCTCGCCGCTGACCGCCATCGCCGGCGACAAGGCCTACCAGTTCGAGGTGGAGATGGACATCGCCCCGGGCGCGGTGGGCGGCGCCCTGCTGTTCTACAGCGACCGCCTGTACGTGGGCGTGGGCAGCAACGGCGAGAAGTTCATCATGCACCGCTACGGCGAGGAGCGCCCCACCCGCTTGGCGGACAGCGCAAAGGGCGGCAAGCTGTGGCTGCGGGTGACCAACAACCGCCACATCGTGACGATCCACTCCAGCACCGATGGCCAGCGCTGGGAGAAGTACCCGGTTCAGATGGAAGTGTCCGGTTACCATCACAATGTGGCTGGCAAGTTCCTGGCACTGAAACCGGCGCTGTATGCGGCCGGCGACGGTGCGGTAACCTTCCGCAGCTTCCGCTATCGCGCGCTGGACTGAGCGCGCGCTGGAATCCCCAGACTTACCGGGTTCACTACATGTCAGTGCGCAACAAGAACGATGCCGCCACGCCGGCATTGGCGAAGGGCAAGGCCGCCACGATCAACGACATCGCGCGACTGTCGGGAGTATCGAAGAAAACGGTTTCACGGATCATCAACAACTCGCCCCTGGTGCGCAAGGACACGCGCGACAAGGTCGAGGCGCTGATGCGCGAGGTCGGCTACACGCCTGATCCGCTGGCCCGTGGCCTGGCCTTCCGCCGCTCCTTCCTTATCGGCATGGTCTACGACAACCCGACCGCCCAGTACATCGTGGACATGCAGTACGGCGCGCTGGACGCGCTGCGCGGTTCCAGTTTCGAACTGGTCGTGCACCCCTGCGACAGCCGCAGCCCGGGCTACATCGACGGCGTGCGCCGCTTCGTGCAGCAGCAGAAGCTGCACGGGGTGATCCTGGTGCCGCGTGCCTCCGAAGACCAGGCGCTGGCCGACATGCTGGATGAGATCGGCTGCCGCTTCACCCGCGTGGCCGCGCTGCCGCTGGATGAAACCTCGCAGATGGTGGTCACCCACGACCGCGACGGTGCGGCCGAAGCGGCCGATTATCTGCTTTCGCTGGGCCACCGCGAGATTGCCCTGGTGACCGGCCCCAGCGCCTATCGCTCCGCGCACGAGCGCACCGCCGGCTTCATCGACGCGCTGGCACAGCGTGGCATCGAGCTGCCGAAGGACCGCATCATCGAGGCCGGCTACACCTTCGAATCGGGCGTGGCCGCCGCCGAGAAGCTGCTGCTGGGCAAGCGCCGGCCGACCGCCATCTTCACCGGCAACGATGAAATGGCCGCGGGCATCTACAAGGTGGCGCTGCGTGCGGGCATCAACATCCCGCGCCAGCTGTCCATCGTCGGCTACGACGACAGCCCGCTGGCCTCGCGCCTGTGGCCGTCGCTGACCTCGGTGCGCCGCCATACCCGCGACACCGGCCGCACCGCCGCGGCGATGCTGATCCAGCCCGACAGCCAGGCCGCGCTGCAGATCGCCAGCGTGCGCCCGCACCTGATCGTGCGCGACTCCTGCCAGCCGCCAGAGGACTGATGCCTGCGGCAGCAGTCCTGCAGGTCGCGACCGTTGGTCGTGACACCTTCAGGCCTCAATCCGGTAGGTCACCACCGTTGGTGGTGACTCTTCCCCCCTATTGATCGCCCCCACCCAGCCCCCGCTATCGTGCGGCGCAAAATGACACCGGTTACCAACGTCGCTAGAATCGACCGCGAACCGCGCCGGGGCCGAACCCTTCGGCCCGCCCCCTGCTCTGGAGAAGCCATGTACTGCAAGACCCACTACGCCACCCATCCCGACGCCATCAAGGGCGCCAGCAACGACCAGCTGCGCGAGCTGTACCTGCTCGACGGCCTGTTCAATGCCGGCGAGGTGACCCTGAAGTACACACACTACGAGCGCTTCGTGCTTGGCGGCGCGGCCCCGATCGATGCCCCGCTGGCCCTGCCGGCGCAGACCGAACCGGCCTCGGCCGCCGGTCATCCGTTCCTGGAGCGCCGCGAGCTGGGCGTGATCAACGTCGGCAGCGGCGCCGGTACGGTCACCGTCGACGGCACCGTCTACACGCTGGGGCCGAAGGATGGCCTGTACGTGGCGATGGGCAGCAAGGACGTCGTGTTCGCTTCGCAGGACGCCGCCAACCCGGCACAGTTCTACCTGGCCTCGACCCCGGCCCATGCGCGCTTCGAAACCAAGCAGCTGTCGATCAAGGATGCGGTGGCGCTGGACCGCGGCGCGCTGGAAACCAGCAACGAGCGCACCATCTACCAGTACATCGTGCCGGCCACCTGCCAGTCCTCGCAGCTGCTGCTGGGCCTGACCGTGCTCAAGCCGGGCAGCGTCTGGAACACCATGCCGCCGCACCTGCATGACCGCCGCAGCGAGGTCTACTTCTACTTCGACCTCGGCGCCAACGACCGCGTCTACCACTTCATGGGCGAACCGGACGCGCAGCGCCACATCGTCATGCAGAACAACGAAGCGGTGGTGTCGCCGCCGTGGTCGATCCACATGGGTGCCGGTACCAGCAACTACGCCTTCATCTGGGCGATGGGTGGCGAGAACCTGGATTACACCGACATGCACGTGCTGGACATCTGCCAGCTCAAGTAAGCCCTGCCCGGCCGCCGCGCACCGCGTGCCGGCGGCCGTCGCCGCATCCCCCGCTCGCCTCTACCAAGGAACGCACACGCAATGGCTAATCCCTTCAGCCTGGAAGGCAAGGTCGCTCTGGTAACCGGTGGTAATACCGGCCTGGGCCAGGGCATCGCCGTGGCACTGGCTGCCGCTGGCGCCGACGTCGCCGTGGCCGGCATCGCCCCGCCCACCGAAACCATCGAAAAAATCACCGCGCTGGGCCGCCGCTGCCTGGCCATCGAAGCCAACCTGATCAGCATCGAGCCGGTGGCGCGCGTGGTACGCGAAACCATCGGAGGCCTGGGCGGGCTCGACATCCTGGTCAACAACGCCGGCCTGATCCGCCGCGCCGATGCGGTGGACTTCAGCGAGCAGGACTGGGACGACGTGATGAACGTCAACATCAAGTCCGCGTTCTTCATCTCGCAGGCGGCCGGCCGCCACTTCATCGAACAGGGCCACGGCAAGATCATCAACATCGCCTCGATGCTGTCGTTCCAGGGCGGCGTCCGCGTGCCGTCGTACACCGCCAGCAAGAGCGGCATCGCCGGCATCACCCGCCTGCTGGCCAACGAGTGGGCGGGCAAGGGCGTGAACATCAACGCCATCGCGCCGGGCTACATGGCCACCGACAACACGGCCGCCCTGCGTGCCGATGCGGACCGCAACAAGGCGATCCTCGAGCGCATTCCGGCAGGCCGCTGGGGCAACCCGGAAGACCTGGCCGGTGCGGCGGTGTTCCTGGCGTCGTCGGCGTCGGATTACATCAACGGCGCAGTGCTTCCGGTCGATGGTGGCTGGTTGGCGCGCTGAGGCGCGCCGTTCGGTAGAGCCGAGCCCATGCTCGGCTGTCGCGCTCTGATCGAAAAAGCAGCCGAGCATGGCTCGGCTCCACAGGGGCTCCGCCATGCGCAACCTGTTGCTGCTGTTGCTGCTCTCGTGCACCACCGCGCAGGCGGCGCCGGTGCGGCTGTTCATCGCAGGCGATTCCACCGCCGCCGAGTACGGACCGGAACGTGCGCCGCAGGCGGGCTGGGGCCAGGCGCTGCAGAGCTACCTGGACCCGGCACGCTTCGAGGTACACAATCACGCCAAGGGCGGGCGCAGCACGCGCAGCTTCATCGACGAAGGGCGGCTGGAGGCGATCGCCCGCGAGCTTCGCCGCGGCGACGTGCTGCTGATCCAGTTCGGCCACAACGATGCGAAGTTCGAAGACCGCACGCGTTACACCGATCCGGACAGCGACTATCCGCGCCTGCTGATGCGCTACGTGCAGGTGGCGCGCGACCAGGGCGCCACGCCGGTGCTGGTCACGCCCGTGGCGCGGCTGCTGTACGACTTCGGATCGCTGCTGGATACGCATGCGCGCTACACGCTGGCGATGCAGCAGCTGGCGGCGCGCGAGCACGTCGCGCTGATCGAGCTCAACGATCGCAGCACGCGTTGGATCCGTGCGCTGGGCGAGCAGGGTGCGCGGCCGTATTTCCTGTTCGTGCCCGAGCAGAACAAGGCCGACGGCACGCATTTCAGCGTGGCCGGTGCCAATGCGGTGGCCTGCCTGGTGCTGCGCGAGGCTTTGCCGCTGCTCCCGGCGCTGAAACCAGCGCTGGTGCGTGACATCGACTGCGATGTGATGGGCGCAGGGCAGGGCGCCGATGTGCAGCGGCCTTCCCAGGTGTTGCATGAAGACACGGTTGCCCGCATGCAGCCCGGCCCTCATGGCGGCGCAGGACCGACCACTGCGTACCCCTTCTTCGCCGACGCGACGGACCTGCCGTTCGTGCTGCGCAAGCGCGTGCTGCACAAGGGTGCCGGCATCGGCCTGCACCCGCAGCACAAGGATGAGATCTATTACATCGTGAGCGGGCAGGGCAGCTATGTGCTGGATGGCAAGCAGCACGATGTGCGTGCGGGCCACGCGCTGCTGACCCGCACGGGCAGCACGCACGCGCTGCAGCAGGTGGGTGAGGAGGATCTGGTGGTGCTGCTGGCGTACCCGCGGTGAACCTGTAGAGCCGAGCCGATGCTCGGCTGCTTTGCAACCGATTGATCGCAGCCGAGCATGGGCTCGGCTCTACACGGGCAGTGCCGAGCCATGCTCGGCCTGGCCTTACAACGGCTCCGGGCCGAAGTGCTTCAGCCCCAGCCGCGCCAGGTCTTCCGGCCGCTCGAAATAGGCTTCGTCGAAGGCGTGCAGGGCGGCTTGCTCGTCCTCGGTCATCGCGCCGTACAGGTCGTGCAGCTGCTTGATCGCCAGGTCGTCCTGCAGCCGATCCAGCAGCCCGCGCATGCCGGCCAGGATCGCGTGGGTCTGCACCGCGCCCATCGCCTGCAGCGCACGCAGCGCCAGTTGGCAGGTCGGGTCGCCCCAGTTGCACAGGAACTGCATGAAGCCGCCGTTGTTGATGTCCGCTTCCATGAGCCACAGCGCCACCACCTGCTGGTCCTCATCGGACAGCGCATCCAGCGTCCACGCGGCCGCCTGCAGGCGCGCCAGCGCGGCCTCGTAGCGGTCATCCCACACCTGGTTGGGGATATCGACCACGCCTGTCTCGCGCGGCGGCAGCAGCGCCGGCCAGTTCACGCCCAGGCCATTGGCCGTGGCAACCCAGTGCGCGCGCTGTTCGGCCGTGGCTTCGAACAGCGCGGGCGCCCAGCGCAGTGGCTGGCGGGTGCGGCGGCCATCGGCCAGGGTCAGCAGGATGAAGTCGTCGTTGAAGGCGACGTCGGTTACGCGCAGCGAAGCAAATGCATCAGTCATGCCGAGCAGGATACCCGCGCGGCAGCGCGCATCACACGTCGCCGCCGTCCGCCCAACCTTCACCCGTACCGGCCTGGAACACGTGGTCGTCGGCCTGCACGTCACCGGCTGGCAGGTGCGCCTGGTCGGCCAGTGCGGCGTAGATCGGAGTGAAGTCCGGCGATGTCGCCTGCATCAGCTGCTCGAAGCTGTCGATGACGAAGTAGGTCTTCTGGAAGGTATCGATGCGGTACTTCGTACGCATGATCCGCTGCAGGTCGAAGCCGATGCGGTTGGGCGCGGCCGATTCCAGCGAGTACAGCGATTCGCCCTTGGACGAGACGATGCCCGCGCCGTAGATGCGCAGGCCGTCGGCGGTGTCGATCAGGCCGAACTCCACCGTGTACCAGTACAGGCGGGTGAGGTTCTGCAGCGCGTCCGGGCCTATCGCGTGGGCTTTGACGCCGCCGCGGCCGTAGGCCTCCATGAAGTCGGCGAACACCGGGTTCATCAGCAGCGGCACGTGGCCGAACAGGTCGTGGAACAGGTCCGGTTCGGCGATGTAGTCGATCTGGTCCGGGCGGCGGATCCACCAGGTCACCGGGAAGCGGCGGTTGGCCAGGTGGTCGAAGAAATCCAGTTCCGGCAGCAGGCCTTCCACACCCACCAGCGTCCAGCCGGTGGCCGCGCCCAGCACTTCGTTGAGCTGGTCGAAGCGCGGGATCATGTGCGCGTTCATGCCCATCTCGTCCTGCGCGTCGAGGAACTCCTGGCAGGCGCGGCCGACCAGCAGCTCGCGCTGGCGCTGGTACAGCGTGCTCCAGGTGGCGTGGTCGTCGGCGGTGTAGGTCTCCCACGGCTGCTCGACGAGCGCGGTGGTGTACACCGGCACGTAGCCCTTGTCGGTCTGCTGGTGTTCGACGCGGCGGGGCTGGGCGAGGTCCATGGGGCACTCCTTGAAGGGATAGGACGATGCTATGGCAGGGCGCGCGCAACAGGGTTGCAAAAGTTGCGCGTAACGAGGCTTGTGGCGCAATATCCTTGCGTACTCACCGTGTTGCGGGGCAACAATGGCCGGAGAAGTCCATTTCGATCGCACGGATATACGCCTGTTGGCCGAGATCCAGCGTGATGGTCGCGCCACCAACGCGGAGTTGGCGACGCGGGTGAACCTGTCGCCGTCGGCCTGCCTGCGCCGCCTGCAGCGGCTGGAAAGCGAAGGGGTGATCGTCGGCTACGGTGCGCGCCTGGAGCCGCGCCAGCTGCGCCTGGGCCTGCAGGCCTTCGTCCGCGTGCAGCTGGAAAAGCACGACCAGGCCGCCATCGGCCACTTCGTGGACAGCGTGCAGGGCTGGGATGAGGTGGTGGCCTGCCACGCCCTGACCGGCGACATGGACTACCTGCTGCATGTCTACGTGCGCGACCTGGAACACTTCTCGCGCTTCCTGCTGGACAAGCTGCTGAACGCGGGAGGCGTGGCCGATGCCAATTCCAGCTTCGTGCTGCGCACGGTGAAGGGCTTCCAGGCGCTGCCGCTGTCGCAGCTGGAATGAACGGCCCCCGCGATTTGACGGCGCCGGGCGGGTAGCCGAGCATCACCGCCCTGCGCGCGCCGCAGCGTTCCCTTCCGGTTCCAGGCATGTCCGAACTCCAGCACCCGGTGCTTACCACCACCTTCCTGCCGCTGCAGCGCAAGTCGCTGGCGCGCTACATCGCCCATGGCACGCCGCCGCAGACCGCGCTGGAACAGGCCGGGTTGATGGCTGCGCAGCTGTGCCGCGCGCGCCTGCACACACCCGCGGAAATCGAGCGCCTGCTGCACGAGGCCTGTGCGTTGTTTGCCAGCCATGACGGCGCGGCGGCGCAGCTTGCCGGCGCCGGCGGCGGTGGCCAGCCGGAACTCGATGCCTGGCTGGCCGCGCTGGCCGCCCATGGCGTGCTGCTGGCCCCGGCGGAGATCCTGCAGGAGTTCATCGTGCAGTCGCCCAGCGGGTACCCCGGCCTGGCCCTGCAGCAGGCCTGCCAGGAAACCCTGGCCGAACATGAGATCCGTTTCCCGGCCGCGTTCGCCAGCGACGACGAGGACGACGACCAGGACGAGGCCGTTGCCAGCGACGCGCGTGCAGTCGAGCACCATGGCCTGTACACCTCCGAGCAGGCCCGCGTGCTGCGCGCGATCGCCGCCAATCCGGATGAGCTGATCGACCTCGATGGCTACGCCGGTACCGGCAAGGGCCACCTGGTGCTGGCGCTGATGGACGCGCGGCCGGGCCGCTACACCTACATCGCGCCGTCGCGCGGCCAGGTGGAAGCCTTCCGCGCCCGCCTGCCGGCCAGCACCGCGGTTCGCCTGCTGACCCAGATCGAATTCGCCAACCGCGTGGCCCAGCACGCCGCGCGCAACGGCCAGACCGACGGCTTCGTCGCCAGCTACCGGCGCAGCACCCGCACCCCGCGCGAGATCGCCGGCCGCATCGGCCTGCAGGGGATCGGCGGGCGCAGCCCGGAGCAGGTGCTGCTGACCGCCTTCGAGGCCATCAACCGCTGGTGCGCCTCGTCCGCACCGCGCATGGCGTTCCAGCATTTCGACCGGTCGGTGCCGGCCGCGATGCTCGACGTGGCGCCCTACCTGGCGGCGGCCGAGCACGTCTGGCGCAGCATGTTCGATGCCGAGCTGCAGCGGAGCACGCTGCTGAGCCTCAGCCCCGCGCACATCGGCAAGTGGCTGGCGCTGCGCGGCGTCACCCCGCCACAGGACATGGGCATGCTGCTGGTGGACGAGGCGCACGACCTGAGTGCGTCGTGGAAGCAGCTGCTGGCCGGTCACGCCCCGGGTGTGGTCAGCCTCGGCGATCCGCACCAGTGCCTGTCCGGCACCGTGCCGCGCTGGGCCGCCTCGAAGGTGCTGGAAATGCACCAGTCAGTGCGCCAGGGCAACCAGGTCGATGGCCTGGTCAACCAGGCGTTGGCGCTGGACGGCCTGGGCCAGGACAGCGGTCCGTTCGTCGGTGCCGCCGATCGCGCCACCGGCGTGCTGCATTACCGCGACTGGTCGCAGGTGCCGGCCGAGGGCCTGCGCATCCACGGTAACACGGCCGATCTGGCCCTGGACGCCGCCCGGCTGCAGGCGCACGGGTTGCGCCCCTACCTGCACCCGGCATCGCTGCGCGCGCTGCGCAGTGCGTTGCAGGGGCCGCTGGATGCATGGCGGCGGCACCGCGACGGCGCGTCGAACCCCGAATGGGAGCGCTCGCTGGCCGCGCAGGCCGGCGAAGGGCAGGGCGCGCTGCTGGAACTGTTCGCCTCCGCCGACCGCGTGCAGTCACTGCTGCAGGCGCTGGACGACCAGGACACGCCTGCGGAGGCGCGAGTAGTGCTGTGCCTGGCCGAACACGCGAAGAACCTGCAGTTCGACGTGGTTGCACTGTCGCCCAGCTGCTTCAGTGCAGGGCAGGGCAGTCGTATCTGGCACAACCCGGTGCGCGCGGCCTATCTGGCCATGACCCGCGCGCGGCGCCAGCTGCATGTGGCTGCCGATGGCATGGAACACCTGCAGCACACGGCCGCACTGCAGGAACAGGCGCGGCAGGCACGCAAGCGCGAGCGGCAGCACGCCAGCGGATACCGGCCTGCCCGCTAGGACACGATCAGGCGCCGCTCAGCAGCGGCGCGCCGCAACACTCAGCACTTGTCCTTGCGGCCCATCAGCTTGCCCAGACGCGAGGGCTCATCGCACTTCGGTGCCACCGGTGCGGCCGGTGCCAGTGCAGCGGCACGTGCCTTCTGCAGCTGCTGGATCTTCGCGCGGATCTGCGGCATTGCCGCCATCGCGGCCTTCTCGCCTTCGAGAATGGCGGTGCCGCGCTGGCTGAAATCGGCAGCGCCGATGTCCAGCACCTTCGGCCGGATGACGATGTCGGCGCGTGCCAGTTCCTGTTCGCCCAGGCGCTGGCCCATGATCGAGATCGACTGGTTGACGATGCCCAGCATGCCGGTCGGCGCCTTGCCGCTGGCCTTGCTGGAGATGTCCACGGCGATGACGAACTCGGCGCCCAGCTGGCGCGCGGCATCCACCGGCACCGGGCTGACCACGCCACCGTCGATGTAGTTGCGGCCACCGATCTTCACCGGCTCGAACACGCCGGGAATGCTGCTGGACGCGCGCACGGCCTGGCCGACGTTGCCGCGCACGAAGATCGCGCGCTCGCCGGTTTCCAGCTGGGTGGCGACCGCGGCGAACGGTTTCTTCAGCTTTTCGGCCGGGCGGTTGGCCACCTGTTCGTTGACGTAATCCTGCAGCTTCTGGCCCTGCACCAGGCCGCCGGAGAACAGGCGCACGTCGCGGATGCTGGCTTCATCCAGTGCCACGGCCCTGCTCTGCATCTGGAACGCGTCCATGCCGCTGGCATACAGCGCGCCGACCACGCTGCCGGCGCTGGTGCCCGACACCACCACCGGTTCGAAGCCGTTGGCTTCCAGCATCTTGATCACGCCGATGTGGGCAAAGCCCTTGGCCGCACCACCACCGAGGGCGATGCCGATCTTGATCGGCTTGGCCTGCGGCACCAGGGTCGGCTGCGGCGGCGGAGTGGGGCGGACCTCTTCGCCACCGCAACCGGCCAGCAGGCCGAGCAGGGCGACGGACAGCAGCACGCGGGGGCGGAAAAGGCTCATCGGCAATGCGCTCGGGGCGCCGGATTCAGGAAAGGGCGCCAGCATACCGAAGGATGCAAAATCCATGGGTAGCGCCGGGCCATGCCCGGCGGATGGTTCAGGTGCCGCTGTGCTCGCCGGGCATGGCCCGGCGCTACCGTGCGGGGTCAGAACCGGCTGTCGCCGCCCAGGAACCCGCTTTCGCCGCGGCGCTTGCCGCCCCCCTGCGGCGCGGCCATCCACATGCGCCCGGCCAGGCGCGAGAACGGCAGCGACTGCAGCCAGACCTTGCCCGGCCCGGTCAGGGTGGCCAGGAACACGCCCTCGCCACCGAACAGCATGCTCTTGATGCCGCTGACCCGGCGCACGTCCATCTCCACCGTCGGGTGGTAGGCCACCACGCAGCCGGTATCCACGTCCAGGCGCTCGCCGGCGGCCAGTTCGCGCTCGATCACGCAACCGCCGGCATGGATGAAGACCCAGCCGTCGCCCTCCAGCTTCTGCATGACGAAGCCTTCGCCGCCGAACAGGCCGGTCATGATCCTGCGCTGGAACTGCACGCCGATGCGCACGCCGCGCGCGCCGGCCAGAAAGCTGTCCTTCTGGCAGATCAGGCGTCCGCCGTGCTGGTCCAGCTTCATCGGCAGCACCGTGCCGGGGTAGGGCGCGGCGAAGGCGACCTTGCCGCGGCCAGTGCCGGTCTGGGTGTAGACGGTGGCGAACAGGCTCTCGCCGGTCACCACGCGGCGGCCGGCGGCCATCACCTTGCCCATGAAACCGCTGCTGGCCTGCGAGCCGTCGCCGAACACGGTGTCCATCTGCACCGTGGATTCCTTGAACATCAGCGCACCGGCCTCGGCGATCGCGCTTTCGCCCGGGTCCAGGCCGATTTCCACGAACTGCATTTCATGGCCGACGATGCGGAAATCGATCGGATCGCCGTGGCCGCCGCTGCTGCTGACGGTTTCAGTCGCCGCTGGTGCGGCAGCGGGCAGGACCGGCGGTGCCGGGGCGGGTGCGGCAGGGGCCGCGGCGGCCGCAGCGCCATGCAGCAGGTTGATTTCGGACACGGGTGCCCACCCTTCCATGCCCTGGCGCCATGCCAGCGCGTGCGGGTTGGCCTGCGCAAAATGGCGCGCAGCGTCCTCGTCGAGTGGGCCGATCCGCTCGGCCTGGCCGGCGGCATGGAAGTACCACTGGGTCATCGCAGCAGCTCTTTGGCAAGGGGAAATACCGAGTCTAGCGGCCCGACGCGGGCCCTGCCGGTGAGGGGCCATGAACGATCGGCATTTGCGACGCAGGTGCTGTATTGCAACAATTATCTGGTAGCGCCGTTTCACCACCCCTCCAAACACAGCCTACCGCCATGTCTCCGACCCGCACTTTCCGTGGCCGCACTCCGGTCGCGCGTCCCCTCGTTGCCGCTCTTTCCGCCCTGCTGCCGCTGGTAGCAGCCGCCCAGGAAACCCCTGCTGCCAAGGATCCGGTTGCCCTCGATGCCCTCCAGGTCACCGCGCAGCGCCGCGTCGAGAACGCCAAGGACGTGCCGGTCGCGATCACCGCGATCCAGGGCGAGAAGCTGGATGTGCTCGGCTCCGCCGGCGACGACATCCGCTTCCTGTCCGCGCGCGTGCCGAGCCTGAACATCGAATCGTCGTACGGCCGTGCCTTCCCGCGCTTCTACATCCGCGGCCTGGGCAACACCGACTTCGATCTCAACGCTTCGCAGCCGGTGTCGCTGGTATACGACGACGTGGTGCAGGAAAGCCCGCTGCTGAAGGGCTTCCCGCTGTTCGACCTGGCTGGCGTGGAAGTGCTGCGTGGCCCGCAGGGCACGCTGTTCGGCCGCAACACCCCGGCCGGCGTGGTGAAGTTCGATTCGGCCCGTCCGTCGCAGGACGCCGATGGCTACGTGAAGATGTCCTACGGCACGTATGACACCTGGAACGTGCAGGGCGCTTACGGCGGCCCGCTGACCAGCCGCTGGTCGGCGCGCGTGTCGGCGCTGTACCAGCGCCGCGAGAACTACGTCGACAACACCGTCGCCAACGCGCCGAGCTCGGGCTTCGAAGGCTATGACGAAGCCGCTGGCCGCGTGCAGTTCCTGTACGAAGGTGATGACGTCGAAGCGCTGTTCAACCTGCACAAGCGCAAGCTCAACGGCACCGCGCGCCTGTTCCGCGCCAACATCATCCAGCCGGGCAGCAATGCGCTGGTCGAGAACTTCGACCGCGACAAGGTCTCCACCGACGGGCTGAACTTCTCCAACCTGGAAACCTGGGGCGGCAGCGCACGCATCAAGTGGGACCTGGGCCGTGTCACCCTGCACTCGATCACCGGCTATGAAACCGCCGAATCGCTGAACCACGGCGACGTCGATGGCGGCTATGGTGCTTCGTTCCTGGGCGCCGGCAACTACGGCCCGGGCAACATTCCGTTCCCGTCCGAATCGGCTGACGGCCTGCCGCACCACCGCCAGTGGACGCAGGAATTCCGCGTCGAGTCCAACGAGTGGGGCCGCTTCGACTGGCAGGCCGGCGTCTTCTACTTCGATGAAGACGTCACCATCGACAGCTTCAACTACGACTCGCTGACCCCGGGCAACCCGCAGACCGGCCACGCCGTGCAGAGCCAGCGCAACAAGGCCTGGGCCGCGTTCGCCTCGGGCGACCTGGACGTGACCGACCGCTTCAAGCTGCGTGCCGGCGTGCGTTACACCCAGGACAAGAAGGACTTCACCGCCAGCGTGCTGCAGGCCGTGCCGGGCGGTACGCCGGTCAGCGGCCCGTACCTGGCCAACAGCGATGTCGACGACGTCAGCTGGGACCTGAGCGGCGTCTACCAGATCACCGACAACATCAACGCCTATGCGCGCGTGGCCAAGGGCTTCCGTGCACCGTCGATCCAGGGCCGCCTGGCCTTCGGCGGCGTCACCCAGGCCGATTCGGAGAAGGTGATTTCGTATGAAGCCGGCATCAAGGCCGACCTGTTCGACCGTCGCGCACGCCTCGGCTTCAACGTGTTCCGCTACAACGTCGATGGCCAGCAGCTGATCGCCGTGGGTGGCAGCAACAACACCGCCACCCTGCTCAACGCCGACAAGACCATCGGCCAGGGCTTCGAGCTGGACTTCGAGGCGTACCTGACCGACCACGTGCTGATGACCCTGGGCAGCAGCTACAACGACACCGAGATCAAGGACAAGGATCTGGCCGTGGCGATCTGTGGCGGTGGCTGCACCATCACCGACCCGACCACCCTCATCAACGGTGGCACCTACGCGCTGGTCAACGGCAACCCGCTGCCGCAGGCGCCGAAGTGGATCCACAACCTGACCCTGCGTGCCGGCTTCCCGGTGAACGATGCCAGCGAGGTCTACGTCTACACCGACTGGGCGTACAAGAGTGCTGTGAACTTCTTCCTGTACGAGTCGCCGGAGTTCCGCAGCCGCAGCTCGCTGGAAGGTGGCCTGCGCGTGGGCTACAACTGGGATTACGGCCAGTACGACGTGGCCGTGTTCGGCCGCAACCTGACCAACCAGACCCGCGTGGTCGGTGCGATCGACTTCAACAACCTGACCGGCTTCCTCAACGAGCCGCGCACGTTCGGCGTCGAGTTCACCGCGAAGTTCTGATGCGGTTGCAGGCGTGATGCAATGAAGAAGGGCCGGCGAAATGCCGGCCCTTCTGTTTTCCTGGGCCGCCGGGCATGGCCCGGCGCTACCCAGGCATCGCGCGGTAGCGCCGGGCCATGCCCGGCGAGCGCAGCGACGATGCTTTACAGCGCGCTTTCCGGCCGCACCTTCAGCACCGCTTCCTCGGCCGCGCAGTCGCGGCTGGAATGCAGGCCGGCCTTGCGTGCATCAGCAATCTCCTTGCGCGCCGCCAGCAGATCCTTGTTGAACGCCGCGTTGTCATGCAGGCGCGCCACCGCGGCGGCGCCCATGAAACGCCCTTCGAGGATGTCGCTCTGCCAGTGCACGTTGCACACCAGGCGGCTCTCGCCGTAGTTGCGGCCACGCGCCTGGATGGCATCGGCGCGGTCCGGCGCGATCTCCGAAAGGATCAGGGCCCAGGCCCAGCCGATGGAGGTGTGGCCCGAAGGGTAGGAGCCGTTCCTGCGCAGGCCGGCTTCATCGTCGGGCGTGCAGGTCGGCTCGCCGTTGACCATGAAGGGGCGCGGACGCTGGTACTGGTTCTTGGCGGCCTTGGTGGCCGCGCTGGCATCGATGCGGCTGCGCTCCAGCAGGCGGTACAGGGCGGGGGTCTTCACCGCGTCCACGTCGATGTCGGCGGCGCAGGAGAACTGGTTGGCACCCTCGGGGAAGCCGAGCTCGGCATCGCGGGTCGCCTGGCTGAAGCGCGGCGTGCCGCGCAGGGCGCGGGCTTCGCGACTGACCTGCTCATCCAGCGCGAAGCCGGCCGAACCGGCTGCCGGTGGCGCCGGCACCAGGGCGATGCTGGCCGGCACGGCGGCCTTGTCGAGGTAGCCCACCGCCTTGGTGGTGACGTTGGATTCCACCGTGGTCGGTGCGGTGGCGGTGGATGCGCAACCGGCCAGCGACAGGGCGATGGCCAGGCCGAGCAGGGGGCGGGCGGGGAGGGCAGGCAAAGACATGGGCAGGCTCGAGACAGGAAACACAGAGGCCATGATCGCAGCCCCTCCTGCCGCCCGCAGCGTCCATGGGTCATACGGCCAGACCCGGCATGGTGGCGTGCTCCGGTCACGATCCTGCAACAACAGCATCCAACGTCGCCAATCTCCCGAAAACGGGCGCAGCGCACGGACTTTCACGCACGTTCGCAGCGAGCATCGGCCCACAGCCGGGCCGGGGGGATCCGCTGACGAGGGAGAGATGCGATGCGCAGTACCGCAACAGGAAGTACCGCCCTGGCCCTGCTGCTGGGCCTGGCCTGCACCCCGGCGCAGGCCGCCGATGTCTACGGCGTGGCCTTCGTCCACGGCACCGGCGCACAGACCGATGCCACCCAGGACTACTGGCAGCCGGCGATCATCGACACCGTGCGCCAGGGCCTGCCGAACAGCAGCAACTACGTGGTCATCAACTGCGATTTCACCCAGTACATGTGGAAGCCTGAGGCCGCCGGCTGCCTGGCCAACCAGCTGACCCGCTTCATCGACAGCCGCGGCATCACCCAGCTGGTGGTCATCACCCATTCCAATGGCGGCAACGTGGTGCGCTGGATCCTGTCCAATCCCACTTACGACAGCCGCTACCCGAAGATCATCAGCACAGTGCGCAAGGTCACCGCGCTCGCGCCGTCCTCGGCGGGCACGCCGCTGGCCGATGCGGTGCTCAACGGCAACACCTTCGAAACCTCGCTGGGCTGGCTGCTGGGCTACAAGAGCGATGCCGTGCGCATGCAGCAGGTCGGCCACATGGCCACCTACAACGCGCAGAACCTGTACGGCACCGCCGGCCGCCCCGCGTTGCCCAAGCCCTTCCGCGCGGTGGTCGGCAGCGATGTCGAATCGGCCGTGTGGGACAGCAACAGCTACTGCGGTGGCTATGCGGCCAACGTAGGCCTGGAGTTCACCCAGAACTGGCTGTCGTCCTGCTCGGACGGTTTCCTGGAATGCAGCAGCCAGAAGGCGGCGGGCAGCCTGTGGTTCACCGACAAGGCGCGTACCCAGGGCGCCGAGCCGCTGAGCCATAACCAGAGCCGCCGCGAGTGCTTCGGCCTCGGCACGATCCTGCGCAATGACCTGACCCAGTGAGGGAGATGACCATGAAGATCCATTCCACCCTGCTGGCCGCAGCCGTACTGGCCGCACTTGCCGCCGCGCCGGTGCATGCCGCACAGGCGCTGCGTGCCACCGCTGCCGGTGACCAGGTGCCCGCGGCACTGGTGGCCGCACCGCTGCCGGCCGATGACAGCGAGCGTGTGCCGCTGGCCTTCGCCTGGGCCCTGGACCCGGCGCAGCCGCTGCAGGCACCGGGCGCCTACGCGGCGGTCAGCCGCAGCTACTGGCAGCAGGTCGACGCCGCTGAACTGCAACGCGGCCTGGACCTGCCGCTGACCGCGCCGGATGCGGTGATCCAGGTCAGCCCGGGTGCCGGTGCCCGCGCGCTGCCCGCCGACGCCCTGCAGGTGCGCGATGCGGCCGGCCGCACCAGCGTGGCGCGCAGCGTCGATGCGCGGCAGCTGCAGGCCGCGGGCATGGCGGTGAACGATGGCAGCAGCATGCTGCGCACCGGTGCCAGCAGCGCAGTGGGCGCCTACCGGCTGCAGAGCGCGCAGGCGCAGGGCCGCTACGTGGTGCAGGTGCTGGAACCCAACAGCCCGGTGCGGCTGGAGGTACAGGCCAACCAGGTGCAGGTGCTGGCCGGCGGCAGCGTGCAGCTGCAGGCACGCCTGCTGGAAGATGGTGCCAGCACCGCGACGCTGGCCACGCGCCGCGGCAGCCTGGGCGGTGAAGCCCTGCTGGTGGCGCCGGATGGCCGCAGCTGGCCGCAACGGCTGCGGCGCACCAGCGATGGCAGCCTGCGCGCGCAGGTGCGTATTCCGGCCGAAGCCAGCACGGCGCAGGGCCTGTGGGAACTGCAGGTGTTCACCCAGGCCGACGGCGTGCTGCGCGATGGCAAGGTGGCCTTCGCGGTGGCGCAGCCGACCGCGCGCTTCAGCGGCCAGGCCACGCCCGATGCCGCCAGCCGCCAGGTGAGCCTGCCGCTGCAGGTGGCCGCCGCGGGCCGTTACGAAGCGCGTGGCACGCTGTACGCCACTGGCGTCGATGGCCAGTTGAAGCCGGTGGCACAGGCACATGCAGCGGCGTGGTTCGAAGGTGCCGGCCGTGGCGTGCTGGTGCTGCCGTTCGACCAGGCCGCGCTGCCGGCCGGCTTCGGCGCACCGTATGAGCTGCGTGACCTGCAACTGCAGGACCAGAGCCGGATGGCCCCGATCGAATCGCGCGCGCTGGCGCTGCGGTTCTGAGTAAAGGCAGCGGGCCGGATACCCCGGCCCGCTGCGTTGCATGATGTAGAGCCGAGCCCATGCTCGGCTGCCGATTACCCCGCGTACGCGGTCAAGACCCCATTCTGTTCCACCACGCTGATCGCACCACCAAACACCGCCGACAGCGGCTCGTCGCGCAGCAGTTCTTCGCGGGTGCCGTCGGCCAGCACGCGGCCATCGCGCAGCAGCACCACGCGCTCGATCTCGGGGATTACTTCCTCGATATGGTGGGTCACCAGCACCAGGGTGATGCCCTGCTGGGCCAGCACGCGCATGGTCGCCACCAGCTGCTGCCGCGCCACCAGGTCCAGGCCGGTGGACGGCTCGTCCAGCAGCAGCGCCTGCGGCCGGTTGACCAGGGCACGGGCGATCAGCACGCGGCGGGTCTCGCCGGCCGACAGTTCCGCATAGGCGCGCTCGCGCAGGGCCAGCGCGCCGGTCATTGCCAGCGTCTCGCCCACCCGCGCCTGCATGTCCGCCGTCACCTCGCGGAACGCCGGCACCACATAGCTGGCGAAGAAGCCGGACAGCACCGCCTGTTCCACGGTCAGGCCCGGCCTGTCGGACAGGTTGCTGCTGAGGTCGCCGGTGACGATGCCCAGCTGCGAGCGCAGGCGATCAACCTGCCAGCGGTTCTGTCCCAGCACCTTCACCGCGACCCGGCCGTCGGCCTGGGCCAGCGGGTACAGCTCGCGGGTGATCAGCTTGATGAAGGTCGATTTGCCGCAGCCGTTCGGGCCCAGCAGCGCGGTGTGCTGGCCCTGCGCGATGCGCAGGCTGAGCCCGTGCAGGACCTTCACCTGTCCGCGGACCACGCTGGCCTGGTCCAGTTCGATCAGCGGAGGCAGCGCCCCGGTAGACGGGGCAGCGGTAACGGCATGGGCGCGCGGATCAAGGCTCGACAACTCAGGTCCCCAACTGTGAACGGTGGCACTTTATGACGGTGCACGAACACCGCCGCGAGGGTGCAGTTTGCAGCTTAAGCGCCCATCATGTCTGTCATCCCCGCGTCGATCTGGAGTGCCGCCATGCCCGATGCCCTGATCTCCCTGCTCACCGGTGGCGTGCTTGGCCTGGGCGGCTGGGCCATGCTGGCGGTGCTGCTGGTGTTCACCCAGCTCACCATCTTCTCGGTCACGCTCTACCTGCACCGCAGCCAGGCCCATCGCGGGGTCGATTTCCATCCGGCCGTCGCGCATGTGTTCCGCTTCTGGCTCTGGCTGACCACCTCGATGATCACCCGCGAGTGGGTGGCCATCCACCGCAAGCACCACGCCAAGGTGGAAACCGAGGACGACCCCCACAGCCCGGTTACCCGCGGCATCGGCAAGGTGTTCTGGCATGGCGTGGAGCTGTACCGCGAAGCCCGCGGCATGCCTGCGGACATCGAACAGTACGGCCGCGGCACGCCGGACGACGCCATCGAGCGCCACCTGTACACCCCGCGCGCCACCCTCGGCCCGGTGCTGCTGCTGGTCATCAACAGCGTGCTGTTCGGCCTGCCCGGCGTGGCCCTGTGGGCGATCCAGATGGCCTGGATTCCGTTCTGGGCCGCGGGCGTGGTCAACGGCCTGGGCCACTGGTGGGGTTACCGCAACTACGAGTCGGCCGACACCTCCACCAACCTGACGCCGTGGGCGTTCTGGATCGGTGGCGAGGAACTGCACAACAACCACCATGCCTTCCCCAGCTCGGCGCGCTTTGCGATGCGCCGCTGGGAGTTCGACATCGGCTGGAGCGCGATCCGACTGCTGCAGGCGCTGCACCTGGCCAAGGTGCTGCGGGTGGCGCCGGCCATGGACGTGCGCCCGAACATCGCCGTGCCCGATGCCGAGACCCTGAAGGCGCTGCTGTCGCACCGCTTCCAGGCAATGACCGATTACCAGCGCAACGTGCTCATGCCGGCCCTTCGCGAAGAAGCCGCCCAGGCCGGGGCCAAGCTGCGTCGCCTGCTGCCGCGCCGCCTGCGCCGGGGCCTGGTCAACGATGGCCGCTGGCTGCAGCCGGACAGCCGCGCCCAGCTCAGCGAATGGGTCGCGCAGCGCCCGCGCATCCGCACCCTGGTCGAGTACCGCGCGCGCCTGGCCGCGCTGCTGGAAGCCCGCGGCCATGACGCCGCCGAGCGCCTGCGCCACCTGCAGGGGTGGTGCCACGAGGCCGAGGAAAGCGGCATTGCCGCCCTGCAGGCCTACGCCGCGCGGTTGAAGGGCTACACCCTGGTGGGCGTATGAGGCAGCTGCTGGTTCCGCTGCTGTGCCTGCTGCCGCTGGTCGCCTCCGCGCAGGTCACCGACACCGCCACCTACCTGCAGCGCATGGACAGCGACGGCGATGGCAAGGTGAGCGAAGCCGAGTACGTGCAGTGGATGCTGTATGCCTTCGACCACATGGACCGCAACGGCGATGGCCTGCTGACCGCCGACGAACTGCCCGGTGGCAAGGGCAGGCCGATCACCCGCGAGCAGCAGCGCCAGATGATCGTGCAGCGCTTCCACAAGCAGGATGCCAACGGCGATGGTTACCTGGATGCACGTGAACTTTCGGCGCCACCGCGCTGAATCTGCAGTTCCGCGGTCGCCGGTAGCGCCGGGCCATGCCCGGCGAGCGCGGGGCGCGGGCGGAAGGCCCGCCGCCGGGCACGGCCCGGCGCTACCGGTCAGTGACGGATCGCGCGGTGCGCCGGCGTAGAATCAGCCCATGCCTGAACTGCCTGAAGTAGAAACCACCCGCCGCGGCCTGGCGCCGCATCTGCAAGGCCGCCGCGTCCATGGGGTGATCCTGCGCCGCGCCGACCTGCGCTGGCCGATTCCACCGCAAGTGGCCGATCTGCTGCCGGGGCAGCGCATCGACGCGGTGCACCGGCGGGCCAAGTACCTGCTGCTGGATACCGCCGTGGGCAGCGCCGTGCTGCACCTGGGCATGTCCGGCAGCTTGCGCGTGCTGCCGGGTGACACGCCGCTGCGAACGCACGACCACGTGGACATCAGCCTGGACAACGGCCGCCTGCTGCGTTTCAACGACCCGCGCCGCTTTGGCAGCCTGCTCTGGCAGCCGGCCGGCGAGGTGCACCCGCTGCTGCGGGGGCTGGGCCCGGAGCCGCTGGACGAGGCTTTCGATGGCGATTACCTGTTCGAGCGCAGTCGTGGCCGCAGCGCCCCGGTGAAGACTTTCCTGATGGACCAGGCGGTGGTGGTCGGGGTGGGCAACATCTACGCCGCCGAAAGCCTGTTCAAGGCCGGCATCAGCCCGCTGCGCGAGGCCGGCAAGGTCTCGCGCGAACGCTACCGGCGCCTGTCCCGCGAAGTGAAGGACACCCTCGGCTACGCCATCACCCGTGGCGGCACCACCCTGCGCGATTTCATCAGCCCCGATGGCGCCCCGGGCTACTTCGAGCAGGAGCTGCTGGTCTACGGCCGCGATGGCCTGCCTTGCCCGCAGTGCGGTCGCCCGCTCAAGCACGCAATGATCGGCCAGCGCGCCAGCGTGTGGTGCAGCCGCTGCCAGCGCTGAATCTCTTCATGCAGCGCACACCGGCAGCGCTATAGTCCGCTCAGCATCCGCTGCGGGGGGCGTTGCGATGGACGAAGGACCGGATATCACCGTCTGGCTGGACGCTGCGCGCGGCGGTGACCGCACGGCGCTGGACCGCGTGCTGACCGCGCTGTACCAGGAGCTGCACGGGATGGCCCGGCGCCAGCTGGCCGGCCAGCAGGGACGCACCCTGGACGCCACCTCGCTGGTGCACGAGTCCTATCTGAAACTGCTCGGCAGCCGCGGCGCGACGCGCTTCGAGGACCGCGCGCATTTCTTCGCCTATGCCGCCTCGGCCATGCGCAGCGTGGTGGTCGACTACGCGCGCAACCGGCTGGCGCGCAAGCGCGGCGGCGACCTGAAACGGGTGGCCGAAATTCCCGAGAACAGCAGCAGCGGCGTGCGCCTGGACGAGGACCTGCTGGCCCTGGACGTGGCCCTGGAGCGCCTGCAGGCCGTCGATGGGCACCTGGCGCGGGTGGTCGAGCTGCGCTACTTCGCCGGCCTGTCCGAACAGGAGATCGCCGAACTCAGCCAACGCTCGGAGCGCAGCATCCGCCGTGACTGGCAGAAGGCGCGGCTGTTCCTGCTGGCGGCGATGCGCGGCGACTGAGGCGCACAGGCCGACCATGGATGCCGCGCGCTGGCAGCTGCTTTCGTCCTGGCTGGACCAGCTGCTGGAGCTGGCCCCGGAGGCACGGCAGATGCGCCTGGAGCGTCTGGCCGAGCACGACCCGACCCTGGGCCGCGACCTGGAACACCTGCTGCTGCAGGAGGCCGACAGCCAGGAGTTCATGGCCCAGCCGCTGTGGACCGCGGCGCCACCCGGGCGCGCGGGCAGCCAAGTGGGCCCCTACCGCCTGCTGAGCCCGCTGGGCGAGGGCGGCATGGGCGAGGTCTGGCTGGCCGAGCGTTGTGATGGCCTGTACCAGCGCCAGGTGGCGCTGAAGCTGCTGCGCAGCGGCGTGGCCGATCCCGGGCTGCGCCAGCGCTTCGGCCGCGAACGGCAGATCCTCGCCCGGCTGCAGCACCCCCACCTGGCCCAGCTGTTGGATGCCGGCGTGGACCAGCATGGCCAGCCCTACCTGGCCCTGGACTACGTGGAAGGCGAGCCGATCAGCGATTACTGCCGACGCCTGGAACCGTCGCTGGAAACGCGCCTGCAGCTGATGCTGCAGGTCTGCGCGGTGGTCAGCCATGCCCACGCCAACCTGGTGGTGCACCGCGACCTCAAGCCTTCCAACATCCTGGTCCGCGCCGACGGCACGGTGAAGCTGCTGGATTTCGGCATCGCCGCGCTGCTCGACCACGACACCGCCGACGCCACCCAGCCGCCCACCGAAGTACGCGCGTTCACCCTGCACTACGCCGCGCCGGAACAGGTACGCGGCGAGGCGGTGACCACCCTCACCGACGTCTATTCGCTGGGCGTGGTGCTGTTTGAAGTGGTGACCGGGCACAAGCCCTACCGCCTGCGCCGGCACAGCGATGTCGAATGGGAGCGCTCGATCCTCGACGTGCAGGTGCCCCGTGCATCGTCACTGCTGCTGCGCCTGGCCGACCAGCCCGGCGCCGCGCGGCGTGCGCTGCAGCGTCAGGCCCGGCAGCTGCGTGGTGACCTCGACGTGCTGCTGGAAAAGGCCCTGCAGAAGGATCCCGTGCAGCGCTACGCCTCGGCCGAGGCGCTGGCCGGCGACCTGCAGCGCTACCTGCAGGGCCGGCCGATCCAGGCCCGGCCGCCCGGCGTGGGCTACCGCGTGAACAAATACATCGGCCGCCACCGCTGGGGCGTGGCGCTGGCCTCGGTGGCCGTGCTGGCCCTGCTCGGCACCACCTCCATCGCGCTGTGGCAGGCACGCCAGGCGCAGGTGGAAATGACCCGCGCGCAGGCCATGCAGGATTTCACCGTCAGCCTGTTCGACAAGGCGGCAAGCGAGCGCCACGGCCATTTCGACGTGCCGCAGCTGCTGGCCACCGGGCAGCAGCGTGGCGAGGCCGAACTGGCCGACCAGCCACTGGCGCTGGCCGCGCTGGAAGGGGTGATCGGCCGCCTGCGGATCGGCCTGGGGGATTACCAACTGGCCCTGCAGACCTTGGACCAGCAGCGCCGGCTGCTGCAGCAGGTGGACGACGTGCCGCCCGCCCTGCAGCTGGAAGCGGTGACCCAGCGTGGTCGCGCGCTGCGCATGCTGGGCCGCGACCGCGATTGCCTGGCGCACCTGCAGCCGCTGCAGCCGTTGGCGGCCCGCGAGGCCGATGCGTTACCGGCGACGGTGGCCGAATTCCACAGCCAGCTGGGCCGCTGCCACGCCCAGCTGGGCAACGCGGACGACGCGCGTGCCTCGTTCGAACAGGCGCTCGCCCTGCGCCACCAGGGCATCGGCCAGCGCTTTGGCCGCGCCGAGTCACTCGCCGACCTCGCCGGGCTGGCTGCCGGCGCCGACCACCTGGCTGCCGCGCTGGCCGGTTACCGGCAGGCACTGGCCCTGCTGGACCAACCGGCCGATGGCCGTAGCCCGCAGGTGATCGGCCTGCACCGCCAGCTGGGCGAGGTGCTCGCACGGCAGGGCCAGACCGAGGCGGCCGCCACCGAACTGGAACTGGCCTGGCAGGCGGCACAGGATGCCTGGGGCCCTCGCCATCCCGAGGCGCTGGTGGTGCGCCGTGCGCGCGCGATGCTGGCCCTGCAGCGAGGGCAGGGCCAGCAGGCCGGACAGGAACTGCAGCAGGTCCAGGCACAGCTGCTTGCCGCGCTGGGTCCGGCCCACCGCGAGGTTGGCCAGGGTGAGTTCGCGCTGGGGCAGTGGGCCAGCGATCACGGCGATGCTGCCCTGGCGGCCAGGCACTACGCGCGGGCGGTGGCGATCTGGCGTCAGCCCGACCATACGGCCCTGCTGCCGCAGGCGCTGCTGGCGCAGGCAGGCGCGCTGCAGCAGGCCGGCCAGCCGGACGCGGCACACGCGGCGCTGGCCGAAGCACGCCAGCTGTTGCTGGCCCAGCGCGGGGCACAGGCCCCGGCCCTGCGTGAGCTGGACGAGCGGCTGGCCGCGCTGGCGCAGGCTGAACCAGCCATACAGCCCTCCGCTGCCCGTTAACGTTTGTCTGCCTATGATGGCCGACCTTCCCCTTGCTTCCGCGCCTGCATGCAACGACGCGACTTCCTCCGCAATGCCTCCCTGGCCATGGCCGCCTTCGGCCTGCCGACCCTGCCGGCCTGCGCGGCCGGCAAGAGTGGACAGCTCGGCCTGCGCCGGCTCGGCCAGCCGCAGCCGTTCGATTTCGCCACCCTGAAGGGCCAGGCCCGCGCGCTGGCGCAGGCGCCTTACCAGAGCCACAAGCGGGTGCTGCCCAAGCCGCTGGAAGCCTTGGACTGGGACCAGTACCAGTCGATTGGTTACCGCCAGGACCATGCGCTGTGGGCCGACCAGCCCGGCAAGTTCCAAGCAAAGTTCTTCCACCTGGGCCTGTACTTCCATTCGCCGGTGCGGATGTTCGACGTGGTCGATGGCAAGGCGCAGGAACTGGCCTACGACGGTGCGGCGTTCAACTACGGCAAGAGCGGCCTGAAGAACGGCGAGCTGCCGGCGGACCTGGGCTTTGCCGGTTTCCGCCTGAACACCCGCAAGGACACCGACCGCGACTTTGCTGCCTTCCTCGGTGCCAGCTACTTCCGCGCCGTCGGCAAGGAAGGCCAGTACGGCCAGTCCGCGCGTGCGCTGGCCATCGATACCGGCATGGGCAAGCCGGAGGAATTCCCCGATTTCATCGCGTACTACCTGGAGCAGCCTGCGGCCGACTCGGACACGATCGTGGTCTACGGCCTGCTGGATTCGCCCAGCGTGGCTGGCGCCTACCGCTTCGCCATCACCAATGGCGACGTGCTGCTGATGGACATCGACAGCGCGCTGTATCCGCGCAAGGCCATCGAACGCCTGGGCATCGCTCCGTGCACCAGCATGTATCAGGTGGGTGAGAACGACCGCCGCATGGGCTGGGACTGGCGCCCGGAAATCCACGACACCGATGGCCTGTCGATGTGGACCGGTGGCGGCGAATGGATCTGGCGTCCGCTGGTGAACCCGCGCAACCTGCGCTTCAACATGTTCGTCGACCGCAACCCGCGCGGCTTCGGCCTGCTGCAGCGTGACCGCAACTTCGACCATTACCAGGATGACGGCGTGTTCTACGAGAAGCGCCCGTGCCTGTGGGTGGAACCGAAGGGCGAGTGGGGCGATGGCTCGGTGCAGCTGGTGGAGATTCCCACCGTGGACGAGACCTTCGACAACATCGTGGCGTTCTGGAACCCGAAGGAAAAGCCGCAGCCGGGCCAGGAACTGCTGGTCGGCTACCGCCTGTTCTGGGGTGCCGAACCGCCAGCCCGCACACCGTTGGCGCACTGCGTGGCGACCCACACCGGGCTGGGTGGCGTGGTGGGCAAGAAGCGCGAGTACTTCAGCTGGCGCTTCGCGGTGGATTTCGAAGGCGGCGAGCTGGCCAGCCTGATCGACAAGGGCGAGGTGGAGGCGGTGGTGGAAGCCAGCCGCGGCCGGGTGGAGATCGTGTCGGCGCGGCCGCTGCGCGAGATCAAGGGCTACCGCGCGATGTTCGACCTGGTGCCACCGGAGGGCAGTACCGAGCAGATCGACATCCGCCTGTACCTGCGCAGTGGTGGCAAGCCGCTCACCGAGACCTGGCTGTACCAGTACACCCCGCCGCCGGCCGGCGCACCGGAGCGCACGCTTTACTGAGTGGTTTGGAATTGCAGGGCTTGCAGCCCTGCACCCGCTCCAAGCCACGGCAACGTCAACTTCAAAAGCTGGCATTCCGTGGGATGGCGGAGTGGGTCCGGTTGAGGGGGACGCCGTAAACCCGTCCATGGGGGCCTGGTCGCGGCATCCATGCCGCTCACACCCCCTCAACCGGACCTACCCGGCCTTCGACAGTTTCCCGCGATCTGTCGGAACAGCGCATTGCTCTGGTGGGTGCCGACCGTTGGTCGGCACGGGGTCGGATATCGATATCTGACAGATGTGCCGACCAACGGTCGGCACCCACCAACAGCCGCCGGCCAACTGTCGAAGGCGGGGCACTGTGGGTTGCGGGGTGTGAGCCGCATGGGCCCGAGGCATGCGTCGGGCGGGTTGGGCAGGACGCCCAACCCCGGTCTTGCCGTGTGCGCAGGACAGCGCACACGAGCAAGCGGCGACCCCCATGGACGGGTTTACGGCGTCCCCGCACACCCACAGTGCCCCGCCATCCCACGGAATGCCCGCTTTTGCTGTCGCTGTTGCTGTTGCTTCGGCTCTGGCTTGCATCAGGTTCAGGGCTGCAAGCCCTGCAAAAGAACCACCTTTTACAGCGGCAGGGGGGCCTGCGCCGGGTCGATCCGCCCCTCACCACGGGTGATCTTCTTGAACTCGGCACGGCTCACCGACACGTAGCGTTCGTTGCCGCCGATCTCGACCTGCGGGCCGTCCTGCACCGCGTGGCCATGCTCATCCACGCGCACCGTCATCGTCGCCTTCTTGCCGCTGTGGCAGATCGTCTTGATCTCCTGCATCTCATCGGCCCAAGCCAGCAGGTACTGGCTGCCCTCGAACAGCTCGCCGCGGAAATCGGTGCGCAGGCCGTAGCACAGCACTGGAATGCGCAGCTGGTCGACCACCTCGCTCAGCTGCCAGACCTGCGCGCGGGTCAGGAACTGCGCCTCGTCCACCAGCACGCAGCCCATAGGGCCCTTGTCGGCCAGGTCCTGCGCCACCCAGCGCTGCAGGTCGCTGTCGCGGTCGAAGGCCATGCCCTCGGCGCGCAGGCCAATGCGCGAGGCGACCACGCCGGCACCGGCACGGTCGTCCAGGCGCGGGGTCAGGATCGCCACCCGCATGCCGCGCTCGCGGTAGTTGTGCGCGCTCTGCAGCAGGGTGGTGGTCTTGCCGGCGTTCATCGCCGAATAGTAGAAATAGAGCTTGGCCATCGGCCGATTGTACGCCGCTGCCCCGGCACGCCGAAGCCGTTCAGCATCCCCACCGGCCGGCCGCTGTGGCCGTCACCCGGGCCCGCTACAATCCCCCTCCCATGCACGGTCTCAATCCTCCCCAAGCCGCCGCCGTCCTGCACATCGAAGGCCCCCTGCTGGTGCTTGCCGGTGCGGGCAGCGGCAAGACGCGCGTGATCGTCGAGAAGATCGCCCACCTGATCGGCTGTGGGCGCTACCCCGCACGCCGCATCGCGGCCATCACCTTCACCAACAAGTCGGCCAAGGAAATGCGCGAGCGCGTGGCCAAGCGCCTGCGCGAGCAGGACGCCGACGAGGTGACCATCTGCACCTTCCACGCCCTGGGCCTGAAGTTCCTGCAGATCGAACACGCGGCGGTGGGCCTGAAGCGCGGCTTCTCGATCTTCGATGCCGACGATGCCGCTGCGCAGATCAAGGATCTGATGTCCGGCGCCAAGCCCGACGACATCGAGGACATGAAGAATCTGGTATCGCGAGCGAAGAACGCCGGCTTGTCGCCCGAGCAGGCGATGGCCGCCGCGCGCAGCAACCGCGAGAAGGAAGCGGCCAGCGTCTACGAGCGCTACCAGCTGCGCCTGACCGCGTTCAATGCAGTGGACTTCGACGACCTGATCCGCCTACCGGTGCAGGTGCTGGAAGAGAACCCGGACATCGCCGTGGCCTGGCGCGAACGCATCGGCTACCTGCTGGTGGACGAATGCCAGGACACCAACGACGCGCAGTACCGGCTGCTCAAGCAGCTGGCCGGCGACAAGGGCAACTTCACCTGCGTGGGCGACGATGACCAGTCGATCTACGCCTGGCGCGGCGCCAACCCGGAAAACCTGCAGCAGATGGGGCGCGATTATCCCGCGCTGGAAATCATCAAGCTGGAGCAGAACTACCGCTGCTCCAACCGCGTGCTGCGCGCGGCCAACGCGCTCATCGCCAACAACCCGCACGAACACCTGAAGAAGCTTTGGAGCGACCAGGCGGACGGCGAGCGCATCCGCGTATGGGAATGCCGCAACAGCGAGCACGAAGCAGAGAAGGTCGCCGCCGAGATCGCCTTCGTGGCGCAGGCGCGCAAGGTGCCGTGGAGCGATTTCTGCATCCTGTTCCGCGGCAACTTCCAGTCGCGCCCGCTGGAAAAGGCGATGCAGCTGCTGCGCATTCCCTACCACCTGACCGGCGGCACCATGTTCCTGGAACGCCAGGAAGTGAAGGACACGCTGGCTTGGCTGCGGCTGCTGGTGAACCCGGACGACGACACCGCGTTCATGCGTGCGGTGCAGTCACCCAAGCGCGATGTCGGTGCCGGCACGCTGGCCAAGCTGGCCGAGCTGGCGCAGGAAAAAGACATCCCGATGGCGCATGCCGCCGAGTCGATCGGCGCGCTGCAGCAGCTGCCGCCGCGGGCTGCCAACAGCCTGGCGCGCTTCACCGACATCCTGCGTGACCTGCGCGCGCAGACCCGGCAGATCAGCTCCGGCGACATGATCCGCAAGGTCGCCAAGGAGTCGGGATTGTTGAGTGAGCTGCGCCAGCAGGCCAAGGAAGAAGCCAGCTACCAGCGCCGTGCCAACAACATCGAGGAACTGGCGCAGTGGTTCGAGGGCGGCCCGCGCGGTGCCACCGCGGCCGACCTGGCCGGCCAGCTGGCGCTGCTCTCGCGCAGCGACAAGGACGAGGGCGGCAACCAGGTACGCATGATGACCATGCACGCGTCCAAAGGCCTGGAATTCCCCTATGTCTTCATCGTCGGCTGCGAGGACGGGGTGCTGCCGCACCAGGTCAGCCTGGACGAAGGCAACCTGCAGGAGGAGCGGCGCCTGCTGTACGTGGGCATCACCCGCGCGAAAATCCAGCTGTGGATGAGCTACAGCAAGCTGACGCGCAAGTTCGGCGAGCATGTGCGGCTGAAGCCGAGCCGGTTCTTCGAGGAGATTCCGGCCGAGGAGATCCAGCGCGATGGCGCGGACCCGGTGGCCGATGCGGCGCGGAAGAAGGAGCGCGCGACGGCGGGGTTGGCGGCGATCGAGGCATTGTTTGATTGACCGGGGTCGGATCCCTTCCCGCAGGGAAGGGCTCTGACCCCGATACCATCCTGACCGGGGGTCAGAGCCCTTCGCTCGCGAAGGGATCCGACCCCCGATCCACAGAGGTCTGCGCGTGCATCCCATCGAAAGCGAACGCCTGCGGCTGCGCCGCATCGAGCCGGATCGGGATGCGCTGCCGATGCTGGCGCTGCTCAATGATCCCGGCTTCCTGCGTTTCATCGGTGACCGCAACGTGCACAGTGCGGAGCAGGCGCGCGACTACATCGCGCTGCGCGTGCTGCACAGCTATGCGCTGAACGGTTTCGGCATGTATGTGATCGAGCGCCTGGCCGATGGCGCGTGGCTGGGCAACGCCGGCCTGGTGCGGCGTGATGGCCTGCCGGGGCCGGATATCGGCTATGCGGTGCTGTCCGAGTTCGCGGGGCAGGGCTATGCCAGCGAGGCGGCGCGGGCGGTGTTCACGCATGCGCGCACGCAGCTGGACATCGAGGATCTGTATGGCATCACCCACCTGGACAACGTGGCCTCCGGGCGGATCCTGCTGGGCCTGGGCATGCACGAGCGCGGCGTGATCCAGCTGCCGAACGTCGACAGCGCGAGCCGGTTGTACGCCACGCCGGGGGCGGCGGTGGTTCAACAGCCAGCATGAGCCGGTGGGGTATGGTGCAGGTCTGTTTTCCTGCACGGATGCTTCCATGCTGATCAACGCGTACTCCACCCTCGGCCCGGTGCTGGCACCGCCGCCACAGGCCGGCAGTGCCTCCGTCCGTGGTCTTGATGACCCTGCGCTGGCGCCGCACCTCGGCGGCTTCGTCAACTACGTGCTGGGCCATGGCGACGGGCAGATGACTGCCGCGCGCTATCACCTGATGCGGCACGTGCAGCGTGTGCGCCAGCACTATCTGTTCGAGCTGGCCGAGGCTGATCTTGAGGCACTGCAGCCCTGGCTGCTGCAGGCCAATGCGGTGTGCTTCCTGGAAGATGGCAGCGTGCGCGATCCGGCCGGCAGGGTGCTGTTGGGTGAAGCGCCCGATCCGCAGGCGCAGGTGCCGTATCCCGCCGATGCCGGGCAGCGCCGTGCGCGCAGCCAACAGCAGCTGCAGTCCCACGAGCTGCGTGTCCCGCCGTCATTGCCACCTGTGCTGGGTGCGGCCGAGGCACAGCTGCGCGAGCCTGCCCAGGTCTGGGCCAGGGCACAGGCGCTGCTGGCCTGTGCCCTGCGCGCCGAGGCTCTGCAGTCCGGTGAACCACCGTTGAGCCTGGCCGAACTTGCCGAGCGTCTGCCGGCGCTGCCGGAGGCCCTGAGCCCGGCCGAGGCCGCCTTCATCGAGCACGGCGACGCCGAGGCTGCGCTGCCATTCGGCTGGCGCTACGAGAGTCTGGCCGTGCTGCTGTGGGCGCTGGGGTTGTCCGAGGCGCTGCCGTGGCCGCAGGCGACCTGTGCGGTGCCGGATGTGGTCGGCGCCCTGCTGCAGGCGGCTGACAGTGGCAGCGTCCCTGCGACCCTGCGCGATACCGACGTGCTGCTGGATGCGCTGGATCTGCACTACCGCCTGCACTGGGCCGCACGTGAGGCCCAGCGCCAAGGTGCACCGCTGCCCGGTGCGCTGGTGGGCGGCGTGATCTACGAGCGCCACTACGCGCTGAACTGGTTGTTCTGCTTTGAACAGGCCGACTGGGACGACGTCGATACGCCGACCTGAGTTCACATGGCATCGTGCCGGCCAGCGGCCGGCCCTACCGGGTGCACCTGCGGTAGCGCCGGGCCATGCGCGGCGGGTGCCCTCAACCGCCGCGCAGTTCCGCCAGCTGGGCCTGCAGCTCGGCCACCGCGGCTTCCAGCTGGGCCACGCGCTCGGCCAGGCCGGGGTCGGCCGCTTCGCTGCTGCCACTGCCGCTGCTGGCGTACTTCGCGGCCAGCGCCGCGCCGTCCACCTCACCGCACAGCAGGTGCATGTAGCGGTCCTCGCGCTGGCCGCTTGCGCGCGGCAGCACCACCAGCAGGGCGCGCTGCTGCAGGCGCTCGATGGCGTGGCGGGCTTCGTCCACATCGGCGAAGCGGTACAGGCGCTCGCTGCGCGTGACCAGCTCGCCCAGGGTCTGCGGGCCGCGCAGCAGCAGCATTGCAAGCAGCACGGTCTGCTGCCGGGTCAGGTCCAGCGCGGCCTGCAGGCGGTGCTCGTAGCGGTCGGCGCGCGAGGAGAAGTGCTGGCGCGCCAGGCCCAGTGTCTCCAGCTGGCGCAGGGCATGCTGCACGCTGCCGGCATCGACGTTCATCACCGGCTCGCGGGCGGTCTTCTGGTTGGCCGCCGACTGCGCGGCATTGACCGTCAGCGGGTAGGTGTCCGGGGTGGTCGCCTCCTTTTCCACCAGGCAGCCCAGCAGGCGGGCCTGGACGGCATCGAGCAGGGGGGCGTCGGGAGTCTGGACGGGATCGGTCATGGCGGCCTCCGCAAGGCAACGGGTCAACCCCGAAGCATAGCCGTGCCACGGTCATCTTTGCCGGTAAAATGGCCGGGTATATCTGATTGCCGGTGAATCCTGATGCGTCGTCCCGTTTCCCTGTCCCTGACCCTGCTCGCCACTGCGGCGATCGGCCTGTCCGCCTGCAAGCGTGTCGATGCGCCTGCCGCCGAGGCCCCCGCCCCCGACGCCCCTGCTGCGGCCGCCAAGGCCGACGGCGCGCGTGATGTGACCGCCAACGACAACCTCAATGCCGTGCTGTGGATGCAGCGTGCGCAGGAGTACAAGGCGATCACCGAACAGACCTACCGCGCTGCTGCCGACAAGCTGGATGCCGCGCTGAAGGAAGCCCACTGGGACGCGCTGGTGCCGGAAGAGCGTGGCAACGCCGCCAAGGGCCTGAAGCCGGCGGTGGTGCTGGACGTGGATGAGACCGTGCTGGACAACTCGCCCTACCAGACGCGCCTGGTGCGCGATGGCAAGGAATACGACGAGCTGAGCTGGGACCAGTGGGTGGCCGAGAAGAAGGCCAAGGCCATCCCCGGCGTGGTTGATTTCGCCAAGGCCGCCAACGCCAAGGGCGTGACCCTGCTGTACATTTCCAACCGCGCCGTGCACCTGAAGGACGCGACCCTGGCCAACCTGCGCGAGCAGGGCCTGCCGGTGGCCGACGACAGCGTGTTCCTCGGCCTGGGCACCGTGGTCGAAGGCTGCGAGCAGGCCGGCAGCGAGAAGAACTGCCGCCGCCGCCTGGCCGGCCAGCAGTACCGCGTGCTGATGCAGTTCGGTGACCAGATGGGTGACTTCGTTGAAGTGACCGCCAACACCAACGAAGGCCGCGATGCGCTGCTGCAGCAGTACCACGACTGGTTCGGCGAGCGCTGGTGGATGCTGCCGAACCCGACCTACGGCGGTTTCGAGCCGGCACAGTTCAACAACGACTACACCCAGTCGCGCCAGGCCCGCCACGACGCCAAGCGCGCTGCGCTGGATTACGCGCCGTGAGCCGCGCACCGCTGCCGCTGCGCGATGACGAACGGCTGATCTTCGCCCTGGATGTGCCTGACCGCGTGCAGGCGCTGGAGTGGGTCGATCGCCTGGGCGACAGCGTGGCGTTCTACAAGATCGGCATGGAACTGCTGGCCTCCGGTGAGTACTTCCAGGTGCTGGATGAGCTGGCACGCCGCGACAAGCGCGTGTTCGTCGACCTGAAGTTCTTCGACATCCCGGCCACGGCGGCGGCGGTGATCAAGCGCCTGTCGCAGTGGCCGGTCAGCTACGCCACCATCCATGGCTGGCACCCGGCGATGATGGAGGCCTGCGCAGCCGCCAACCGCAGCGACATGCGCCTGCTGGCGGTGACCGTGCTGACTTCGATGGGGCGCCAGGACCTGGCACGGATGGGCATCGATCGCGAGCCGGTGGATGTGGTGGTCGAACGCGCATTGGCCGCACAGGCCGCCGGCATCGACGGTGTGATCGCCTCGGGCCAGGAAGCCGGCCCGATCCGCGCCGCGACCGGCAATGGATTCTCCATCGTCTGCCCCGGCATCCGCCCCGGCGGCCCGGTGGGCGATGACCAGAAGCGTACCGTCGGCGTGGCCCAGGCCTTCGCCGATGGCGCCGATGCCATCGTGGTTGGCCGTCCGATCCGCCTGGCTGCCGATCCGCAGGCGGCCGCGCGGGCCATCCAGCAGGAAATCGCGTCGGCTCTGGCTGCACGCTGAGCCTGCCGGCGCCGCCGGTCACACCGCAATATCGAACGCCATCCCGCCCCGTGCGGGATGGCGTTCGCATTTGTGGGTCCCGCGCTGTCGCAGTCGACACTGCAGCGAAGAACCGTGCGCGCGGTCGCACTGGATCCGGATGTCCCTCCCTCCCAATCGATGCACCGGCGCCGCTCACGGCTGCGCCGGTTCCAATCATCCAAGAGGGAGTACACGGATATGTATCGCAGCACCTCTGCAGTTCTTGCCGGCCTGTTGCTGGCGTTCGCAGCACCCGCCTCCGCCGCACCGCAACCGCGCGAAACGCCGCGCATCATCGGCGGCGAGGACGCCCAGCCGGGGCAGTACCCGTTCATGGTCAGCCTGCAGGGGTTGTCGATGGGCGACACCGACCATGACCGCCACTTCTGCGGTGGCACCCTCATCTCGCCGTCGTGGGTGCTGACCGCCGCGCACTGCGTGCAGGGCGATTCGCCCGCCGGCCTGGCCATCATCGGCAACCTCACCGCGCTGTCCACCGATGCTGCGCCACGCGCCTCCAACGTCAAGGCCATCCACGTACACCCGGCCTTCAACAGCGGCAATTCGCTGGAACACGACCTCGCCCTGATCCAGCTGGATGCGCCGCTGGCCGGTGCGCAGCCGGTGACCCTGCGCCTGCGCCCCGACGCCAGCTACCTGAAGCCGGGCCGTGACTTCACCGTGATCGGCTGGGGCACCACCGAGGAGGGCGCCAGCGAGCTGCCGACCCAGTTGCAGACGGTGCAGGTGCCGTTCGTGCCGTTTGCCGACTGCCAGCACGCTTACGCCGGTGAACTCGCGCGCGGCAAGGTCATCTGCGCCGGGCGCGCGGGCGTCGACAGCTGCCAGGGCGATTCCGGCGGCCCGCTGATGCTCAAGCTGCGCGACGGCTGGACCCAGTTCGGCATCGTCAGCTGGGGCGAGGGCTGCGCGCGGCCCGGCTATCCCGGCGTTTATGCCCGAATCGCCGAAAAACATGCCGTAGATTTCATTGAAGCGGTCTGGCAGAAGGATTGATTCAATAAAATCAAATATTTAAGTCATGTTACATGACGTATTGCCTTAACTTCGGAGGCGGCGTAGCATCGCCGCCATCCGGTCCCTGGGCCGGAGATGTGCCACCACTGTCCACCGGCCTCGCGCCGGTTTGAAGAGCCTGCGATCCCTGTGATCCGGGCTCTTTTTTTATCGCCCGGGGTCGGATCCCTTTCGTGCGCGAAAGGGCTCTGACCCCGCCAATCAGCCGTCTGCCCAACGATCCGGCCCCCTTTCCTGGCAGAACCGTGACCGCACGGCTTGCCGCTGTCACCTTGCAGGCCGCAAGATGCGGGCCGGTACGGGGAGTCCGATTGCATGAGCCTGGCAGTGCGAGGAAGGTCCGCGCGTGGATGGGGGCTGGCAGCCATGGTGCTGCTGGCGGTGGCGGCGTGCCGCCAATCCGGCACCGACCCGGCCAAGCCGGCGGCCGAACCGGTGGCGGCGGTGCAGGCCATGGCCCAGCGCCTGGTCGAGGATGACCTGGTTGGCTACGCGCGCCTGTCGGTGCCGCCGGGCCAGTACCAGCGCCTGCAGCAGGCCTGGGCCGACGGCCACAGCCAGTGGCCGCTGGGCGAACTGCCGCTGGGTGACCAGATGCTGCCGATGCTGGCCGCGCTGCGCGAGCCGCAGGCCGCCGCCCAGCTGCAGCGCAGCTTCGACCGCCAGCTGGCCGGCCAGGCCAGTGCGGTGCGCCAGGCGGCGCAGTCGATGGGCAACTTCGGCGTGCAGTACCTGCGCCACCAGAAGGGCTACACCTCCAGCCAGCAGACGCATTACATCGCCTTGGTGGAAACCTTGGCCGGCTGGGCGCAGGGTGCGCCGATCAGCGACCGGGCCCGCGCCCGCAGCAGCATCGCCGCGCTGGTCGAGGCCGCCGCCAAGGTCGGCTTCGACAACGAGGACGGCCTGCGCGCGGCCGGCATGGAAGGCAGCCTGCAGCAGCTGGCGCCGTTCCTGCACACCGTCAAGGCCGTCCTGGCCAGCTATGGGTTGGGCGTGGACGACGCCCTGCGCAGCCTGCGCGGGGAGCTGCTTTCGGTGGAAGGCGACAATGCCCTGGTCCGCATGGAATACGAGCTGGCCGGGCGCACCCTGCAGCTGCAGCTGCCGCTGAGCCGGCGCGAAGGCCACTGGTACCTGACCCGCACCCTGGCCGATACCGATGCCCTGCTGCGCAAAGCCGATGCGGCCCGCGCGGCCGCCGCGCCGGAGCCCGCAGAAGACCCCGCCGCCGGCGGGGAAGCGGCAACCACGCCGCCTAAGCCATAATGGCGCCGATGTCGAAACAGAACCCGCTGCCGTTCCCCGGCGAAGAACCCCAGCAGACGCCTGCCGATCCGGCCGCGGCGTCTCCCTCGACCGGCACCGGCCCCAATCCGGTGCCGCCGCCCGCGCACGCCCGTCCCGCTGGCCGCCGCCCCTTCTGGGCGCGCCTGCTGGGCCGCCTGGTCGAGCCGTGGCTGGCGCTGAAGATCGAGCCGGAGGACCCGGGCCAGTACAACGACGGCCGCCCGGTCGTGTACGTGCTGGAAGACTACGGCCTGTCCAACGCGCTGATCCTCGACAAGGCCTGCCGCCAGGCAGGCCTGCCCTCGCCGCTGGTGCCGCTGGCCGGTGACCCGACCGGCCGCAAGCGCGCCTACTTGGCGCTGTCGCGACGCAGTTCCAGCAATTCGCTGATCCCTGAACAGCGCGGCGCCAAGACCCATTCCGATTCCCTGGCCAAGGTCCTGCAGGCGCACCGCGTGCGCGATGATCTGGACGTGCACCTGGTGCCGGTGTCGATCTTCGTCGGCCGCGCGCCGGACAAGCAGAGCGGCTGGTTTGCCGTGCTGTTCTCGGAAAACTGGGCGCTGGTCGGCCGTTTCCGCCGATTGCTGGGCCTGCTGCTGAACGGCCGCAGCACCATCGTGCGCTTCGCCCCGCCGATCTCGCTGCGCAGCACCGTGGACGAGGGCCTGGAGCCCGAGCGCACCGTGCGCAAGCTGCAGCGCGTGCTGCGTACCCATTTCCGCCGCATCCGTGAATCGGTCATCGGCCCCGACCTGTCCACCCGCCGCCTGCTGGTGGACCAGGTGCTGGCCGCCGAACCGGTGCGCGAGGCGATCGCCGCCCAGGCCAAGCGCGACAACTCCAAGCCGGCCGATGCCTGGAAGAAGGCGCACGCCTACGCCTGGGAAATCGCCGCGGACTATTCCAGCCCGGTGGTGCGGTCGGCCAGCTTCATGCTCAGCCACGTGTGGAACCGCATCTACGCCGGCGTGCTGGTGCACCACCTGGACAAGTTCAAGGCGGCCGCGCCGGGCCACGAAGTGGTCTACGTGCCCAGCCACCGCAGCCACATGGACTACCTGCTGCTGTCCTACCTGCTGTACGACCGTGGCATCGTGCCGCCGCACATCGTGGCCGGCATCAACCTGAACCTGCCGGTGGTCGGCACCCTGCTGCGCAAGGGCGGTGCGTTCTTCATCCGCCGCTCGATCCGCGGCAACGCGCTGTACTCGGCCGTGCTCAGCGAATATGTCGCGCAGCTGGTGGCCGGTGGCTATTCCATCGAGTACTTCGTCGAAGGTGGCCGTTCGCGCACCGGGCGCCTGCTGCAGCCCAAGGGCGGCATGATCTCGATGACCCTGCGCGCGTTCCTGCGCCAGCCGCGCAAGCCCGTGCTGTTCCAGCCCATCTACATCGGCTACGAGAAGCTGATGGAAGGCGGCAGCTACCTGGACGAACTGTCCGGGCGGCCGAAGGAGAAGGAATCGATCTGGTCGCTGCTGTGGGGCATCCCCAAGGTACTCAAGCAGAACTACGGCCAGGTGGTGGTGAACTTCGGTGAGCCGATCGCCCTGAACGACGTGCTGGCCGAGAAGGCGCCGGAGTGGAAGGGCGAGGCGGTGCCGGAGGACGAGAAGCCGTCGTGGCTGTCGACCACCGTCGATACCCTGGCCGACCGTATCCAGGTGCGCATCAACGGCGCCGCCGACGTCAACCCGATCAACCTGCTGGCACTGGCGCTGCTGTCCACGCCCAAGCACGCGATGGGCGAGGCCGACCTGATCGCGCAGATCGAGCTGTGCAAGACCCTACTGGAAGAGATGCCGTATTCGGGCCGGGTGACGGTGACCCCGCACTCGCCGGAGCGGATCATCGCCCACGCCGAGGAAATCAACGTCCTCACCCGTATCAAGCACCCGCTGGGCGACGTGCTCAGCGTCAGTGGCGATACCGCGGTGCTGCTCAGCTACTTCCGCAACAACGTGGTGCACCTGTTCACCGCCTCGTCGTGGGTGGCCTGCTGCTTCCAGAACAACCGCCGCATGAGCCGCACCGGCCTGGTCCGCCTGGGCCGCACCGTGTACCCGTTCCTGCAGGCCGAGCTGTTCCTGCCGTGGAGCGAAGACGAGTTCGCCCAGCGCATCGAGCAGACCATCGACGTGTTCATCCGCGAAGGCCTGCTGCAGCAGGTCGCCGACGATGACGGCGGCATGCTGACCCGCAACACCGGGCAGACCGACGAAGTGTTCCGCCTGCGTGCCATCGGCCATTCGCTGCAGCAGGCGTTCGAGCGTTACTACATCGCCATTTCGGTGCTGGTGAAGAACGGCCCGGGCACGCTCGGTACCGCCGAGCTGGAAAGCCTGTGCCAGCAGGCCGCGCAGCGCCTCAGCCTGCTGTACGCGCCGGCCGCGCCGGAGTTCTTCGACAAGTCGCTGTTCCGTGGTTTCATCCAGAAGCTGCGCGAGCTGCGCCTGGTGTGGCCGGACGAGAACAGCAAGCTGCTGTTCGACGACCGCCTGGACAGCTGGGCCAAGGACGCCAAGTTCATCCTCGGCCGCGAACTGCGCCACACCATCGAGCGCGTCAGCCCGGAAGCGGCGCGCCCCGACGAGCCGACGCCGCAGGCATGAGCCGCCCTGGCCGGTGGATCAGCCCCGCGTGGCTGCTGCCGGCCATGCTGCTCGCTGCGGCGACGGCCCAGGCCGCCCCGGCCTGCGTGGAGGACACCCTGCCGGGCCGGCTGGCCGACGCACCGGTGCGCCTGTGCGTGGGCGCCGCTGACGGCAGCGCGCCGCGCTACACGCTGTGGCTGGCCGATGCCGAGCGCATCGTCGGTGAGGAAGAGGCGGTGGTCGGCGCGGGCCTGCAGGGGGACTGGTACGGCCACCCGCTGCGCCTGCACTGCCGCGCGGACGGCGCCGTGCGCCACTGCGACCTGAGTGTCGACGGCGAACCGGCGTGGAACGCCGACGTGATCATCCCGAGCGGGTAACGCCGGCACACGCCCGCCAGTAGATCCACGCCATGCGTGGACGGGTCTTACGTCGCCTCGTTCCCGCCAGTAGATCCACGCCATGCGTGGATGGGGCCGCCCGCTTACGCCGGCTCGTCCGGAATCTGCAGGCTTTCCAGCTTCGCGATGCAGTCCTTCAACTGCAGCTTGCGCCGCTTCAGCCGTTTCGACTCCAGCTCGTCCTCGCCATTGGCGGCCATCCGGGTGATCTGTTCATCCAGCACGCGGTGTTCGGCGCGCAGGGCGACGAGGCGTTCGACGATCTCGGCGGGGCTGTAGGTATCCACAGCCTCCGAGCATACACAGCGCCGGTGACCATCGGGAGAGGGCAACCCCGCGCCGCGGCCGGCGCCGGTCCCAAGCCGGTAGAATGGCAGCCATGAGCGCCGTGATTTCCCTGCCCGATCCCTTGCCGCGAGCGCCTGTCGCACCGCGTGGGGGCCCGCGCGCGGAACACACACTGGGCCGGCGCCTGCGCCGCCAGGTCGGCCAGGCCATTGCCGATTACGGCATGATCGAGGCCGGCGACAAGGTGATGGTCTGCCTGTCCGGCGGCAAGGACAGCTACACTCTGCTGGACATGCTGCTGCAGCTGCAGAAGAAGGCCCCGGTGCCGTTCGAGCTGGTCGCGGTGAACCTGGACCAGAAGCAGCCCGGCTTCCCCGAACACGTGCTGCCGGAATACCTGGCCAGCCTGGGCGTGGCGTACCAGATCATCGAGCAGGACACCTATTCGGTGGTCAGCCGGGTCATCCCGGAAGGCCGCACGATGTGTTCGCTGTGCTCGCGACTGCGCCGCGGCGCGCTGTACAACCACGCCGAGAAGCACGGCTTCACCCGCATCGCGCTGGGCCACCACCGCGACGACATGGTGGCCACCTTCTTCATGAACCTGTTCCACCACGCCAAGCTGTCGGGCATGCCGCCGAAACTGCGCAGCGACGACGGCCGCCACGTGGTCATCCGTCCACTGGCCTACGTACGCGAGCGCGACATCGTCGAGTACGCCCAGGCCCGTGATTTCCCGATCATCCCGTGCAACCTGTGTGGCAGCCAGGAAAACCTGCAACGCCGCCAGGTCGGGCTGATGCTCCAGCAGTGGGAAAAGGACCACCCCGGCCGCATCGACCAGATCGCCCGGGCCATGGGCCAGATCCACCCCTCGCAGCTGGCCGATGCCAGTCTGTTCGATTTCATGGCGCTGGGCCGTCGCGACGAGGCACCCTTGTCCGATGCCCATGCCTGGCTGGCCGGTTCGCCGGCCGATGCCGACGCAGCACCCGAGACGCCCGCCCTCTAAGGTGGGACGCCCTTCCTCTTCGCCATCCGGAATTCCATGTTCTTTCGCAACCTGACGTTCTTCCGTTTCCCGACCACCACCGATTTCTCCGAAGTGGACACCCTGCTGCCGCACGCCCTGCTCAAGCCGGTCGGTGCGCTGGAAATGAATTCGCGTGGCTTCATCTCGCCCTTCGGCCGTGAGGAGAAGGAACTGCTGTCGCACCGCATCGCCGAACACCTGTGGCTGACCGTGGGCGGCGAGGACAAGATCCTGCCGGCGGCGGTGGTCAACGACCTGCTCGAGCGCAAGCTGGAGGAGATCGAGGAGAAGGAAGGTCGCCGCCCCGGTGGCCGCGAGCGCAAGCGCATGAAGGACGACCTGCTGCATGAACTGCTGCCGCGCGCCTTCGTGAAGTCCTCGCGCAACGATGCCTTCATCGACCTGCAGCACGGCTATGTCGCGGTGGATACCTCCAGCCGCAAGACCGGCGAGTACTTCATGTCCGACATCCGCGGCCTGCTCGGCAGCTTCCCGGCGATGCCGCTGAACGCCGAAGTCGCGCCACGCTCGATCCTGACCGGCTGGATCGCCGGCGAGCCGCTGCCGACCGGCCTGAGCCTGGGCGAAGAGTGCGAGATGAAGGACCCGGTGGAGGGTGGCGCGGTGGTCAAGTGCCAGCACCAGGAACTGCGCTGCGACGAGATCGACAAGCACCTGGACGCCGGCAAGCAGGTGACCAAGCTGGCACTGATCTTCGAGGACAACCTGTCCTTCGTCATCGGCGACGACCTGATCGTGCGCAAGCTGAAGTTCCTCGACGGCGCCCTGGACCAGCTGGAGCATGCAGACGAAGACGGCCGCCGCGCCGAGTTCGACGCCCGCTTCGCCCTGCAGAGCGCCGAGATCCGTCGGCTGTTCCTGCTGCTGGAAGAAGCCTTCAAGCTCAGCAAGGCTGACTGAACAGGCACTGCGCGGGCCGCCGGTCATCCAGCGGCCCCGCGCAGCGCTATGCTGGGCACATGAGCCGCCTGCTGCGCCGCCTGATCAGCCCGACCCCGCCCGCCACCGTGCAGCGCGACACCGTCCGCCTGCGCCTGGACGATGCCGAGATCGAGGTACTGCGCGTGCGCGACCCGCGTGCGCGACGCATCAAGCTGAGCGTGGACGAACGCGGCGCACGCCTGACCTTGCCGCCACGCGCCAGCCTGGTGATGGGCGAGCGTTTCCTCGAACAGCACCGCGACTGGCTGGCGCTGCAGCTGCGCGTCTACCAGGACAACGGCCTGCCAGCACCGCTGCAGCCGGGCGAGGACGGCATGCTGCCACTGCGTGGCGAGCTGCTGCCGGTGCGCTGGCAGGAAGGCCGCTTCGCTCGCCTGGAGATTGACCGGCACGGTGCCTGCCTGCAGTGGCCGACCCGTGCCGGCGATGCCACCCTGCGCCGCCTGCTGCGTGAGTTCTACGAAGCACAGACCCGCGCCGATGTCGGCCGCTGGCTGCCGAAGTACCTCCCGGGCCTGCCGCGCGCGCCCAGCCGCGTGCGGCTGAAGGTGATGTCCTCGCAATGGGGCTCGCTGGCCCCAGACGGCAGCATGGCGCTGGACCTTGCCCTCGTGCTGGGCCGCCCGGAGGCATTCGAGTACGTGCTGGTGCACGAGCTGTGCCACCTGATCCAGGCCAACCACTCGCCCGCGTTCTGGCAGGAAGTGGAGCAACGCTTCCCGGCCTGGCGCGAGCAGCGCGATTACTTCCAGCTGGAAGGCCGGCGCCTGAAGGCGATGCTCCGCCAGCTGCTGTAACGGTAGAGCCGAGCCCACGCTCGGCTGACGCGCGCAGCGCGGGATTTCAGTCAGCCCGACGAGAAGCAGTCGAGCAAGCTCGACTCTACAAAGAGCGGCGCCCCGGATCCGGTAGAGCCGAGCCCATGCTCGGCTCACGCGCGAAGCGCGGGAAAGCGCGCGCGTGCAGCGGCTCCCTCAGGCGGCATCCACTTGCAGATCCACGTATTCCGACAGCGCCCGGCAGGCCAGCAGCAGCCTGTCCCGCGCGTCGTCACCCAGGTGCTGGTTGATGTCGCCGTCCACGCGCACGCGCTCGATGGCATGCGCCAGCTCCAGCAGGAAGGTCAGCCCGGCATTGGCACGGTGGATGCGGGACAAGGCCACGCACTGCCCCGGTGTCCGCCCCATGCGCTGCAATGGCTGGCCATCCGCGCCTTCGCAGTGGCCGATGCGCTGCAGGCAGCCCAGCAGCGTGATGCCGTCGGTGGCCGTGTTGGCCGAGAGGGTGGTTTCCAGCGGCTGGGCAATCTCGTCGGGAAGCTGGTTGGCAGCCTCGCCCAGCGTGGCGAACAGGAAAGGGTAGCGATGGGCGCTCATGGCGGTCTCCTATGCGGGTTGCAGAGAGAGCCACCCCGTAGATGCGGAGGTGGCGGACGATGCGTGGTTGCAATACCGGTGGTAGATGCATGAACGCCGGCGGGCACAGGGCCCCCACGCACCGTCCGCCATAGAGGCACAGACGGATTGCCAGTCGACGCCGCTCAACAAGGAAAGAGCGGCGCCGACTGACAAGCGTAAACAACGCATCTACACAACGGGATTGCAAGCCCGTGCCACCCGTTGTCGGTGGCTCGACATGATTTGCACGCAGCGCCCGTGCTGCCAATGAGAATTGTTGGAAAGTTCGAAAAATTTGCGGATCACCGCGGGCTGCCGCCCGCGAACGAACCCGCCCGAGAACCTGCTAATCGCGACATCGCGTCGAAGAGCAGCCGAGCATGGGCTCGGCTCTACAAAGAGCGGCGCCCCGAATCCTGTAGAGCCGAGCCCACGCTCGGCTTACGCGCGAAGCGCGGGGTTTTCAGTCAGCCCGACGAGAAGCAGCCGAGCATGGCTCGGCTCTACCGGGCCGCGCGCAGCGCCGCCGCCGCCGCCCAGCGCGCCGCCACCCGCGGTGCGGTGATGCACACCGCCTGATCGGTCACCGTCGTCACCGCCCGCTCCAGCAGCTGGATATCGGCCTCATGCTGGCGCGCCACATGCGGATCCTCGAAGAAGATCGCGCGTTGGCAGCGGCCCTCCAGCACCCGGTCGGCAATCTGCGCATCGCCGCCCATCGGGCCGCTCTGGTAGCGCGTCACCCACGGCGTATCGGTGGGCCAGCCGCGGCTCCACGCCAGCTCGTTGAGGCGCTGGCCGGTGGTGCCGGTGGCCACGCGCTCGCCGAAGCGGGCCAGCACGTCGAAATGTTCGTCGGCGAAGGCGAGCATCGCCGGCTTCATCGCATCGTGGGCGATCAGCGCCAGCGTCTGTCCTTCGAACGCGTGCAGGGCATCAGCACCGGCATCGGCGGACAAGCCGGCGTGGACGCGTTCGATCTCGATCCAGTCGCGCGCGGTGGCCACGGTCGAAATAAACGGCTTGCCATGGATCACGCACTGCCGCTTGAGCGCGGTCGCCTCGGGAAACACCGACGACGGGTCGACCGGATCGATCAGGTAGACCGCGCCATCGAGGATGCGCTCCGGTCCCATGCCGACCACTTCGGCCACCAGCTTCATCAGGCCGCCCTGGCGGCCGTAGGGATAGCGATGCAGACCCGCATAACCGGACAGGAAGCCATTGCGCTCGATCGCGTCGTGGGTACGGCCGACCGCATGCAGGGACACGCCCAGCTCGCGCAGACCCGGCTCGCTGGCACGCAGCCAGCGGAACAACGCAGCATGCGCGTCATGGTGGTGCAGGCGGTTGGCGGCCAGGCCGATGCGCATCGTGGGCGTCCTCAGTGGTGGAAGCGGCAGTGTATGTCGCTATCAGTATCACTTGAGCGATTTGCAATTTTCCTCATTGTCGCTGCGGGGCGCGTCGCTAGCGTGACAGGTGGCCGCTGCTTCGTGCAGCCGCGTGTCCGGCCTGCGGCCTGAGGAGTAATCGTGAGTGTCGCTGGTTGTCCTGATGTCGCCGCCGCGCGCCGCCGCTGGCGATATGGCGGCGTGCTGCTGGCCCTGCTGGTGGCGTTGCCGGTGCGCGCCGATGACTGCAGCGGCCCGCTGCGGCTGGTGCATGCCTCGGCGCCGTCGTCGGTACCCGCCGGCCAGGCCGGGGCGGTGCACGGGGGCATCGCCGCGATGCTGGCCGCGCTGCGCACCGCCGAGCCATCGCTGCAGGTGCAGCCGGTGGCCGCCGACCTGCTGGGCGAGGGCCCGCTGCCGGCCGGCACGCAGGCGGTGCTGGGCTGGTCGCGTGGGCAGCTGCCTCCAGAGTGGCCGGCCAGCGCCACCTACCTCGAGATACCGCAGGTGATCGTACGCCGCCGCGATGCCCCGCCGATCCTCGACCTGGGCGGGCTGCGCGGGCAGACCGTGGCCACGCCCGATCCGGCATCGCTGTCGCCCCTGTTGCAGCGGCAGGCGCCCGGCGCACTGCTGCTGCCACCGGCACCGGTGGCCACCGCCCTGCGCCTGCTGGCGGCCTCGCAGGTGGATGCGGTGGTGGCCAACCTGGTCGACGTCGAGCGCCTGCTGCGGGAGGGCCACGACAACGCGCTGCAGGTCGCTGCGCCAGCCGGCTTCGACGATGCCTTGGTGCTGGCCACGACGCCGGCCTGCCGGCACTGGCTGGCCGTGTTCGACCCTCAGCTGGCACCGCTGTCCAGCGTGCGCGGCATCGCCTTGGCCACAGCGGGCAAATCTGCATCGAGGCCGGCGGACATACCGATGCCGACGTGGCTGCGCGGCCTCGCCGCCGCTTTGCTGGTCCTGCTCGGGCTGGGCCTGGTGCATGCCCTCGGTTACTGGCGGCTGCACCGCGAAGCGCAGCGCCGTCATGCCCTGCAGCAGCGCCTGCAGGAGGTCAGCGCGGGGCTGCCGGCAGTGGTCTATCGGACCCGGCGCAGCGCCACGGGCGAGTACAGCGTGCTCTACCTGACCGGCGACGTGCAGGCGCTGTTCGGCATGAGCGTGGACACCGCGCGCGTCGAGCACTGGCGGCTGCTGGCGGCCGTGCACCCGGAGGATCGCGGACCGGTGATGGCCCATGTCGACGCGGCGGCGCTGGTGCGCGGGCCGATCGACGTCACCTTCCGCGCCCGCGGGCGGATGGGCTGGCGATGGGTGCGTTCGCACGGGCGGCCGGTGGCCTGCAGCGACGGCGATGCCAGCGGCGTCGAATGGACCGGCTACTGGATGGACGTGACCGAGGCGCAGATGCGTGCGGCCACCTTGAACGATGCACGGCGCGAAGCCGAGCAGGCGGTGGTGGCCAAGGCCCACTTCCTGGCCAGCATGAGCCAGGAGATCGGTGCGCCGATGAACACGCTGATGAGCATGCTCGACGATCTGGCAGAGACGTCGCTGGATCCGCGCCAGCGGGAGCTGCTGGCCACCCTCGACGAGGCGGCCGCGATGCTGCGGCAGATCCTCGCCGAGGTGCTGGACAGCGAGCGGCAGCGTGAGGGCGGCCGTTCCTCCCAGGCGGTGCCGACCGATCTGGCCGCGCTGCTGCGGGGCGTGCAGCGTCTGCTGGCGCCGCTGGCCGCAAGCAAGGGTCTGCATCTGCACTGCGTGCTGGACCCGGCGCTGCAGGCCGGGTCACTGGTCGACGGCCTGCGCCTGAGGCAGATCCTGTTCAACCTGGCGGGCAACGCGCTCAAGTTCACCGCGCACGGCGGGGTCGAGCTGCGCCTGCAGGTGCTGCGCCAGGCGGCTGCCGGCCAGCATCTGCGGCTGCAGGTGGCCGACACCGGCGTGGGCATCAGCCCGGCGCGGCAGCGGGCGGTGTTCGCGCCTTATACGCAGGCCGAGGCCTCGACCACCCGCCGCTTCGGTGGCAGTGGCCTGGGCCTGGCCATCTGCCGCGAGCTGGCCGCCGCGCTGGGCGGCGAACTGCAGCTGCACAGCGTCCCCGACGAGGGCACCACCGTCAGTCTGGACCTGTACCTGCCTGCGTGCGACGCCCCTCCAGCGTCGGCGCCACAGGCCGTACAGGCCACGGCCGTGGGCGGATCAGTGCGCCAGTAGGCGCACGATGCTGGCGGCGGCGTCGCGGCCTTCGGCCACGGCGGTCACCACCAGGTCCGCACCGCGCACGGCATCGCCACCGGCGAACAGGCGCGGGTGCGAGGTCTGGTACGGCAGGCGGTCCTTGCCACCGGCAACGATGCGGCCATTGGACTGGCCTTCCACACCGTGCTCGGACAGCCACGCCGGCAGCGTCGGCGAGAAGCCGAACGCGATGATCACCACGTCCGCTTCCAGCAGCGATTCACTGCCCTCGATCGGCACCGCGTTCTGGCGGCCATTGGCATCCGGTTCGCCGAGACGGGTCTCGACCACGGTCACGCCGATCACTTCGTCATCGGCACCGGCTTCGATCGACAGCGGCTGGCGGTTGAACAGGAAACGCACGCCCTCCTCGCGCGCGTTGGCCACTTCGCGCGCGCTGCCGGGCATGTTCGCCTCGTCGCGGCGGTAGGCGCAGGTCACCTTGGCCGCACCCAGGCGCACCGCGCTGCGCACGCAGTCCATGCCGGTGTCGCCGCCGCCGAGCACGACCACGCGCTTGCCGTTGAGGTCGGGCAGGGCGATGGTGTCTTCCCAGCCGGCAATCGGCCGGCCCTTCGGATCATCGCCGCTGACGATGCGGCTGTTCTGCACCAAAAACGGCAGCGCCGGCAGCACGCCCTTCAGGTCCTGGCCGTCCAGGCCACCATCGGTGTAGCGGTAGGCGCCGGTGCCGACGAACACCGCATCGTGGCTGTCCAGCAGCTGCTGCACGCTGACATCGCGGCCGACCTCCACGCCCAGGCGGAACTGCACACCCATGCCCTCCAGCACCTCGCGGCGGCGGTGGATCACGTCCTTGTCCAGCTTGAAGCTGGGGATGCCGAACTGCAGCAGGCCGCCGATCTGTTCGTAGCGGTCGTAGACCACGGCGGTGATGCCGGCGCGCGCCAGGCGGTCGGCGCAGGCCAGGCCGGCCGGACCGGCACCGATCACCGCCACGCTCTGGCCGGTGGGCTGCACCGCGTCCAGGTCGGGGCGCCAGCCGCTGGCCAGCGCGGTATCGACGATGTACTTCTCCACCGCACCGATGGTCACCGCGCCGAATTCCTCCAGCGTGCAGCTGCCTTCGCACAGACGGTCCTGCGGGCAGACGCGGCCGCACACTTCAGGCAGCGGGTTGGTGCTGTGGCACAGGGTGGCAGCTTCGTGGATGCGGTTTTCCTGCACCAGCTGCAGCCACTGCGGAATGGCGTTGTGCACCGGGCACTTCCAGCTGCAGTACGGGTTGCCGCAGTCCAGGCAGCGGCCGGCCTGGTACTGGGCGTCTTCCTTGCCGAACTTGCCGTACAGCTCACCCCAGTCGCCGGAGGTGCGCAGTTCGACCGGGATGCGCTGCGGCATGGTCCGGGGCAGATCGAGGAACTGGAATGCTTGCTTGCGGCTCATGGCGGGCTCTGGAATGCGGGGAGGGACGTTGCCGGCCAGCGGCCGGCACTACCGGAAAACATCACGCGGCGCGTCGCAGGGTTTCCGTCAGCGACTCGATGCTGGCGGCCTTGGGTTTGACCAGCCAGAACTTGCCGATGTAATCGCGGAACTCGTCCATGATCTGCTGGGCCCAGATACTGCCGGTCAGCTCGCGGTGGCGGCCGATCAGGCGGTGCAGGTGCTGGCGGTAGTTCTCGAAGCCCTCGGCCGAAACGCGGTGGATGTCGATCAGCTCGTGGTTGTAGCGGTCGACGAAATCGCGGTCGACGTCCAGCACGTAGGCCAGGCCACCGGTGAAGCCGGCGCCGAAGTTCAGGCCGACCTTGCCCAGCACCAGCACCACGCCATCGGTCATGTACTCGCAGCAGTGGTCACCTGCACCTTCCACCACCGCCAGCGCGCCGGAATTGCGCACTGCGAAGCGCTCGCCCGCGCGGCCGGCGGCAAACAGCTCGCCACCGGTGGCGCCGTACAGGCAGGTGTTGCCGATGATGGCGGTACTGCGGGCCTCGAAGCGCGCGCCGCGCGGCGGGCGCACCACCAGGCGGCCGCCGGCCATGCCCTTGCCGACGTAGTCGTTGGCTTCGCCTTCCACTTCCAGGTGCAGGCCGCCGACGTTGAATGCGCCGAAGCTCTGCCCGGCGCTGCCACGGAAGCGCAGTTCCAGCGGCGCCTCGGCCATGCCCTGGTTGCCGTGCGCGCGGGCCACGGCACCGGCCAGGCGGGTGCCGATGCTGCGGTCGGTGTTGTGGATCAGGAAGCGGTGCTCGCCGCCCTGCTTGTGCTCGATGGCCGGCGCCAGCAGGCCGTCCATCTGCGTGGCCAGGCTGTCCGGCGATTCGTACAGGCGCTGCGCGGCGCAGTGGCTGCCTTCGTAGCGGGCATCAGCCAGCAGGCGCGACAGGTCCACGCGCACGCCATCGCGCGGCGCGGCCTCGATCTGCCGCAGCAGGTCGGTGCGGCCGACGATCTCTTCCAGCGAACGCACGCCCAGATAGGACAGCCAGCCACGCACTTCCTCGGCCAGCAGGCGGAAGAAGTTCTCCACGCGCTCGGGCTGGCCGGTGAAGTGGTTCTCGCGCAGGCGCTCGTCCTGGGTGGCCACGCCGGTTGCGCAGTTGTTGAGGTGGCAGATGCGCAGGTACTTGCAGCCCAGCACGATCATCGGTGCAGTACCGAAACCGAAGCTGTCGGCACCCAGCAACGCGGCCTTGACCACGTCCAGGCCGGTCTTCAGGCCGCCGTCGGTCTGCAGCAGGGTGCGCCCGCGCAGGTCGTTGGCCAGCAGCGCCTGGTGCGCTTCGGCCACGCCCAGCTCCCACGGCACGCCGGCATAGCGGATCGAGCTGACTGGTGAAGCGCCAGTGCCGCCGTCATGGCCGGAAATGGTAATCAGGTCCGCGCCGGCCTTGACCACGCCGGCGGCAATCGTGCCCACGCCGGCATGGCTGACCAGCTTCACCGACACCAGCGCGGTCGGGTTGACCTGCTTGAGGTCGTAGATCAGCTGGGCCAGGTCTTCGATGGAATAGATGTCGTGGTGCGGCGGCGGCGAGATCAGGCCGATGCCCGGCTTGGCATAGCGCAGGCGGGCGATCAGTTCATTGACCTTGTGGCCGGGCAGCTGGCCGCCTTCGCCGGGCTTGGCGCCCTGTGCGACCTTGATCTGCAGCACCTCGGCATTGACCAGGTATTCGGCGGTGACGCCGAAGCGGCCCGAGGCCACCTGCTTGATCTTGCTGCGGCGCTGCGTGCCGTAGCGCGCCGGGTCTTCGCCACCTTCGCCGGAATTGCTGCGGCCGCCGAGGCGGTTCATGGCGATGGCCAGCGCTTCATGCGCTTCCGGCGACAGTGCGCCGAGGCTGATGGCGGCGGTGTCGAAGCGCGGGAAAAGCGCGCTGGTTGGGGCGACCTCGTCCAGCGGCGTCGGCGTGGCCGCCGGCACCAGTTCCAGCAGGTCGCGCAGTGCCGACGGCGGCCGGGCATGCACGGCATCGCAGTACTGCTGCCACGCACGCGGGTCACCGCTGCGCGCCGCGCGCTGCAGGGTGGTCACCACGTCCGGGTTGTACATGTGGTATTCACCGCCGTGCACGTACTTCAGCAGGCCGCCGACATCCACGCCCTGCTGCGCATCCCAGGCCTGCGCGCACAGCTCGCGTGCATCGGCATCCAGGCGCGCGAAGCCGGCGCCACCGATGCGCGAGGCGGTATCGGGGAAGCACAGCGCGACCACCTCCGGTTCCAGGCCGATGATCTCGAACAGCTGCGCACCGCGGTAGCTGGCCACGGTACAGATGCCCATCTTCGAGATGATCTTCGACAGGCCCTTGTACACGCCCTTGCGGTAGCGGCGGCCGATCTGCGACTGCTCGCCGCCCTTGCTGAGCTTGAGGATGCCGCGGCGGCCCAGGTCGAACAGGGTCTGGTAGGCCAGGTACGGGTACACCGCGGTGGCGCCGAAGCCGAGCAGGCAGGCCATGTGGTGCGGGTCGCGCGCGGTGCCGGTCTCGACGATCAGGTTGACGTCGCAGCGCAGGCCCAGGTGCGAGAGGTGGTGGTGGATGGCGCTGGTGGCCAGCAGGGCGTGCACCATCGGCCGCCCGGCCACCGGGTAGCGGTCGGACAGCAGCAGCATCACCATGCCCTCGCGCGCAGCCTGTTCGGCCTCGGCGCAGATGCGCTCGATGCCGGCGCGCAGGCCTTCGTCCTCGCTGTAGGACAGGTCGAGCAGGCGGTTGGCCTGCACGTACTGGTCCATCTTCAGCAGCTGGCGCAGCTTGCGCTGGCTCAGCACCGGCGAGTTGAGGATGACGTGGTTCACCGTCTCCGGGCCGGCATGGAAGATGTTGGTCTCCTTGCCGAGCTGGGTGGACAGGGACATCGCGCAGTCTTCGCGCAACGGATCGATCGGCGGGTTGGTCACCTGCGCGAACGCCTGGCGGAAATAGTCGTACAGCGGACGGCTGCGCTGGCTGAGCACGGCCATCGGCGTGTCATCACCCATCGAGCCGGTGGCTTCCTGCTCGGTCTCGGCCAGCGGCCGCAGCACCTGCTCCACTTCCTCGCTGCTGAGCTGGTACAGCTTGTGGTAGCTGCGCAGGGTGCCCTCGTCGAAGGGCTCTTCCACCAGCGACGGATCGATCAGTTCGGTCTGCAGGTAGGTGACGCCCTGCTGCAGCCACTGCTTGTACGGCGCGCGGCCACGGTTGATGCGGTCGATGGCTTCCGAATCGAGCAGGTCGCCGCGCTTGAGGTCGATGGCGATCATTTCGCCCGGGCCGAGCTTGCCCTTGCGCACCACGCGCTCGGTCGGCACTTCCCACACGCCTGCTTCGGAGGCGACCAGGAAGTGGCGGTCGGCGGTCAGCATCCAGCGCGCCGGGCGCAGGCCGTTGCGGTCCAGCGTACACACCGCATAGCGGCTGTCGCAGGCGACGATGCCGGCCGGGCCGTCCCACGGCTCGCTGTTCAGGCCATGGAACTCATAGAACGCAGCCAGGTCGGGATCCTTGAACTCCAGCGACTGGGTCGCCGGCGGCACCAGGATGCGCAGCGCCTGGATCAGTTCCATGCCACCGGACACCATCAGCTCCAGCATGTTGTCCAGGCTCTGCGAATCGGAGCCGTGCATGGAGATGACCGGATCGAACTCGGCGATGTCGAAGCGCGGGGTCTTCCACACCTTGCTGCGCGCCTGCGCCCAGCGGCGGTTGCCCTCGATGGTGTTGATCTCGCCGTTGTGGGCGAGCATGCGGAACGGGTGCGCCAGCGGCCAGCGCGGCAGCGTGTTGGTGGAGAAGCGCTGGTGGAACACGATGGCGCTGGAGGCCAGTTCGCGGCGCTGCAGGTCCGGGAAGAAGCGGCTCAGCTTGTCCGGCAGGACCATGCCCTTGTAGCTGATCGCATTGGGTCTGAGGGTGGTGACGTAGTAATCGGCATGCCCGCGAAGCTGCTGTTCGCTGCGGCGGCGGGCCAGGAACAGGGCGAGCGCGAAGCCGCCGTCATCCTGGCCGACACCGGCGTCGACGAACACCTGTTCGATGCGCGGCAGCGTATCGCGGGCCAGCTGGCCGCAGACGCTGTCATCGATGGGCACCTCGCGCCAGCCGGCAACCTTGCAGCCGACGGCTTCCACCTGCGCCTGCAGCTGCGTGCGGCAGGCCTGCGCGGCCTCGGCATCGTGCGGCAGGAACACCAGGCCGGCGGCGAAGCGCGCGCCCACGGCGATGCCCGCTTCGCTGGCCAGCAGTTTCAGGAAGGCATCGGGGCGGCGCAGCAGCAGGCCGCAGCCATCGCCGGTCAGCCCGTCGGCGGCGACACCACCACGGTGGGTCATGCGCGAAAGCGCGGCGATGGCGGTGTCGACCAGCAGCCGTGAGGGTTGGTCGTCAAGCTGGGCGACCATGCCGAAGCCACAGGCATCGCGCTCGGAGCGCGGGTCGTAAAGCCCTTGGCGGTTGCGGGGGGCCATCTCTACCTCGATGCGTAATGAAATGAGCAGGGACACTCGTGCCCGCTCAATCCCTGGAGCGCATCATGAGGCCACCGGATGCCTCGACTAGATCACAGTTGTTGCAACGCCGCAATACACGGTTGCGCGTGCAACCAAAACGCCGGCAAACCCTTGCCGGCGTTGGTTTTCACTCAGCCGCAGCGGGCACCGCTGACCAGCCCCTTTTCATCCACTTCGATGTTCAGGCGATCGCCCAGGAACTCCATCGTGGCTACGTCATTGGGCTTGAGCACGCGCACCTGGCTGGCGGCGGCATCTTCCTGGGCCTGCTTGCCCAGCGCGTCGGTGTAGGCTTGGCCGACCAGGCTCTGTACCTGGCTGGCATCGCAGGTGCCGGCCGGCGGTGCTTCGATGGCCTTGCCGGCTTCATCGGCCGGGGCCTTGGCGGCTTCGGCGGCCTGCTGGGCGTGGGCGGTGGCCGAATCCTGCTCATCCAGCGCCGGTGCCTGGCAGGCGGACAACGCCAGCACGGCCGGCAGCAACAGGACAGAGAGCGAACGGGCGCGAATCTGGAACGACATCATGACTCCGGAAGAGAAGGGACCGTGAAGACCCGAGCATAGCCGCGAAGCTCCCCTCACGTGTTTGTCTTGCGTTATTGACGTGGCCACGCCGCGCCGATCGCCACACTGTCAGCATGCCTATTGCCCCCACCCCCGAACGACAGGCCGCACGCGCGGCGGGCCTGCGCTATGTCGATGACACCCAGCCCGGCATCAGCCGGCGCCGCGCAGGCAAGGGCTTTGCCTACCGGGACGCTGATGGCCACGCGGTGCGCGATGCCGCCACGCTCCAGCGCATCCGAGCGCTGGCCATCCCGCCGGCTTACAACGCCGTGTGGATCTGCGCGCATGCCAACGGCCACCTGCAGGCCACCGGCCGCGATGCGCGCGGGCGCAAGCAGTACCGCTATCACGCCGACTGGGCGGCAATGCGTGATTCGGGCAAATTCGACCGCACCATCGCCTTCGGCGAAGCGCTGCCTGCCCTGCGCCGCAGACTCAGCCGCGATCTCAAGCAGCGTGGTTACCCGCGCGAGAAGGTGCTGGCGGTAGTGGTCGCGCTGCTGGCCGACACTCTGGTGCGGGTGGGCAATGAAACCTATGCCAAGGAAAACAAGTCCTATGGCCTGACCACGCTGCGCAACCGTCACCTCGACCTGCTGCGCGGGGGCCGCGTGCGCATGCGCTTCCGCGGCAAGTCGGGGCAGCTGCATGAGGTGACTGTCGGCGACCGCCGCCTGGGCACCTTGGTGCGCGGCGTGCAGCAGTTGCCAGGGCAGGCGCTGTTCCAGTACCGCGACGACGACGGTGTCGTGCAGCCGGTCGATTCCGGTGCGGTCAATGACTACCTGCGCGAGGTAATGGGCGAGGACTTCACCGCCAAGGATTTCCGCACCTGGGGCGGCACCCTGGCGGCGGTACAGACCTTCGCCGCCACCGAGCTGCCCGAGCCGTCCAGTCAGCGGGCGCTGGCCAAGGCGCAGCGCGAGGTGGTGTGCCAGGTGGCCGCGCGGCTGGGCAATACGCCGGCGGTCTGCCGCAAGGCCTATATCGACCCGTGCGTATTTGCCGGCTGGGAACGTGGCGAACTGTCCGCGCTGGCCGGTCTGCGCGGCCCACGACAGTGGGAGCAGGCCACGCTGAAGGTGCTGCGCCGGGCGCGGCGGTTGGCCAAGCGCCGCGCCTGAGGTCCTGGTAGCGTCGAGCGTGCTCGACGGCGGTTACCCGCAGTAAATGGCGGTGATGTTGTTGGTACGGCCGGTTTCGATCGTCAGGCGGTCACCGCCTTTTTGTGCCGCACCCGCCGCCGGATCGGCATTGCCGCTGGCGGTGTTGCCGCTGCGCTCGCGGCTGCCGCGCAGAACCTGCACGTGCAGGCTGTCGCTGTCCACGCGGGCGCGTTCGATGGTGACTGCCGAGGCAGCCAAACCAACCGCGCCGCGCACCATGTTGGTGTGGCACTGGCCGGAAATCACGCCATCGATCGGCTGGACCTGGGCAACCGGACTGCTGCTGCAGGCGGCAAGGGCGAAGCAGGCGGCGGCGGTGGCAATTGCATGTTTCATCTGGGCATTCCTCGTGTCCTGGCTTGAAGAGTGCGACGACACGCGTGGTGGCGGAATGAATGCCGTGCACGCGATGGACACGGTGCGCTCACCGCCGCCCACAGTGCGGGTAGGGACACTGCACGAGCGGCGCACGCCGCCCCCCGGTAGTGCCGGCCGCTGGCTGGCGACCCCATTCCCTCCCGAGGAGACCTGCATGGCCACCACCAAGAAGACCCCCGCCCGCCGCAAGGCATCGCCCAAGGTGCGCAAAGGCAGCACCACGCCGAAAACCGTTGCCGAAACCGACCGCCCGCGCGTGGTGAAGACCGCCACCCGCAAGGCTGCCGGCAGCGACCCGCGCGCGGCGCGCGTGGCATCGCGACAGCGGCGCCTGCAGGACCAGGAGAAGGCCAAGGACGCACGCGCAACCAGGAAGGCGGCGAAGAAGACCGCCACCCAGGCTGGTGCGCGCAGGCAGCCGGAAACGATGCCGGCCCAGCACCTGGCCAAGCCCGGCCACGAACACGCACTCGAACTTGCGCCGCGCTTCCTCGCCCCGGACTACGTCGGCAGCGGCAAGCTGCAGGGCATGCGCGCGATCATCACCGGCGGTGATTCCGGCATCGGCCGCGCCGTGGCCGTGCTGTTCGCCCGCGAAGGCGCCGACGTGGCGGTACTGCATCTGGACGAAGCCGAGGATGCGGACATCACCCGCCAGCACGTGGAACGCGAAGGCGGGCGCTGCGTGGTCATCGCCGGTGACGTACGCGATCCGCGCTTCTGCAACAAGGCGGTAAAGCAGGTGGCGAAGGCGTTCGGCGGCATCGACATCCTGGTCAACAACGCGGCGTTCCAGCTGCATTGCGAGCGTCTGGAAGACCTGGAAGACGCGCACCTGCAGGAAACGCTGCAGACCAACATCGGCGGCTACATCCAGATGGCGCGGGCGGTGCTGCCGCACCTGGGCGAGGGCGCCAGCATCATCAACACCGGCTCTGAGACCGGCCTGTTCGGCAGCAAGGCACTGATCGACTACTCGGCCACCAAGGGCGCCATCCATGCCTTCACCAAGGCGCTGGCCAGCCAGCTGCTGCCGCGTGGCATCCGGGTGAACTGCGTGGCGCCGGGACCGGTGTGGACGCCGCTGAACCCGGCAGACAAGCCGGCCGAGGACGTGGCCGAGTTCGGCAAGAACAGTGACATGGGGCGCGCCGCGCAGCCGGAAGAGCTGTCACCTGCCTATGTGTTCCTCGCCTCGCCAGCCTGTGCCAGCTACATCAGCGGGGTCATCCTGCCGGTGATGGGCGGGCCGCACGGCTGACGCGCTGAGTCTGCCCGATATGGCCGTCGGCACGGCCGATGCTCCGGTAGTGCCGGCTGCTGTCCGGCAACCTCAGGGCACGGTCTCCCCACGCCCATAGAGATCGGCGATGCGCGGAATGAACCGCTGGGGGTTGGCACCGACCAGGTTGGTCAGCACCACCACCGCCACGCCGCGGTCGGGGTAGATGATGAAGGCCGAGCGCGCGCCGCCGATGCCGGCAACCTGACGGTCCGGCACCGCCTGCAGCACTGGCCAGCCGGCGGCCCACGGGCCGGCCCGGCCATCGGCGAGCGGCTCGGCCGTCCACATGCGCGTGCGCGCGGGCTCGCCAAGCAGGCGGCCGTCGGCCAGCGCGGCCAGCCAACGGGCGGTGTCATCGGCGGTGGTCAGGATGCCGCCGCCTGCCCAGAGGCTGGGTGGCACGTCGTAAAACCAGTGCGACAGCCGTGTCGGCGTGTCAGCGGCTTCGGTCGCGCGCGGCGCGAGGCTGTACATCGTCGCCGCATCGGGCACCAAGTCGTAGCTGTCGCCGAAGGTGGTGCGGTCCATCCCGACCGTGCCGAACTGGCTGCTGGCGAGGAAGCGTTCGTAGGGCATGCCCGATTGCCGCGCGATGATCCGCGCCAGCAGCAGGTAGTTGGTCTGGTTGTAGGCGAAGCGCTGGCCGGGTGCGGCATCCATCGGCCGCGCGGTCACGGCCTGCCAGGCCTGCGCCTCGGTACCTCCACCCAGCAGGCCATGTTCATCGAGAATGTCCGGCAGGCCCGAGGTGTGCGCGAGCAGCTGGCGCACGCGAACGTTCTGCCAGGCCGGCGGCAGCGCATCGAGATAGCGCGCCAGCGGCGCATCCAGATCCAGCCTGCCCTGCTGCGCCAGCTGCGCGACCGCCACGCCGGTGAAGGCCTTGGTGGCCGAGTTCAGCGGGAAGCGCGTGCTGCGCGTGGCGGCGATGCCGTTTTCCACGTTGGCCAGGCCGAAGGCTTCGGACAGCACGACCTGGCCGCCCTTGACCACGGCCACCTGCAGGCCGGGGATGCGCTCGTCCTGCATGGTCTGGCGGATCAGGCGGCGTGCCTGCTCGTTGGCGGCATCAGGGCCGGGCGGAGCGGCGACCACTGGCAGGGTGGCGAGAAGCAGCAGAAGGACGGTCAGCGTTGGGCGGAACATGGGCATTCCCGGCGGGGTGTCGGAGATCGGATGCGCAGGGCGGGCAGAAGGTTTAAGCCGTTCACCCGCCCCTGCCGTTCGTCGGCCCATGACTTCCGGGGGGTTGACTACAGCTGTCGTCACGCGGAGAGTGGCGACACGTGTAGTCAAGGGAGGATGTCATGCGTGGCAAGACCATCGGGGACCAGGAGCTGGCCCTGCTGCAGTACATCGATGAACATGCGCCGGCCAGTGTCGGCGAGGTCGCCAGTGGCTACGGCGAGGCCCGCGGGCTGGCCCGTTCCACTGTGCTGACGATGATGGAGCGGCTGCGCGCCAAGGGGTATCTTCAGCGCGAGCAGCAGGAGGGCGTCTACCGCTACCAGGCCACCCGTGGCCCGGAGAGCGTGCTGCAGGGCGCCGTGGCCCAGTTCGTCGACAACACCCTGCAGGGCTCGGTGTCGCCGTTCGTGGCCTACCTGTCGCAGCGCCAGGAAGTCAGTGACAACGAGCTGGCCGAACTGGAAGCACTGGTCGCCCAACTCCAATCGCGTCGCCACGAGGGCTGAGCCATGGACACCACGATGCTGATTTCCCTGCTGGAACGACTGGGCTGGACCAGCCTGCAGACCGTGCTGCTGGTGGCCCTGGTGTACGGCCTCTGCCGCGCCTTGCCCTCGCTGTCGGCCAGCACCCGCTGCCGCCTGTGGTGGCTGGTGTCGCTGCAGGCGGTGCTGGGCCTGTTCTGGAGCCAGCCGCTGCAGTTGGCCTGGCTGCCGGCGCCGCAGGCGGTGGCAATGAGCGCCACCGACCTGGCCGCCGATGCGATCCATCCGATGGCGCCGGAACTCTCCGCGAACCTGCTGGCCACCGCGCCGATCGACCAGGCCCACGACATCGCCGCGTCGATCGGCAGCGGCGTATCGCCGATGGCCTGGTGGGCGATGGCGCTGGCCGCGCTGTGGCTGTCCGGCGTGCTGGTGATGGCGTGGCGCACCTTCGCTGAGTGGCGCCAGTGCCGCGCGCTGCTGGCTGCCTCGCACCCCTGCGAAGACGCTGCCCTGGTGCAGGCGCTGCAGCTGGCTGCCAATGCCCACGGCCTGCGCCGCGCACCGCGGCTGTGGATGAGCGGGCGGGTGGACGCGCCGCAGCTGGTCGGCCCGCTGCGCCCGGTGCTGTTGCTGCCGGCCGGTGCCAATGCCCTGCAGGGCGATGCGCTGGATCTGGCGCTGACCCACGAGCTGCAGCACATGCAGCGCCGTGACCTGCAATGGGGTCTGCTGCCCGCGCTGGCGCAGCACCTGTTCTTCTTCCATCCGCTGCTGCGCCTGGCCGTGCGCGAATACGCCCAGGCCCGCGAGGAAGCGGTGGATGCAGCCGTGGTCGGCCGGCACGGTGCCAGCCGCCACGCCTACGGCCGCCTGTTGCTGCAGCTGGGTGTGGCGCCGCAGCCGCACCTGGGCGTGGCCAGTGCCGCGCCGAGCACCACCAGCCTGAAGCGCCGCCTGATGAGCCTGCAGCCGCGTCGTGCCTGCCCGCGCATCCTCGCCATCGGCCTGACCGCCGTGGTGGTTGCGGTGGGCGTGGCGCCGATGCGCCTGGTGGCCGCCCCGGCCCCGCCGGCGCCGCCCGCACCGCCGAAGGTGGTCCCTGCACCGCCCGCGCCGCCGGCCGCGCCCTCTGTGCCGGCCTCCGCCACCCCGGTGGTAATACCCGCGCCGCCTGCCGCACCGGTGGCCCCCGCTGCGCCGCCCGCACCTCCGGCGCCCCCTGTGGACGACGAGGACGGCGACGACAGCTACACCACCGTGGGCGAGCTGCACCTGGGCAACGATCTGGAACGTGGCCACGTGCTGATCGACCATGGCCGCAGCTATGCCAGCGCCACGATCGACGACATCCAGCAGGCCCGCCGCGATGTCGGCCGCGACGGCCCGGTGCTGTGGTTCCGCGAAGGCAACAAGCGCTATGCCGTGCGTGATCCGGCCCTCATCCAGCCGCTGCAGCGCGTCTATGCACAGTCGGCCGAACTGGGCCGCCAGCAGGGCGAGCTCGGCCGCGAACAGGGCGCCCTGGGGCGCCAACAGGGTGAACTGGGCCGCAAGCAGTCCGTGCACGCCCGCGAAATCAGCCGTGTGGCGACGCAGGCCGCCAGCCGCGCGGTGCGCGAGAGCGACATCAACCGCCAGGCCGCAGCAGAGGCAGCGAGAGCCGCGAGCGGTTCGATGGATGACGCCGCGATTGCCCGCCAGGCTGCGGCCGAGGTGCGCCGTGCCATGCAGGAGGTGCAGCTGATGCAGGACACGCACAGCCGCGACATCAGTGAACTGGCCAACCAGCAGGCGCAGTTGGGTCTGCGCCAGGCCGCGCTGGGCAGCCAGCAGGCGGAACTGGGTGAACGCCAGGCGCAGCTGCAGGCACAGGCATCGGCACAGGCGAAGCAGGTGATCGCCCGCGCCATGGCCAGAGGCAAAGCCCAGCAGCTCTGACAGCGCGGTCACGCCGGGCCATGCCCGGCGAGCGCAGCGGCGCGTATGCGAATGGAACCCGCCGGGCATGGCCCGGCGCTACCGCATCAACCGCAGCTGGCGCGTTCGATCCGGTTCTGTTCGTCCACGTGCACGGTCACGCGGTCCTGGCGGAAATCCATCGTCACGGCCATGCCCGGCTTCACCACGCGTGCGTTTCGCGCGCCGCTGTCGGCCACCAGCTTCTTGATCGTGGCCTCGTCGGCGGTCTTGCCGGTGAAGGCTTCCAGCGCCTCGGGGCGGCACTCATGCGTGCCCTCGGCACCCTTGGCCGGCAGGTGGCCTGTGTCGGCGGTGCTGTTGGTACCGGCATGGGTGCAGGCCGCCAGCGGCAGGATGCTGGCCAGCAGCAACAGGGTGGTAGGGCGCATGGGCACGGCTCCGGTGAAGGGACAGCGGGCAGTGTCGCCGCTGCGCGTGTCAGTGGTGTCAACGCCGCCTGAACCCGCGCGCGCTCAGGGCTGCACCAGCGCCAGCGTTTCGCGCTCGCGCTGTTCCTCACGGATCAACCGCTGCAGCAGCAGGGCCAGGGTCACCACGTCCTGGTGGTTGTGGTCGGCCACGCGGCGCAGGTTCACTGCATCGCCGCCGCGCAGGTAACGCAGCCATGCCGCAGGCGCTTCCGAACCCGGCAGGTCATCTTCGCGCACCACGCGGAGCAGCTGGCGTTCGATCGTGGAGAGCTTGCAGTTCTCCCAGCTGCCGCGATAACGCCGGCGGGTGGGGTAGAGCAAGTCCACATGGTCCAGCGCGGTGATCGGGTCGCGCTGCCGGGCCAGCCGGTAGCGGGCCTTCAGCAGCGGCGCATCGTAGCTGCGGCCGTTGTAGCTGCAGAACACGGTGGACGGCTGCAGCCAGCTGGCGAAGGTGGCCAGCATCGCGTCCTCGGCGGCCATGGTGGACATCAGCAGCTGGCGGATGCGCAGGCCTTGGCCGCGCTGCGGGCAGGCATGCCAGTCCGCAGCGCCGATCATGAAGGCGCGGGTGCCGGTGCCACCGGCCAGGCCGGTGGTTTCAGTATCGAAGAACAGCAGGTCGCGCGCGGCCACGTGCTCGCCGTCGCGGCGGGCGAAATCCAGCGACAGTGGCTGCGGGGGAATCGCCTGCGCCTGCAGTGATTCGATCAGGAACAGGCCCGGTGCGATTTCTTCGCCGGGCAGCTGCCGGTCCTGCGCGCTGGCCCGCACCGGGGCGGTGGTGCCACGCGTGCGCAGGCCGAGCAGGCGATGCAGGCCGCCTACCTCCGGCCGCCGCAGTGCGGGCGGCGCCGTGGCAGGTGCCGCCGCGCCGGTCGGCTTGTGGCGGATCTCCTGTTCGACCCAGGCAAACACCGAGCGTTCGGCCGTGGGCTGCCGTGCATCGTTGGCAGCCACCGGGGCCGGTGCTGCCGGCGGCGGCCCGGGCGTAGCGGGCGTGCTCGCCTTCGGATCGCCGGCCTGCTTCCGCAGCAGACGCAGCTTGTCCAGGCTCAGGCTCACGGTGCCAGCAGCTCCATGGGGTCGCGCGTGGTCACCACCACGTCGCGCACATGCTGGCAGGCCTGCGCATCGAACAGGTCGAGCACGCGCAGCGCCAACGCGCGCGGCGAGGTGTCATCCTCTTCCTGCGCAGCCAGCACCGGGCCGACGCAGGCCGGGCAGCCGGCCTTGCAGTCGCAGCGCTGCACCAGTTCGCGCGCGCGCTGCACCAGTTCGGCCTGGCGCTGCCACAGCGGCTCGCTGAGGCCGACGCCGCCGGGGAAGTTGTCGTACAGATAAACGGTGGGTACGAATTCCTGCAGCAGCTCGACGATGCCGGCATCACCCTCGCCACCGCGCAGCTGGCCACGGCCGGTCTGGTCGGCGACTGCGAACCACGAGCCATCGCCGTTGCCGACCGATTTCTGCAGGTCGCGCGCATCGGCCATCACCGCCACGGTGGCGACGATGTGCAGTGCGTAGGCGGCACCCAGGAAGCCATCCAGCGCATCCTGCTTGCTGGCGAACGCGCGCAGCAGCAGCGCCTGCGGCAGCTGCCACCACACCGCGGTGGTATGCAGTTCCTGGTCGGGCAGGTTCACCGGGCCGTAGCCGATGTTCTCGTGCGTGTAGTAGCGGATCTTCTTGTAACCGGCCACGCGGCGCACCACGTGCACTTCGCCGTGGTGCGAATCACCACGGCCGGCCACGCCGCCATCGAAGCGGTCCAGCACCTTGAGCTTGGTGAAGTCGATGCTGTCGGTGTAGTAATCCACGTGGGTGCGGGTGACGTAGGCCTTGCGGCCCTCCCAGTCCAGCGTCTCCACCTGGTACGGGGTCGACTGCACCATGTGGATCGCGCCTTCGTACAGCGTGAGCGCGGCCGCGGAATAGTCGACCTCGGCAATGATCTGCTGGCGGCCATCGCTGCGGTCGACCACCACGAAGTTGCCATCGGCCACCGCACGCAGGCTGACCGCGTTGGCAGGATAGCTGTCGGCGATCCATTCCCAGCGCTCGCCTTCGCGGTGGATGACTTCGGTTTCGGCCAGCGCTTCCAGGAATACTTCTGGATCGATCGGGCCGAAGCCATCGCCGACCCGGAACGGCAGCTCGAAGGCCGCGCAGCGGATGTGGTCGAACAGGATCAGTGGCTGGTCCGGCGCGATGCGCGCGTGTTCGGGCGAGGCTTCGGCGAAGAAATCCGGATGCCGCACCACGTACTGGTCCAGCGGCTGCGAGCTGGCCACCATCACGCCCAGCGCGGGCTGCTGGCGGCGACCGGCGCGGCCGAAGCGCTGCCAGGTGGCGGCCACGCTGCCGGGGTAGCCGTTGAGGATGACCACGTCCAGGCTGCCGATATCCACGCCCAGTTCCAGCGCCGAGGTGCTGACGATGCCGTCGATGTTGCCCGCGCGCATCGCACGCTCGGTCTCGCGGCGCTCGGTGGGCAGGTAGCCACCGCGGTAGGCGCGGATGCGCGGCGGCTTGCGCGGGTCGTGGTCGAAGATGTCCTTCAGGTACTTGGTCAGCACTTCCACCATCAACCGCGTCTGCGCGAACACCAGGGTTTTCAGCCCGGATTTGATCGCGATGCGCGCGATGCGGTTGCTCTGCGAACGTGCCGAGGCACGCAGGCCCAGGTCCGGGTTGATCACCGGCGGGTTCCACAGCAGCACCTGCTTGGGCCCGCTGGGCGCGCCGGATTCGGTGATGGCGGTGACCGGTGCCTCGATCAGCGCTTCGGCATGCGCCTGCGGGTTGCCGATGGTGGCCGAGCACAGGATGAACTGCGGTTGCACGCCATAGAACGCGCAGATGCGCTTGAGCCGGCGCAGCACGTTGGTGACGTGGCTGCCGAACACGCCGCGGTAGGTGTGCACCTCGTCGATGACGATGTAGCGCAGGTTCTCGAAGAACTGCGCCCACTTGGTGTGGTGGGGCAGGATGGCCTGGTGCAGCATGTCCGGGTTGGACACCACGATGTCGCCGTGCAGGCGGATGGCCTGGCGCGCATCGCCGGGGGTGTCGCCATCGAAGGTGAAGGCTTTCACACCGAGGTCGCCGGCACGGTTGAGCTCGAGCAGCTCGGCCACCTGGTCCTGGGCCAGCGCCTTGGTCGGGAACAGGTACAGCGCCTTGGCCTTGTCCTGCATGGCCGCACTGACCACCGGCAGGGTGTAGCACAGCGACTTGCCGCTGGCCGTGGGGGTGACGATGGCCACGTGCTCACCGCGCTGGCTGGCCTCCCACGCTTCCGCCTGGTGGCTGTAGAGCTGTTCGATGCCACGCGACTTCAGGGCGGCGGCCAGGGCCGGGGGCACCGAATCGGGGAGGGGTGCGTAGCGGCCCTCGCGGCCGGGAATGGCGAAGCTGCCGGTGATGCGGTCGTGGTAGCGGCGCTGCAGGCGCGCACTGAGCAGGGCGCCATCGCGCGCGGGCAGGCCGTCGCGGGTGGCGAGCTTCTGCTCGGCGTCGGCCGTGCGCTTGGCGAGTTCGTAGGCCATAAAAGGTGAAACCGGGACGACTTGCGAGGGGTCACATGGCACCACAGATGGGTCTCAGGGTGTGAGACCGTGTACCGGGATGCAGTGAACCATTCAGTGCGGCGGCATGGACATCGCCGGCTGAACGTCGGCAGTGCCGCCAACGAAATCTAAAGCCGTGATGCGTATCCTCGGGGACTTGACGCATCAGACAGGGCGATCGCTGTGGCACGACGGGCACTGCAGGGAGCACTTCTGGCCGGCATGATGCTGGCCGCCACTGCGCACGCGCAGCGGATTGACCCCATGATCGATCCGCCTGCGGCAGGCGAGGTGCCGCCCGCCGATGCCGCCGCGCCACCGCAGGGCGATGTCACCACCCTGGGTGAAGTACGTGCGCTCAAGCCCGAGGATGAGGCGCTGGATCTGTACCGCTTCAAGAACCCGGTGAAGTTCGGTGACAACCGTTTCAGCCGCGACTGGAGCGAGCCGCCGTCGCCGGAACAGGTGAGCATGGGCGGTGGCTACATCATGATGGGCGTGGTGAAGGGCGTGCTGGCGGCGGGCCGCGGTCTGAACAAGCTCACCGGTGGCCCAGACCAGATCCAGGCGGCCATCGCGCGACCGCCGCCGGAGCTGACTCCCGAACAGCGACGCCGGGCGCAACAGTTCTGCGAGCAGCAGGAAGGCTGTGATCCTTCGGCCGGGAAGTAGGCGCGGCACCGCGCATCATGCCGACCAGGAGGCACGCGGTGCCTGGCGCTGCTTGAGTTCCTCGTCGAAGGCGGCGGACCGCGAGAGTGCCCGGGGCCCGGCGCGGACCAGCAGGATGCCCTGGACCAGGGCCAGCAATGACGCACCGATCAGCCAGAGGCAGTAGGTCATCCCCGCGATGGCGCCATGGGCAGGGCGCGTGCGGTCCACCTCCAGCCACAGCGTCTGGCCATCCGTGCTGCGGGACTGCAGGGTGCCGGACCAGGCGATGCGCTTCGCGCGCGTGGCCGCGTCGTGCATGCGCTTCCACGCTGTGCCGGCATCGCCAAGCGCGAACGCTGCGGTGTCCAAATCCCGGTTCGCCTCGGCATCGACCAGGACAACGCCACCGTTCTGTGCGACCAGAAGCGCGGGCGTGGATGCAGCCCACGCAGCAAGAACAGATGCATGCGCGGCCTCCTTCAGGGCGTCCTTGAGGTTCATGATCTTCCAACGGGGAAGTTCTGCGCTGTCGTCCGGGGAGAGCGCCGCAAGCTGTGCGCGAAGGTCGTCGCAGCCGCGTAGACCATCGGCGCAGGCAGCGTCCAGTTCGCGGCGCAGCGCATCCAGCCCGGAAACCCACTGGCAAGCAGGGAAGATGCCGTCGGCCGGTTTCCAACGCACGCGCAGGGTATTCCCGGCACCCAGGCGCAGGATGGAGTCGGCAACCGCCAGAGGGGGCACCTGCAGCGGAGCGCCACCCCAGCGGAGGCGGCTGCAGTCGGGCACCGCCAGCACATGTCCGGCATGCCGCCGGGTGACCAGTTCGCAGGTGGCATCGACCGTGACGTGCACCCCATCGCCGGGGGCGGGAGGATGCCCCAGCAGCGTTCCGGGCTGCGTGTCCGTCCGCAGCTTGGCAGGGCCGAGCAGTTCTGCCGCACGCGCTGCCTCGATCCGCGGGCCGTCACCCGACCAGAGCACCAGCAGCAGTGACAGCACCGCCACCAGGAACATCAGCAGGCGCCGGGCGACCGGCACCGATGGAAACCGCTTTTCGTCGGCACTCAGTGACCAGCCCGGGCCCAACGACAACAGGCGCCGGTCGTGCGGGCGGACCTCGGCCTCCAGCCAGCGCCCCCGGGTGATGGCCCCGGACGCCATCCAGGCCGGGTCGATGACCAGCCGCTGGTCGTTGCCGAGCAGCATCACCGTGTGGCTGAAGGTACTCTCGTGCGGATCTGCGAACTGCAGCTCGCTGAGCCGACCCCGCACGCGCACCACGGGCTGCAGCGCCCTCGTTCCCACATGCCCGCGCCGGTACAGCACGAACGCGCTAGACGCCAGCACCAGCCCCACTGCCACGGCCATCCAGTTCCATTGGCCCAGGCCCAGCTGTGGCAGTGCTCCGCAGATGCCCGCCGCAAGCGCCAGCCCGGTGGCCCCCCATGGAATGGCAGGCCGCCGGCGCTGCGTCCGCTCATCCGCGGTCTCGCGGCGTTCGCTGATCTGCGTCGCGGCCGTGCGCAGCGTACGCGTGCCGGCCGTCGCGATATCGAACCCCTCCATGCGGACGACGACCACAAAGTGGCGACCAAGCACCACCTCGGCACGGTTGTTGGTACCGACGTGCTCGAGCGCGTCGAAGGGCAGCAGCACCTTGACCCCGGCGAGACTGCGCCAGGCTGAACTGGCTCCGCCCCGTATCCACCGGCGATGCTCGACGCAGGGCCCCTCAAGAATGCGAACGCCGCGGTCGCGGCCCAGCTCCAGTACGCTCCGGAACGGCTGCAGTGCGGCGTCCTCGTCTTCGCTGAGCGTGCGCACCGGCGCTTGTCTTGCGAGTGACTTGAACGCCCGGCGTGCTTCCCAGCGGGCCAGGCAATCAAGCAGTACGGGAAGTACAGCAAGCAGGGCGAGAAGTGCACCAACAAGTTTCATGTTCGCAGGGAGTGATGCGGTGCTGGAGGCCGACTGGACAGTCTGCGAGGCAGCGACAGGCCGGGAAATGCAATTTGTTGCAGAAGGTGGTGCCAATCACAGGCAGGAGCGTACGATCCTGTCGTCCTCCCTTACGGTTGCTGCTGCGGTGTCGAAAATCTTCCTGCTTGCCCTTCTCCTGCCCGTGTCCGTGCTGGCCAGCGATCTGGCCGATGACGGCTCCTGCCGCAACGGCGCGTTCCCTTCCGCGCAATCGGATTTCGCCGTGGCCAAGGTGGTGGGCACGCAGCGCCTGTATCTGCTGGGTGACATGGACGGCTGCCCGGCCAAGGGCGAACCGGCCTGCCGCCAGCGCAGCTACGTGGTGAGCGGTGACACGGTGGTGACCGGCCGTGACCTGGGCCCCTACCGCTGCGCGTTTTTCCCCAACAAGGTGGGGGGAAGTGCCGGATGGGTCGAGCGCAGCAAGCTGCAGCCGGTGGTACGGCTGACGCCGACGCTGCAGGGCTGGGCCGGTGACTGGAAGGATGGCGACAACGGGCTGAGCATCTCGGTGCGTGGCAGCCAGATTCACGTCGAAGGTGATGCCTACTGGCCGTCGGCAAACCCCACGCCGGAACAGCGGCCGTATGGGCCGAACCTGGGCCAGGTGGAAGCGCAGGCCACGCCGCGCGGCAGCCAGGTGGATTTCGTCGAGGACAGCTGCACGGTGCACGCGCAGTTGCTGGGCGATGTGCTGGTGGTGTCGGACAACAGCGAGTGCGGTGGCATGAACGTGCGGTTCGACGGGGTGTACCGGCGTACCGGGGCGCGCTGATCCGCGCAAGGCAGTAGTTCCACGCCATGCGTGGATACTTCACATGTCGGGGTCAGAGCCCTTTCGCATGCGAAAGGGATCCGACTCCTTGGCTCAGCGCCGCCGTTCCAGCCACCACAACAGCGATGCGCACAGCACGAAGGCCAGCCACCACGGCCAGCGCGGACCTGGTACCGGCTGCATCGCAGCGTTGCTGGCGGGCATGGCTGCCGCCAGCGCCTGCGTCGTCGCATCGCTCATCGACTGTCGGTGCAGAACGGCCGCCGCCTTCGCGTCGAACACATAGCGCCAGACGGTCGTGTCGCCCTGCTGCAGCCGTTGCCAGCCTGCCGCCTGCGGCCACCAACCGGCGCAGCGCATCGACGAGGTAGCGGCATCGACCACCAGCGGCACGCCCGCGCCCTTCGCATCGAACGCCTGCAGCGGCGCCTGCACGCCACACAACGCGACGCGCTCGCCCAGCCATGCCTGCGCCTGCGGTGACCACAGCGCGTCCGTGCCGGACTGCGCACGCGCCAGCATGGCGACCACACCGCTCCACAGTTCGCCGTGGCGATCATCGCGGCCGGCCAGCACCCAACGCCAGCTGTCGGTGACCGGCAGCAGACCGATGCGGCCCTTGCCGACGCTGCGCCAGCCACCCAGGGTCTTGCCTGCGCTGTCGTGCAGCAGGGCGCTGCCGTCGCTGACCTGCAGCGCCAGCGCCTCCAGCGAGGGCAGGGAGGCGCTGTGCGAGCTTCGGTCCGCCGCTTCGCCATCAGTGGTGGGCAGCGTGGCCGAATCCAGCGGGCCGCGCCGTGCGGCGAGCATCGTGCGTTCGCCATCGCCAGGCAGTTCAATGGCATGGCTGCTGCCATTGCCCTGCACCGGCAGGCCGAGATCATGCAGGCGTTGCCGCGCGCTGGCCGATGGAGCGCCGGCGCTGCGCACCAGCACACCGAGGCCATCGCGCAGTGCCTGGCGCACCGCGGCCAGTTGCCCGGCGCTCAATGCCGACAGGCTGCGCTCGTCCAGCAGCAGCAGGTCGCTGCGCGACAGGGCGGCCGCATCCAGCGCCACCGCGCCATCGCCCACGCTGAGCCCGGCGCCGGTGTCGGCCTGCACCTGCACCCGCAGGCCAGCATCGGTGGCCCAGCGTCGCAGGTACTTCAGTTCCGGCCCGGGCGCGCTGGCACGCACCAGCAGGCGCAGCGGTGCGGCTGCCAGCGTCTGCTGCGGCACCGGCACGCTGTCCAGCACATGGGCCTGCGCATCCAGCAGGCGCAGATGGAAAACGCTGCGGCCCGGCGCGCGGGCGATGCCGCTGAGCTGCACGCGGCCATCGGCGGCCACGTCCACGCGATCCACCACGGTGTCGGCCGGGTCCAGCAGTTCGGCGCGGCCAGCGGTGACACCGTGTGCCTGCGCGTGCACCTCGAAGCGCGCACCGGGCGCGGCATCGGCCGGCGGCTGCAGCGCGATCCAGCCACGCGGCGCAGGCGACGCCTGCCAGCGCAGGTTCGCCGGCAGCACGGTGTCGCGGTCACGTGCGGCCAAGCCGGCGCCGACCAGGGTCAACATGGAGGCCGGGTGCTGGCGCAGTGCCGTGGCCAGATCAGGCACGCGCTGGCCGCCCGGCACATCCGCCGCCTCCGGCAACAGCAGCAGCGGGCCATCGCCGGCCGGCAACACGCCGGCAGCTGACGCATCGGCAGTCAGCACGACCAGGCCGCCCGCAGGCCGCTGCTGGCTGGGCGGCAGCAGGCAGAAATACAGCAGCACCGCAGTGATCGCCTGCAGGCCCAGCCGAACCGCGCGGCGGCCGCGATGTGCGGTGCGCGCACGCAGCTGCAGGACGCTGGCGATGATGACGATGACCGCCAGCGCCACGGCCAGCCACAGGTTCAAGGCAGTGGCATTCATGGCTGCACCTCCAGTGCATCGAGGTAACGCTGGCCCATTGCATCTGGGGCGGTGCGCCGCATCACCTGCGGCAACGGACGCTGCAGGGCGCGCCACAGCTGTGCGCGCAGGCGCTGGCGGCAGTCGCTGCAGTCCGGCTCGATGCGCAGCTGTTCAATGGCGGCGGCCAGATCGAGGGCGTCGGGCAGGAAGGGGGCGTTGCGCTGCTGCCACGCGGCCAAAGCGTCCAGGTCAGGCGTGCCATCACCATCGCCCAGCCGCTGCCAGGCCTCGACGACGGCCGGGTCCGGTGGCGTGCGTGCGGCCAGCGGCAGCTCGCGGCTGGCCAGTCCGGCGCGGTCGCCGCCCAGCCGTCGGCCCTCGTCGATCGGCGGCAGTTCCGGGCCGACGCGGGCCAGATAGATGCGCTCGGCCTGCTGCACCTGCTTGATGAAGGCCAGCGCCTTGTAGGCGAATGGCAGCGCCTGCTCCGGGCGGCCCTGGCGCAGCTCACCCTCGGACGACCACATCTGGTCCAGCGCGGCCTTCAGCGTGGCGCGGGTCTGCGGGTCGAGCAGGGTGGCGGCCTCGGCGTGGTCGTGGGTGTGGCCGTACTCGGACAGCACGTCGGTGGCGCTGCCGAACACCGGCGGCGTGTCGGCGTTGCTGGTCGTACCGCCGTGATCGTGGCCATGCTCATCGTGCCCAACGTCTTGCGCATGTCCGTGATCATCGTCGTGATCATGCGCGTCCGCCGTGGGTGCATCACTGGTGGGCAGGTCGCTGGTCGGCGGCGGCTTCGCCCCGCCTTCGCTTTCCTCGCCGAGGAACTGCCCGTAGCGCAGGCGCAGGATGCGCTGGTCGACGCCGATGGCATCGCTGCGTTTGATGAAGTCATCGGCGGCCAGGCTGCGGCGTTGGCGGATCAGCGCTTCGGCGTCGATGATGATCTGCCGCTGGCTGCGGAAGTAGGCCGGCAGGGTCTTCTTGATGCGGCCTTCCAGTTCGGCACCGAGCGCGACTTCGGTGGTCGGCAGGCGCAGGATCACGCTGCTGCTGCGCCCGGTCTGCGCGCTGGGGGCATGGTTGTCGCGCACTTCCAGCTGGGCGATCACATCGTTGCCGGGCTGCGCGCCGAGTGCCGCCAGATCGAGGGTGTGGGCGAAGCGCCGCGTGGTGGGTTCGCCGCTGCCGGTGAGGGTGACGCTGCGCTGGACGAAGGTGATGTTCTCGCCACTGCCCTGGGTGATGGTGAGAGAGAGCTTCGCCTGCGCGGCCACGCCGTAGTCATCGCTGGCTTCGAAGCGCAGCGCCCACTGCCTCTGCCCCGGCGTGCCCAGCACCAGGCTGGCAGCCGGTTCCAGCACGCGCACGCTGGGTGCGCGGTCGGCCACCACGTCCAGCCGGTACAGGCGGGTGCTGGCCAGGGCGGGCTCGCTGACTACGCGGTACAGCACCGGCGCGTGGGCTACGTCCTGCGCCTGCCATTGGCCATCGTGCTCGCGCAGCGGCAGCCGTCGCCCGTCGTGGAACTGCAGCCATGCCTTGCTGGGCGTGCGGTCGAAGCGCAGCGACCACGACAGCCGGCTGTCGGCGGCCACCTTGGCGTCCAGTGCGTTCTGGGTGAGCGTGGCCTGGCCGGTGTACGTCGGTGCATCGATCTGCAGGCGGGTCGACTGCAGCTGCAGCGGACCGGCCGCGGCCACAGGCGCCGTTGCGGTAGCACCGATGCCTGCGGAGACGCCCGCGCTGCGTGGCCAGCCCAGCGCGAGCAGGGCGATGGCCAGCCCGCCGATCCAGCATAGCGCCAGTGCGGCGCGCGGCCAGCGCGGGCGCAGGTCCGGCATCGTGCGTGCCAGCGTGGCCAGCACATGCGCGCGCTGGCGCTGCTGCAACGGGTTGAGGTGGGCGACATCGGCGAACAGCAGATCGGCGCTGTCCTCACTGCGGCCGCTGCCATCGAGCTGGCGCTGCAGCCAGCGCCGGTTCAACTGCCTTGCCCGCGCGACGGCCACGCCGCCACAGGCCAGCAGGGCCAGCGTACCGACCACGCAGGCGGCATCGAAGCCGGCCAGGCGCAGGGTCAGCGCGGTGGCGGCCAGCGCCCACGGCAGGCCAAGCAGGACGGTGATGCTGGCGCGGCGGCGACGTGCGCGCTGCCAGCCGCGCTGCAGTGCGTTCATGACGGCCTCCACGCTGCCCGACTGGCCATCCCGCGTTCCAGCGCGAACAGCAGCACGATGGCCAGCAGCAGCCACGGGGTCAGCTCGCGTGGTGCGGCGGCAGCCATGGGCAGTACCGCCTGCTGCGGTGCCTGATCCCGCGCATCGCCCACACGCGGTGGCACTGGCGGTTGCAGGGCCAGCAGCAGGGCCTGCGGCAAGCGGGCATCACGCAGGGCGCCGTTGTGGGCGGCATCCCATCCGCCGGGCAGCGATAGCAGGCGGCCCTGGCCGACGCGCTGCTGCCACAGCAGCGGCGCGCCTTCTGCACTTCGCAGCACCACCGTGGCGGCAGCATCAGGTCTGGCCGCGGTCATCACGCTGCCGCCATCGCGCAGCCACGCCTGCCACGCAGCCGGCAGTGCATCGGTTCGGCCCCACACCGCAATCTCGCCGCGTGCGGGGAGCGTGTCGGCAGGCAGCTCGGCGGCGGCGGGCCGGGGGCTCCACGCACGCTGCAGGGCGCCGATCCAGTGCCGCGCGCTGGCCGGTGCCTCGGCATGCACGCGCAGGCGTGGCGAGGCCACTGTGGCCTGTGCGCTGGCGAGGGTCATCGGATGCGCCTGCCACTGCACGGGATGCGACAGCTGCAGGCGTCCGCCATCGAGGCCGGGCAGCGGGTCGGGCACATGCACGGTCAGCGCAGTGCCGGCGGGCAGCTGCGCGTCGAGTTCGCGCAGCAGGCTTGGCAGCGGTGCAGATGTCGCGGGCGCGGGCTGCTCGACGGACGGGAAGCCAGGCGCGAGCCAATGCCAGTTGCCCTCTTCGCCGGTGCCGCGCAGTGCGCGGGCATCCAGCCCGGGGGCGACCACGATCCAGGCGCTGGGCGGTGCTGGGCTGCCGGTCAGCGCCGGGCGCGCCAGCAGCAGCGCCAGTGCGGCCAGCAACAGCAGGCGCACCAGCAGCAGCGGCCAATCATCGAAGCGGATGCGCTGGCGTGGGCGGATCTGTGCGCGCAGCCAGCGCAATGCGGCGAAATCCAGCGGCGTGTATGGATGGCGCCGCGCCAGGTGGATCAGCAGGGGCAGCAGCCACGCGGCCAGTGCGGCCAAGCCCAGCGGGAACAGCAGGTTCATGCGCCGCCCCCGCGGCCGAACAGCGCCTGCAGCGGCTGGTCCAGCCGCTGGTCGAGCCAGCCGGTGGCGCTGGCGATGCCGCTGGCCTGCAGGCGTACCTGAAGGGCGCTGTGGGCGGCGGCGAAGCGCTGCAGGTAGTCGGCGCGGATCGCGGCGCCGTCACCCAGCAGTTCCTCGCCGGTTTCCGGATCGCGGAAGCGATGGCCGGCATCGAAGGGGAAGTCACGCTCGTCGGCGGTCAGCACCTGCAGCAGCATCACCTCGCGGCGCGCGCTGGCCAGGTGTTCCAGCAGCACGATGCCGGCTTCATCGAAGCCATCGCCGATGGCCAGCAGCAGATCGCCCGGGCGCACGCGTTCCCACAGCGGGCGCAGACGGTCGGCGGCTGGCCAGCCACCGCTCGCCTGCAGCGAATGCAGCTGCAGGTGCACGCGGTCACGCTGGCGCGCGCCATTGCCGGCCGGTACCAGCTGCAGGCCATCGCCGTTGATCGCCAGCAGGCCGAAACGATCGCCCTGCTGCAGGGCCAGCTCGACCAGGCAGGCGGCCAGCCCTCGCATGTGGTCCAGGCGCGTGCGTTGCGGCGCGGCGCGGTCGGCCTGGCTGGCCGAGGCAGTGGCATCGAGCAGCAGCCAGACGGTGATCGGGCTTTCGCGTTCGGATTCGCGCACGAAGAAGCGGTCTGAGCGCGCGTACAACTTCCAGTCGATCTGGCGCAGTTCGTCGCCGGGTTCGTAGGCGCGGTACTGGGCGAATTCCAGGCCGGCACCGCGGCTGCGGCTGGCGTGCTGGCCGATGCCGCTGGCGCCACTGGCCAGGCGCGGCCGCAGGCGCAACGTGCGCAGGCGCGCACGCAGTTCCGGTGGCAGGGTCAGCGGAGTACCGGTGCTCACGCGTGCTTCAACCCGGGAAGGGCACGGCCTGCAGCAGCGCCGCGACCACGTCGTCGGCGCGCTTCTGTTCGGCTTCGGCGGCGAAGGACAGCAGCAGGCGATGGCGCATCACCGGTGCAGCCAGCGCCTGCACGTCCTCGCGGGTGGCGGCGAAGCGGCCCTGCAGCAGTGCACGCGCCTTGGCGGCCAGTACCAGCGACTGCCCGGCACGCGGGCCGGCGCCCCATTTCACCCACTGGTTGATCGCGGCCGGTGCGCTGTCGCCGGGGCGGCTGGCGCGTACCAGCCGGGTGATCCAGGCCAGCACATCGGGGCTGACATGTACCTGGCGCACCGCAGCCTGCAGGGCGATCACTGCCTCGGCGTCCATCACCTTCGGTACCACTTCGGTAGCACCGCCGGTGGTCTGTTCGATGATGCGGCGCTCTTCGTCTTCGCTGGGGTAGTCCACCAGCACGTGCAGCAGGAAGCGGTCCAGCTGTGCTTCCGGCAGCGGGTAGGTGCCGGCCTGCTCGATCGGGTTCTGCGTGGCCAGCACGAAGAACGGCGCGGGCAGTTCGCGCGTGGTTCCCGCATGGCTGACCGTGCGCTCCTGCATCGCTTCCAGCAGCGCCGCCTGGGTCTTGGGCGGGGTGCGGTTGAGTTCGTCGGCCAGCAGCAGATTCGTGAAGATCGGGCCCTGCTGGAAGCGGAAATGACGATGGCCGGTGCCGTGGTCTTCTTCCAGCAGTTCGGTGCCGAGGATGTCGCTGGGCATCAGGTCGGGGGTGAACTGCACGCGCCGGAACTGCAGCTCCAGTGCCTGGCCCAGCGAGCGCACCAGCAGGGTCTTGCCGAGGCCGGGCGCACCTTCCAGCAGGCAGTGGCCACCGGCCAGCAGGCCGATCAGCAGCTGCTCGACCACCGTGTGTTGGCCGACCACGGCGCGGGCCAGGGCGCTGCGCAGCCCATCCAGGCGCGGCAGCAGGGAATCGAGATCGAGGGAGGTCATGGCGGTGGTCCGTTCAATTGTTCAACGCGTAGATCACGATGTTGACGCCGAAGCGGGTGTTGTCTTCGGCCAGGAAGCGCTTGTTGCGCCAGTCGTAGTCCCACTCGCAGCCGTAATCCTTGTTGCTGTAGAGCAGGCACAGGCGGCCATCGACGTCGATGCCCTTCAGGTAGTCGTGCACGAGGTCGTCGCCCCAGCCGTTGAGCTCGAAGCCGGTGGCGGGCGGGCCGTCGGGGAAGCGGAAGAAGCTGCGGTACAGCGCATGGCTGTTGGGCAGCCTCTGCAGGGCCCTGGGCCCGAACAGTCGACCCATCTGCGCCTCGAACGAGGTGGCGAACAGGCCGTCGATGTCATGGTTGCAGTCGTCGACGAAAACGAAGCCGCCGTTGCGCACGTAGCGTACGAAGTTCTGCCGCTCGGCGGCGTTGAACTCCACCAGCGTGTGCCCTGCCAGGTAGCAGAACGGCGCTTCCAGCATGCGCGGGTCGGCCAGGGCCACCACGTGTTCCTGCGGGTCGACGCGCAGCGAGGTGTAGTCGATCAGCGAGGTGATCAGGTTGGACGGCATGCGCGCGTCCACGTCCCAGTCGCCGGAGTCGTACTGCAGGCGGGTGAACCAGAAGTCGTAACGCGAACTGCGCGGGCCTGCCTGCGCGAAGGCCGGCAGCGCCGCCGCCGAAGCGGCAGCGGCCAACCAGCGCAGGCAGGCCCGCCGATCCATCAGACCGCGTCGGACAGCGAGGTGAAGGTGAAATCGCGCAGCTTCATCGGGGGGATCATCATCACGAAGCTGGATTCATCACCGGCCACGCGCACCGGCTTGCCCAGTTCTTCGATGTTGTTGAGCATGATCACCGGCGATTCGTTGAAGCGGAAGTTCTTCACCGGGTGCTTGATCTGGCCGTTCTCGATGTAGAAGGTGCCATCGCGGGTCAGGCCGGTCAGCAGCACGGTCTGCGGGTCGACCATGCGGATGTACCAGGTGCGGGTGACCAGGATGCCCTTCTGGGTGCCGCGCACCAGATCAGCGGTGGTCTTGTCACCACCGCTCATCAGCAGGTTGCCCGGCGTGGCCTTGGCGGTCTTGCCCTGCTTCTGTGCCCAGAAGCGCGAGTAGTCCAGGTTGGCGACCTTGCCGTTCTCGATGATGGCCATGCGCTCGCGCGGCATGCCCTCGCCATCCCACGGCAGCACCGGCGCATCGGCATGCCACGGGTCGGCGTACATGCTCACGCGCGGGTCGTAGACCTGCTCGCCCAGCTTGTTGCCGCCGCCCTTCCTGGACAGGAAGCTGCGGCCTTCATCGGCCGAGCGTGCGCTGAAGAAGTTCATCATGAAGCTGATCAGGCCGGCAGCCGCAGCCGGTTCCAGGATGACCGTGTACTTGCCCGGTTCCAGCGCCTTGGCTTCCGACGATTCGGTGGCCTTGCGCATGGCGATGCGGATGTCCTGGTCGGCCTTGAAGTCCGCCGCGTCCTTCAGGTTGCGGCCGACCCAGCCCGAACCGCGGCCGTCTTCGGTGCGCACGGTGCAGGTGTAATCGAAGCTGGTGCTGCGCTGGTAGCCGAAGTTGCCGTTGCTGTTGGCGGTGGCATAGAAGCCCTGGCCATCTTCCAGGAAGCCGGCGGCGATCAGGCCGTTGCCACGGCACGGTGCGATGGAATCGGCGGCGACCTTGGCGCGGAACGCCGGATCGATCGCAGCGGTGGATTCGCTGAAGGTGGGGCTGGCGCGGTAGGTCTGCTTGCCGATGGCCGGCATGAACTCCGGGTTTTCCGGGGCCAGGCGGGCCAGGTCCTCGGCGCGGCGCACCACGCGTTCCAGCGCGGCATCGTCGAACTCGTTGATCGAGGCGGTGCCCACGCGCTTGCCGAAGGCCACGGTGACGGCCAGTTCGGTGTTGTCCACGATGCCACTGGTGGAGACGTTGTTCAGGGCAAAACGGATGTTCCCGTTGATCGAACCGGCCAGCACGGCGGTGCACTCATCGGCCTTGGACAGGGCGATGACCTTGTCGAGGATGGCCTTGGCCTGGGCTTCGGTGAAGATACTCATGGTGTAAGGGCTCCTGACCGGTCAGCCGAGGCTGCGTGCGGTGTTGATGACGTTGATGCCGTTGAAGCGCGCGGTGGACGAGCCATGCGAGACCGCCGAGACCTGGCCCGGCTGGCCCTTGCCGTCGAAGAACGAACCGCCCAGGCGGTAGTCGCGCTCGTCGGCCACGGCGGTGCAGGCGTTCCAGAACTCCGGCGTGCGGATCTGGTAGGCCACGTCTTCCAGCATGCGGGTGATCCTGCCGTTCTTGATCTCGTAGAACAGCTGGCCACCGAACTGCGCGTTGTAGCGCTGCTGGTCGATGGAGAACGAGCCGTCGCCGATGATGTAGATGCCGTTCTCGACGTCCTTGATCATGTCCGGAACGCTGAGCGGGGTCTTGCCCGGCGCCATCGACACGTTGGCCATGCGCTGGAACTGCACGCTGGACCAGGAATCGGCGTAGCAGCAGCCATCGGACTCGGTCTTGCCGAGGATGTGGGCCTGGTCGCGGATGGTCTGGTAGTCGACCAGCTTGCCGTTGCTGATCAGGTCCCAGCGCTTGCACTTCACGCCTTCATCGTCGTACGCCACGGCGCCGAGGCTGCCCGGCTGGGTCTTGTCGGCGAAGATGTTGACGTGCTCGCTGCCGTACTGGAACTGCTGCTCGCGCTTGTCCAGGGTGGCGAAGCTGGTGCCGGCGTAGTTGGCTTCGTAGCCGAGCACGCGGTCGAGTTCGAGCGGGTGGCCGATCGACTCGTGGATGGTCAGCCAGGTGTGCGACGGATCGAGGATCAGGTCGTACTTGCCGGGCTTCACCGACGGTGCCTTCAGCTTCTCCTGCGCCTGCCTGGCCGCAGCGATGGCGTCTTCCTTCATGTCGTAGGAGGAGCCGTAGTTCACTACGCCGTTGGGAGTGAGCACCTTGCCGGCGGCGGCGCCGTCCAGATACTCGTAGCCCAGGCCCATCGGCGCGGACAGGCCTTCGCGGGTGCGGAACTTGCCGCTGGCCTTGTCGATGGCGGTGACCGTCATCGGTGCCCAGATGCGGTGCACGTCCTGGTCGATGTAGGAACCATCGGTGGAGGCGAAGTACTTCTGCTCGTTGACCAGGAACAGCATCGAGTTGACGAAGCTGGCACCGGCGCCCATCGCGGCCGCGTTGACGTCCAGCAGCAGGTCGACCTTTTCCTTGATCGGCACGTCCATCGCGTTCTTGCGGATCGGCGTGCGCCAGCTCACTTCACCCACGCCCGGCGCCTTGGCCAGCTGCACTGGTGCGGTCTGCACGCCAGCGTTGGCCTTGGCAATCGCGGCAGCCTGCTGCGCGGCGCGGGCCACGTCGGCGGTGCCCAGCGCATTGGTGGCGGCGAAGCCCCAGGCGCCGTTGACGATCACGCGGATGCCGACGCCGGTCGACTCCGTGTTCACCACGTTCTGCACCTTGTCCTCGCGGGTGATGACGAACTGCCGCAGGTAGCGGCCGATGCGCACATCGCAGTAGGTGGCGCCGGCGCTGCGGGCAGCCTGCAGCGCGGCATCGGCCAGGCGCTTCTTCAGCCCCAGGTCGAGGCTGGACTGCAGCTGCTCGGCGGCGATCGCCTTGCCGAAGAACGACGGCACGATCAGGCCGCCTGCGGTAAGCCCGGTCAGGGCGAGGAAGTCACGTCTCTGCAAGGCAGCTCTCCACGTCGAAGGATGGGGACGACTCAGGCGCCGAGACTGCGCGCGGTGTTGATGATGTTGATGCCGTTGAAGCGGGTGGTGGACGACCCGTGCGAGACCGCCGATACCTGCGCGGGCTGGCCCTTGCCGTCGAAGAAGGAACCGCCGAGGCGGAAGTCGCGCTGGTCGCAGATCGCGGTGCAGGCGTTCCAGAACTCCGGCGTACGGATCTGGTAGGCCGCGTCCTCGACCATGCCGGCGATCTGGCCGTCCTTGATCTGGTAGTACAGCTGGCCGCCGAACTGCGCGTTGTAGCGCTGCTGGTCGATGGAATAGGAGCCGCGGCCGTGGATCCAGATGCCGTTCTCCACGTCCTTGATCATGTCGTCCACACTCAGCGGCGCCTTGCCCGGCGCCAGCGAGACATTGGCCATGCGCTGGAACTGCACGCTGGACCAGGAATCGGCGTAGCTGCAGCCATGCGAGGCCTCGCGACCGAGGATATGGGCCTCATCGCGGGTGGCCTGGTAATCGACCAGCACACCATCGCGCACCAGGTCCCAGCGCTGGGTCTTCACCCCCTCATCGTCGTAGCCGACCGCGCCGAGGCTGCCCGGCTGGGTCTTGTCGGCGAAGAAGGTGACGAGGTCGCTGCCCCAGCGGAAACCGGCATCGCGCTTGTCCAGGGTGGCGAAGCTGGTGCCGGCGTAGTTGGCCTCGTAGCCCAGCACGCGGTCCAGTTCCAGCGGATGGCCGACGTTCTCGTGGATGGTCAGGAACAGGTTGGACGGGTCCAGCACCAGGTCGTACTTGCCGGGCTTCACCGAGGGCGCCTTCAGCTTCTCGCGCGCATGGCGGGCGGCGGCGATGGCGTCCTCGACCGGATCGTAGGAATCGCGGTAGGCGGTGATGCCGCCGGGCAGCTGCACCTTGCCGCGCACATCGCCATCGAGGAATTCATAGCCCATGCCCATCGGCGAGGACAGCCCGGCACGGGTGCGGAACTTGCCGCTGGCCTTGTCGATGGCAGTGGCGGTGAACGGCAGCCAGATGCGGTGGATGTCCTGGTCGATGAAGGAGCCATCGCTGGAGGCGAAGTACTTCTGCTCGTTGACCAGGAACAGGGTGGAATTGATGAAGTCGGCGCCGGCATCGAGCGCGGCGCCGTTGAGCGCCAGCAGCAGTTCGATCTTGTCCTGGATCGGCACTTCCATCGCGTTCTTGCGCACCGGGGTCTGCCAGCGCACCTCACCGACCGCCGGCGTCGGCGCCAGCTGCACCGGCCGGGTCTGGATGCTGGCGTTGGCACGGGCGATGGCCGTGGCCTGCTCGACCGCGCCGCGCACGGCTGCCTCGGTCTGCTGGTGGGTGGCGGCGAAGCCCCAGGCGCCGTTGACCAGGACCCGCACGCCCACGCCGGACGACTCGCGGTTGGTCACGTTGCCGACCTGGTGTTCGCGGGTGACCACCGACTGGTTGAGATAGCGACCGATGCGCACGTCGCAGTAGCTGGCCTTGGCCGCACGCGCGGCGGCGAGGGCGACCTCGGCCAGGCGTCGGCGCTGCACGGTATCCACCGGCGCGAGCAGCTGCTCGGCCGCGATCAGCCGCGAATGCGGCAGCACCAGGCCGGCAAGGCCCAGACCGGAATACGCCAGGAACTCACGTCGTTGCACAGCGTCTCTCTCTCTTTCACACCTGTGCGGAGGGCAAAGGGCCGCTCCGATCACATCAACTGTCCGACTTTCGCCAGCGGGGGGCGATCGGGCAAGTGACTGCAGTCATGGTAGGGGAGGGTTTCGGCAGGGCTGCGCCCTGCACCTGCAGAAGCTTCAAGCAACGGCAACAGCCAAAGCCAAAGCGGCATTCCGTGGGTGGCGGGGTGGTGTGGGTGGGCAGGACACGCCGTAAACCCGTCCATGGGGGCTCGATGGCGCCATCCATGGCGCCAACGGTCCCGCCCACCCACACCGCCCCACCTCTGACAGATCCCTACGGCGGATGGTGGGTGCCGACCGTTGGTCGGCACATCTGTCGGATATCGAAATTCATCTGGGGTCAGAGCCCGTTGCGCAGCAACGGGATCCGACCCCGTGCTCCGACAGAACGCGGAGGTCTGTAGAGGGCGGGGTGGGTCCGGTTGAGGGGGTGTGAGCGGCATGGATGCCGCGACCAAGCCCCCATGGACGGGTTCACGGCGTCCCCCTCAACCGGACCCACCCCGCCATCCCACGGAAAGCCAGCTTCTGCTGTTGCTTCGGCTTCGGCTTCGGCTTCGGCTTCGGCTTGTGGCTTGAAGCGGGTGCAGGGCTGCAAGCCCTGCCCAGAACACCCCTCGTGCACAATGGGGCGACCCCGCCTGGACGTTCCCCGATGTCGAGCAAGCCGTATTCAGAAGCCTGCGAACGCAACCGCGAACCCATCGCGGCCGCGCTCGACCCATGGATGGGCGACCGGCATCGGGTGCTGGAAATCGGCAGCGGCACCGGCCAGCACGCGGCCTTCTTCGCCGAGCGCTGGCCGTGGCTGCGCTGGCAGCCCAGCGATCACCCGGATCACCTGCCCGGCATCGAGGCTTGGCGCGCCGAGGCGGCGCTGCTCAACCTGCTGCCGCCCGTGGCGCTGCAGGTGGAACTGCCGCCGGCACCGGGCCTGACCCTGCCCGAGGGCAGCTCGTTCGATGCGGCGTTCACTGCCAATACCCTGCACATCATGGGCTGGGAGCACGTGCAGGCGTTGTTCGCCGCGCTGCCGCCGCTGCTGCGCCACGGTGCGCTGCTGGCGGTCTACGGCCCGTTCAACTACGGCGGCCGCTACACCAGCGACAGCAACGCGCAGTTCGATGCCTGGCTGAAGGCGCGTGATCCGCGCAGCGGCATCCGCGATGTCGAAGCCGTGCAGGCGCTGGCCGAAGACTACGGCTTCACCCGCCTGCGCGACGTGGCGATGCCGGCCAACAACCGCGTGCTGCTGTGGAGGTTGGGCTGAACCACCGGTAGTGCCGGCCGCTGGCCGGCAACCGATTGCCTGGAAGGATGCCGGCCAGCGGCCGGCACTACCGCTCAAGCGACCTTCAAGCCACCTGCACGATGTGCAGCGCCTTCGGGTTGCGCCACTGCGCCAGCAGTGCCGCTTCCCGCGCCTTGGCCTGCTCGTAGTGCGCTTCCTTGACGTGGCCGAAGCCGCGGATGTGCTCGGGCACGCTGGCGATTTCCACGGCCAGGGCCAGGCGACCATCCTCCAGGCCTTCCAGCAGCAGCTGCACGGTGGCTTCGTAATCGGCGATCAGCTGGCGCTCCATGCGCCGCTCTTCGGTACGACCGAACACATCCAGGCGGCCGCCGCGCAGGAACTTCAGCTTGGCCAGCAGGCCGAACGCCTTGAACATCCACGGGCCGTACTCCTTCTTCAGCAGGCGGCCCCGCTCATCCTTCTTCGCGAACAGCGGCGGTGCCAGGTGGAAGCGCAGCTGGTAGTCGCCCTCGAACTGCTGCTGCAGGCGGCGCTGGAAATCGCCGCTGGTGTACAGACGGGCCACTTCGTATTCGTCCTTGTAAGCCATCAGCTTGAACAGGTAGCGGGCCACGGTCTCGGTCAGCGCGGTGGAGCCGCCGATGCGCTCGGCTTCGGCCGCACGCACGCGCTCGACCAGGCTGCGGAAGCGGTTGGCGTAGGCGGCGTCCTGATACTCGACCAGGAACGTAGCACGGCGCTCGATCATTTCATCCAGCGAACGCGACAGGCGCGCGTCGTCCAGCGGCAGGAAGGCGACCTCGCCACCATGCGAGGGCAGGCCGCGCAGTTCGCGTTCGTCGGCGGTGTTGCGCGGTGCGGCGGTGGCGCCCCATTCGTTGCCTTCCCACTCGCCCGGCGGCAGCGGGTGCAGCGGGCCCGGGGTCGATTCGGTATCGGTGTGGCGGTTGCGCACCAGGCCGGCCGCCTGCTGCACGGCCTGCGGGTCGACAACGGCCAGGCGGCCCCAGGCAAAGGCCTGCTGGTTCATCGCCACGGCCGCGCCGTTCAGTTCGATGGCACGCATCAGCGAGTCGAACGACAGCGGCACCAGGCCGTGCTGCCACGCGTAGCCGAGGATGAACAGGTTGGCGGCGATGGCATCGCCCAGCAGCGCGGTGGCCAGCTGGGTGGCGTCGAGCTGCAGCGGCTCCTGGCCGCCCAGTGCCACGCGCACGCCGGCCACGATGTCGGCGGCCGGGAACTGCATGTCCGGGCGCGTGGTGAAGGTGCCCGGCATCGCTTCATAGGTGTTGAGCACGACCTGCGAACGGCCGGCGCGCACCTTCGACAGCGCCCAGTAATCGTTCACCACCACCATGTCGCAGCCCAGCACCAGGTCGGCCTCGCCGGCGGCGATGCGCACGGCGTGGATGTCGTCCGGGCGACGGGCGATGCGGATATGCGTGGTCACCGCGCCACCCTTCTGCGCCAGACCGGTCTGGTCGAGCACGCTTGCGCCCTTGCCTTCCAGGTGGCCGGCCATGCCCAGCAGGGCGCCGATGGTGACCACGCCGGTACCGCCGACGCCGGTGATCAGGATGTTCCAGGGCTGTTCCAGCGTGCCGCGAATGGTCGGTGCCGGCAGGTTGTCCAGCAGCGTGGAGGCATCGCGCTTGCTGCCCTTGCGCGGCTGGCCACCGTGCACGGTAACGAAGCTCGGGCAGAAACCATTCACGCAGGAATAGTCCTTGTTGCAGTTGGACTGGTCGATCTCGCGCTTGCGCCCGAACTCGGTTTCCTTCGGCAGCACCGAGACGCAGAAGCTCTTCTTGCCGCAGTCGCCGCAGCCTTCGCAGACCAGCGAATTGATCAGCACGCGCTTCTGCGGGTCTTCCAGCTTGCCGCGCTTGCGGCGACGGCGCTTCTCGGTGGCGCAGGTCTGTTCGTAGATCAGGATCGAAACACCCTTCACTTCGCGCAGCCGCTTCTGCACGGCGTCCAGTTCACTGCGGTCGTGGAACTCGACGTCGCTGGGGAAATGTTCGCGCTGGCCAGTCCACTTGCCGATGTTGTCCGACAGCACCACGATGGTGTGGATGCCTTCGGCGCGCATCTGCCTGGCGATGTCGGGCACGCTCAGCGGGCCGTCCACCGGCTGGCCGCCGGTCATCGCCACCGCATCGTTGTAGAGGATCTTGTAGGTGATGTTGACGCCGGCCGCGACCGCCTGGCGGATCGCCAGCGAGCCGCTGTGGAAATAGGTGCCATCGCCCAGGTTCTGGAACACGTGCGGCGTGTCGGTGAACGGCGCCTGCCCGGCCCACGTCACGCCTTCGCCGCCCATGTGGGTGAAGGTGTCGGTGCTGCGGTCCATCCAGGTCACCATGTAATGGCAACCGATGCCGGCCAGTGCACGCGAGCCTTCCGGCACCTGGGTGGAGGTGTTGTGCGGGCAGCCGGAGCAGTAATGCGGCACGCGCGGGAACAATGCGCGAGGACGGGCAAGCTCGGCTTCCTTTTCCTGCATCCACTGCAGGCGCTGTTCGATCGATTCGTTGTTGAAGAACTTCTGGATGCGGCGGCCGATCACGCCGGCGATGGTGGCCGGGGTCAGTTCGCCGGTCGACGGCAGGATCCATTCGCCGCTCTCGTCGTACTTGCCGACGATGGACGGGCGCTGGCCCCAGCTCACCGGCCAGTTGAAGAACTGCTCCTTCATCTGGCGCTCGATGAAGGCACGCTTCTCCTCCACCACGATGATGTCTTCCAGGCCCTGCGCGAAGCGCGCGATGCCTTCCGGCTCCAGCGGCCAGGTCATGCCGACCTTGTACACGCGGATGCCGATGTCGGCGCACGCGGCCTCGTCCAGGCCCAGGTATTCCAGCGCCTGCAGCACGTCCAGGTAGCTCTTGCCGGTGGTGACGATGCCCAGCCGCGCGCGCGGCGCATCCATCACCACCTTGTCGATGCCGTTGGCGCGGGCGAAGGCCTGCGCGGCCTTGACCGCATAGCGGTGCAGGCGCATTTCCTGATCCAGCGGCGGGTCCGGCCAGCGGATGTTGAGGCCGCCGCTGGGCATGTCGAAATCTTCCGGCAGCACGATGCGCCGGGCCAGCGGGTCAACCTCGACCGACGCCGACGATTCCACCGTCTCGGCGATGGTCTTGAAGCCGACCCAGCGCCCGGTATAGCGGCTCATCGCCCAGCCCAGCAGGCCCATGTCGAGGATGTCCTGCACGCCGGCCGGGTTCAGCACCGGCATCATCGCGCTGACGAATTCGTCTTCGCTGCCATGCGGCAGGGTCGAGCTGCGGCAGGCATGGTCATCGGCGGCCAGGGCCAGCACGCCGCCATGGCGCGAGGTACCGGCCGCGTTGGCATGCTTGAACACGTCGCCGCAGCGGTCCACGCCCGGGCCCTTGCCGTACCACATGCCGAACACGCCCTGCACGTTGGCACCGGGGAACAGGTTGGTCTGCTGCGTGCCCCACACCATGGTGGCGCCCAGGTCCTCGTTGAGGCCGGGGGTGAACTTCACCTTCGCTGCTTCCAGGTGCTTGCGCGCACGCCACAGTTCCAGGTCGAAGCCACCCAGCGGGCTGCCGCGGTAGCCACTGACGAAACCGGCGCTGTCGATGCCTTCGTGCGCATCGCGCAGGCGCTGCATCAGCGGCAGCCGGACCAGTGCCTGCACGCCACTCAGGTAGATCCGCCCCTCGTTGCGGGTGTACTTGTGGTCGAGCGTGTAATCACGGTCGATCAGGTCGGCGGAAGAGGGCGAAGTGAGTTGCGCGGTACTGGTCATGGCTGGCCCGGTAGGATCGGCTGGCACCGGCCGCGTGCGGGCACGCGGCGGGAAAGGCGCGAATTGTAACAGTGGGGCCCGGAAGGCCCGGCACTCGCATCGGCGGCCTTGCTGGGGTTAGGATCGGGGGGAGAGGGGAGGTTGGTGTTTCAACCCAGGGGAAATTTGATGTCAGTTGCAGGACAGTTCCTGGCCGGCGTGCTGCTGGTCTCGAGCGCGGCCGCCGCATGGGCGGCACCGGCATTGCCGGCACCGCAGGAATTCTATTTCGACAACGATGCCGCCGCCGCACCGATCATCGTGGTGAGCGGCGCCGGCGAGGACCTGGTCGCACAGCTGCTGAAGCAGCGCGAGCGGGGCCGCAAGACGCTGGAAGCCACGGTGCAGCTGGCATCGGTGGCCATCGCACAGGGCCGCGCGGAAGTGGGCGACAAGCTCTATCGCGAGGCACTGGCCGAGGCGCCGGTGCAGAGCAGCCTGGGCCGCAGCGTGCGCTGGAACTACGGCTGGGACCTGCTGCGGCAGGGCCAGGCGCTGGCCGCGCTGGAACAGTGGCAGTCGGTGGCCAACAACCTGCGCAGCAATGCCGCGTGGATTCCGCCCACCTACGCGCTGGCGTTGTGGCGGGCCGGCCAGCAGCAGGAAGCGGTGAAGTGGTATGCCGCCGCCGTGCGCACCGAGCCGACCCAGTGGAACGACAGCAGCCGTTACCCGGAGCTGCTGCCGGGCTGGCGCGATGACGAGCGCGCCAGCCTGGCCGAAGTGCAGCAGGCCTGGGCCTCGGCGCCGCCGGCCTGGCCGTGAGGCATGACCGCAGGCGCTTGCCGCCTGCGGTGCTGCATCGCACAATCAAACGCGTCGCAGGCGTGTGCCTGAGGGGGAGCCACCCATGGCCTTCGATGCGTTCGCCCTGATCCTGGCCATGCTCGGGCTGGGCATGCTGTTTGCCCGCCTGCGCGCGCTGCCGGACAACGCCGCCGAGACGCTCAACAAAGTGGTGCTGTACGTCTGCCTGCCCGCCGCGGTGCTGACCTACGTGCCGCGCCTGCATCTGGATGCCAGCCTGCTGGGGCTGATGGCCACGCCGTGGCTGCTGATGCTGGCCACCTGGGCGCTGGTCAGCCTGGCCACCCGCGTGTTCGGCTTCGCCCGCGACGTGCACGCGGTGCTGCTGATCTGCGTGGCCCTGGCCAACTCCAGCTTCATCGGCTACCCGATGGTGCGCGCGTTGCTGGGCGACGCGGCCTTGCCCTATGCGGTGGTCTACGACCAGTTCGGCACCTTCCTGCTGCTGTCCACCTTCGGCCTGCTGGTGCTGGCGCGTTACAGCGGCGACCGCCCGCCGACGGCGCTGCAGGTGCTGGGCCGCATCGGCCGCTTCCCGCCGTTGTGGGCGCTGCTGTTCGCGCTGCTGCTGATGCCGGCGCAGCCGCCGTCGTGGATTGGCACGGCATTGAAGCAGCTGGCCGATGCGATGCTGCCGCTGGTGATGCTGGCGGTAGGGCTGTCGATCCAGCTGCGCCTGCGCCGCGAGGAGCTGCTTCCTCTGGCGGTGGGCCTGCTGCTGAAGCTGCTGGTGCTGCCGGCGCTGGCGTTGCCGCTGTCGTGGGCGCTTGGCATGCAGGGGCTGATGTTGAAGGCCAACGTTCTTGAGTCTGCGATGCCGACGATGATCACCGCGGCCGCGCTGGCGATCTCCCATCGGCTGGCGCCGCGGTTGGCGGCGGCGCTGGTGGGGTATGGGATCGTGCTGTCGCTGGTCACGCTGCCGGCATGGATGTGGGTGCTGGGGTGAGGGTTGTCGGCAGGGCTTGCAGCCCTGCACCCGCTCAATGCAAGGGCAACAGCAAAAGCTGGGTTCCTGTGGGATGGCGGGGTGGGTCCAGTGGCAGGGGACGCCGTAAACCCGTCCATGGGGGCTTGGTCGCCGCATCCATGCGGCTCACACCCCTGCCACCGGACCCACCCCGCCTTCGACAGACTTCCGCGATCTGCCGGAACCTGCAGCTGTTGGTGCCAGCTGCTGTTGGTGGGTGCCGACCGCTGGTCGGCACAGAGCGAAGCGATCGGCTCTTGCTTTTGATCTTCTTTTTTATTTTCCGTGGCTGACCGCACACGGAAACTGTCAGGGGTCGGGCGGGTAGGTTGCGCGGGGGTGTCGGCCGCATGGATGCGGCTGACAAGCCTCCATGGACGGATTCACGGCGTCCCCCGCGTGGCCTACCCGCCCGGCCCACGCACATGACCCGCATTCGGCGACCAACCGCCAGCCACGAGGGGCTGCGCCGTTGGCTGGAAACAACCCCCCTCAGTCTTCCGCGGACACCGTCCGCCCCGAAGCCCACTCGCGCAATGCCGCCACCTGCTCGGCCATCAACACCGACAGCGGCCGCGTCGCGCGGATCTCGGTCATCAGCAGCTCGGTATCCAGCGGCCGCCCCTCGGCATGCGCCGAATACAGCCCCGCCACGATCGCCTGCTCGATCTCCGCGCCGGAGAACCCGTTCGCCGCCGCTGCCAGCGCCGGCAGCGCGAAATCATCCGCGTTGAGCTGGCGTCGGCCCAGGTGCAGCCGCAGCAGCTCCACCCGCACGTCCGGCGGCGGCAGGTCGACGAAGAAGATCTCGTCGAAGCGACCCTTGCGCAGCAGTTCGGCCGGCAGCTCGTGCACCTGGTTGGCGGTGGCCACGATGAACACCGGCGCCTTGCGCTCGGCCATCCAGGTCAGCAGGTGGCCCAGCACGCGGCGCGATACGCCGCCATCGTCGCCACCGCTGGCCAGGCCCTTCTCGATCTCGTCCATCCACAGCACGCACGGGGCCAGCTGCTCGGCCGAGGCCAGGGCCTGGCGCAGGTTGGCTTCGGTCTCGCCGTGGTACTTGTTGTACAGCGCGCCCACGTCCAGGCGCAGCAGCGGCACGCCGAAGCCGGCGGCGGTGGCCTTGGCCAGCATCGACTTGCCGCAGCCCTGCACGCCCAGCAGCAGCATGCCGCGCGGCGGGTCCAGGCCGGCCGGGGCGGAGCCGGCGATGAAGGCGACCCTGCGCTGGTTGATCCAGCGCTTCAGCCGGTTGGCACCGGCCACGTCGCCGAAGCGCGCGCTGTCATGTTCGAAGAACAGGTGGCCGCTGCGGTTGAGCAGTTCGAACTTCAGCCGCGCCAGCTGCGGCAGGTCGTCGTCGCGCAGCGCGCCATCGGCATAGATCAGCTGGCGGGCGATGCGCCGGGCATCGACCAGGCTCAGGCCCTGCAGGTTCTTCAGGATCTTCTTGACCGCTTCGCTGTCCACTTCCACACGGCGGCCGCCATGCTCGCGGGCATAGGCGTCGGCCTCCTCGCGCAGCATCTTCAGCAGGGCGTTGGCATCGGGCAGGCGCGGGTTGAAGCGCACCGCCAACGCTTCCAGTTCGGCCGGCAGCTCGACCTTGGCGCCGATCAGCACGAGCACGTGCGGCTGGCTGTGACGGCGCTGGATCAGGTCGCGCAGCGCACGCTGGTGGCTGGCGTAACCGAGGTAGGGGTGGAAATCGAGCAGCAGGTAGATGCCGCGCTGTTCGGCCTGGCGGATCATCTGCAGGGCGGCGCTGGCGTCGGGCGGGCCGATCGCATCGTCCTCGCGCTCCAGGTCGATGCGGCGCAGGCCCTCGGTGATCGACCAGCGGTGCAGGGCGCGCCAGACATGCATCAGCGTCTGCCGGAACAGTTCGACGATGCGACCCTCGTCCTGGGTCTCGATGACGATCAGGGGGGTGTTGGCGCGGATCAACGCGCTCAGGTCCTGCAGTTCGCTCATGCCGGTTCGATCCTTCGGGAGCGCAACGATAGCAAAGCCGATGCGGATTGATTCAGGCCGTCTCTACCTAACGTCACCATCGCCGGTGTACGCTCGGGGCACGTACCCGGAAGCGAGGCTGGCATGAAGACGATCCTGGTGGCCGGTTCCAAGGGCGGGGTGGGCAAGACCACCGTCGCCACCCACCTGGCCGCATACGCGGCATTGCAGGGCAAGGCCACGGTGATCGCCGACGCCGACCCGCAGGGTTCCAGCACCCGCTGGGCACAGCGCCGGGCCGGGCTGGACAGCGCGGTCCTGCCCATCGACGTGTACCGCAAGAAGCAATGGCTGCAGAAGCTGCCCGACGGGACCGATACCGTCATCATCGACGCACCGGCCGGCGCACTGGCCGACGATATCCCCCATTTCCTCGACGCCGCCGATGCCGTGGTGGTGCCGGTGCTGCCCTCGGCGCTGGACATCGAAGCCATCGTCGGCTTCCTCAACAGCCTGGCGCAGAACCCGCGCGTGCACAGCCGCAAGCTGCCGGTAGGCCTGGTCCTCAACCGCACCAAGCCGTGGACCCAGACCTCGCAACAGGCCCTGCAGATGCTGGGCGAATGGCCGTACCCGGTGGTCGCCCAGCTGCGCGACAGCCAGAGCTACGTGGTGATGACCGGCCTTGGCCGCAGCCTGTTCGATTACCGCTCGGCCCAGGTGCGCGAGCACCAGGCCGACTGGGAGCCGCTGCTGGCCTGGTTGAAGCTGTGACGCGTACGTCACCCTTTGTGCTGCACCCTCACTTTCATGGAATCTCGCGATGCGTGAACTGATCCTGCTGCGCCATGCCCATGCCGAACCGGCCACCCCCGGCCAGGCCGACCTCGATCGGCCGTTGTCGCCGGTGGGTCTTGCCGAAGCCGAGGCGGCCGGCAAGTGGATGAAGGAAAACAACCTGCTGCCGGACTGCGTGCTGTGCTCGCCGTCGCGGCGTACCCGCGAGACCCTGGAAGCGGTGCTGGCGGCCATCGGCTACGTCGAGAAGCGCCTGGAAGACCGCATCTATGAAGCCACCCCCGGCACCCTGGCCGCGCTGGTGGATGAACGCCGCGACCTCGACCGGGTGCTGATCGTCGGCCACAACCCCGGCCTGGAAAGGCTGGTGGCGCTGATGACCGAAGGCACCAGCAGCGACTACCGGGGCATGCCGCCGGCGGCCGTCGCCGTGCTCGGGTTCCCGCGCGAGGCGGCGATCGAGCCGGGCGTGGCCAGCCTGAACGCCTTCTGGTGGCCGTGAGTCGATGATCCTGGCACGGCCCGGCCGCTGCCTGCTGCCGGTGCTGCTGGTCTGCAGCCCGGCCTGGGCTGCCCCTCCACCGCCCACGCCGCTGCCGCCGGTGACGGCACTGGCGTCGGCCGAGTCGTCACGTGTGCTGCACATGGACCTGCAGCGCTCGCGGATCGGCTTCGAAGTGCGCACCCGCTTCGGCCAGCGCATTGAAGGGCTGTTCCCGCACTTCGAGGGACGCGTCGAAGTGCTGTCCGATGGCCGCCACCAGGTGCACCTGAAGATGTTCACCCGCTCGGTGGAGATCCCGGGCAAGGACCGCTACACCGGCTGGATGCGCGGGCCGGAGTTTTTCGATGCGGGGCGCTACCCGTCGGTCGAGTTCGATTCGCTGCCCTACTGGCCGGACACCGTCGGCAATGGCGGTGCCATCCAGGGCCGGCTGACCCTGCGCGGGGTCAGCCACCCGGAAACCCTGCGGGTGGAGAAGGCGGAATGTTCCCGACCCGGCTATGATTGCGATGTCGTCAGCCGCGGTACCGTGCAACGAGGCCGGTACGGCATGGACAGCTGGCAGCTTGCCTTGAGTGACCGAGTGACCTTCGTACTGCGAGCCCGCCTGAGCGAGGCGCCGAAACCGTGAATTTCTTGCTGCGTGTACTGGCGCTGGCAACCCTGTTGCTTGGCAGTGGCTGCGCGTCGCTGTCCAACGCCGAGCGCGACCGTGCCCAGGCCATCGCCGTGCAGGCCCGTTCGACCCAGGTCGACTGCCAGCGCGGCGACCGCTGCGCGCTGGATTCGCCGTTGCGATCCCTGGCCGGCCGCGCATTCAGCGAATCGACCGAAGCGCAGCCGCTGCACTACGCCACCCTGCTCGACGAAGGCGAGGGCGCCCTGGTCGCCCGCCTGAATCTGCTGCGCAGCGCCACCCGCAGCATCGACCTGCAGACCTACATCTTCGACAAGGACGACAGCGCCCGGCTGGTCATCGACGAACTGCTGGCCGCCTCGCGCCGCGGGGTGAAGGTGCGGGTACTGATCGACCAGCTGTCGGCAATCTCCGACCTGGAGATCCTGGGCGCCCTGTCCGGGGCCCACCAGAACTTCCAGCTGCGGGTCTACAACCCGACCTTCGGCAAGGCCCGGCTGAACTACTTCGACTATGCCGGCAGCGTGCTGTGCTGCTTCCGCCGGTTCAACCAGCGCATGCACAACAAGCTGCTGGTCATCGACGATGCGATCGGTGTGGTCGGTGGCCGCAACTACCAGGACGACTATTACGACTGGGACCGCGAGTACAACTTCCGCGACCGCGACGTGCTGATCGCCGGGCCGGAAGCGCGGGCGATGGCCGCCAACTTCGATGCGTTCTGGCGCGCGCCGCGCAGCGTGCCCGCCGAACGCCTGAACGATGTCGGCCGCACCCTGCTCAACGCCGGCGTGCCTCCCATGCCGCCGGCGCAGTTCCGCCGCCCCGAGCGGGTGGAACGGGTCAGCGAGGAAGCCAACGACACCGACTTCATCACCCGCTCGTTCGTCGACACCGCGCTGCCGGTGCACTCGGTGCGCTATGTCGCCGACCTGCCGCGCAAGCACCGCCGCGAGCGTGCCAGTGCGCCGCTGGCTGGCCAGCACGTCACCGAGCCGCAGCTGGACGCCCTCATTTCCGGCGCGCAGAAGGAAGTGATCCTGCAGACGCCGTATCTGGTGCTGTCCAAGCCGGCGCAGAAGCTGTTCCGCGAACTGCGCAAGCGGCCCGAACCGCCGCGCGTGGTGGTGTCCAGTAACAGCCTGGCGGCCACCGACAACCCGATCGTGTATGCGCTGTCGTACAAGTACAAGCGGCGCAACATGCGCGAACTGGGCTTCAACATCTTCGAATACAAGCCGTTCCCGCTGGATGCGCCGGTCGACTACCGCAACCTGCTGCCCGACCCGCTGGGCAGCGGCGGCAGCACCGGGGGCGAGGCGGGCGTGCGCAATCCGCTGATCGGCGGCAGCGCGGCCGGCAGCAATGCCGGCGGTGGCAACGACGATGCACCGTCAACGTCGGCCACCGCGGACAGCGACGGGCAGGACACCCGGCCGGGCGTGGAGCATCCGCGCCTGGGCAGCGCCTACGAGAACAGCCGGGCGCGCCGCCGTTCCGCAGGCAGTGAAGTGGAAACGCGCCTGCTGCGTACCGAAACGCGTCCCTCGTTCCTGGGCAGCAAGGCGGTCAACAAGCCGCTGCCGGTCACCCGCAAGGGCGCGCGCATGGGCCTGCATGCGAAGTCGCTGGTGGTCGACCGCCGCATCGGCGTGGTCGGTACCCACAACTTCGATCCGCGCAGCGAGAACTACAACACGGAGGGCGCGGTGATCATCGACGACCCGGTGTTCGCCGAGCAGCTGGCGCAGAGCATCCTGCGCGACACCCACCCGCAGAATTCCTGGACGGTGGCACCGCGCGCCAAGCCGCTGGTGCTGTCGGGGCTGAACTACAGCGTGGGCAAGGCGTCCGAAGCACTGCCCATCCTCGATTTCTGGCCGTGGCGCTACGCCACCGACTACGAGTTCCAGCCCGGCGTGGACTGCCCGCAGCCGCTGCCGCGGCAGAGCCCGGATTTCCATCGCTGCTACGTGCCCGTCGGTGATTTCCCCGAAGTGAACGTCGGCCCGAAGTGGCTGCTGGTGCGCATGCTGACCGCATTCGGCGCCGGCCTCGTCCCCATTCTCTGAAGGTGCTTGCATGACCCAGGTGTTCCGCGAAGCTGTTTCCATCGACCAGCTCAATGCGCTCAGCCGCGGCACGGCCATCGATACCCTGGGCATCGCCTTCACCGCTGCCGGTGATGACTGGTTGCAGGCCACCATGCCGGTCGACGAACGCACCCGCCAGCCGTACGGCATCCTGCACGGCGGTGCATCGGTGGTGCTGGCCGAGACTCTGGGCAGCAGCGCCGGCAACCTCTGCGTGGATACCGGCAAGCAGGTCTGCGTGGGGCTGGAGATCAACGCCAACCACGTGCGCGCGGTGCGCAGCGGCACCGTCACCGGCACCGCGCGTGCGGTGCACGTGGGCCGCAGCACCCAGTTGTGGGAGATCCGCATCGAAGACGAACAGGGCCGGCTGGTGTGCATCTCGCGGCTGACCCTGGCGGTGGTGGCTGCAGGCCACGGTTGAGGCCCATGTCCGGGCTGCCTGCTCCCGCCGCGCTGCCGCTGCGGATCGTCGCCAGCGGTACCTGCCTGCCGCGCCTGCGGGTGCCGTCGCAGCACTTCGACCAGCGCTGGAACAAGCCGGACGGCTGGGTCGAGCGGCACAGCGGCGTGGCCAGCCGCGGCCATGCAGCGGCCGATGAGCGGGCCTCGTGGATGGGCGCGCAGGCCGCGCGCCAGGCCCTGCAGCAGGCCGGCCTCGCGATCACCGACATCGACTGCATCATCTCCGCCTGCGGGGTGATGGAACAGGCCATTCCCTGCCAGGCCGTGCTGGTGCAGCGCGCCCTCGGCCTGGGCGACAGCGGCGTGCCGTCCTTCGACGTCAACGCCACCTGTCTGGGCTTCGTAGTGGCGCTGGAAATGGCCGGCAGCCTGCTGGCACTGCGCCGCTACCGGCGCGTACTGATCGTCTGCAGCGACATTCCCAGTGCTGGCCTCGACCCGGATGACCTGCTGACCGCGCCGCTGTTCGGCGATGGTGCGGTGGCGATGCTGGTCGAACGTGCCGGCGATGGCCACGCCTCGGCGTTGCTGACCACCCGCCTGCGCACCTATGGCGACGGTGCCGAGCTGTGCCAGGTGCCGACCTGCGGCACCGGCATGCGCCTGTTCGACGATGTCGATGCGTACCGCGCGGCCCATCATTTCCAGATGCAGGGCAAGGCGTTGTACCGCGAAGCGGCGCGGCGCCTGCCCGGTTTCCTGCAGGATCTGCTGGACAGCGCCGGCACCAGCCTGGCCGCGTGCGATGTGATCGTGCCGCACCAGGCCAGCGGCCAGGCCCTGGATCACCTGCAACGGGTACTGGGCCTGCCGCCGCAGCGGCTGGTGCGCATCCTCCGCGAGCACGGCAACCAGCTGGCGGCGTCGCTGCCGATGGCCCTGCACCAGGCCCTGATCGACGGCCGCCTGCCGCGCGGCGGCCAGGCCCTGCTGATCGGCACCGGCGCCGGCCTGGCGCTGGGTGGCGCAGTGCTGCGCTACTGATGGCCAGGGTCCTGGTCACTGGCGCCAGCGGCTTCATCGGCCAGCATGTCGCACTCGCGTTGGCGGCACAGGGCTGGCTGGTGCGCGGCAGCGGGCGCGATGCGCTTCGGCTGCAGGCGCTGGCCACGCGCGGTATCGAGGTGGCTGCTGCCGATCTTGCCGAGGATGCCCTGGCGCCGCTGCTGCAGGACTGTGATGCCGTGGTGCACTGCGCGGCGATGTCGCAGCCCTGGGGAACGGCAGCCGCATTCCAGCGGGCGAACGTGCTGGCAACCACGCGCCTGCTGCAGGCCGCGCAGGCGGCCGGCGTTGCCCGCCTGGTCCACCTGGGCTCGCCCAGCATCTATTTCCGCTTCGCCGACCAGTACGGTCTGGATGAACGCTTCCAGCCGCCACGACGCTGGATCACCGCCTACGCCCGCAGCAAATGGGAATCGGAACTGGCCGTGGCCGCTGCGGCACGCCAGGGGCTGCACACCGTGGTGCTGCGCCCGCGCGCCGTGTTCGGGCCCGGTGACCGCGCGATCCTGCCACGGCTGCTGGCGGTGGCGGCCAGCGGCCGGTTCCCGCTGATCCATGGCGGCCGCGCGCTCATCGATGTCACCCCCATCGACGATGCGGTGCAGGCGGTGAGCCTGGCGCTGCAGGCCGACGCGCGCTGCAGCGGGCGCGCCTACAACATCAGCGCCGGCACCCCGCTGCACGTGCATGCGCTGGTCAACGGCCTGTTCGAAGCGATGGACCTGCAGGTGCGCCTGCGGCCAGTGCCGCGAACGTTGGCGTTGGCCGCGGCCGGTGTGGCCGAGGCCGTGGCCAACCTGCGCCCGGGCCGCCCCGAGCCGCGCCTGACCCGCTATGGCGTGGGCGTGCTGGGCTACTCGCAGACCTTGGACGTCAGCGCGGCGCGGCGCGACCTCGGCTACGACCCGCACACCGGCGTGCAGGCCGCGTTGCAGGCCTTCGCTACGCACTGGAAGCAGCACGGAGGCAGCGATGGCACGGCTTGAGTGGGAGCTGATCGAGGCCGGTCACTGCGTGCACCCGCAGCGTGCCGTGCGCCAGGGGGCCAGCTGGCATCGCTGCGAATTCCCAGCGCTGGTGGCGTTGCTGCGGCATCCGCAGCGCGGCCTCATCCTGTTCGACACCGGCTATTCGGACGCCTTCCTGCAGGCCACCGCGCGCTTCCCCGAGCGCCTGTACCGCTGGGTCACGCCGGTGCACCTCGGCCCGGGCCAGAGCGTGCGCGCGCAGCTGCAGCAGCATGGCATCGGCGCGGCCGACATCGGCCTGGTGGTGCTGTCGCACCTGCATGGTGACCATGTGGGTGGCGTGCTCGATTTCCCGGGCGTGCCGCTGCTGTGTTCGCGCGCCGCGTGGCAGGACCAGGCCGCGCGCGGGCGCCTGCGTGCGCTCAGCGTGGGCCTGCTGCCCGCATTGACCCGCGATGCGGCGCCGCGCATGGGCTGGCTGGAGAGCCTGCCGGAGGTGGACCTGCCGCGTCCCTTCGATGCCTTCGGCCGTGGCCGCGACGTGCTGGGCGACCGCAGCCTGCTGGCGGTGCCGCTGCCCGGCCATGCGGTGGGCCAGCACGGGCTGCTGTTCGAAGCGGCCGATGGCCGCCCTGTGTTCCTGGTGGCCGATGCCGCCTGGTCCAGCGCCGCCATCACCGATGGCGTGCCACCACCGCGGCTGGTCACCGCACTGCTTGGCCACACCGGCACCTACCGGCAGACCCTGCAGCGGCTGCAGCACACCCAGCGCCAGGTCAGCGATCTGCAGCTGGTACCGGCCCATTGCGGGCAATGGCGGCCGGCCGTCACTCGGTAGCGCCGAGCCCACGCTCGGCTGCTGTTCGCGGCCAGTTGGCCCCAACAGTCCCGCCAACAGGACACCGTGTTCCTGCCCATGGCCGCGGTCAATAGGACGTATGGCCAGAATCGGCTGGCAGCGGCTGCGGCCCTCCGGTATCGTGCGCGGATGACTTCCCCCACTCCGGCCCCCCGTGGCGGCGTGGCGCGTGTGTGCCGTTACCTGTACCGCGTACCGCTGCTGTTGGTCCACATCCTCGTGTTCCTGCCGTTGATCCTCATCGGCATGCTTCCGCCGTGGGGCGAACTGCGCGTGGGCGATGCCACCTTCGGCGCCAAGGTCGTCAACTGGTGGCAGGGCGGCCTGATGTGGATCTTCGGCTTCCGCCTGGTGCAGATCGGTTCGGCGCTGCCGGGCGCGGTGCTGTTCGTCGCCAACCACGTCAGCTGGGTGGATATCTCCATCCTGCACAGCCAGCGCATGATGGGCTTCGTCGCCAAGCGCGAGATCGCCAGCTGGCCGGTGGTGGGCTGGCTGGCCGCGCGTGGGCAGACCATCTTCCACCAGCGTGGCAACACCGAGTCGCTCGGTGGGGTGATGCAGGTGATGGCCGACCGCCTGCGTGATGGCAAGGCGGTGGGCGTGTTCCCGGAAGGGCGTACCCGGGGCGGCCACGAAGTGGGCCCGTTCCATGCGCGCATCTTCCAGGCCGCGGTTGAAACCGGCGTGCCGGTGCAGCCGGTGGCCCTGGTCTACGGCGCCCATGGCGATGCCCAGACCATCGTGGCCTTCGGCCCGGGCGAGAGTTTCTTCGCCAATTTCCTGCGCCTGCTCGGTGAGCCGGCGCGACGTGCGGAAGTGCACTTCCTGGCACCGATCGGTGCACAGGACCTGGAAGGCCGTCGACGCATCGCGGAAACCTCGCGCGCGCGCATCGTGACGGCGATGAGCGGGCAGTGAGCGTGCGGTGGCACTGATCCCGCCACCTTTGCTGGACGCCGGCACGCCGACGCTGCATGCGGCTGACTACCAGCCGCCGCGCTGGCTGCGCAATCCGCACCTGCAGTCCATGCTCAGCTCCAGCCGCATGCGCCTGCAGCGTGGCCTGCTGCTGCTGGCCGCCACCGGTGCGGTCAGCGAAGAACTGATACTCGATGGTGGCGATGGCGTGCGCCTGCAGGGCTGGCACAGCTACGTCGAAGGCCGCGAGCCGAAGGGCATGGCCCTGCTGCTGCATGGCTGGGAAGGCAGCGCCGAATCCAGCTACATGCGCATGGCGGCCGCGCGCATGATCGATCAGGGCTTCGACGTGGTGCGGCTGAATTTCCGCGACCACGGCAACACCCACCACCTCAATCCCGGCATCTTCCACTCCAACCGCATCGACGAAGTGGTGCAGGCGACGGGTGACATCGCGCGGCGCTGGCCGGACCTGCCGCTGGTGGCCGCCGGTTATTCGCTGGGCGGCAACTTCGTGCTGCGCCTGGCCCTGCGTGCCCCTGCGGCCGGCGTGCCGCTGCAGCGGGTGGCCTCGGTGTGCCCGGTGCTGGATCCGGCGCTGACCATGGACAGCATCCAGAGCGGCCCGGCGATGTACGACTGGTACTTCCGCCGCAAGTGGGCCGGCTCGCTGCGCCGCAAGCGCGACCTGTTCCCGGAACTGAGCGACTGCGACGACCGCGTACTGAAGCTGGACATCCGCGCGCTGACCACCTGGCTGGTCGAGCGCCATACCGATTTCGGCACGCTGCAGGCCTACTTTGATGGTTACTCGATTGCCGGCGACCGCCTGTCCACCCTGCAGGTGCCGGCCGACATCCTGATGGCGCAGGATGACCCGGTCATTCCCTACGCCACCTTCCGCGACTGGCAGCTGCCGCAGCACGCACGGCTGGAAACCGCCTGCTGGGGCGGCCATTGCGGATTCCTGGAAAACTGGCGCGGCGACGGCTTCTCCGAACGCTGGGTGGCCCAGCGCCTGCAGCGGGTGCTGGCGGGCTGAACCGGCGCCGGCGCGCAGCCCGCTACAATGCGGGTTTGCCATTGAACCGGACTGCCATGCAAGACCAGATTCTCCAGGCCCTGCGCCAGAACGACACCGCACAGGCCGTGCAGCTGGCACAGGCGTGGGTGCACGATGAACCCGGCCAGGCCCAGGCCCACCGCTGGCTGGCGCTTGCGCTGCAGCAGCAGGGCCAGCCCGAAGCCGCGCAGGAACCCCTGCAGCAGGCGCTGCTGCTGGCCCCGGACGACGCACAGCTGCACCTGCAGCAGGCCGGCCTGCTGCTGGCCCTGCACCAGTTCGAGGGCGCCGACGAAGCGCTGCTGCGCACCACCGACCTCAATCCCAACGCCTTCGAGGCGTATCTGATGCAGGCCCATCTGGCGATCGGCCGCAACGATATCGACACCGCCGCACGCCAGGCGACGCTGGCCGCCAAGCTGCAGCCGGAACATCCGGAAGTGCTGGCGCTGCAGGGCATGGTGGCCCTGTACCGCGATGACGCCGACCGCGCGCTGCAGCTGCTGTCCGAAGCCGCCCGGCAGATGCCCAACGATCCGCGCGTTCTGTACGCCCTGGGTTCGGCCTACCAGGCCAAGGACATGCTGGCCTTTGCCGAGCAGGCCTTCCGCCGCGTGCTCGACATCAACCCGAAGATGACCAGCCTGCACGGCCTGGTGGTGCAGCTGGCGCTGCGCCAGGGCAACGTCGAGGCCGCCCACCAGCAGCTGCAGCAGGCGCTGCAGGTGCCGGGCCTGGATACGCCGGCGCTGCAGCGCCTCGGTGCCGAGATCGCGCTGCAGGCCGACCAGCCGATGCAGGCGCTGGAGCAGCTGCGGCCGATGCTGAAGGCCGACCCGGGCGACCGCCGGGTGGTCGAGCTGCTGCTGGCCTGCTGGCAGCGCCTGGGCCGCGAGGAAGAAGCCCGCGCCGACCTGGACGAGGTGCTGGCCGAGCATCCGCAGCTGCCGCACCTGTGGCTGGCACGCCTGGCGCCGGAAGGCTTCGGCAGCCCCGGCGCGATTGCCGTGGCCGAGCGCTGGATCGAGGCCATGCCCGACTTCGTGCCGGCCCTGGAAGCCCGCCTGCGCCTGCATGAAGCGGCCGGCGAAGCCGACGCCGTGGAAGCCCTGGCGGCCCGCATCGTCGCCCTGGAACCGGGCCGCATCAGTGGAGAAACGCGCCTGGTCGGCGCGTTGCTGGCGCGTGACCCGGCCGCCGCCGTGGCCCACGTGCAGGGCCTGGTTAACGCGGTGCCCGAGTCCCGTCGCCGCGAGCTGCGCACCTGGCTGGGCGAGGTTCAGGACCAGGCCGGCCAGCCGCGCGAAGCGCTGCGCACCTGGCTGGAGCTGCATGCCGAGCAGAACGCCGAACGCCTGCCGTTGCCGCCGCAGGCCAAGGCACCGCCGAGCTGGCCCGACCTGGGCGAGGTCGATGCCGAAAGCGCTGCCTCCGCACCGATCTTCCTGTGGGGCGCACCGGGCTCGGGCGTTGAACGCGTGGCGGTCACCTTCGCCGGGGCAAGCCCGGTGATGCGCAGCGACCGTTTCGCGCCGACCCCGCCGGATGACGCGTTCCAGAACTACTTCACCCTGCAGAGGCTGGCCTCCGGCGACCTCAGCCCCGAGGGCCTGGTGAGCGGCTGGCGTGACACGCTGCGCCAGCGCGGCGTGCAGAACGACACCGTCATCGACTGGCTGCTGTGGTGGGACAACGCCCTGCTGTGGTCGCTGCGTCCGCACCTGCCGCAGGGTCGCCTGCTGGTGGTGCTGCGCGACCCGCGCGACATGCTGCTGGACTGGATCGCCTACGGCGCGCCGGCACCGTTCGCGGTCAACAACGTGGCCGAAGCGGCCGAGTGGCTGGCGCGTTCGATGGCCCAGGTGGCGACGCTGCATGAGCAGGATCTGTACCCGCACCTGCTGATGCGCATGGACGACGTGGGCGATGACCCGCGCGTGGTTGCCGGCATGCTGCAGGAGCTATTCAACACCTCGATCCCGCCGGCCGAGCGCATCGGCCCGCCGCGTTTCCCGGCCGGCCACTGGCGCCGCTACACCGACGTGATGAATGCAGCGTTCGATCTGTTGACCCCGGTCGCGGTGCGACTGGGCTATCCCGAAGCGTAAGGAGCCCCCCCATGCAGCTGAGCAGCAACAGCATCACCGCCGGCGCCCCGATCGATCGCGAGTTCGCGGCCGGTGATGCCACGGGTTTCGCCCCGAACCGCAACCCGCACCTGGCGTGGAGCGGCGTGCCCGATGGTACCCGCGCGTTCCTGCTGGTGTGCGTGGACCCGGACGTGCCGACCGTGCCCGATACGGTCGGCCGCAGTGACATGACCGTGCCGCGCGACCAGCCGCGTTGCGATTTCGTGCATTGGGTGATGGCCGATATTCCGGCGTCGGTGCACGAGATCGCCGCCGGCAGCTGCAGCGACGGCTTCGTTGCCAAGGGCAAGCCGGCACCGGCCGGCCCGGCAGGCAGCCGCCAGGGCGTGAACGACTTCACCGGCTGGTTTGCCGGCAACCCGGACATGGCCGGCGATTACCTCGGCTACGACGGCCCGTACCCGCCGTTCAACGACGAGCGCGTGCACCGCTATTTCTTCCGCGTGTTCGCGCTGGATGTGGCGACGCTGGACCTGCCGCAGCGCTTCACCGCCGCCGATGCCTACCGCGCCATGCACGGCCACGTGCTGGCCGAAGCCACGCTGCACGGCACCTACACGCTGAATCCCGCGCTGTAACGGCAACCCGGCAACGCCGGCCGCTGGCCGGCGTTGCTTCCTGCGTTCTGTAGAGCCGAGCCAACGCTCGGCTGCGCTTCTTTGCCTTCTGTAGAGCGGAGCCAACGCTCGGCTTCGCTTCTTTGCCTTCTGTAGAGCCGAGCCATGCTCGGCTGCTTTCCGCACAGTCGAGCATGGCTTGTATGT
>DEZI01000028.1:0-76630 GCA_002364755.1 Stenotrophomonas maltophilia
GTTGCTTGCGCAACGGGGTTTTTCTTTGCGCGTGGACAATCACGCCTCGGGGGATTCTGCGCGTGCTTGGTGGTGCCGGCCAGCGGTGCCAACCAAGGTTGGCATCTACCAGTAGAGCCACGCCATGCGTGGCTGCACCGTATCCGCGCAACGCATGCAGCGAGGACAGTAATGCCGGAAGCTGGCCGGCACAGGCACAGGCACAGGCACAGGCGCGGCACCCGCGCCCGCGCCAGGCAAGATGCCAACCGCGGTTGGCACCCACCCAAAGCACAAAGCAATAACCGGGCGCGTGGCCTCAGGCCAGCGCCATCTCCCGCGTTTCCTGCTGCCGGAACACCGCGACCGCTTCACTCAGCGTGCCCGCCTGCACCTGCAGTTCGCGTGCGGCGGCAGTGGCTTCCTCCACCAGGGCCGCGTTCTGCTGCGTCGCCTGGTCCATCTGCACCACCGTCTGGTTGATCTGTTCGATGCCGCTGGACTGCTCCTGCGACGCCGCCGAGATCTCCTGCATCAGCGCGCTCACGCTCTGCACGCCGCCGACAATGCCCTGCATGCGCTGGCCGGCATCGGCCACCAGCTGCGCGCCTTCGCCCACCTCGCGGCCGGCTTCGTCGATGAGCTTCTTGATCTCCTGAGCGGCCGCCGCCGAACGCTGGGCCAACACGCGGACCTCGCTGGCAACCACGGCGAAGCCGCGTCCCTGCTCACCGGCGCGGGCGGCCTCCACCGCGGCGTTCAGGGCCAGGATGTTGGTCTGGAACGCGATACCGTCGATGACACCGGTGATGTCACCAATGCGACGCGAGGCGGCTTCGATGGCCTGCATGGTGGTGACCACGCGCTGCATGGCCAGGTTGCCTTCGTTGGCCGCGCCCTGGGTGGTGCTGGCCAGCTCACTGGCCTGGCGGGCATGGCTGGCGTTCTGCCGCACGGTGGCGGTCAGTTCCTCCATCGACGCGGCAGTCTCCTGCAGGTGCGCGGCCTGGCGCTCACTGCGCTCGGACAATGCATCGTTGCCGGCGGTGATCTCGCTGGCAGCGCCGCGGATCGCGCCGGCACTGCGCTGGATGCGGCCGACCATAAGCGCCAGCTGGGTCGCCGTGGCATTGGCGTCGCGCTGGATGGCGGCAAACGCACCGTGGTACTCGCCTTCCATGCGCCGGTCGAGTTCACCGCGGGCGAGTGCGGCCAGCATCTGCCGAACCTCTTCCACCGTGCCGCCGACTGTAGCCATCAACTGGTTGATGCCACCGGTCAGGCCGTCCAGGAAGCTGGCGCCCTCACTGGCCTGCAGGCGCTGGTCCAGATCGCCGCCCGCCGCCGCTGCGACGATGCCGGCCACTGAATTCTCCAGCGCCAGCTCATGCGTGCGGTCATGCCACTCCACGGCAAACCCCAGGCGCATGCCCTGCGCATCGAACACCGGGGTGACCACCTGGGCGAAGTGTACCGGGCCGATCTGGATCTTGCCGTTATGGGTGACCTGCAGCGTATTGAGGATGGCGCGGATGCGGTCGGGGTTGGCGTGGAAACGATGGATGCTGCTGCCGACCAGCTTTTCGGCATCGAAATCGGGGAAGGCCTGGCGCAGGTTCGCCTGCTGGTTGCGCAGCAGGGCCACCACCGAACGGTTTACGTAACGGATCACGTGGTCGTTGTCGGCGATCATCATTGCCGTACGCGAAACATCCAGCGCCTGGCGGACCTGTGCGTTGTCGGCATGACCCTGCGCCTGGCGTTCGCGCTGCGCCTGCACGTGGCGGGCGGTGTCGGCCAGGGCGTGGGCCAGGGAGCCTGCGGCGTAATCCTGCACGTTGCCGTGTGCGGACAGGTCGGCGCCGGTGGCGATATCGCGGGCGAGGGCGGCCAGCCGCTGCGGGCCGTGGCCCAACGCCTCACTCTGCTGGCGCAGGCGTGCGGCGGTCTGTCCGAGCACGGCCGCAAGCGCGGCCAGCGCCGCCGTGTGCAGCACGGCCGGCAGTACCGCGGCGCCCTGCACCAGCGGCAGCAGCAGGGCGATCACCCCGACCGCGCCGGCCAGCCACAGTGGCAGGCGGTGGCGATGACCCAGCAGGACCCCCAGCAGCACGGCAATCGGCAATGCCGGGCCGAGGCCACCCAGGTGGCAGAGCAGGCAGAGCTGGATGCCGACGAGCACGGCCAGGCCATTGCGGGCCAGCGGCGTGCCGGCCTGCGGGCCGCCCAGCCACGCGGCAGGCAGCACGGCGGATGCCGCCAGCGCGGCTAGCAACCCGCCCTGGCCGCCTACGGCAAGGCCGAGCCCCAGCAGGGCCATGACTGCGCTGCCTAGCAGCAGGCGGCGGTCACCGCGTCGTGCAAGCTGTTGCAGGTAGGGAAGGCGGCCCTGGTCGGGCGGACGGGGGGATGCAATGGACATCAGCGACTCCTGGATCAACGGACGGCAACGGCCCCGCAAACCGGCACGCGCGACGGCGGGACGGTGGCAGGGCCAGGATTGCGAAAGGGGGAAGTGGAGCGGGCAGGCACCGGGGCCACGTCCTGTGGGCGGTGGTGCGGACAGAAAGGCATGCGGGCTTCCTTGCAGGACCACGAACAGCCGCAGGCCCGACCGGGCCCGCGTGAGGCGGGCGCAGGCGCCCGCAACTGTTCTATCGGCCGCGCGCGCGCGGAGTGAAGCGCGCGTGAAGGTTGCCGCTCAGCTTCGGTTGCGTTGAAGCGGCCTGATCAAGCGGCAAGGAAGCCGTTGATGACCTCGGCGATCTGCGCTGGCTGTTCCATGTGCAGATGGTGGTTGCCCGGGAACACGGCCAGGCGGCCGTCGCGCAGGTGCTGCAGGCGCTGGCTGCGCCCCGGCTCGGGATAGTAGGACTGCGCCGGCGTGGCGTAGATCACCTGGGTGGGGCAGGCGATGGCCTGCAGCAGGTTGTCGATCTGCCCTTCGCTGAGGCGGATGGCGGTGGGCAGCATCAGGCGCGGATCGCTGCACCAGCGGTAGCCGCCTTCCACCGGTTCGACGCCGCGCTCGACCAGCAGGCGGGCGCAGCCTTCGCTGAGCTGGTTGGTCATCATCCGCGCGCGGATGGGCGCGGCCAGTTCGGGGAACACGCGCAGCTGCTTGCGGGCCAGGGCGCGGGTGGCGTTCACATGCTCGCGCAGGCGATCGGCGGTTTCTTCTTCCGGTCCACGCAGGCCACCCAGCGCCTCGATGGCGATCAACCGCTCGACGCGATCACTGACCGCGGCAGTGAGGCTGGCGATGCCGGCGCCCATCGAATGGCCCATCAGGGTGAAGCGGTCCCAGCCCAGCGCGTCAGCCACATCAAGCACGTGGGTAATCGCTGCCGGTGTGGTGTAGACCGCGCCGGCCGGCAGGTGGGCGCTGTGGCCGTGGCCGGGCAGGTCGATGGCCACCAGCGCCACCTCGGCCAAGTGTGGCGCCAGCGGTACGAAGCTGGCGGCGTTGTCCAGCCAGCCATGCAGGGCCAGCACGCGGGTGCCATCGGCAGAGCCGCCGCGCAGGCCCGCCACGCGCGCGCCGGCCACGTCCATCGCGAACGGTTGCAGGCTCACGCCAGCGATGCCACGGCGAGGCGTGCCAGGGCACGGGCATGCTCGGGTTCGGCATTGAGGCAGGGGATGTAGCGCATCTGCGCGCCACGCTCGGCCAGCGTTTCGGTGAAGCCCATCGCCACTTCTTCCAGCGTCTCCAGGCAGTCGGTGGCAAAGCCCGGGCAGACCACGTCGATCTGCTTCACACCTGATTCGGCCAGCGCCCACAGGCTGGGTTCGGCATAAGGCTGCAGCCAGCGTTCGCGGCCGAAGCGCGACTGGTAGCCGAGCTGCCACTCATCGGCAGCCAGGCCCAGTGCCTTGGCGATGGCCTGCGCGCTGGCCTCGCAGCGCTGCGGGTACGGATCGCCGGCATCAGCCAGGCGCTGCGGAATGCCGTGGAAGGAAAACATCAGCTTCTGGCCGCGGCCGTGCTGCTGCCAGTAGCGCTGGATCGAGCCGGCAACCGCAGCGACCCAGTCCGGGTCGACCGAGTAATCCTGCACCAGGCTGATGGTGATGCCGGGATGGCGCCGCTGCCAGTCATCCACGCGGTCCTCGATCGAGGCGGTGGTGGTGGTCGAATACTGCGGGTACAGGGGCAGCACGACGATGCGGCGCACGCCTTCGGCGGCCAGGCGGTCGAGCTCGGCGGGGAGCGCAGGTGCGCCGTAGCGCATGGCATGGCGCACCCGCAGGCTGGGCAGCAGGGCCTGCATGGCCTCGGCCAGGCGGCGGGTATGCACCATCAGCGGCGAGCCTTCCGGCAGCCACACCTGGGCGTACTTCGCCGCTGAACGGCCACTGCGCAGCGGCAGGATGAGCCCGCGCAGCAACGGCTGCCAGAGCAGCGCCGGAATCGAGACCACGCGGGGGTCGGAGAGGAATTCAGCCAGGTAACGACGGACGGCGGGGGCCGTCGGCGTCTCGGGCGTGCCTAGGTTGACCGCCAGCACGGCGGTATCGGGTGCGTCGAGCATGAGGGCTATTGTCGCCGATCCGGTGCCGCGCCGGGATGCAGGTTTTGAATCCTATCGATGCAGGGCGTCTATCCGGTTCGGACGCGCTCGACGCGCTCATTGGATATTCATCACAACGCTACTAATTTCAGTCACTTGCTATATCTTCCTATGGACTGACTTCTGGAGCCCGCCATGCGTCGCCCGATCCAAGCCCTGCTGATCGCCGCCAGCCTGCTGTCCAGCCAGGCCATGGCCGGACCGCAGGAAGACCAGCGCGCCCGCAACGCGGTGCGTGTGCTGGCTGAAATCCAGGAAATTCCCGAACAGGGCATTCCGGACAAGTTGCTCGACGAAGGCCGCGCGGTCATCGTCATTCCCGACACGATCAAGGCCGGTCTGGTCATCGGCGGTCGCCGTGGCCATGGTCTGATGTCGGTGCGTATGCCCAATGGCGCCTGGTCCAACCCGGTGTTCATCAAGCTCACCGGCGGCAGCATCGGCTTCCAGGCCGGCGTGCAGTCTTCCGACGTGGTGCTGGTGTTCCGTAACGACCGCAGCCTCGACAATCTGGTCAACGGCAAGTTCACCTTGGGCGCCGATGCCGGCGTGGCCGCCGGTCCGGTGGGCCGCAATGCCGCCGCCGCCACCGATGGCCAGCTGAAGGCCGAGATCTGGTCGTGGTCGCGTGCCCGCGGCCTGTTCGCCGGCGTCGCCCTGGATGGCGCGGTGCTGCAGATCGACGATGCCGCCAACCTCGACGCCTACGGCAGCAACACCACGCCGCGGATGATCTTCGAGGGGCGAGCGGCCGGCTCGCCGTCGATGGACGTCGTCGCCTTCCGTGACCGCCTGGAAGAAGCCACCTACGCCGCGCGCAACAACCGCACCGGCAACGGTGGCACTGCCAGCGCACCGCCGCCGCCGGCCCAGGCGCCTGTTCAGGCACCGGCCGCGGCCCCGGCCGAAGCGACCACCGCGCCGCTGCAGAACATGCCGCAGAACCCGCCACCGGCACAGCAGGGTTTCCAGCCGGTCGGCGACGGTGAGATCCGTACCGAGACGCTGGGCGGCAACTGACTTTCGTCACGCGCGCCGGCTTACAGCCGGTGCGCTATGCTCGACAGCCTGATCACAACGTAACGAGTGTCTTTATGGGCAGTTTGAGCATCTGGCATTGGTTGATTGTCCTGGCCGTAGTTCTGTTGGTGTTCGGCACCAAGCGGCTGACCAGTGGTGCCAAGGACCTCGGCTCGGCGGTGAAGGAATTCAAGAAGGGCATGCGCGACGACGACAAGCCGTCGACGCAGCTGGGCGACGAGTCGCGCAGCCAGGACGCCTCGCGCACGGCGCAGGACGAGCACGACCGCAACGCGCGTTGATCCGGAGCGGTTGCGGTGTTTGACATTGGTTTCAGCGAACTGCTTGTGATCGCGGTGGTCGCTTTGGTGGTGCTCGGTCCCGAGCGCCTGCCCAAGGCAGCCCGCTTCGCCGGCCTGTGGGTGCGTCGCGCCCGCAACCAGTGGGACTCGGTGAAGCAGGAGCTGGAGCGCGAGCTGCAGGCCGAGGAGATCAAGCGGCAGATGCAGGACGTGCGGCAGAGCATGCAGGACACCGAGAGCCAGCTGCGCGCCAGCGGCGAAGCGATGCGGCGCGAGGCAGCGCAGGCGCAGCAGCAGGGCGATGACCTGGCCCAGGAAGTGCGCGCGCCTGCCCCGGCGCAGACGCCGCCGCACCTGGCCGATGATGTCCCGGCCCCCGCGGCGGCGCAGGATGCCGTTTCAGCAACCGATGCCCCTGTGCAGCCGGCCGCTACCGCGCCTGCTGACACCCCCGTGGCCGATGCGCCCGTTCCGCCGGAGCGCCAGCCATGAGCGACCATGATTTCGGTGAAAGCTCGCTGGTCGAGCACCTGGTCGAACTGCGCGCGCGGCTGATCCGCGGGCTGCTCGGTTTCGGCGTGGTGCTGCTGGGCCTGCTGCCGTTCACCCAGAAGCTGTACAACGCGCTGGCCGAACCGCTGGTGTCGCAGCTGCCGAACGGGCAGACGATGATCGCCACCAACCCGGCCGGTGCGTTCTTCGCGCCGCTGAAGCTGACCTGCTTCGTGGCCCTCTTCGTGGCCGTGCCGTGGCTGCTGTACCAGCTGTGGGCGTTCGTCGCCCCGGGCCTGTATGCGCGCGAGAAGCGCCTGGCGGTGCCGCTGCTGGTGTCGTCGGTGCTGCTGTTCTACACCGGCTGCGCGTTCGCCTACTTCCTGGTGCTGCCGGCGGTGTTCCACTTCCTCACCACCTTCAGCCCGGAAGTGATCGCGATCACCCCGGATGCGAACGCCTACCTGGATTTCGTGCTGGCGATCTTCTTCGCTTTCGGCGGCAGCTTCGAGCTGCCGGTGGCGATGGTGATCCTGGTGCTGCTGGGCTGGGTGACGCCGCAGCAGTTCAAGGAAGGCCGCGGCTACGCGGTGGTCGGCATCTTCGTTCTTGCTGCCGTGCTGACCCCGCCGGACGTGGTCTCGCAGCTGATGCTGGCGATCCCGATGTGCCTGCTCTACGAGCTGGGCATCCACGCCGCACGCTGGCTGGTGCCGTCTTCCGCAGTGAAGAAGCCCGCCGCCTGATACGGGAACGCCGGGCATGGCCCGGCGCTACCGTTGAGCGACAGGTCAGGCGTGGAAGACGTCGTTCTGCGGCGGGGTGGCCGGCACCGGCGGTGCGGCGCGGTTGCCGCGGTGGACGAACATCTGCTTCCAGGCGGCATAGACCGCGCCGACATACAGCGGCATCACCACCGTGGTCAGCACCAGCTGGGCGATGAAGGCCGCCGCCAGCGGGCCGCCGATCAGCATCGCGATCTGGATGACGATGACGAACAGGATGTAACCGCAGAACGCGGCGATCAGGCCCAGCACCGCGAACACGATCATCGCCACGATGTTCTCTACGCAGCCCTGCAGGCTCAGGCGCAGCGCGTGCATGCCGCTCTGCTTGTCAAACACCACCAGCGCCGGCTGGGTGAACATCGCCAGCGACAGGCCCACCGCGGTAACGAACACCAGGAACAGCCACAGCGCGATGCGCTTGGCCGGCAGGTTGGCCACCAGGTTCGCCGCATCATCCGGACTGATCTGCTGGCCGCTGCGGCTGATCTGCTCCATCCTGGTCATGACCTCGCTGAAGGCGGCAAAGCCTTCGCGGCCGATCATCAGGAACAGCAGCACGCCCAGCAGCAGCACCGCCAGCACCTGGATGGCCAGCGGCACCAGCAGGTGGCTGACGCGGTGGTCGCGGATCGGCTGCAGCAGGTGCGAGGCCAGGCCGGGACGGCCCTCGTCGATCTCGCCCATCGCGTACAGCATGCCGCCGAACATCACCGGCGAAATGGCCAGGGTCATCAACTGCACGGCCAGGCCTGCGGCACCCGGGATCAAGGTCGACAGCAGGGTGACCACCCAGCTGACCACCAGCCAGGTGAGGCCGATCCGGGCCAGCTGCAGCGGCGCACGCCGGTACAGCGAGAACGTATCCAGCAACCACTGGGCGCCCGCCGAAGCCGGCAGCTTGCGAATCTCTTTCATGGACATCCGGGAAGGGACAGAAGGGGCCGGGCGGGTGCCCGTGCCGCCGATTATCCCTGTTTTGCGACCGGCTGGGCTGAAGACTGGCGGGCCTGGCGGACGAAGCGCCGCAGCAGCTGGCGGGCCAGGGGCGCGGCGCTGACCGCGCGCTCGATGCTGCGCGCGCAGCCGCCGTGGCGGCCGATGCAGTCGGCGCGCGCACGGATGTAACCACGCATGTGGTGGGTGGCGAATTCAGGGTGGAACTGCACGCCCCAGGCCTGGCGGCCCCAGCGGAAGGCGTGGCAGCCATCCAGCGGCGAGCGCGCCAGCACCGCGGCACCCTCGGGCGCGCGCAGCACGGTCTGCATATGGGTGGCGTGGGCCGGGAAGTGGCTGGGCAGGCCGCCGAACAGCGGATCCTCGGCGGCGGCCGGGTCCAGCGCCAGTTCGATCGTGCCCGACTCGCGCCCGGCCGGGTTGTAGGCCACCTCACCGCCGAGCGCGTGCGCCAGCAGCTGGTGGCCGTAGCAGATGCCGAACACCGGCACGCCGTCGTAGGCGACCTGGCGCAGCCACGCCGCGCTGCGCTCGCTCCATTCGGCGTGGTCGGTGACGTAGGCGGCCGAGCCGGTCACCAGTACGCCGGCGAAGCCGCAGGCGTCGGGCAGGTGGCCGCCGTGTTCGACGTCGACCACCACCGTCTCGTGTTCTTCCAGCCCGGCGGCGACGCGGATCCAGTGCGGAAAACGGCCGTAGCGCCGCAGCGACGGCACCGGGCGGCCGGTTTCAAGGATCAGGAACGGTGCTGGATTCATCCGGGGGCGGCAGGACTGACAGGACTTCCTCGATTGTAGTCAGCCCCTGCGCCACCTTTTCAAGCCCCGCCTGGCGCAGGCTTCGCAGTCCTTCAGCCTGTGCGGCACGGCCGAAAGCGGCCAGATCCATGTCCGCGCGGATCAGCCTGCGCAGCCGCGAGCCCAATGGCAGCAACTCATACAGGCCGATGCGGCCGAGGAAACCGGTGCGCCGGCACTCCAGGCAACCGACCGGCCGACAGGGCGTGGCGGCATCTGGATATGCAGCATGGCTATCAGCCAGCACCGCCCAATCGGACGCGCCGAGGGTGTGCGGCTGCTTGCAGTGCGGGCACAGGGTGCGGACCAGGCGCTGGGCGAGGATGCCGTTGATGGTGCTGGCCAGCAGGTAGTGCGGCACGCCGATGTCGAGCAGGCGGGTGATGGCCGAGGCCGCATCGTTGGTGTGCAGGGTGGACAGCACCAGATGGCCGGTCAGCGAGGCCTGCACCGCCATCTGTGCGGTCTCCAGGTCGCGGATCTCACCGATCATGATGATGTCCGGGTCCTGTCGCAGCAGGGTGCGCACGCCGCTGGCGAAGTCCAGGTCGATGTTGACCTGCACCTGCATCTGGTTGAACTCCGGCGAGATCATCTCGATGGGGTCCTCCACCGTGCATACGTTCACGTCCGGCGTAGCCAGCCGCTTCAGGGTGGAATACAGGGTGGTGGTCTTGCCCGAACCGGTCGGGCCGGTGACCAGCACGATGCCGTGCGGGCGCTCGACCAGCGCATTCCAGCCGGCGGCCTCCTGCGGACTGAAACCGAGCTGGTCGATGCTCTTGAAGGCGGCATCCGGGTCGAAGATGCGCATCACGCACTTCTCGCCGAAGGCGGTGGGCATGGTCGACAGGCGCATCTCGACCTCGCGGCCGCCCGGCGAACGGGTCTTGATGCGGCCATCCTGCGGGCGCCGGCGTTCGGCCAGGTCCATGCGGCCGAGCACCTTGATGCGGCTGACCACGGCGGTCATCACCGCCGGCGGCACCTCGAACACCTTGTGCAGCACGCCATCGATGCGGAAGCGCATGCGCCCCATCTCGCGGCGCGGCTCCAGGTGGATGTCCGAGGCGCGTTGTTCATAGGCGTACTGCAGCAGCCAGTCGACGATGTGGACGATGTGCTGGTCGTCGGCGTTGACGTCACCGGCCCGGCCTAGCTCGACCAGCTGCTCGAAGCTGGGCAGAGTCGTGTTGGCTTCGCCGCGCACGTCGCCGCGGGCCCCGCGCACCGAGCGGGTGACCCCGAAGAACTCCATGGTGTAGCGGTGCAGGTCCAGCGGGTTGACCATCGCCAGCTCGATCTGGCGCCGGGTCAGGTGCTGCAGGTCGCGGCGCCATTCCTGCGCCAGCGGTTCGCTGGTGGCCACCAGCACGCGTTCGGCGTCGACCGCCAGCGGCAGGAAACGGTGGCGGCGTGCATAGGCGTGCGAGGCCACGGCGGTGACCGAGGCGACGTCGACGCGGGTCGGGTCGATGCGCAGGTAGCGGCAGCCGGTGCGCCGGGCCAGCCATTCGGTCAGCCGTTCCAGGCTCAGCTCGCCGCCCTCGCTGGCGGCCAGCTTGAGGTTGGACAGCAGCACCAGCGGGTGCACTTCGCTGGCGTTGCGCGCGCCCTGTGCGGAAAAGCGCACGCGGTCGCGGTCACGTTCGGCGATCAGGCCATCGGCCAGTGCGGCAGCGGCCACCTGCTCGAACTCCAGGCGCCCTGGTGGCAACGGGGCCGGTGCCCCGGGCGTGCCTGCAGGCAGCCGGTGTTCCATCTGCCTGCTCCTCCCGGGTACGGAATGCCCCGCAGGTCGGCCGTTATACTAGCGCACCCCTCTGCCGGCCAAGAATCGTCCGCATGTCCGCGAACCCGACCGTTCCGATCACCTTCCAGGGCCTGATCCAGACCCTGAACCAGTTCTGGGCCCAGCAGGGCTGCGTGCTCATCCAGCCGCTCGACCTGGAGGTGGGCGCCGGTACGTTCCACCCGGCCACCTTCCTGCGTGCGATCGGCCCGGAAGGCTGGAACGCGGCCTACGTGCAGCCGTCGCGCCGCCCGACCGACGGCCGCTACGGCGAGAACCCGAACCGCCTGCAGCGCTATTACCAGTACCAGGTGGCGATGAAGCCGGCACCGGACAACATCCAGCAGCTGTACCTGGATTCGCTCAAGGCGCTGGGCATCGACCCGCTGGTGCATGACCTGCGCTTCGTCGAGGACAACTGGGAATCGCCGACCCTGGGCGCCTGGGGCCTGGGCTGGGAAGTCTGGCTCAACGGCATGGAGGTGACCCAGTTCACCTACTTCCAGCAGGCCGGTGGCCTGGAATGCCGCCCGGTGCTGGGCGAGATCACCTACGGTCTCGAGCGCCTGTGCATGTACCTGCAGAACTGCGACAACGTCTACGACCTGGTCTGGACCTACGGCCCGGACGGCCAGCCGGTGACCTACGGCGACGTCTACCACCAGAACGAGGTGGAGCAGAGCACCTACAACTTCGAACACGCCGACGTGGAAGAAATGTTCCACCGCTTCGACGCGTGCGAGCGCGAGGCGCAGAAGCTGGTGGAAGTGAACCTGCCGCTGCCGGCCTACGAACAGGTGATGAAGGCCAGCCATACCTTCAACCTGCTCGATGCGCGCCGCGCGATCAGCGTGACCGAACGCCAGCGCTACATCCTGCGCGTGCGCGCGCTGGCCCAGGCGGTGGCCAAGGCCTACTACGAGCAGCGCGAGAAGCTGGGCTTCCCGGGCGCGAAGCAGGCCTGACGGCCGCGCTGTTTTTCATCACCCCATTGCCCCGGGGCGCCGGCCGCGTCGCGCGCTGCGCCCCCACCACAGGATTGAAACGATGAGCCAACTGTCCCCCCTGCTGATCGAACTGGGCACCGAGGAGCTGCCGGTCAAGGCGCTGCCGGGCCTGGCCCAGGCCTTCTTCGATGGCGTTGTCGACGGCCTGCGCAAGCGTGGCGTCGAGCTGGAACTGGGCGATGCACGCCCGCTGTCGACCCCGCGCCGCCTGGCCGTGCTGCTGCCCGGCGTCGGCCTGGAACAGCCGGAACAGCGCAGCGAAGTGCTGGGCCCGTACCTGAACATCGCGCTGGACGCCGAAGGCCAGCCGACCAAGGCCCTGCAGGGCTTCGCCGCCAAGGCCGGGATCGACTGGACCGCGCTGGAGAAGACCAGCGACAACAAGGGTGAGCGCTTCGTGCACCGTGCGGTGAGCCCGGGTGCGCGCACCGCCGCGCTGCTGCCGGAGATCCTGCGCGAGGCCATCGCTGCGATGCCGATCCCCAAGCCGATGCGCTGGGGCAACCACGACTGGGGCTTTGCCCGCCCGGCGCACTGGCTGGTGCTGCTGCACGGTGCCGACATCGTCGAGGCCGAGCTGTTCGGCCTGAAGGCCGACCGCATGAGCCGTGGCCACCGCTTCCACCATGACAAGACCGTGTGGCTGAGCCAGCCGCAGGATTACGTCGAATCGCTGCGTGCGGCCAAGGTGCTGGTCGATCCGGCCGAGCGCCGCGAGCGCATCGTCGCCGAAGTCGAGGCCGCTGCTGGCCAGGCCGGTGGCAGCGCCCGCATCACCGAGGACAACCTGGAGCAGGTGGTGAACCTGGTCGAGTGGCCGGCGGCGGTGCTGTGCAGCTTCGAGCGTGCGTTCCTGGCCGTGCCGCAGGAAGCGCTGATCGAGACGATGGAGATCAACCAGAAGTTCTTCCCGGTGCTGGATGACAGCGGCAAGCTGACCGAGAAGTTCATCGGCATCGCCAACATCGAATCGAAGGACGTGGCCGAAGTGGCCAAGGGCTACGAGCGCGTGATCCGCCCGCGCTTCGCCGATGCCAAGTTCTTCTTCGATGAAGACCTGAAGCAGGGCCTTGAATCGATGGGCGACGGCCTGAAGACCGTGACCTACCAGGCCAAGCTGGGCAGCGTGGCCGACAAGGTGGCGCGCGTGTCGGCGCTGGCCGAAGTGACCGCGTCGCAGGTCGGTGCCGACCCGGTGCTGGCCAAGCGTGCCGCACAGCTGGCCAAGAACGACCTGCAGTCGCGCATGGTCAACGAGTTCCCGGAGCTGCAGGGCATCGCCGGCCGCCACTACGCCGTGGCCGGTGGGCAATCGCCGGAGGTGGCGCTGGCCATCGACGAGGCCTACCAGCCGCGCTTCGGGGGCGATGACATCGCGCTGTCGGCACTGGGCAAGGTGCTGGCGATCGCCGAGCGCGTGGACACGCTGGCCGGCGGTTTCGCCGCAGGCCTGAAGCCGACCGGCAACAAGGACCCGTTCGCCCTGCGCCGCAACGCGCTGGGCCTGGCCCGCACGATCATCGAGAGCGGCTTCGAGCTGGACCTGCGCGCGCTGCTGGCCAGCGCCAACGCCGGCCTGGCCGCGCGCAACGTGCAGGCCGACGTGGGCGAGCTGTACGACTTCATCCTCGACCGCCTGAAGGGCTACTACAGCGACAAGGGCGTGCCGGCCACGCACTTCAACGCGGTGGCCGAGCTGAAGCCGGCTTCGCTGTATGACTTCGACCGTCGCCTGGACGCGATCGGCACCTTCGCCGCGCTGCCGGAAGCCGAGGCGCTGGCCGCGGCCAACAAGCGCATCCGCAACATCCTGCGCAAGGCCGAAGGCGAGATTCCGGGCCAGATCGATGCATCGCTGCTGCAGGAAGATGCCGAACGCGCGCTGGCCGAAGCGGTCACTGCGGCCATCGACGACACCGGCGCCAGCCTGCACCAGAAGGACTATGTGGCCGTGCTGGCGCGCCTGGCCCGCCTGCGCCCGCAGGTCGATACGTTCTTCGATGGCGTGATGGTGAATGCCGAAGACCCGGCGCTGCGTGGCAACCGCCTGGCCCTGCTGACGATGCTGGGCGAGCGCCTGGGCAAGGTCGCGGCGATCGAGCATCTGTCGAGTTGATGGGGATGACCCATCCACCCTAGGCGTGGATGGGTTTGTAGCGCCGGGCCATGCCCGGCGGCGTTCCGAGGGACCGCCCTGCACGCTCGCCGGGCATGGCCCGGCGCTACCGATATCGTGCGGATAACGCGAACAAAGCTGCGTATTTTGACTGTCACTTAACAACCGATCCCCATTCGCGCGCTGCAGTTCGCATCGTCACGCGCGGTCGGTATGCTGTGCCGCATGCAGCCAAAGAAATACGCCCTCCCGCTGATGGTCCTGACCCTGGCCACCACTTCCGTGGCCCATGCGCGCGGCACCATCGACAAGGTGGACATCAAGGGATTGGACAAGGGCGACGACGCCGCGATCATCGAGAACATCCAGGAATCGCTGACGCTGTACGACACCATCGGCAAGGAACAGGGCGAGTCGCGGCTGGAATACCTGCTGTCGCAGGCCGAGCGGCAGACCCGCGAGGCGCTCGAACCGTTCGGTTACTACAACCCGGTGATCACCGTGGAAGCGCCCCGCCAGGACGAGCGCGTGCAGGTGCATATCCGGGTGGAGAAGGGCGAGCCGGTGCGCGTGCGCCGCGAGCACATCGACATCACCGGCCCTGCCATGTACGACCAGTACCTGCAGGATGACCTGGCCGCGTTCAAGCCGCGCAAGGGCCAGCGCTTCGAACACACCCAGTACGAAGCCAGCAAGATCACCATTACCCGGCGCCTGGCCGAGCGCGGCTACTTCGATGCTGACTACACGCAGCGCCAGGTGCAGGTGACCCGCGCCGAGAACGCTGCCGACATCGACCTGACCTGGGACAGCGGCCGTCGCTACAACATGGGCCCGGTGACCTTCGAGCAGGATTACTTTGTCGACAAGCTGTTCGACCCGCTGGTGTACTGGGAGCAGGGCAGCTACTTCCACGAAGGCAAGCTGGACCGCCTGCGCGAGTCGCTGACCAAGCTCGACTACTTCAGCCTGATCGACATCCAGCCACGGCCCGACCAGGCCGACGAGAACGGCGAAGTGCCGGTGGACGTGAAGCTGACCCGGGCCAAGCGCACCATCTATACCTCCGGCCTGAGCTACGGCAGCGAGAGCGGCGCGGGTGTGCGCGGTGGCGTCGAGCGGCGCTACGTGAACAGCCGCGGCCACAAGATGAACACCCAGCTGGACTATGCGCAGAAGCGCAAGAGCCTGACCAGCACGTACCGCGTGCCGGCGTTCAAGTGGCTCGACGGCTGGTACGGCTTCACCGCCAGTGCCTACGATGAGCAGACCGATTACATCGACCTGCGCAACTTCAAGCTGATCGCCAGCCGCAGCGGGCAGATCAACGAGCACTGGACCGCCATCGCCTCGATGAACGCCCTGCGCGAGCGCTGGCGCTATGCCTCGGGCACCGAATTCACCAACGCGGTCTACAACACCTCGACCCTGCTCTACCCGCAGCTGGTGGCCGACTACGTCAACGTCGACGATCCGCTGTTCCCGCGCAGCGGCGTCAGCGGCACCGCCACCCTGCGCGGCGGCATCGAGGGCGCCGGTTCGGATACCAGCTTCGTGCAGGCCAACGCCGTGCTGCGCTGGTACATCCCGGTGGGGCAGAGCGACCGCTTGATCCTGCGCGGCGAAGGTGGCACCACCTGGACCAGCGACCTGGTCGCGATGCCGCCGAGTCTGCGCTACTTCGCCGGTGGTGACCGCAGCATCCGCGGCTACGCCTTCCGTGAGGTGGGCCCGCGTACGCCGGCGCCGGACAAGTATGCGCTGGGTGCGAAGAATCTGGTGGTCGGTTCGGCGGAGTACGAGCATTACTTCAAGGGCGGCCCGTGGGGTGCGGCGGTCTTCGTCGACACCGGCAGCGCGTTCGACAACACCATCGACCTGCACACCGGCGTGGGCTTCGGCGTGCGCTGGAAATCGCCGGTGGGTCCGGTGCGCGTGGACATCGCGCACGGCCTGAACAACCCGGATTCGCAGTTCCAGCTGTACCTGAACATCGGAGCGGACCTGTGAGCGCGCAGACCCCGGATACCCACACCCCGCCGCCGCCGCGCGTGCGCTTCTACCGCCGCCGCCGTTTCTGGGCGTGGTCGGGCGTAAGCGTGATCGGCCTGGTGCTGCTGGCGTTGCTGGCCGTGTACTGGCTGCTGCAGACCGTGGCCGGCCGTGATGTGCTGCTGGCGCAGGTGGTAGCGCGGCTGCCGGTGGGTGCCAGCTTCACCTGGGACAAGGCGGACGGCCCGGTGGCCGGCCCGCTGACCCTGTACAACGTCGATTTCCGCTACGACGACATCCACTTCCACGCCGAGCGCGCGCACCTGGAGCCGGACCTGCGCCCGCTGCTGGGCCGCAAGCTGCTGCTGGACAAGCTGGAACTGACCAACGCCACGCTCAACCTGGCCAAGAGCGATGAGCCGTTCAAGCTGCCGTCGTGGCCCGATTCGCTACCGCAGATCGAGATGCCGCTGGCGATCCAGGCCGATGTCATCGCCATCGACGGATTCCGCATCAGCCAGGGCAACGAACCGGTGATCGACATCGCCCGCGTACGTGGCGGCATCGAGATCGCCAACGGCGAGTTCCAGGCGCACAAGCTGGTCGTGGACAGCGACATGGGCGATTTCACCGCCCAGGGCCGCTACATCCCGGCCAAGGATTACGACACCGACGTGACCGTGACCGCCGTGCTGCCGGCACCGCGCGGGCGCACCGCTGCCACGCTGGGCCTGGTCGCGCGCGGCGACCTCGCGCACATGGAAGTGGCCGTGGCCGGCCGTGCACCGCAGCCGCTGAAGGCGATGCTGGTGTTCGACGGCCGCACCGACCCGACCTGGAATGCCACGGTCCGCAGCGACGAACTGGACCTGGCGCTGCTGTCGCCGGCGCTGGCGACCTCGGGCATCGCGCCGCTGGCGCTGGATTTCACCGCCTCGGGCAAGGGCGGCAACGCCAACCTGCATGGGCGGGTGAAGCAGGGTGAGCAGGAACTGGAACTGGCACCGTCGGTGGTTTCGCTGCAGGACCAGGTGCTGAAGGTCTCGCCGCTGGTGGTGAAGGGCCTGGGCGGCGAAGCACGCCTGGAAGGCATCGCCGATTTCAGCCAGGAAGACCAGCAGAAGCTCGATTTCTCGGTGATCGCACAGAACCTGACCTGGGTGCCGGCGCCGGACCCGAACACTGCCGGCAGCGCACCGGTACCGGTGACCCTGAAGGAAGCACGCTTCGGCCTGGCCGGCACGCTGCAGGCCTGGGCCGCGATTGGCCGCGCCGACGTGCAGCGCGAGCAGCAGAAAGCGCAGCTGCGCTTCGATGTGCGTGGCAACGACACGGCCGCGCAGATCCACCAGCTGCAGGCGCAGACCCCGGGCGGCCAGCTTCAGGTGGAGGGCCAGGTGGCCTGGTCGCCACAGCTGGACTGGGATGCCAAGGCCACGCTGAAGGACTTCGATCCGGGCTATTTCGTGCCGGGCTGGAATGGCCGCCTGTCGGGCAATCTGGCCTCCAAGGGCCAGCAGCTGCCGCCGCCGGCCAATGCACCGGCCGGCACCGCCGGTACGCTGCAGGCGACGGTGGACCTGCCCTCGCTGAAGGGCACGTTGCGCCAGCGCAATGTCGATGCGCGAGGCAAGTTCGCCCTGCAGGGCGAGCAGGGCGAGGGGGAGCTGAAGCTTGCCGTGGGCAGCAGCCGGGTGACCGCGTCGGGCAAGGTCGGTGATCGCCTGGACATCGATGCACGCTTCGAGCCGCTGCAGCTGAGCGACCTGCTGCCCGGCGCCGATGGCGGCCTGCGCGGCCAGGTGCAGGTGAAGGGCCCCCGCGATGCGCCGGATATCACCGCCGACCTGGTCGGCAACAACCTCAACTGGGATGGCTATGGCGCCGAAAGCCTGAGCATCAAGGGCCACCTGCCGTGGCGTGGCGACAGCGGCACGCTGGCGGTGCAGGGCCAGCAGGTCAACGCCGGCATGCTGCTGGAGCGCTTGAATGTGGATGCACAGGGCAGCGTTTCCAACCTGCGCCTGGCCGCACAGACGCGCAACGAGATGGGCGCGGTCGACCTGCAGGGCAGCGTGCGCCAGCAGGGCACGCAGTGGCGCGGTGAACTGTCCGCGTTGCGCATCGCGCCGATGAAGGGCGACCCGTGGTCGCTGCGTGCACCGGCGGCCTTCGCCATCAACGGCGGCACCTACACGCTGTCCGAAGCCTGCCTGGCCACCACCGGCGGCGGCGCACTGTGCGCGCAGGCCAACTGGCCGCGCGAGGGCGTGGTGGTGCGCAGTGATGCGCTGCCGCTGGCGCTGGTGCAGCCGTGGCTGCCGCCGCAGTCCGGCCGCCGCATCTACCTGCGCGGCGATGTCAGCCTGGACGCGCAGATCCGTCCGCGCGCCAATGCCTGGGAAGGCCACGTGGAAGTGCGCTCGAAGGAAGGCGGCGTGCGCCTGGGCGAGCTGCGCAGCATCGGCACCGACAACACCCGCGGCGAACTGGTGCGCTACGACCAGTTCTCGCTGAAGCTGGACATGACCCCGGCCAGCATCAAGGGCTACCTGGGCATGGGCTTCCAGGGCAACGGCTTCGTCGATGCGAAGATGCAGACCGGCTGGGAAGCCAGCGCGCCGTTGAACGGCGAGCTCTATCTCAACATGTCGCGGCTGTACTGGCTGGAGCTGTTCTCGCCGGACATCGTGCGTCCCACTGGCCTGATCGAAGGACACGTGAGCCTGCGTGGCACGCGTGGCCAGCCCTCGCTGGGCGGTGACGCGCAGCTGACCAACTTCAAGGGCGAATTCCCGGCGCTGGGCCTGACCTTCGACCAGGGCAAGGGCAGCTTCGTCGCCCAGCCCGATGGCTCGGCCAAGATCACCGCGCAGGCCAATTCGGGCAAGGGCACGCTGTACGTCGACGGCGGCCTGTCCTGGTTCGGCGATGCGCAGCCGCTGCAGCTGAAGATCCACGGCGAGAACGTGCTGGTGTCCAACACCAGCGAACTGCGCATCGTCGCCAACCCCGATCTCGACTTCACCCTGGCCAAGGCGGCGATGGAGCTGCGCGGTACGGTCAACGTGCCTGAGGCCGACATCGACCTGGAGCGCCTGGACCGCGGCACCTCGGTGTCCGAGGATGTGGTGGTGCTGGATCCGGCCGACCCGGAGGAATCACGCACCTCGCCGCTGGACATGGACCTGACCGTGAGCCTGGGCGACAAGGTGAAGATGACCGGCTTCGGCCTGAAGGGCGGACTGACCGGCAAGATGCAGGTCTGGGCCAAGCCCGGCCGCGAGATGACCGCCAACGGCGGGCTTGAGGTGAGCGGCCGCTACAAGGCCTATGGCCAGGACCTGACCATCACCCGCGGCAACCTCAACTGGAACTACAACGCCGTCTCCGATCCGCGCATCAACATCCGCGCCGAGCGCCGCATCGGTGATGTCACCGCCGGCATCGACGTGACCGGTCGCGCGCAGCAACCGCGTGCCGACGTGTGGTCCGACCCGGCGATGTCGCAGTCCGAGGCACTGGCCTACCTGGTGCTGGGCCGTAGCCTGACCAATGCCAGCACCGACCAGACCCAGCAGGTCACCGCGGCCTCGGCGGCGTTGTCGGCCGGCAGCGGCCTGCTGGCTTCGCAGCTGGGCGCCAAGCTGGGCCTGGACGATGCCGGCGTGAGCCAGTCACGCGCGCTGGGCGGTTCAGTGATTGGCTTCGGCAAGTACATCTCGCCCAAGCTCTACGTCGGCTACGGCGTGTCGATGGTCGGCGCCGGTTCGGTGCTGACCCTGAAGTACCTGCTGCGCCGCGGCTTCGACGTGGAAGTGGAGTCGAGCACAGTGGAAAACCGCGGCTCGCTGAACTGGCGAAGGGAAAAATAAGGGTGCGGTAGTGCCGGCCGCTGGCCGGCAACTTCATCGTATCTCCCGAGCTTCCGCGGGTTGCCGGCCAGCGGCCGGCACTACCATGCGCGTCACCCCAACCATCGGCCGTTGCCCCGTCGGTCCCCAGCGGCTATGGTCCCGGGCTGTTCTGTACTGCCGGAAACGCCGATGTCTGCCCGCAAAACCCTTCCTGCCGCCCTGGCCCTGGGCCTGACCCTCGCCGCAGGCGCCCATGCCGATGAAGGCATGTGGATGCCGACCCAGCTGCCGGAGCTGGCCAAGCCGCTGAAGGCGGCCGGTTTCAAGGGCAACCCGGCCGAGCTGGCCAACGTCACCGCGCCGCCGCTGAGCGCCGTGGTGCGTGCCGGCGGTGGCACCGCCTCGTTCGTTTCCGCCGACGGCCTGCTGCTGACCAACCACCACGTGGCGATGGGCGTGATCCAGTACAACAGCTCGCCCGAGCACGACCTCATCAACGGCGGCTTCATCGCCCAGGGCCGCGCCGACGAGCGCCCGGCCAATCCCGACTTCCGCGTGCTGGTCACCGTCGGCTTCGACAAGGTGACCGACCAGGTGCTGGCCCAGGCCAAGGGCAAGACCGGCCGCGCCTACTTCGACGCCGTCGATGCGGCCAGCAAGCAGATCGTGGCCGACTGCGAGAAGGACGGCAGCGTGCGCTGCTCGGTGGCCAACATGTACTACGGCACCGATTTCTACCGCATTGCCCAGCTGGAACTGAGCGACGTGCGCCTGGTCTACGCGCCGCCGCGCGCGATCGGCAACTACGGCGATGAGATCGACAACTTCATGTGGCCGCGCCACACCGGCGATTTCACCCTGCTGCGTGCCTACGTCGGCAAGGACGGCAAGCCGGCTGCCTACAGCAAGGACAACGTGCCCTACCAGGCGCCGGCGCACCTGCAGATGTCGGTGGAAGGCCCGAAGGAAGGCGATTACGCAATGCTGGCCGGTTACCCGGGCATCACCTACCGCCACCGCACTGCGGCCGAATTCGCTGGCCAGATCGACACCGTGCTGCCGCGCCGCGTCTCGGTGTTCCAGCAGATGATCGACACCATCGAGGCGGCCACCGCCAACGATGCGCAGGCACGTACCCGCTACGCCTCGCAGCTGCAGTCGCTGAAGAACAACCGCAAGCGCGCCGCCGGTGAGCTGGAAGGCCTGCTGCGCAGCGATGCCAAGGCCCAGCGTGCGGCCGACGAAACCGCCATGCTGGCGGCTACCGACCGCAGGTACCAGGCCGACATCAAGGCGCTGCTGGCCAACCTGTCGCAGGGCGCGGCGGTGGGCGAGCGCGATCTGCTGCTGGACCAGATGGCCCTGCAGACCCAGCTGCTGCGCTCGGCGCTGCTGCTGGAACGCCTGCGCATCGAATCGGCCAAGCCGGACGCGCAGCGCGAGACCGGCTACCAGCAGCGCGACCAGGCGATGATCGAGGGCGTGCTCAAGCAGGTGCAGCGCCGCTACGCACCGGAAGTGGAGAACGCCCTGCTGACCCGCCTGCTGACCCGCTACCAGCAGCTGCCGGACGCGCAGCGCGTGGCCGAGTTCGACACCGCCTTCGGCCGTACCCCGGAACAGCTGGCCAAGGCCTTGGACGGCCTGTACGCGGGCACCCAGCTGGGTGATGAGGCACAGCGCCTGTCCCGCTTCGCCGCCGCGCGCGAGGGCAGGGCCCTGGCCGCCGATCCGCTGATCGCCGTGGCCGGCCCGCTGGTGGCCGCGCAGCTGCGCATCGAGAACGAGAGCAAGACCCGCGAAGGCGAGCAGTTGCGCCTGCGCCCGGCCTACATGCAGGCGCTGTTCGCCTGGCGTGCCAAACAGGGCCGCGCGGTGTACCCGGATGCCAACCGCACCCTGCGCATCAGCTACGGCAAGGTGGAAGCGCTGCACCCGCGTGACGGCGTGACCTACTCGCCGGTGACCACCGTGGCCGGCATCGTCGAGAAGAACACCAACGCCTACCCGTTCGATGCGCCCAAGCCGCTGCTGGCGGCCATCGCCAAGGGTGATTTCGGCAGCACCGCCGACCCGGCGCTGAAGACCCAGACGGTCAACTTCCTGACCAACCTGGACACCACTGGCGGCAACTCCGGCTCGCCGGTGCTGAACGCCAAGGGCGAACTGATCGGCCTGAACTTCGACAGCAACTGGGAATCGGTCAGCGCCAGCTGGTGGTTCGACCCGCGCTTCAAGCGTGCCGTGCACGTGGACATGCGCTACCTGCGCTGGCTGCTGGCCAAGGTCTACCCGGCGCCGGAACTGCTGAAGGAAATGGGCGTCCCGGCGGAATAAGGCCGGTTGCGGGTGGGTGCCTACCTCCTTTGGTGGGTGCCCACCGTCCACCTCATCTGGTGGGTGCCCACTGTCAGTGGGCACGGATGCCCCGTCACGACCAACGGTCGCGACCTACCCTCCCGCCCAACGGTCGTGATCTACTGGCCCCTGTCCTGACGGAAACGCGCGCGTGGTCTCCAGCTGGATCCTGCTGCTGGTCTCGGTTGCCTATGCCGCGCTGCTGTTCGGCGTGGCGTGGTGGGGCGACCGTCGGCCGATGTACCCCGACCGGCCGTGGCTGCGGCCGGTCGTCTACAGCCTGGCGCTGGCCGTGTACTGCTCGTCGTGGACCTTCTACGGCGCGGTAGGCACCGCGGTCCGCCACGGCGTGGGCTACCTGCCGATCTACATCGGCCCGCTGCTGATGCTGCTGTTCGGCTGGCGCATCATCGAGCGCCTGGCGTTGGTGGCGCGCAGCCAGAACGTTGTGTCCATCGCCGATTTCATCTCCTCGCGCTTCGGCCGCTCGCGGCGGCTGGCCGCGCTGGTGGCGATCATCGCCCTGATCGGCATCGTTCCGTACCTGGCGCTGCAGTACAAAGCGGTGGCGATGAGCCTGCAGGTGCTGACCGGCAACGCCGGCCCCACCGGCTTCTTCACCGACCCGGCCCTGTACGTGGCGCTGCTGATGGCCCTGTTCGCGACCCTGTTCGGTACTCGCCAGGTCGATGCCACCGAGCATCACCACGGCATGATGCTGGCCATCGCTTTCGAATCGGTCATCAAGCTGCTGGCGATGCTGGCGGTGGGCGTGTTCGCCTACCTGTGGCTGAGCAACCGCACCGATGCGGTGGTGCAGTCGGTGCATACGCTGTTCACCGGCCTGCCGCCGGTGGGCTTCATCTCGCAGACGCTGCTCAGTTTCCTCGCCATCATCTGCCTGCCGCGGCAGTTCCACGTGGCCGTGGTCGAGTGCGGCGACGTGCGTGACGTGCGCCGCGCGCGCTGGATGTTCGGCGGCTACCTGGTGCTGATCTCGGCGATGGTGCTGCCGATCGCCACGGCCGGCGTCACCCTGTTCGGCACCGGGGGGACCGTGGCCGACGATGCGATGGTGCTGGCCCTGCCGCTCGCCGAAGGGCGCAACGCGCTGGCGTTGATCGCCTACGTCGGCGGCTTCTCGGCCGCCACCGGCATGGTCATCGTGGCCTCCATCGCGCTGGCCACCATGGTCAGCAACGACCTGGTGATGCCGGTGCTGCTGCGCCGCAGTGGCGACCACCAGGAAGCAGCCGACATGGCCTCGCGCGTGCTGTGGATCCGCCGCATGGCGATCCTGCTGCTGGCGCTGATGGCCTACAGCTACTACCGCAGCAGCAGCAACGACAGCAGCCTGGCCTCGTACGGCCTGATGGCCTTCGCTGCGGTGGCGCAGTTCGCGCCGGGCCTGATCGGTGGCCTGTACTGGCGCGGCGCCAGCCGTCGCGGCGTCGAGGCTGGCATGGTGCTGGGCTTTGCCACGTGGATATACACGCTGCTGCTGCCGGCGATGACCATGGCTGGCTGGGTGGATGCGACCTGGGTGCGGCACGGGCCGTTCGGCGTGGAGTGGCTGCGTCCGCACCAGCTGTTCGGCATGACCGGCTGGGACCCGCTGACCCATGGCACGTTCTGGTCGCTGCTGGTCAACGTGGCCACGATGATGCTGGTGTCCGCGCGCTGGCGTCCGGGCGTGGACGAACGCCTGCGCGCCGCGCCCTTCCTCGATCCCTATGCCGAGCGACCCTCGGTGGCCGGCGGCTGGCCCGGTCATGTGCACGTGGGTGACCTGCTGGCACTGGCCTCGCGTGTGGTCGGCGAGCGCCACGCACGGCGTTCGTTCTTTGAACAGGCGCAGTCGCTGGGGCGCGAGCTGCAGTCGACGGCGCCGGCGGACCGGCCGTGGGTGCAGTTCACCGAGCGCCTGCTGGCCGCGTCCATCGGCGCCGCGTCCGCGCGCCTGCTGCTGACCAGCCTGCTGCGCGGCTCGGGCATGGACCTCGGGGAAGTGGTGGCGGTGCTGGACGAAGCGGGGCAGGAGCTGCGCTTCAACCGCGAGATCCTGTCCACCACGCTCGAAAACATCAGCGCGGGCGTCAGCGTGGTCGACCCGGACATGCGCCTGACCGCCTGGAACCGCCGCTACCAGGACATGTTCGGCTACCCCGACGGCATGCTCTACGTGGGCCGCCCCGTGGCCGACCTGATCCGTTACAACGCCGAACGCGGTGAGCTGGGCGAAGGCGATATCGAAGTGCAGATCAACCGTCGCATCGGCTACATGCGCGCCGGTTCACCGCACGTGTTCGAGCGTACGCGCAGCGACGGCAAGGTGATCGAGATGCGCGGCCAGGCCCTGCCTGGCGGCGGTTACGTGACCAGCTACAACGACATCACCGACTACAAGCACGCGGAAAAAGCGCTGCTGGAAGCCAACGAAACACTGGAACAGCGCGTGGCCGAACGCTCGCACGAAGCCGAGGTCGCGCAGCAGTCGAAGACCCGCTTCCTGGCGGCGATCAGCCATGACGTGCTGCAGCCGCTGAACGCTGCGCGCCTGTTCGCCTCGGCATTGCGTGACAGTGACCATGTGAGCGACGAACAGAAGCACCTGGCCGAACGCGTGGATGCCTCGCTGCGTGCGGCCGAAGAACTGCTGGATGGCCTGCTGGACGTCTCGCGGCTGGATGCCGGTGGCCTGCATCCGGTAATCGGTGAGTTCGACGTGAGCGCGCTGATGCGCGAACTGGCTGCACAGTACACCCCGGTGGCGGCGGGGCGCGGCCTGCGCCTGGACCTGTTCGCGCGTACCACCTGGGTACGCAGCGACCGCCGCCTGCTGCGCCGCGTGCTGCAGAACTTCCTCGCCAATGCGCTGCGCTACACCCGCCAGGGCCGCATCGTGCTGGCCGTGCGCCAGCGTGGCGATGAAGTGGAGCTGCAGGTGTGGGATACCGGCCCGGGCATCCCCGAGCACCACATGCGGCAGATCTTCGACGAGTTCCATCGCTACCAGCAGCCCTTCGACTGGGGCGAGCAGGGGCTGGGCCTGGGCCTGTCGATCTGCCAGCGCATCTCGCGCCTGCTCGACCACCGCCTCAATGCGCGCAGCCGGGTCGGCAGCGGTTCGATGTTCTCGATCATTCTGCCGCGCGTGGCGCCGCTGCCGGGCTACAGCGAGCCGCTGCTGCCCGCCCAGGCCGCCGCACCGCCGGTGCGCAGCGATTCGCTGGCCGGCATGCGCGTGCTGTGCGTGGACAACGACGAGGAGATTCTCGACGGCATGCGCGCGCTGCTGGGCCGCTGGCAGGTGCAGGTGATCACCGCATCCACGGTGGACCAGGCGCTGGAAAGGGTGGCCGAGCAGCCACAGGTGATGCTGGTGGACTACCACCTGCACGACCGCATGGATGGCCTGGACGCGCTGGTGGCCCTGCGCGAAGCGGCCGGCTACCCGTTGCCGGGCGCGCTGCTGACCGCCGACGGCCGCGATGAGCTGAAGCGCATGGCCCGCGAGCGCGGTTACCGGGTGCTGACCAAGCCGATCAAGCCGGCCTCGCTGCGCGCCTTCCTCGGCGCGCTGCGCGACGCGAGGTAACGCGGAGCCTGAAATCCTCTGTAGAGCCGAGCCGATGCTCGGCTGGAGCGCTGTAGAGCCGAGCCCACGCTCGGCTGCATCGCGCCGTGCACCCACAATTTCCCCGGCAATATAGCCTTCGCTATACAAACCAGCCCTGCCTGCGCGTTTGCCCGGAAATGCGCCACGCGTGGATCGCGGTGCTAAGCTTCGCGTCCCCTTGGGGAGTAGCCGGATTCCTACGCAGGAATCGTCCACGTCAACATACTCGGCCAGTGCGCCGTGGCGTGGACAACCATGATGGTTGGCGAGACCAGCGGCCCGCGCGCGCAACGTCAGGTTGGGCGCGAGCGCGAGCCGTGCGTCCGTCCTTGCCCGACCTCCAGCAGCCGCCAATGTCTCCTGTTTCGATCCTCCTGATCGGCTTCGCCATGTCCACCGATGCCTTCGCTGCGGCGATCGGCAAGGGTGCGGCCATGCGCAAGCCGGTGTTCCGCGATGCACTGCGCGCCGGCATCATCTTCGGCGTCATCGAGGCGATCACGCCCATCATCGGCTGGCTGCTTGGTCGCGCCGCCCTGCAGTACGTGGAAGCCTTCGACCACTGGATCGCGTTCGGCCTGCTGGTCGCGCTGGGCGTGCACATGATCATCAACGGCGTGCGCCCGGACAGCGGCGAAGAGAATGAGGATCCCTCGCAGCACCACGGTTTCTGGAAGCTGGCACTGACCGGTTTCGCCACCAGCATCGACGCGATGGCCGTGGGCATCGGCCTGGCCTTCATGGACGTGCATATCGGTGTGATGGCTGCGGTCATCGGCCTGTGCACGCTGACCATGGTCACCGCCGGCATCATGCTGGGCCGCGTGCTCGGTGGCATGGTCGGCAAGCGCGCCGAGATCATCGGTGGCGTAATCCTGGTCATCATCGGTTCGACGATCCTGTACGAACACCTGCACGGCGTGGCGTAACACGCGGAGCTGTAGAGCCGAGCCTGCGCTCGGCTCCAAGGTGAGGCATCGGCCGACAGGCGATGCGGTGTTGCCCCGATGGAGAGCCTGTCGGGCGCAGCATAGTCTTCGGGCATGTCCAGTCCCGCACTCCGCACTGGCCGGTGGTCGCAGACCGGCAATGTCTATGCGATCACCGCTGTGACATACGCGCGTCGACGCTGGTTCGACGATGAAGCCAACGTCGACCTTCTGATCGGGGCACTCCGTACGGTGGAGCGGACGGGGCGGACGTGCTCCCTGGCGTGGGTGGTCATGCCGGATCATCTGCACTGGCTGATCGAACTGCGATGCGGAACGCTCGCCGGATGCATGCAGATCCTGAAGTCCAGAAGCGGACGGACCATCGCCAGGCAAGTGGAAGCCAACGCGCCGATCTGGCAGCCGGGCTACTACGACCACGCGCTGCGCAGCGATGAATGCCTGCGCACGCAGGCGATGTACATTGCGGCCAATCCGGTTCGTGCTGGGCTGGCGACGTTTCTTGGCGAGTACCCTCACGCCTGGAGCAGATGGCCTCTGCAGGAGTAGCGCGGTATTCGGCGAACAGCAGCCGAGCATGGGCTCGGCTCTACAAAGGCAGGTGCCGCGAAGTCCTGTAGAGCCGAGCCTGCGCTCGGCTCACGCGCGCAGGGCGATCTTCGGTCAACAGCAGCCGAGCATAGGCTCGGCTCTACAAAGGCAGGTGCCGCGAAGTCCTGTAGAGCCGAGCATGGGCTCGGCTCACGCGCGCAGGGCGATCTTCGGCGAACAGCAGCCGAGCATGGGCTCGGCTCTACAAAAGGCAGGTGCCGCGAAGTCCTGTAGAGCCGAGCCTGAGCTCGGCTCACGCGCGCAGCGCGGTATTCGGCGAACAGCAGCCGAGCATGGGCTCGGCTCTACAAAAGGCGGGTGCCGCGAAGTCCTGTAGAGCCGAGCCTGCGCTCGGCTCACGCGCGCAGCGCGATCTTCGGCCAACAGCAGCCGAGCATGGGCTCGGCTCTACAAAGGCAGGTGCCGCGAAGTCCTGTAGAGCCGAGCCTGCGCTCGGCTTACGCGCGCAGCGCGGCCTTCGGCCAACAGCAGCCGAGCATGGGCTCGGCTCTACAAAAGCAGGTGCCGCGAAGTCCTGTAGAGCCGAGCCTGCGCTCGGCTCACGCGCGCAGCGCGATCTTCGGTCAACAGCAGCCGAGCATGGGCTCGGCTCTACAAAGGCAGGTGCCGCGAAGTCCTGTAGAGCCGAGCCTGCGCTCGGCTTACGCGCGCAGCGCGGCCTTCGGCCAACAGCAGCCGAGCATGGGCTCGGCTCTACAAAAGGCGGGTGCCGCGAAGTCCTGTAGAGCCGAGCCTGCGCTCGGCTCACGCGCGCAGCGCGATCTTCGGCCAACAGCAGCCGAGTATGGGCTCGGCTCTACAAAAGGCGGGTGCCGCGAAGTCCTGTAGAGCCGAGCCTGCGCTCGGCTCACGCGCGCAGCGCAATCTTCGGCCAACAGCAGCCGAGCATGGGCTCGGCTCTACAACGGAAGTTCAGTCTTCTTCCGGCGGCAGCACGATGGCGTCGTCGTCGATCGCCAGCTTGCCGGCCATCAGCACGGCCTGGGTGCGGTTTGTCACGCCCAGCTTGCGCAGGATGGCGGTGACGTGGGCCTTGATCGTGGCCTCGGAGACGTTGAGGTCGTAGGCGATCTGCTTGTTCAAGCGGCCGGCACCGAGCATCTGCAGCACGCGGAACTGCTGCGGGGTCAGTTCGCGCAGGCGCTGGCCGACTTCGCGTTCCTCGCTGCCGGTGGGCGGCACATTGTGCGCTTCCGGCGGCGCCCAGGTTTCGCCATCGAGGATGGTGCCCAGCGCGTGGCCGATCGTGTCCGAGTCGGCTGATTTGGGAATGAAGCCCAGCGCGCCGTGGTCGAGCGCGCGGCGCATCACCGTCGCTTCTTCGCGTGCGGACACCACCACCACCGGCAGGTGCGGGTGCAGCGAGCGCATGTGCACCAGCGCGTTGAAGCCCTGCGCGCCAGGCATGTTGAGGTCCATCAGGACCAGGTCGGCGTCGTTGTGCTGGTCGGCCAGCGCGTACAGCGCTTCCACGCTGTCGGCCTCGAACAGCTGCACGCCGGGGATGACCCGCTGCACGGCCCCACGCAGGGCCTCGCGGAACAACGGGTGGTCATCGGCAATCAGGAGGGTGGTCATGGTCGGGGGGAACCGTGGGGGAAAGCAGATGGGGTCGGAGCCCTTTCCTTGCGGAAAGGGATCCGACCCTGGGTCGTACGTCAGCGCACCTTGCGCTCGTCCACCAGCGACGCCACCACCGACGGATCGGCCAGGGTCGAGGTGTCGCCAAGCTGGTCCGGCGCGTTCTCGGCAATCTTGCGCAGGATGCGGCGCATGATCTTGCCCGAACGGGTCTTGGGAAGGCCCGGTGCCCACTGCAGGTGGTCCGGCGTGGCGATGGGGCCGATTTCCTTGCGCACCCAAGCGACCAGTTCCTTGTGCAGCTCGTCGCTGGGGGCTTCGTCGGCCACCAGGGTCACGTAGGCGTAGATGCCCTGGCCCTTGACGTCGTGCGGGAAGCCGACGACAGCGGCCTCGGCCACCTTCGGGTGCGACACCAGCGCGCTTTCCACTTCGGCGGTGCCGATGCGGTGGCCGGACACGTTGATGACATCGTCCACGCGGCCGGTGATCCAGTAGTAGCCGTCTTCATCGCGGCGGCAACCGTCGCCGGTGAAGTAGCTGCCCGGGTAGGTGCGGAAATAGGTGTCGATGAAGCGCTGGTGGTCGCCGTACACCGTGCGCATCTGGCCCGGCCAGGAATCACGGATGATCAGGTTGCCCTCGGTCGGGCCGTCCTGCACTTCGCCATCGGCATTGACCAGCGCCGGCTGCACGCCGAAGAAGGGCAGGGTCGCCGAACCCGGCTTGAGATCCATCGCGCCGGCCAGCGGCGAGATCAGGATGCCGCCGGTCTCGGTCTGCCACCAGGTATCGACGATCGGGCAGCGGCTGTCGCCGACCACCTCGTAGTACCAGCGCCAGGCTTCCGGATTGATCGGCTCGCCGACGCTGCCGAGCAGGCGCAGCGAGGCGCGCGAGGTCTTCTGCACCGGCTCCTCGCCCTCGCGCATCAGTGCGCGGATGGCGGTCGGGGCGGTGTAGAAGATCGTCACCTTGTGCTTGTCGATCACGTTCCAGAAGCGCGAGGTGTCCGGGTAGTTCGGCACGCCTTCGAACATCAGCGAGGTCGCGCCGTTGGCCAGCGGACCGTACACGATGTAGCTGTGGCCGGTGACCCAGCCGACGTCGGCGGTGCACCAGTAGATGTCGTCTTCGCGCAGGTCGAACACCGCTTCATGGGTGTAGGCCGCGTACAGCAGGTAGCCGCCGGTGGTGTGCAGCACGCCCTTCGGCTTGCCGGTGGAACCGGAGGTGTAGAGGATGAACAGCGGGTCTTCCGCGTTCATGCGCTCGGGCTCGCAGGTCGACGGCTGGCTGTCCACCACATCGTGGAACCAGCGGTCGCGCGGGGCCTGCATGTCAACCGCGCCGCCGGTGTGGCGCACCACCAGCACGGTTTCAACCGTGTTCGTGCCCGGCAGCTTCAGCGCGGCATCGACGTTGGCCTTCAGCGGAATCTTTCGACCACCGCGCAGGCCTTCGTCGGCGGTGATGATCAGTTTGCTCTGGCAATCGCTGACGCGGTCGGCGATCGAGTTCGGGGCGAAGCCACCGAACACTACCGAATGGATCGCACCGATGCGCGCGCAGGCCAGCATGGCCACGGCGGCGTCGACGATCATCGGCAGGTAGATGGTGACCCGGTCGCCCTTCTTGACGCCCAGGTTGCGCAGTGCGTTGCCGAGGCGGCAGGTGCGCTCGTACAGCTCGCGGTAGGTGACGTGCTGTGCCGGTGCGTCCGGGCCGTCCGGTTCGAACAGCAGGGCGGTCTTGTCGCCGCGCTTCTCGAGCTGGCGGTCCAGGCAGTTCACGCTGGCGTTGAGCTCGCCGTCCTCGAACCACTTGATGTGGAAATCGGCCAGGTCGTAGCTGACGTTCTTGATCTTCGCCGGCTTGCGCATCCAGTCCAGCCGTTCGGCGGCCTTGCCCCAGAACGCATCCGGGTCGGACACCGACGCCTGGTACTGCCGCTCGTAAGACGTCTTGTCGATGCGTGCCTTGGCGGCGAACTGCGGATCGACGGGGTAGATATCAGCCATGGCACCCTCACTTGCACGTTGACTTTGTATGTGCGGTCGCAGCATCGCAACGACCCTCCGCCACCAGTTTGCCCCATCCACCCCCGGTCGCGTCACCACGGCGCTTAGACCATGGTCGAAAGTCGGCGCCCTGCGGGCCCGGGTTCGACCAATGGCGAATACCGCTATACATAAACGCCCCGCAGTCTCGGCTCGACCGTGCCCCACGCGCGGCATCACCTTGCCACTTGGGAGAGAGGGCAACATGAGCCACCGTACGTTGAAAGCCGTGCGCACACCTTTGGCGGCCTGCCTGCTGGTCGCTCTGGTCGCACCGGGCATGGCGTTCGCAGAGACCGCCAAAGAGAAAGCGCTTGAATCACGCGTTGCCGAGCTGGAGCGCCAGGTCCAGGCGCTGCTGTCTTCGCAGCAGCAACAGCAGACCCAGATCGTGCAGACCCAGCAGGCCGTGACCGATGTCCGCGCCGTGCAGGCCGAGCAGAAGCCGGTCGTACAGGTGCCGGCCGGCAAGCAGCCGATCCAGGTCACCACCATCACCCCGGGCGCCGCGCCGGGCACCACGGTCAAGATCGGCGGCTTCATCAAGGCCGATTTCCTGGCCACCCAGACCAGCGATGGCCAGCTGGCCGACGATGCCACCGGCCGCGCGCTGTACCTGCCGGGCCAGACCCCGGTGGCCGGTGCCGGCGGCTCGGGCAAGCGCTCGGACGTTGACTACAACGCCCACGCCAAGTTCTCGCGCTTCAACATCGGCATCGACAACGTAAGCGAATCGGGCAACAAGTCCGGCGCGATGTTCGAGATGGACTTCTTCGGCAACTCGCTGGGCAACCAGACCGCCACCAACACCTATGGCGTGACCCTGCGCCACGCCTACATGTACTGGAACAACTGGCTGGCCGGCCAGACCTGGTCCAACTTCATGGATGCCGGTGCGCTGCCTGAGGCGGTCGACTTCGTCGGCCCGACCGATGGCGTGGTGTTCGTGCGCCAGGCGCAGGTGCGCTACACCCAGGGCGGCTTCAGCGTCGCCCTGGAAAACCCGGAAACCACCACCCTCACCGGTACCCGCAATCCGGTCACCGGCGTGTGGACCAACGCCAGCGCCAACTCCGACCGTGGCAGCCTGCCCGACCTGACGATGCGTTATGGCTGGAAGGGCGACTGGGGCACCTTCGGCGTCGGCGGCATCGTCCGCCAGCTGAAGGTCGACAATCAGGCCACCGGCGCCAAGGCCGACAAGGTGGCCGGCGGCCTGACCCTGGGCGGCAAGTGGGTGATGGGCGGCAATGATTCGCTGCACTACCAGCTGACCGGTGGCGAGGGCATCGCCCGCTACATCGGCCTCGGCGTCACTGCGGATACCGCCTATGACATCGCCCGCGACGAACTGAACCCGACCGGCGTGCTGGCCGGCTACGTGGGCTGGCGCCATGCCTTCTCGCCGAAGCTGCGCACCAACCTGATCTACGCCCGCAGCGACTACGACAACGATGGCAGCCTGGGGCCGCTGGTCACCAAGAGCGTGCAGAGCATCCGCGGCAACATCTTCTACACGCCGATGCCCAAGGTCGATATCGGTGCCGAGTACATGTACGGCGTGCGTGAGATCGAGGATGGGCGCAAGGGCGATATCAACCGCGTGCAGTTCACCACGAAGTACAGTTTTTAAATGAGTGCCGACCAACGGTCGGCACCTACCAGAACATGATTGCCGACCAACGGTCGGCACTACAGAGGGGAAGCGTCCCATGTCAGCAACACCTGCACCGGCGAAAGCCCAACTTACCCAGGGACACAAGAAGGTCATCTTCGCGTCCAGCCTGGGCACTGTTTTCGAGTGGTATGACTTCTTCCTGTATGGCTCGCTTGCCGCGATCATCGCCAAGCAGTTCTTCAGTGGCGTCAACGAAACCACGGGCATGATCTTCGCCCTGCTGGCCTTCGCCGCCGGCTTCTTCGTGCGTCCGTTCGGCGCGGCCTTCTTCGGCAGCCTCGGCGACCGCATCGGCCGCAAGTACACCTTCCTGGTCACCATCCTCATCATGGGCATCTCGACCTTCCTGGTCGGTGTGCTGCCCAACTACGCCTCGATCGGCTTCGCCGCACCGGTGATCCTGATCGTGCTGCGCCTGGCCCAGGGCCTGGCGATGGGTGGTGAGTACGGTGGAGCGGCCACCTACGTGGCCGAACATGCACCGCCGGACAAGCGTGGCCTGTACACCAGCTTCATCCAGTGCACCGCCACGCTTGGCCTGTTCATGTCGCTGCTGATCATCCTGGCCTGCCGCTACTTCCTGGGCAATGAAGCCTTCGAAGCCTGGGGCTGGCGCATTCCGTTCCTGGTGTCGATCGTGCTGCTGGGCGTGTCGGTGTGGATCCGCCTGCAGCTGAGCGAGTCGCCGCTGTTCCAGCAGATGAAGTCCGAGGGCAAGGGCTCCAAGACCCCGTTCCGTGACAGCCTGAAGGGCGGCAACCTGAAGCTGATGCTGCTGGTCCTGCTGGGTGCCGCGGCCGGCCAGGCCGTGGTCTGGTACGGCGGCCAGTTCTACGCGCTGTTCTTCTTGAGCAGCATGCTGAAAGTCGACGCCACCACCTCCTACCTGCTGATCGCTGCCGCGCTGGCGCTGGGCGTGCCGTTCTTCATCTTCTTCGGCTGGCTGTCCGACCGTATCGGCCGCAAGAAGATCATCCTGGCAGGCTGCCTGCTGGCCGCCGTTACCTACATCCCGATCTTCAAGGGCCTGACCCACTTCGCCAACCCGGCCATCGAAGAAGCCCGCAGCAACTCGCCGGCTCTGGTTGTGGCTGATCCGAGCACCTGCTCGTTCCAGTTCGATCCGGTGGGCCTGCGCAAGTTCACCAGCTCCTGCGACGTTGCCACCGCTGCGCTGACCAAGGCGGGCGTGCCGTATGACGTTCAGCCGGCAGCTGCCGGTTCGCTGGCCATGGTGAACGTGGGCAGCGCCAGCGTCACCTCGTACGAGGCCGCCGGCCTGACCAAGGAAGAGGGCAAGACCAAGGCCGATGCCTTCGGTGCCGAACTGAAGGGTGCACTGACCACGGCGGGCTACCCGGCCAAGGCCGATGGCTCGCGCATCAACATCGCCGGCACGATCTTCATGCTGTGGCTGCTGGTGCTGTATGTGACCATGGTCTACGGCCCGATCGCCGCCTACCTGGTCGAACTGTTCCCGACCCGCATCCGCTACACCTCGATGTCGCTGCCATACCACATCGGCAACGGCTGGTTCGGTGGCTTCCTGCCGGCGATCTCCTTCGCGCTGGTGGCCGGTACCGGCAACCTCTACTACGGCCTGTGGTACCCCATCATCATCGCACTGATGTCGGTGGTGATCGGCGGCCTGTTCCTGCGTGAAACGAGGAACGTGGACATCACCAAGTAAGCATGATGTTCATCGGATGAAGGAAAGGCCGTGGTGAAGACCACGGCCTTTCTGTTTGTGGGAATGCGTCGGGGTAGAGTCGACCGTTGGTCGACTGCTCTTGACGGTACATCTGAAACCCCGCGCTGCGCGCGATAGTCGACTGACAGTCGACTCTACCCGCCATACAGCGCCTCTCTCTGCAAAGGCGTGACCTCAAACGTCCCTGCATCGATCAGCGTCCTGTAGTGGTCCCTGTTACCTGGTCCTGGCGGGGTCGCAGCGAAGCAGGTTGTCGAGGGAGCCATCTGGCGCATCCGAAGGGCTCAGGCGGCCTGAGGCATAGTCCTCAGCGGTAGGGCGCCCGTCAGAAAGGCTCAGGTGGGAAAGGACCGGAGAGACCCAGGCACCCGCGTCGTTGAACTGCCCCACACAGAATTGCCCGGCCTGGCGCGCGAACAGGCAGCCGCTTTGTGTGTCGATGAAACCGCAGTACTGCCTTTCATGCAGAGAACCGCGCCCATCTGGCATGCCAACCTCTCCGGACTCCACATCAGAGACGAGCACATACCGGCCGTCAGGAGACGTCGCCGGATTGGAGTCGTACTCGAACAGGGAGTAGGAGCGCTCGCTCAGTGCCATGCGGTGCACCAGCTTTCCCTGCTTCATCACTGACACGTTCCGGTAGCGACCGTTCTGCTCACCGTCGTATCGGAGTTTGATGTTGCTGCCAGCGTTTACCGACTTCCCGCCGTCAGCCTTCGCATCCTCTGTTGAAGCCACTGTTGCGAGCACGGCTAAGATCAAGCTCAACAAGTTCATTCTCCAGGAAACCATCATTTGCAGGCGCGAGCATGCGATGGGTATCAGGGGTTTGTGATCGCCATTTCGGGGCACTCACCTTTCTCCGCCAGCCTTCGCCTCGAGAACTCCTTGAGGCAGAACAAGCGCTGTTCACTCTCATCGCCTGCCTGCCCGATCTCTCTACGTCACTGGCCGGCTCCTGGGCAGCGCGCAGCGCGAGCGACGACGAGGTTGCATACAGGGACAAACGGGAAGTGCACGTCATGGCGTGGAATGTTCAGCTTCTCGTCCCAGACCTTGAGCGGAAAGAGCACATGTAACAACCCATCTGCCGCCTCATCCTCGCCTGGTCGCCTGAGGGCGAAATCCGGCGCATCCCTGAGCAAAGCCGTATAGACATCCAGGAGGTGACGACCGTGCCGATCATGCTCCCCCGGTGTCGCCGCCCGACGCAGTGCTGCGTAGTAGGGAAAGAGGCGTCCTGCATCAGGTGCGTTACAGATGATGTCATGCGGATCCAACTGTGCATTGCCAGGGTATGCTGGCTTGCATGAGGTGCGCTTCAGTCGTTCTTCCAATGCGGTCAGCACCCGGTCGATGGCGGCGCCAGGGGCGGGCTCGCCGTCCAATTCGCCTACAAGCGACGCCAGGCTGTCGCCCACCATGGGGACGTACTCGCGCTCTGCATGCAGCGCTAATTCGGCACGGGGCGGCAGGGGGGCAGTCGACGCTGCAGGCAGAGACATCAGGGCGGCCATCGCCAGCGCCACCATCATCGATTACACACCAGATCGCCAATGGAATCAGGCTGCAGGGCGATGGAGCACCACCTGACCACCTTGCGCCCCCTTCGTGCGGGAATGAATTCGACTTCCACATGAAGATGGCCATCGTGGAAGTCAACAAATTTGAAGTCGACCAATGCGAAGTCGCGATCAAATCGGGCCTCGCCGAGCGCGCAGACGAACTTTTCGCGATGGGGTTTGCCTGGATGGCCGAGTCTAAAGGACTGAACTGTCAGACATGGATCGTCGGCGATCACGAGATACCTGAAGTAGCGCTCTTTAATAACTTCTCCATCGGCCTTCGTGACTTTTGAGTAGTCGATGTGCCGCTCCGTGGCGTTGGCGGGGCTGCTCGACAGGGATGACGCAGCGCAAAGAACAACCCATGGCGTGGTCAGTAGTACACGCTTCCATACTCGAGTGAACATTCCAGATCTCCGATAGAACCCTTTCCGATTTCAATTGAACACGGTCTAACCTCATGACCGCTCCCTCGAAGTCTGATGAACTCGATCTCCAGCGATAGTCGATCTGACTCAAAGTCGACCCTCCACACGTCAACAAACGCGAAGTCACGGTGAAAATGCATCTCCCCAAGCGAACAGATTGTCTTCTCGCGAACGAGTCCTTCCATGTTCGCGGCTTTGAAGATCTGAACCGTGACGCAAGCCGAGTCCCCCCTGAGCACGATGTAGCGCACCCACTGGCCCATCACTCTTTGGACGCCGACCATTCCCACATTCTCGTAGTCAATGGGCGGGGCTGAGGCTCCGGCGGAAAAGGCCACCAGCATCAAGCCACCTAGAACTGCGGATATCCCGCGCATCACATCCTGCTTTTGGCACGTCAGCCGCATACTTTGGTAGACGCAAAGCAGCTCGAACATGAAGAAAGTACGAAATTGCAAATGTTCTTACGCTCCCGGGATGGAGCTATGTGTCTGGCCATCCCTCCGCAGGGATGGCGAGAAGTAGAGTCGACTGTCAGTCGACTCTACCCAGGCGATCCGACCCAGTTGATTCCACACCCCTGTCATGCGGCGATGACCGCCGTAGCTCGTATAGTCGGCCCATGACCACCACCGCCCCAGCCGACCTCCCCGCCATCCTGCAGACCCTGCGCAGCGCCTGGCAGGCCCAGCGCCCTTCGCTCGACCAGCGCGACGCGGACCTGCGACGCCTGCGCGACGCGCTGCAGGCACGCATGGATGAGATGGCCCAGGCCATCGCCGAGGACTTCGGCCACCGCGCCCACGTCGAATCGAAGCTGGCCGATGGCATGAGCGTGCTGTCGGCCATCGACCACCTGCGCCGCCACCTGCGGCGCTGGTCGAAGCCCCAGCGGGTCTCGGCCGGCTGGAAGCTGTGGCCGGCGCGCGCGCAGCTGCGTCCGACGCCGCTCGGCGTGGTCGGGGTGATCGCACCCTGGAACTACCCGGTCACGCTGGCACTTGTGCCGCTGGTCACGGCCATCGCCGCGGGCAACCACGTGCTGCTGAAGCCCTCCGAACACACCCCGCGCACCAGCGCGTTCCTGGCCGATCTGCTGGCCGGCGTGTTCCCGCCGGATCGGGTGGCCGTAGTGCAGGGCGGGGCGGACGTGGCCGCGGCGGTGTCCTCGCTGCCGCTGGACCATCTGCTGTTTACTGGCTCGACCGCGGTCGGCCGCAAGGTGATGGCCGCCGCGGCCGAGCATCTGGTGCCGCTGACCCTGGAGCTGGGTGGCAAATCCCCGGCGATTGTCTGCCGCGACTTCCCGCTGGACACCGCCGCCGCGCGGCTGGCCACCGGCAAGTGGTTCAACGCTGGCCAGACCTGCATCGCGCCGGACTACGTGCTGATCGACACGGTGCGCCAGCGTGAGTTCGTGCAGGCGCTGCAGCAGCAGGTGCGCGAGCGCTATGGCGATTTCAGCGATGCCGGCGATTACACGCGCATCATCAACGAGGGCCAGTACCAGCGCCTGCAGGGTTATCTGGCGCAGGCGCGCGAGCGCGGCGTGCCGGTGATCCCGCTGGCGCAGGTGGACGCGGCGCGCGCCGACCGCGAGCGCCTGCTGGTGCCGACCGTGGTGCTGGACCCACCGGACAACCTGGACCTGATGCGCGAGGAAATCTTCGGGCCGATCCTGCCGGTGCGGGCCTACCCCAACCTGGAAGCCGCGCTGGCCGATGTACTGGCGCGCGACCGGCCGCTGGCGCTGTATCCCTTCAGCCATGACACGGCCACGGTGGAGCGCATCCTTGGCCAGGTGGTGGCCGGCGGGGTGACGGTCAACGACACGCTGCTGCACTTCGCCGCCGACGGCCTGCCGTTTGGCGGGGTGGGGGCCAGCGGCATGGGCGCGTACCACGGCCGGGCTGGCTTCGATGCCATGAGCAAGCGGCTGCCGGTGCTCTGGCAGTCGCGCTGGGCGGCCAGTGACCGGCTGCGGCCGCCGTATTCGAAGATTGCGGGGTTGTTGAAGCTGCTGGTTCGGTGAAGCCACGCATGGCGTGGCTCTACTGACGGGATCTGCTCTGGTGGGCGCCAACCAAGGTTGGCGTCTACCAAAGCAGGGGCGGGTAGAATGGCCGCATGAAAATCGCCTCGTGGAACGTCAATTCGCTCAATGTCCGCCTGCCGCACCTGGAGCAGTGGCTCAAGGATTTCGGCCCGGATATCGTCGGTATCCAGGAAACCAAGCTGGAGGACCACAAGTTCCCCGATTCGGCGCTGATCGCCGCGGGCTACCGCAGCGTGTTCGCCGGCCAGAAGACCTACAACGGCGTGGCGCTGCTGTCGCGAGATCCGGCGCAGGACGTGCAGATCGGCATCCCCGGCTTCGAGGACGAGCAGAAGCGCGTCATCGCCGGTACCTTCGGCGACCTGCGTGTGATCAACCTGTACGTGGTGAACGGCCAGGACGTCGGCACCGACAAGTACGAGTACAAGCTGCGCTGGCTGGAAGCGGTGCATGCCTGGATCGCGCAGGAACTGCAGCGCCATCCCAAGCTGATCGTGATGGGCGACTTCAACATCGCCCCGGACGTACGCGACGTGCACGACCCCGAGGTCTGGAACGAGAACCACATCCTGACCTCCACCGCCGAGCGCGGTGCGCTGCAGAAGCTGCTGCAGCTCGGCCTGCATGATGCGTTCCGCCTGCACAACGACGAGGCCGGCGTGTTCAGCTGGTGGGATTACCGCGCCGCCGGCTTCCGCCGGAACCTCGGCCTGCGCATCGACCTGACCCTGGTCTCCGATGCGCTGAAGGCCAGTGCGGCGGCCTCGGGCATCGACCGCGAGCCGCGCACCTGGGAGCGCCCCAGCGACCATGCGCCGGCGTGGGTCGAGATCGGTTGAAGCGGTAGCGTCGGGCCATGCCCGGCGAGCGCAGCGGCGGCAGGGAAACGCCGGGCATGGCCCGGCGCTACCCGGCAGTTCACCGTATGCTCTTGCGGGTGAACAGGTTGACGATGGCCAGCAGGATCACCGCGCCGATCAGCGAGAACAGGAACGTGCGCAGGGTGATGGCATCGTTGATGCCGCCGCCGAACAGGAAGCCGGCAATCAGCGCGCCGACGATGCCCACCACGACGTTGAGGATGATGCCCTGCTGGGCGTCGCGACGCATGATGATGCTGGCCAGCCAGCCCACGATGCCGCCAACGATCAGCCAGATGATGATGCCCATGAACGTGACCTCTGGAAGGGGAAGGGACGGGGACCAGTTGACCCGCAGTGCCGTGAAACCGTCGTGCAATCCCGTGACGGGCGCGTGCGGATGAGCCTGCCAGCCACCCTCGACGGCCCCTGGCGCTTCGGCCCGGTGACGGTCTGGCGCTGCCCGCATGTGCCCGGCCAGCGCGGTGAGCCGCAGGCCCGGCAGGTGCTGGCGCAGGCGCTGGGCGGCGAACCCGATGCCCTGCCGCTGGTGCGCGACGACAAGGGCCGGCCGGAGCTGGCCGGCGCGCTGGCCCACTACGGCACCGGCTGGAGCCACAGCGGCGAGGTGCTGCTGGTGGCGCTGGGCGAGGGCGTGCGGCTGGGCGTGGACCTGGAACTGCTGCGCCCGCGCCCGCGCCTGCTCGAGATCATCCAGCGCTTCTTCCACCCCGACGAAGTGACGTGGCTGCAAGGGCTGGCTGCCGACGAGCGCGAACACTGGTTCTTCCGCGTGTGGTGCGCCAAGGAAGCGCTGCTCAAGGCGCACGGCCAGGGCATCTCCTTCGGCCTGCATCGCCTGCAGCTGGCGCCCGGCGCCGATGGTGCCCTGCACCTGCGCTGGTGCGACGCCGAACTGGGCCAGGCCGAGCGCTGGCACCTGCACGAATGGCAGGCCAGCGGCCAGTTCCGCGCGGCATTGGCCTGGTATCCGCATTGAAGCGGCGAAGCGGCAGGCAAAACCGGCGATAATGACGGCATGAGCGAACACGATCTTCCCGCCGGCGTGGTCTCCACGCTGGAACAGGGCCTGGCCAGCATGGGCCTGGCGGCCGCATTGGCGCCGCCGCTGCTGCGCTATCTGGCGCTGCTGCACCGCTGGAACGGCACCTACAACCTCACCGCCATCCGCGATCCGCAGGAAATGGTCACCCGCCACCTGCTCGATTCGCTGGCGATGCAGCCGTTCGTGGCCGATGGCAGCCTGGCCGATCTCGGTACCGGCCCCGGGCTGCCGGGCATCCCGCTGGCCATCGCCTGCCCGGGCCTGCAGGTCACCCTGGTGGAGAGCAACGGCAAGAAGGCGCGCTTCATGCGCGAAGCCGTGCGCCAGCTGGGCCTGACCAATGCGCGCGTGGCCGAATCGCGCGCCGAGGCGCTGGACGAGGCCGGCCGCTACGACCAGCTGACCGCACGCGCCATGGACACCCTGGCCGGCATCGTCCGCGTCGGTGGCCACCTGCTGCGCCCCGGTGGCGTGCTGCTGGCGATGAAGGGCGTCTACCCGCATGACGAGATCGCGGTCCTGCCGGCAGGCTGGCAGGTGCGCGAGGTGACCCCGCTGAGCGTGCCCGGCCTGGCCGGCGAACGCCATCTGGTCACCGTTACAGGCCCCTGAACCCCGCCGCCAGCCCTTTGCGAAACAACGGGTTGGCGATCCATGATTTCCGCACGGGGCCGGTTGTACGCATAATGACCGGTCCCAGCACACGTCGACGAGGCACACCCGCATGGCCCGCATCATCGCCATCGCCAACCAGAAGGGTGGCGTCGGCAAGACCACGACCGCCGTCAACCTGGCCGCTTCCCTGGCCAACGCACCCAAGCGCGTGCTGTTGGTCGACCTGGATTCACAGGGCAACGCGACCATGGGCAGTGGCGTGGACAAGCGCGAGCTGGTCTCCTCCACCTACGATCTGCTGCTGGGCGAAGCCAAGGCAGCGGACGTGCGCGTGGCCACCGCCGAGGGCTACGACCTGCTGCCGGGCAACATCGACCTGACCGCGGCCGAGATCCAGCTGATGGCGCAGGAAGAGCGCGAGCAGCGCCTGAAGCGCGCGCTGGCGCCGATCCGCGACGAATACGACTACATCCTGATCGACTGCCCGCCGGCGCTGTCGCTGCTGACGCTCAACGCGCTGGCCGCCGCCGATTCGGTGCTGGTGCCCATGCAGTGCGAGTACTACGCACTGGAGGGCCTGAGCGCGCTGGTGGAAACCATCGAAGCGCTGCGCACCAACCTCAACCCGGTGCTGGAGATCGAAGGCGTGCTGCGCACCATGTTCGACGTGCGCAACAACCTCGCCAACGCGGTGTCGGCCGAACTGACCGAGCACTTCGGTGACCGCGTGTTCCGCACCATCGTGCCGCGCAACGTGCGCCTGGCCGAGGCCCCCAGCCACGGCCAGAGCATCGTCGGCTACGACCGCGCCTCGCGCGGTGGCGTGGCCTACCTGGGCCTGGCCGGCGAGATCATCCGCCGCAACAACGAACGCAACAAGGCCGCCAAGGCCGTGGAGACCGCCTGATGACCAGCAAGCCTGCAGCCAAGAAGCGAGGCCTCGGCCGCGGACTGGACGCCCTGCTGGGCCCCAAGGGCGCAGCCAGCCAGGTGCAGGCCACCACTGCGGTCATCGAGCCCCTGCCGGGTGAAGTGCTGCGCAAGCTGGCCGTGGGCCAGCTGCAGCCGGGCAAGTACCAGCCGCGCCGCGAGATGGACGAAGGCAAGCTCTCCGAGCTGGCCGACTCGATCAAGTCGCAGGGCGTGATCCAGCCGATCCTGGTGCGCCAGCTGCCGGCGGGCAACTACGAAATCGTCGCCGGTGAGCGCCGCTGGCGTGCATCGCAGCTGGCCGGGCTGGACGAAGTGCCGGTGGTGGTGCGCGAACTGGAAGACCGCACCGTCATCGCGATGGCGCTGATCGAGAACATCCAGCGCGAAGACCTCAACCCGCTGGAAGAAGCCGAAGCGCTGCAGCGCCTCATCAGCGAGTTCACCCTGACCCACGCCGAGGCCGCCGAAGCCGTCGGCCGCTCGCGCGCGGCGGTGTCCAACCTGCTGCGCCTGCTGGAGCTGCCGGTGGCCATCCGCCTGCTGCTGGAAACCCGCCGCCTGGAAATGGGCCACGCCCGCGCGCTGCTGACCCTGGCCCCGGAGCTGGCCGGCAAGCTGGCGCAGGAAGCGGCTGATGAGGGCTGGTCCGTGCGCGAGGTCGAGCGCCGTGCGCAGGCCTTCGCCGCCGGCAAGGTGCCGAGCAACCGCCCGGTGGCCACGCCGAAGGTGCAGCAGGCCGACATCGCCTCGCTGGAAACCGAGCTGTCCGAATCGCTGGGCACCAAGGTGGCCATCAACCACGGCCGCGGCGGCAAGGGCAAGCTGATCATCCATTACACCGATCTGGACACGCTGGACGGCGTGCTGGAAAAGCTGCGCACCCGCCAGGGTTGAGCGCGGCAGCGCTGCAGCAGCGCTCGGCAGGGAAACGCACACGCCGCGGGACGGCTTCGTGCCGCGGCTCATCCAGGGAGCAGGAATGAGCATGGACATCGACGACGTCAGCCCGGGCGGCAGCCCGATCCTGGTGCACAGCCGGGAAAAGGACTTCACCCCGGCCCAGGGTGAGTCGCACATCGAGGCCATCAGCGCGCACATCGAGCGCCACCTGGGGCCGATCTCGGGCGTATTCCACGAAATCATCTCCGACCTCGTGCATATCGACGTGCACGTCGTGCCGGCCAGCGAGCCGTTTCCGTACCTGCGCCTTGTGACGTCGGGCATGAGCGACCTGCCGATGACCCTGCCCGAAGGTGCGCCCGGCCCGGCATACATGGAGCTGATGGTGACCCTGCCGGCCGATTGGCCGATCAGCGGTGATGCTTTTGAAGACGAGCGCAACTACTGGCCGGTGCGGTTGCTGAAAACGCTGGCACGGCTGCCGCACGAGTACGACACCTGGCTCGGCTTCGGCCACACCATTCCCAACGGCCACCCGGCCGAGCCCTACGCCCCGGGCGTGGGTTTCGATGGCGCCATCGTGCTGCCGCCGGTCACCGCCCCCGAGGACTTCGGCACGCTGCAGCTGGACGATGGCAGGCGTATCACGTTCATGACCATCGTCCCGCTTTACCCGGAGGAGATGGACCTGAAGCTGAAGAAGGACGCCGAGGCCCTGCTGGATCGCTTCGATGCGAAGAACATCCAGGACGTGATCGTGCCGGGTCGGGTAAACGTCGCCAGAAAGCGCTTCGGCTTCTTCTGAGACCGGTAACATCCACCGTCTGAACTTCGTTACAGAGTCCCTGCCATGACCATCCTGCTCACCGGCGCTGCCGGCTTCATCGGTGCCTACACCGCCCGCGCGCTGCTGGAGGCCGGCCAGGCCGTGGTCGGCCTGGACAACTTCAACGACTACTACGACCCGCAGATCAAGCGCGATCGCGTGGCCGCGCTGTGCCCGGGCCTGGACCTGCGCACCCTGGACCTGACCGACCAGCAGGGCCTGGCTGCGCTGTTCGATGAGGTGCAGCCCACCGCGGTGATCCACTTGGCCGCGCAGGCCGGCGTTCGTTATTCGCTGGAAAACCCGCACGCCTACGTCGACAGCAACCTGACCGGCTTCGTCAACATGCTCGAGCTGTGCCGCCACCGCGGCGTGCAGCACCTGGTGTATGCCTCCAGCAGCTCGGTGTATGGCGATTCGGCTACGCCGCCGTTCTCCGAGGACCAGCGCGTGGACCAGCCGCGCTCGCTGTATGCGGCCACGAAGGCGGCCAACGAGCTGATGGCCTACACCTATGCGCAGCTGTACGGCCTGCATGCCACCGGCCTGCGCTTCTTCACCGTGTATGGCCCGTGGGGCCGGCCGGACATGGCGCCGCTGCTGTTCTCGCGCGCGGTGCTGGCCGGGCGTCCGATCGATGTGTTCAACGAAGGGCGCATGCAGCGCGATTTCACACATGTTTCCGACATCGTGTCGGGCATCCTCGGCGCCCTCGCGAACCCCAGCGCCGACGCGGTGCCGCACCGGGTGTTCAACCTCGGCAACCACACGCCGGTCGAGCTGGAGCGCTTCATCAGCGTGATCGAGCAGGCCGCCGGCCGCCCCGCGCAGAAGGTCTACAAGCCGATGCAGCCAGGCGACATGGTCCGCACGATGGCCGATACCCGGCGCGCCCATGACGCCTTCGGCTTTGATGCGGTCACTCCGATCGAGCAGGGCCTGCCGCCGGTAGTGCAGTGGTGTCGCGAATATTTTGGCGATCGCGCCTGAGGAGGTACCCTCACGCAGCCGGATTCATCTTCGGATAACCTCGGCTTCGGAGAATGCGCGGTCTTTGTATCCCTGCTGGCCGAGTGACCCATGAGCCACCCCGAGCTTTCCGTTGTCGTCCCGGTGTTCAACGAGCGCGACAATGTCGCGCCCCTGGTCGGTGAGATCGTTGCCGCGCTGCGCGGCCATCTGCCGTTCGAGATCGTCTATGTGGACGACAACTCGCGCGACGACAGCCTGGCCGTGCTGCAGGGCCTGAAGGCCAGCACCCCCGAGCTGCGTGTGCTGCACCATGTCAGCCAGAGCGGGCAGAGCACCGCCGTCCGCACCGGCGTGCGCAATGCCCGCGCGCCGTGGATCGCCACCCTCGACGGTGACGGCCAGAACGATCCGGCCGATATTCCGAAGCTGCTGGCCGCGCGGCAGTCGGCCGATGCGCAGGTAAAGCTGTTCGCTGGCTGGCGCGTCAACCGCCAGGATAGTGGCAGCAAGCGCTGGGCCAGCAAGTGGGCCAACGCGATCCGCGCGCGCATGCTGCGCGACGATACCCCCGATACCGGCTGCGGCATCAAGCTGTTCGAGCGCGAGGCCTTCCTCGACCTGCCGTACTTCGACCACATGCACCGCTACCTGCCGGCGCTGATGCAGCGCGCCGGCTGGAGGACGACCAGCGTGCCGGTCAACCACCGCCACCGCACCGCCGGCGTGTCCAAGTACAACAACCTGGGCCGCGCCCTGGTCGGTATCCGCGACCTGCGCGGCGTGGCCTGGCTGATCACCCGCAGCAAGCGCACTGCGGTGGAGGAGCGTTGATGGAGCTGCATTGGCTCGACCAGCCGCTGACCTGGCTGTACTGGACCGGCCTGCACGTCACCGGCTGGAAACTGATCGGCTACACCGGCGCGCTGATGTTCGGCGGCCGCTGGCTGGTGCAGTTCGTGGCGTCCAAGCGCGCCGGCAAGCCGGTCATCCCGCGCCTGTTCTGGTACATGAGCGTGGTCGGCAGCCTGATGACCCTGAGCTACTTCCTGTTCTCGGCCAAGCAGGACTCGGTGGGCGTGCTGCAGAACCTGTTCCCGGCGTTCACCGCCCTGTACAGCCTGCACCTGGATATCCAGCACCGTGGCTGGAAGCGGGACAAGGCGAGCCACTGAGGGCTTGCGGGGGCCGGATCAACATCCGGTAGCGCCGGGCCATGCCCGGCGGACATCTGTTTTCCGCGGGGCATGGCCCCACGCTACCGGGCGCAGGCAGGACCTTCGTCCCATGCCACAGGCCCTGCACGGTGCGATCATCGGGATCTGCCTTCCCGGGAACCTGTGCTCGTGAAAACCCGCCTCGCCGTAGCTCTGTTGATTGTCCTGTCCGCCCCCGCGGTCGCCCTGGCTGCCCCGCCGGCCGCCACTCCGGCCAGCATGGCCGCCGGATCGGCCGCCGATGCTGCCTTCCGTGCGCTGTACGAGAAGGAGTGGAAGTGGCGCCAAGAGGGCGGTGGCGAAGCCAGCGAGGACGAGGACGCGCCGGCCAACGCCACCCGCATGCCCGATGTCGGCCCGGCCGCGCAGCAGGCCCGCCTGAAGGTCTGGGACGAAACCCTGGCCGACCTGAAGAAGATCAACGTCAAGGCCCTGTCCGCCGACAACCAGGTCAACTACGCGATCTACCGCGACCAGGTCTTCAACCTGGCCGAAGCCACGCGCCTGCGCACCTATGAGATGCCGTTCAATTCGGACTCCTCGTTCTGGTCCAACCTGTCCTTCATGGCCCGGCGCGAGATGAAGACCGCGCAGGACTACCGCAACTACATCGCCCGCCTGAACGACGTGCCGCGCTACTTCGGCCAGCAGACCGACAACATGCGCGCCGGCCTCAAGCGCGGTTTCAGCGTGCCGCGCGCGGTGCTGGACGGCCGCGAGGTGTCCATCGCCACCGTCGCCGAGCTGAAGGATCCGACGACCTCGCCGCTGTACGCGCCCTTCAAGAAGCTGCCCGCCAGCATCCCGGCCGCCGAACAGGCTGCCCTGCGCGAACAGGCCGCGGCGGCCATCAGCGGCAAGGTGGTGCCGGCATTCCAGCAGCTGCGCACCTTCTTCGTCAGCGAATACGTGCCGCAGGCGCGCACCACCCTGGCCGCCGAGGCCATGCCCGGTGGCAAGGCCTTCTACAAGCAGCAGATCCACGAATACACCACGCTGGACCTGCCGCCCGACGAGATCCATCGCATCGGCCTGGGTGAAGTCGCGCGCATCCAGAAGGAGATGAACGACATCATCCAGCAGGTGCAGTTCAAGGGCAGCTTCGCCGAATTCCTGACCTTCCTGCGCACCGATCCGCAGTTCTACGCCAGGACCCCGGAAGAGCTGCTGTCGCGCGCTGCGTGGATCTCCAAGCGCGCTGATGGCCAGCTCGGCCGGTTCATGACGCTGCCGCGTGCGCGCTTCACCATCGTGCCGGTGCCGCCGGATATCGCCCCGTTCTGGACCGCCGGTCGCGGTGGCATGGGCACCTACTGGGTCAACACCTACGATCTGCCGTCGCGCCCGCTGTACAACCTGCCGGCGCTTACCCTGCATGAGTCCGACCCGGGCCATGCGCTGCAGGGCGCGATCGCCTCCGAGCAGAAGGACCTGCCCGAGTTCCGCCGCAACGCCTACATCTCCGCCTATGGCGAAGGCTGGGCGCTGTACTGCGAGAAGCTGGGCGTGGAAATGGGCATCTACGAAACCCCGTACGAGGATTTCGGTCGCCTGACCTACGAAATGTGGCGTGCCGCGCGCCTGGTCATCGACACCGGCGTGCACAGCAAGGGCTGGACCCGAGAGCAGGCCCTGGCCTACCTGCGCGACCACACCGCGCTGAGCGAGCATGAAGTGACCACCGAAGTGGATCGCTACATCTCCTGGCCGGGCCAGGCGCTCAGCTACAAGCTGGGCGAGATCGCCATCGTGCGCCTGCGCGCGCAGGCCGAAAAGGAACTGGGCGACACGTTCGACATCAAGGGCTTCCACGATGTGATCCTGAAGCAGGGTTCGGTGCCGCTGCCGGTGCTGGAACAGCAGATCCAGGCGTACATCGCCGAGCGGAAGAAGGCCTGACGGAGTGCGCCGCCGGGCACGGCCCGGCGCTACCGGAATGAACCGCGGTAGCGCCGGGCCATGCCCGGCGAGCGCGAAGCGCGGCAGACCCGTGCCCCTCAGTGCTTCACCAGCCGCCCGGCAAACGTCGGCAGCACCAGCAGCGTCAGCAGCGTGGCGGTGATCAACCCGCCGATCACCACCGTCGCCAGCGGCTTCTGCACTTCCGCGCCGGCGCCACTGGCGATGGCCATCGGTATGAAGCCGACGATGGCCACCAGGGCCGTGGTCAACACCGCGCGGATGCGGCTGGCGGCACCCTTGATGGCCGCCTGCATCGGCAGGTCGCCGCCCTCCAGTCGCTCGCGGATCGCCTGCATCATCACCAGGCCGTTCAACGTGGCCACGCCGGATACGGCGATGAAGCCCACCGCTGCAGACACCGAGAACGGCATGCCACGCAGCAGCAGGGCGAGGATGCCGCCGACCAGGGCCAGTGGCACGCAGCTGAACACCAGCAGCGCTTCCCTGCCACTGCGCAGGGCCATGAACAGCAGGCCGCCGATCAGCAGGAACACCACCGGCACCACCGTGGCCAGCCGCTTCTCCGCGCGCTGCAGGTTCTCGAACTGGCCGCCCCAGCGCAGGTAGGCACCGGCCGGCAACGCCACGTCGACCACCGCGGCCTGCGCTTCGCTGACGAAGCCACCGAGATCGCGGCCGCGCACGTTGGCCTGCACCACCACCCGCCGGCTGCCGTCGCTGCGGCTGATCTGGTTCGGCCCTTCGCTGACGCTGATGCGTGCCAGCGAGGACAACGGCACCACCTGGCCTGCCGGCGTGGCGATCGGCAGCGAGGCCAGCTGGTCCGGATCGTTGCGTGCGGCATCGTCCAGGCGCACCACCACATCGAAGCGTCTGTCGCCTTCGAAGATCCGCCCGGCCGCGGTACCACCGATGCCGGTGGACACCGCATCACTCACATCCGCCGCGGTCAGCCCCTGCTGCGCGGCCGCCACATGGTCGATCCTGACGTTGAGCGTGGGCAGGCCGGAAATCTGCTCAACCCGCACGTCGGCGGCGCCGTCCACTGCGCGCAGTTTCAGCGCTACCTGCTCGGCCACTTTCTGCAGTGCGGCGAAGTCATCGCCGTACACCATCACCGCCAGGTCCGTGCGCACGCCGGAAATCAGCTCGTTGAAGCGCAGCTCGATCGGCTGGCTGAACTCGAAACTGTTGCCCAGCTGCTGCCCGGCCAGCTGCTCGAAACGCTGCACCAGCGCTTCCTTGTCCAGCTTCGGATCAGGCCACTGCGCGCGCGGCTTCAGCACGATCACGCTGTCGGAGATGTTGGCCGGCATCGGGTCGATGGCCGCTTCGGCGGTGCCGGTGCGCGAGAACACCGCCTCCACTTCCGGCTGTTCGGCCAGCGCCTTCTCCAGCGCCAGCTGCATCGCCAGCGATTGCTCCAGTGAAGTGGATGGCACGCGCAGGGCCTGCATCGCCACGTTGCCTTCGTCCAGGGTGGGCATGAACTCGCGGCCCAGCAGCGAGAACGAACCGATGCCCACCACCACCATCATCACCGCAACGGCCAGCATCGTGCGCGGATGCGCGACTGCACGACGGACCACCGGCTCGATACGCGCACGCAGCACGCGGATCAGTTTCGTCTCGTGCCCGCCGTCGCCAGCATGCGCATCGCCGTCCCTCACCGTGGGCTCGCGCACCAGCAGCGCGGCCATCGCCGGCACGAAGGTGAAGGAGAAGATGAAGGCGCCGATCAGGGCCAGCATGAAGGTGGCCGCCATCGGGTGGAACGTCTTGCCCTCCACGCCTTCCAGGGTGAGGATCGGTGCGAACACCAGCAGGATGATCAGCTGGCCGAAGGCCGCAGGCCGCGCCATCTTCATGGCCGAATCGGCAGCCACGCGCAGGCGCTCCATCGCGGTCAGCGCACGGCCAAGTTCGGCGCGGCGCTGGCCCAGCATCAGCAGCGTCGATTCGATCACGATCACCGCGCCATCCACCAGGATGCCGAAATCCAGCGCGCCCAGGCTCATCAGGTTGCCGCTGATGCCGAAGCGGCTCATGCCGATCACTGCGAACAGGAACGACAGCGGGATCACCAGCGCGGTGATCGCCGCCGCGCGCAGGTTGCCCAGCAGCAGGAACAGCACGACCACCACCAGCAGCGCGCCCTCGCTGAGGTTCTTCGCCACGGTCCTGATGGTGGCGTTGACCAGTTCGCTTCGGTCCAGCACCGGCACCGCCACGATGGACGGTGGCAGTGAGGCATTCACCTGCTGCAGGCGTTCCGCGGCGGCCTGGGCCACGGTGCGGCTGTTGCCGCCGGCAATCATCAGCGCGGTGCCGAGCACGGCTTCGTGGCCGTTGCGGCTGGCCGCACCCAGGCGTGGCGCGCGGCTCAAGGCCACCTCGGCCACGTCCGCCACGCGCACCACCACGCCATTGCGCGTGGCTACCGGGGCATGCGCCAGATCGTCGGTGGTCAGCGCCAGGCCATCGGCACGCACCACCAGGCCCTCACCGGCGCGCTGCACGAAGCCGGCGCCGGCCTGCACGTTGGAACGCTGCAGGGCGGTGACCAGATCGGCCAGGCCCAGCCCATGCGCGGCCAACCGCGCGCTGTCCGGGTGCACGCCGTACTCCTTGACGTAGCCGCCGACGGTATCGACCCCGGCCAGCCCCGGGCTGGAACGCATCTGCGGCGCGATGATCCAGTCCTGCACGGTGCGCAGGTAGGTGGCGCGTTCTTCCGGCGTGGCCAGCAAGATGCCTTCCGGTGTGCGGTAGACCTCGCCGGCCTGCCAGCCGGCCGCGCCGGGTTCGGCCAGCTGGACTGGATCGAATGCGGTGAAATCCACCGTCCACATCAGCACCTCGCCCAGGCCGGTGGTGATCGGCGACAGCAGTGGCGACGCACCGTCGGGCAGATCGTCGGCGGCTTCGCGCATGCGCTCGGCCACCTGCTGGCGGGCGAAGTAGATGTCGGTCGCATCGGTGAAGATGGCGGTGACCTGCGAGAAGCCGTTGCGTGACAGTGAGCGGGTGGTGGTCAGGCCGGGAATGCCGGCCAGCGCGGTTTCCAGCGGGTAGGTCACCTGCCGTTCGATCTGTTCCGGCGTCAGCGCCGGGGCCACCGTGTTGATCTGCACCTGGCGGTTGGTGATGTCCGGCACCGCGTCGATCGGCAGCTTGCCCAGCTGCAGCAGGCCGACCGCCGCCAGCAGCGCGGCGGCGATCACCACCAGCCAGCGGCGGCGGACCGCGGTTTCAATGATCAGCTTGAACATGGTCGCCTCCTCAGTGGCCGTGCTCGGCTTCGCCCTTGGCCAGTTCGGCCTTGAGCAGGAAGGCGTTGGCGCCGACGATGCGTTCGCTGCCGGTCAGCCCACCGAGGATCTCGATGCGGTCACCGGCACGGCGGCCGGCCAGCACCGGCTGCGCCTTGAAGCCACCGTCGACCGCGACGAACACCGCGCTGCGGCCATCGACGTTCTGCACCGCATCGGCGGGTACGCTGAGCGCGTCACCCTGGGCCTCGGTGACCACCACGGCCGACACCGGTGAACCGGCCGGCGGCAGCGCGGCGTCCACCGGCATGGCACGGATCACCGCCACGCCGCTCTGCTGGCGCACATCCGCGGCCGACCCGATGACGGTGGCGCTGAAGCTGCCGCCCGGCACGCTCACTTCCAGCCTCATGCCCGGCGTGACCTGTGCGGCCAGTGCCGGTGGCGCGGTGAACACCAGTTCGTTCATCGCCGGATCGGCGACCTCGGCCACCACGCTGCCGGCAGCGACCACGCTGCCCGGCGTGACCTGCACGTTGCCGACGATGCCGGCCACCGGGCTGGTGATGCGGACGCGGCCGCTGGCATCGGGTGCGCCATTGGCGGCGGCCTGTGCCTGTGCCGCCGCCGCCTGCGCCTGCGCAGCCATGGCACGTGCATGCGAGGTTTCCAGCTCCTGACGCGCGACCACGCCCTGTTCCACCAGCGCCCTGTCACGACCGTGGGCCAGTCGCGCGGCCTTGGCTTCGGCAGCGGCGGCCAATGCATTGGCGCGGAACACCGCCGCCTCACCGCTGCGCACGATGGCCAGTGTCTGGTCCTGCTTCACGGCCGTGCCCGGTGCCACCAGCACGCGTTCGACGCGGCCGGTCACGCTGGACGCCACCGACGCGCGCGCGCCGATCGAGGGTTCCACACGGCCAGACAGGCGCGTGGAGCCGCCACCGCCTCGACCGACGGCGACCACTTCGATGGACGACGCCTTGATCTGTTCCGGCGTCAGCGCGACCACGCCTTCATCGGCCTCGGGCGCGTTGCCTGTGGTGTTCTCAGCGCTCCCCGGTGCATTGCCGTGGCCATCGTCGGCAGCGGCGGTTGGGGTCTGTGCAGTGCCAGTGCAGCCGACCAGCAGTGCGCCCAACAGTGCAGCGGTCATCAACGAAACAGTACGGGAGAACATCAGCGAACCTCCACAAACGGGGCGCGCCCTTCCAGGCGGGCAAGATCGATTTCCGCGCCGACGCGCGACAGGCGCGCATCCACGGCGCTGCTGCGTGCGGCGATGAGGGCACTGCGTGTGCTGCGCAGTTCCAGCTGCGAGATGCGTCCGGCGTCGAAGCCGATGCGGGCCAGCCGGTAGGCTTCCTCGGCGGCCACGACGGTGTCATCGGCGGCGCGCATGCGGCTGCCGGCAGCCTTCAGCCCGGCCACCGCCGCGAGGCGTTCGGCTTCGCTGTCGCGGCGCTGCTGGTCCAGCCGCGCTTCGGCCGCACGCTGGTCGGCACTGGCCGCGCGGATGCCGCCGCGGTTGCGGTCGAACAAGGGGATCGAAAGGCTCACGCCCAGCGTATAGGCCTGTTCGCGGTCCTCGCGGAAGCGTGTCTGCGCGGCGGTCACGCTGAGTTCGGGCAGGGCACGCCTGCGCTCTACGTCGACCAGACGGGTGCTGGCCTGAGCCTCGGCTTCGGCGATTCGCACCGCCAGCGCGGCATCACCGGCACCCCGTGGCAGCGGCGGCGTGCGATCCAGCAGGCTGTTGTCGATGGACTGCACCGGCGTATCCAGCAGGGCCGCACTGGTCAGCCGCGCCAATGCCGCATCGCGGAAGGCCTGCGCTTCCTCCAGCGCGGCGCTGGCATTGGCCACTTCGCTGCGCGCCTGCACCGCGCGCAGTTGTGGTTCGCGGCCCTGCTGGACCAGGGCGTCGACCGCCGCGGCATCGTCGCGGGTCAGCGCCAGCGCTTCCCCGGCCAGGACGTAACGACGCAGCGCGCTCTCGGCCTGCGCGTAGAACGCCGCCAGCTGGCTGGCTACATCACTGCGGCTCTGCGTTCCACGCAGCGTGGCAGCCTGTGCTTCGGCGCGGGCAGCACGTACGCGTGCACCACGCTGGCCCCAGATTTCCAGCGGCTGGGACAGGGTGAGCACGCTGTCGGCGCGGCCCATGCCGCCATAGCTGCCGGTACCCCAGGCGTTTTCGGTGGCGTAGGAGAGGGATGGGTTGGGCAGGGCGCGTGCCTGCTCGGCGCGTGCTTCGGCAGCGTCGGCCAGGGCCGCGCCAACGCGGGCGCCGGGCAGCTGGTCCAGGCGTTCAAGCAGGGTGTCATAGGAAGGGGCGGCTTGCGCCATCGCCTGCAGTGCCGGGGCGAGGCCCAGCAACGCAGCAATGACCCGCCCGGCCGCACGCAGCGACCGAGGTGTCGAGTTCGACATGAAGGATGTCCGGTTGTGAGTGAAACGGAGGCCCGCGATCGCGGGACGCGCTCAACTCACGCCCGGGGAGGACGCTTCAGTTCATCCTGCGCGACGGCATAGGTCGCGCTGTCACCGTCGGCCATCCAGCGTGCCGGCAGCGGCGCGCCGAAGGCGGCAACGGTGCCGGCCGGCAGGCTCAGGTTGGAATGGTGGCAGTGGTTATGGCTGCAGGCACCGGTATGCGTGCCGTCACTGTCGCCGTCTGCGTCGTCGGCCGCGGCTTCAACATGGGCCGCGACCGTGTCATGCGGCTCGACCGTGCAAGCCAGCACGTCGGCCACCGGCACGACCACGAATGCCGCCATCAGCAGCATCAGCAGGGTCGAACGGAGGTGGCGGGCAATCCAGCGCATGCAGGGCAGGCTAGCAAGCAGTTTCCGGTGGATACAATATCAATGGCCGGGTCGGACTCCCCTGTAGAGCCGAGCCCATGCTCGGCTGGTTTTCTGTCATGAGCCGAGCATGGGCTCGGCTCTACAGCACGACGTCAGGGCAGCTTCGCGATCACCTTGATCTCGAACTGGAACCCATACAGCCAGGTCACGCCGATACCCGTCAGCGTCGGGTGCGGCGCTTCGCCCCAGTACTCGGGCACGATGGCCCAGGCCTTCCCGAAGTTCGTTTCCGGGTCGACCATGAACACGGTCACGTCGATCACGTCATCAAACGTGCAGCCGGCGGCGGCCAGCACGGCGTTGAGATTCTCGAAGGCGCGGCGCACCTGGGTTTCGAAGTCCGGCTCGGGCGAGCCATCCTCGCAGCTGCCGACCTGGCCGGAGACGAACAGGAAGCCATTGGAACGGATGGCGGGCGAGTAGCGGTTGCGCTCGTACAGGGCCTGTCGGCCGGCGGGAAAAACGACATCACGAGGGGTCATTGGGGAGGCTCCAGAAGCAAGGTCTCCATGCTGCTCTCTGATTCTGTCTGGATAAACCGCGATGATCGGCCTAGATTGATTGGCAATCCCAAACAATCACGGCCCACCCATGGACCGTTTCGAGGCGATGCGCGCCTTCGCCCGCGTGGTGGAAACCGGCAGCTTCACCCGCGCCGCGCAGACCCTGCAGGTCAGCCGCACTACGGTTACCCAGCTGGTGCAGCAGCTGGAAGCGCACCTGCGGCTGCGACTGCTCAACCGCACCACGCGGCGGGTCAGCGTCACCGCCGATGGCGCGGCCTACTACCCGCGCATCGCGCGCCTGCTTGCCGAGCTGGAAGAGGTGGAGGGCGGCCTCGGCGACGCCGCCAGCCAGCCACGCGGGCGACTGCGCATCGACGTGCCCGGTCCGTATGCCCGGCTGCGGCTGGTGCCGGCCCTGCCGGATTTCCACGCGCGCTATCCGGACATCCAGCTGGACATCGGCGTCAGCGACCGCGAGGTCGATGTCATCGCCGACAACGTGGACTGCGTGATCCGCGGCGGTGCACCCGCCGATCCGGCGCTGGTGGCGCGGCCGCTGGCCAGCCTGTCGATCGGCTTCCACGCCAGCCCCGCTTACCTGCAGCGCTTCGGCGTGCCCGCGCACCCGAGCGCACTGGCAGGGCCGGACCATCACATGGTCGGCTTCCTCAGCCCGCGCACCGGCCGTGCACGTGTGTTCATCGTCCAGCGCGGTGATGAGCGCATCGAGGTGCAGGGCCGCCATGCCGTGGGCTTCGATGATGGCAACGCCTACCTGGCCGCCGGCGTGGCGGGCCTGGGCGTGGTCGCGCTGCCCAGCTACATGGCCGAACCGCATGTGGCCAGCGGCGGACTGCGGCCTGTACTGCAGGACTGGCAGCTGCCGCCGATGCCGATGCACGTGATGTTTCCGCCGAACCGGCACATGAGCCAGCGCCTGCGGGTGTTCATTGACTGGGCGGTGGAGGTGCTGGGGTGACACGCGCCGGGCATGCGAAAATCATCACTGCACGCACCAGGAAGCCGCCACACGCATGAGCCGCATCGTCGCACTGGATACCGAAACCACCGGCATTTCCCACCGCATGGGCCATCGGATCATCGAGATCGGCGCGGTGGAACTGATCGATGGCCAGCTCACCGGCCGCCAGTTCCACACCTATCTGCAGCCGCAGCGCTCGGTGGACTGGGGCGCGCAGCGCGTGCACGGCATCAGCGATGCAATGCTGGTCGGCAAGCCGCTGTTTTCCAGCAAGGCCACCGAGCTGCTGGACTTCCTGCGTGGCAGCGAGATGGTCGCGCACAACGCCACCTTCGATGTGGGCTTCCTCGACAACGAGCTGCGTCTGGCCGGCATGCCCGGCAGTCTGGCCCAATACTGCCGCATTACCTGCAGCCTGAAGCTCGCGCGCGGGCGTTGGCCCGGCCAGGGCAACAAGCTGGACGATGTGCTGCAGCGCCTGCGCATTCCCGGTAATCGCGGCCTGCACGGCGCGTTGAAGGATGCGCATCTGCTGGCGCAGGTGATTCCGCACCTGCGTTGATGCAGCGTGGGGCGGTGGGTCAGAGCCCTTTTCTGCGAAAAGGGATCCGACCCCATTGCTCGATCATCGCCACGCCCGTGGCCACGCCATCCTCGCTCGCCATTGCCGCGCCCAGTGCAGCGGCACGCGCACGTGTAGCGCTGTCCTCGGCGAACGCAATCGCCGCCGCCAGCGTGGCCGCATCCAACCGCCCCGGTGACAGCGGCGCCGGCGCCACACCCAGCGTCTGCAGGCGCCGTGCCCAGAAGAACTGATCGGCAGCGAACGGCATCACCAGCGAAGGAATACCAGCGCGGCAGGCCGAATGCGTGGTGCCGCTGCCGCCATGGTGGATGGCCAGCGCGCAGCGTGGGAACAGTGTTTCATGCGGTGTCGGGCCGAGCACGAACACGTTCGCTGGCATAGCACTTGAAGGCAGTCCGGCCCAGCCCGGGAACAGCAGCACGCGGCGCGGCGCCAGCGCCTGCAGCAGGGCCGGCAGCACGCGTTCGCGGTCGAAGCCGGTCATGCTGCCGAAACCGAGATAGACCGGCGCGGCCCCGGCATCGAGGAAGGCCTGCAGGTCGGCGGGCGGCGACCAGGGTTGTTCCGGCATCCGCCATTGCCCGCACACCACATGGTCGGCCGGCCAGTCGGCAGGCGGCGGCAGCAGCTGCGGGGAAATGCCGTACAGCATCGGCAGGCCGGCCCACAGCGTGCGGCGCGGCGGTTGCCCGAGCGCGGCGCGCGCGGCGTTGATCGGCCTGCGGAAGGTGCGCCACACCGCCTGATTGACCAAGCCGTAGCTGGCCCGGCGCAACACGCTTGGTAGCAGCTCGCCCGGCAGCGGCATCGACGACAGGAAGGGCGAAGCGAAGGCGCGCGTCGGCGTCAGCGGAATCATGCCGGTGCCGATGGCCGGCAGACGGCGGTGCTCGGCTACGCTCAGGCCGACCAGCGCGGCCAGCCCACCGGTCAAAATGGCATCGCAGCCAGCGGCGGCCGCATCGGCCTGCACCATCCAGGCCGGCACGTGGCGACCGGCCATCCGCGCCAGGCCGCGCGAGGCGGCGGCCAGGTTGTTGCCGCGCGCCACCAGGGCCACCACTTCGTCGTGGATGTCGCCTTCCAGCGCCGCGTGCGGCACCGTCAGCTCGCGCGCGCTGCCCAGCGTGCCCTGTTCGGCCAGCAGCATCACGTCGTGGCCGGCCTGGCGCAGGCCATGGCACAGCATCACCAGTGGCCGGGTGTCGCCTTCGGTGCCATAGGTCAGGGCCAGCAGTCGCATCAGGGGCTTCACGGGTGGGGCGGTCAGTATGGGCAGCCCGGTCATGAACACGATGTGCCCCATTCAGTCCGCGCCTGTGGGTAACTTGCGCAAGTGCTTGAGTCCGTGCATAATGCGCGGCTCGCTGTGTCCGGTTTTCTACCGGGCGGCGCCCCCGGGAGCACGTCCCCGGCCGCCCAACGCCAGCGTAACCCTTTGATTCTCTTGACGTATGGTGGGCAACCACCGAGGCCGCCGTCTCCCGGGCTACGGGCTGACACAACTTACTATCGAGGTGCGCAATGTCCCGCGTATGCCAGGTTTCCGGCAAGCGAGTGCAGACGGGTAACAACGTCTCGCACGCCAACAACAAGACCCGTCGTCGTTTCCTTCCCAACCTGCATGAGCGTCGCTTCTGGGTTGCCAGCGAGAACCGTTGGGTGAAGCTTCGTGTTTCCGCGCATGCACTGCGCACCATCGACAAGAACGGTATCGATTCCGTTCTGGCTGAGCTGCGTGCGCGCGGCGAAAAGGTCTGAGGAGTAGACGATCATGGCAGGCAAGCGCGATAAGGTCCGTATGATTTCGACCGCCGGTACCGGTCACTTCTACACGACCGACAAGAACAAGAAAAACACCCCGGGGAAGATGGAATTCTCCAAGTACGATCCGGTCGTGCGCAAGCACGTCCCGTACAAGGAAGGCAAGATCAAGTAATCCGCAAGGATTGCTGGTCGCTTCCGAAAAAACCCGCCCTCGTGGCGGGTTTTTTTTGTGCCCGGTGTTCCTGCGGTGGGTGCCCGGTGGGTGCCGACCGTTGGTCGGCACGCTTTTGGTTGGCACGTCGCCGGAAGGCTGGGCAGAATGGCCCCCACACCTTCGACGGGCGACGCGATGCTGTTCGAGTGGCTGCTGGGTTCCTACCTGCTGTTGATCGACTGGCTCATCCGGCTGGTTGCGCTGTGCTGGATCCCCACCCGCACCACGCCGGGGGCGGCGCGCAGCTGGCTGCTGCTGGTCGGCTTCGTGCCGCTGCTGGGCCTGCCCCTGTACCTGCTGTTCGGCCACCCGTGGCTGTCGCGCGAACGCATCCGCCGGCAAGCCGAGGCGTCGCAGGTCATCCGCGAGGAACAGGCGCTGCAGCACCGGCTGCGCTGGACCCCGACCGCCGACACTGCCATCGCCGAGATCGTGCCGCTGGTGCAGCGCCAGGGTGACTTCATGCCGGTGCATGGCAACGCGGTCGACCTGCTCACCGACTACGACGAATCGCTGCACACCCTCATCGCCGACATCGACCAGGCCGAGGACCGCGTCCACCTGCTGTACTACCTGATGTTCGACGACGCGGTAGGCGAGGCCATCGTTGAAGCGCTGCAGCGTGCCGCCGCGCGCGGCGTGCAGTGCCGCGTGCTGCTGGATGCGGTGGGTGCCAAGCGCGGCCTGCGTGCCTACCGCAAGCGCCTGCAGGCGCGCGACATCGAAGTGCGGGCGATGCTGCCCGGCGGCCTGCGCTGGCGCCGCAGCGGGCGCATGGACCTGCGCAACCACCGCAAGATCGCGGTGATCGACAACGAAGTGGCCTACGTCGGCTCGCAGAACCTGGCCGGCCCACGCTTCGTGCCCGGCCACCCCAACCGCGAACTGGTCGCGCGCGTGCGCGGCCCGGCGGTGGCCCACCTGGAGGCAGTGTTCGCCAGCGACTGGTACATGGAAACCGGGCAGCGCCTGGACGTCATCGCCGACGTGCCCGAGTGCGGCGATGACATCGCCACCCAGCTGCTGCCCAGTGGCCCGGCGTACCCCTACAGCAACGCGCGCGATGCGGTGGCGGCGCTGATCCACCTGGCACGGCGGCGGCTGGTGATGGTCACCCCGTATTTCGTGCCCGACGAAGCGACGCTGAGCGCGCTGCGCATCGCCGCGCTGTCCGGTGTGAAGGTGCAGCTGATCCTGTCGGCCAGCAACAACCAGCGGCTGACCTCGTGGGCGCAGGAGGCGTATTACGAGGAACTGCTGCGTTGTGGCGTGCAGATCGCGCTGTATGAGCCGCAGTTCCTGCACGCCAAGCACATGAGCGTGGACGAGGACATCGCCGTGCTCGGCTCGATCAACATGGATATCCGTTCTTTTGCGCTGAATGCCGAGATCGGCCTGATCTGCTACGACCGGCCGCTGGTGCAGCAGCTGTGCGCCATCGAGGACGACTACCTGCGCCAGTCGCGCCTGCTGGACCTGGAGCAGTGGCGTCAGCGCCCGGCCTGGAAGCGCAGCCGCGAAGGCATCGCACGGTTGGCCGATGCGTTGATGTGAGCGCACGGGCCACCGTCGTGGAAACGGCTCGTTGCGGCAACCCGGGCCGTCACCTGCCATGGCCTACAATCGGCGCATGACTGATTCATCGCGACATGGCGAACTGGACCTGGCGATCATCGGCGGTGGTGCCGCCGGTGTGCTGGTGGCGATCCAGGTGTTGCGCCAGGCCCAGGCGCCGCTGGCGCTGGCCATCTTCGAACCCGCCTCGCAGCTCGCCCAAGGCATCGCCTACGCCACGCCGTGGCCGGAGCACCTGCTGAACGTGCCCGCGGCGAAGATGAGTGCTTTCCCCGACCAGCCCGGCGATTTCCTCGATTACCTGCAGGCCCTCAACGCTTACCCGGGCGAGGCGCGCGAACTGCTCGGCGAGCGCTACGTGAGCCGCCATCACTTCGCCGCCTACCTGCAGCAGCGCCTGCAGGACGCGGCGGCCGCCAGTCCGGCGCAGCTGCAGGAGATCGCGCAGCCGGTACTGGGCCTGCAGCCGGATGACTACGGTTACCACCTGCAGCTGGGCGATGGCAGCATGCTGCACGCGGCGCAGGCGGTCGTCGCCACCGGCAACAGCATGCGTCCGCTGCCGGTGGCCGGCGCCGATGCGCTGCCTGCCGACGACGTGGTCGAGGCCTGGGACTATGACGGCGTGCGCACGCTGGCGGGTGCCCACGCGCTGGCCATCGTCGGTTCCGGCCTGAGCATGGCCGACACCGTGCTGGCCCTGGTCGCCGCCGGCCATACCGGTCCGCTGCACGTGATCTCGCGGCATGGCCTGTTGCCGCTGCCGCATGCGCATGGCGTTCTGCCCGAGTTCGACCCGGCCGCGCTGCTGCCGATGACCCTGAGCCAGCGTGTGCGTGCCCTGCGCGGCTTCGCCCGGCAGACGCAGGCCGATGGCCAGCCGTGGCAGGGCGTGATGGATCGCATCCGCCCGCATGGCCAGGCGCTGTGGTGCAGCTTGGACGAGGCCGACCAGCGACGCTTCCTGCGCCATGTGGTGCGCTATTGGGACGTGCACCGCCACCGCATCGCCGAGGACGTCGATGCCCAGCTGCAGGCCCTGCAGGCCAGCGGCCAGCTTCAGCTGCACCGTGCCCGGCTGCAGCGCATCTGGCGCGAAGGCGATGCGCTTCACCTGTCCGGCCGTGATGCCGCTGGTGGCGAGCAGCAGTGGACGATCGCTGCGGTGGTCAATGCCACCGGCGTCGAGACCCGAGCCGCTGCGCTGCGCAATCCCTTGCTGCAGCAGCTGCAGGCCGACGGCCTGGCCCGCCCCGGGCCGCATGGCCTGGGCCTGGACAGCAGCGTGCCGGGCGACCGCCTGTGCAGCCGCAGCGGTGCGCCGCAGGCGCGTCTGGGCGTGCTCGGCAGCCTGCGCATCGGCAGCCTCTGGGAAAGCCTGGCCGTGCCTGAACTGCGTCAGCAGGCGCAGGCCCTGGCCACGCAGGTGGTCGCAGGAGCCGCGACGGCGATGCCGTAAAATGGGGGCATGGATGTCTCCCACCTGCTCGATGGCCTGAACCCGGCCCAGCGCGAAGCCGTCTCCGCTCCCCCCGGCCACCACCTGGTGCTGGCCGGTGCCGGTTCCGGCAAGACCCGCGTACTCACCCACCGCATCGCCTGGCTGCATGAAGTCGAAGGCGTGCCGACCCACGGCATTTTTGCGGTGACCTTCACCAACAAAGCCGCCGGCGAGATGCGCCACCGCATCGACGCGCAGCTGCCCAACGGCAGCCGTGGCGCGTGGATCGGCACCTTCCACGGCCTGGCCAACCGTCTGCTGCGCCTGCACTGGCAGGACGCCAAGCTGCCCGAAGGCTTCCAGGTCATGGATTCGGACGATCAGCTGCGGCTGGTCAAGCGCGTGGTCCAGGCGCTGGAAATCGACGACAGCAAGCATCCGCCCAAGCAGATCGCCTGGTGGATCAACGAACAGAAGGATGAGGGTCGCCGCCCGCAGCACATCCAGCCCGAGCCGCATGATGCGTGGCTGGAAACCATGCGCCAGGCCTATATCGAGTACCAGGCGCGCTGCGACCGCGCCGGCCTGGTCGACTTCGCCGAGCTGCTCCTGCGCGCGCACGAACTGCTGCGCGACAACCCGCCGCTGCTGGCGCACTACCGCGCCCGCTTCCGCGAAATCCTGGTGGACGAGTTCCAGGATACCAACGCCATCCAGTACGCCTTCGTGCGCGTGCTGGCCGGTCACGAAGGCCATGTGTTCGTGGTCGGCGACGATGATCAGGCCATCTACGGCTGGCGTGGTGCCAAGGTCGAGAACGTGCAGGGCTTCCTGCGCGATTTCCCCGGCGCGCAGACCATCCGCCTGGAGCAGAACTACCGTTCCACCGCCAACATCCTCGGTGCGGCCAACGCGGTCATCGCGCACAACCCGGACCGCATCGGCAAGGAACTGTGGACCGACAGCGGCGACGGCGAGCCGATCGACCTGTATGCGGCCTACAACGAGATGGACGAGGCGCGTTACATCGTCGAGCGCGCGCGCCAGTGGGTGCGCGATGGTGGCAGCTACACCGAAGTTGCCGTGCTCTACCGCAGCAATGCGCAGTCGCGCGCGCTGGAAGAAGCGCTGCTGAGCGAACAGGTGCCGTATCGCGTATACGGCGGCATGCGCTTCTTCGAGCGTGCCGAAATCAAGGACGCGCTGGCCTACCTGCGCCTGCTGTCCAACCGCAACGATGACGCCGCCTTCGAGCGCGCGGTGAACACGCCGACCCGTGGCATCGGCGAGCGCACCCTGGACGAGGTGCGTCGCGAGGCGCGCGCGCAGGGCATTTCGCTGTGGGAGGCCACCATGCTGGTCACCCAGGGTACGGCGCTGGCCGCGCGAGCACGCAATGCGCTGGCCGGCTTCCTGGTGCTGGTGAATGAACTGCAGGCGCAGACCCTGCACATGACCCTCGCCGAGCGCGTGGACCATGTGCTGTCGCGCTCGCAGCTGCGCGAGCACTGGAGCAAGGAAAGCCGCAATTCGCTGGATTCGGAGTCGCGTACCGACAACCTCGACGAACTGGTTTCGGTCGCCTCGCGCTTCCTGCGTCGCGCCGATGACATCGAGGAAGCAGGCGAGGACATGGACGAGCTGGTCGCGTTCCTGGCCTATGCCGCGCTGGAGGCCGGTGAAGGCCAGGCGCAGGCGGGCGAGGAGGGTGTGCAGCTGATGACCCTGCACTCGGCCAAGGGCCTGGAATTCCCGCTGGTGTTCCTGGCCGGCATGGAAGACGGCCTGTTCCCGAGTGCGCGTTCGCTGGAAGAAAGCGGCCGCCTGGAAGAAGAGCGCCGGCTGGCCTACGTGGGCATCACCCGCGCGCGGCAGAAGCTGGTGCTGTGCTATGCCGAATCGCGCCGCATCCACGGCCAGGACAATTACAGCCTGCCGTCGCGCTTCCTGCGCGAGATCCCGCGCGAGCTGCTGCACGAAGTGCGCCCGAAGGTGCAGGTCTCGCGGCCGGCATCGCTGGGCAGCAGCCGGGTGATGGGCCACGCCTCGATCGAGGCCCCGCCGCTGAAGCTGGGCGCGCTGGTGACCCATCCCAAGTTCGGCGAAGGCATGGTGACTGACTACGAAGGCAGCGGCGCCCACGCCCGCGTGCAGGTCGAGTTCGCCGATGCCGGCAGCAAGTGGCTGGTGATGGCCTACGCCAACCTGACGGTCATCTGATCACCGTCGAGGGCTCGGATCCCTCCCGCAGGGAGGGCTCTGACCCCATCGGGGGAACACCCAGCCGAGCATGGGCTCGGCTCTACAACTGCGGTCGGCCGTCAGTCAGTGGTGAACGTCTCCACGGCTGCCACCAACCCGGCGCGGTCCATCGCCTCTTCATCCCGACGGTTGCGGATCAACACGTAGTAGCCTTCCGCCGGCGACAGCACCTCGATCACCTCGCCGCGGTAGTTGGTGATCTCGATGAAGCCGTTGCCCACGCCGTTGAGGTTGTCGATCTCGGCCAGCAACACCCGCAGCGGCACCAGAGCGCCGGCGTCGTCCGTGCCGCCACCGGTGCGGGGGTTGTCGAAGTACACCTTGATCTTCGGTTGCCTGGTCCGATGCCAGTTGTCGATGGCAACGATGTGATGGGTGGACCATCTGAATTCCTCAACCGATTCGTTGCCGCTGAACTCACAGCGGAAGATCGGAATGCACAGGAAGAGGTTCGCACGGTCCTCGATCTGGTTGAGGAAGCCGTGATACGTGCTGGGCACCGCCATCGCATGGGTGAACCCACGGGCATTGTGTGGAAGATCGAAGATCGTCGGCCGGTCGCGGGGCAGCCCGGCTGGCGCCTGCATCAAGACGCGGGCCGCAAAGTCCGGATCGCGGATATCCTTCGATACGACGGCGAGCGTCTGGTCGTCGGAGAGGTGCAGGCTGCAGTGGAGGCGATAGGTGGCGACGACATACTCGGCGAAGCAGCATCCCTCGGCTTCATGGAACTCGCCAAATTCCTGCAACAGGTCGTCCTTGGTGATCATTTCGCTTCTGCAGGCAGGGGGGCGCCAATGATCGCCGATCATGCGCAACGGGTGGGGGCAGAGCCCTTTTCCGATGGAAAAGGGATCCGACCCCGATTAGGCTGCGGGCATGACCCGCAACGTGCTCTTCCTCTGCAGCCAGAATCGTCTTCGCAGCCCGACGGCCGAGCAGGTGTTCGCCGATTGGCCGGGGATTGAAACCGCCTCGGCCGGGTTGCTGGCCGACGCGGATGAAGTGCTCAGCCCGGAGCTGCTGCAGTGGGCGGACCTGGTGTTCGTGATGGAGAAGGCGCACCGCAACCGCCTGTCCAGCCGCTACAAGGCATGGATGAACGGCAAGCGGGTGATCTGCCTGGACATTCCTGATGACTACGACTACATGGACCCGGTGCTGGTGGAGCTGCTGAAGCGCAAGGTGCCGCCGTTCCTGCGCTGAGCCCGGGTGTTGTAGAGCCGAGCCCATGCTCGGCTGCTTCTGGCGGGAAAAACAGCCGGGCATTGGCTCGGCTCTACAATAGATCCCACATCTTCCAGGAATGCCCCCATGACCGAACCGACCTTCCACGTCACCGTGAAGTTGAATGCGAAGCTGCAGCCGGAGCATCGCCACGAGCTGTTCGAGGATCCGCTCGATGCGCTGCTGCAGGCGGCCCAGGTGGGTGAGCTGACCGGTGGCGGCACGGCCATTTCAGACCTCGGCGAAGTCGAGTACGGCGATATCGAAGTGGCGCTGGTCGATGCGGACGGCGTGCCGAAGCTGATCGACCTGCTGGAGCAGCTGGGTGCGCCGAAGGGTTCGCAGGTGCAGCGTGCGGACGAGGCTGATCGCGCCTTCGGCGTGACCGAGGGCCTGGGCATCTACCTGGATGGCCTGAACCTGCCGGACGAGGTCTACGAACAGTGCGATTCCAACCACGTGTTCGAGCAGCTGTCCGGCAACATCGATGGCCTGGGCGAGATCTGCAGCTGGTGGCAGGGCCCGACCGAGACCGCGTTGTACATGTACGGCGAATCGTTCGAGAAGATGCGTGATGCGATCGCCGAGTTTGTGGCCAGCTACCCGCTGTGTGAGAACGCACGCATCGTGCAGATCGCCTGAGACAGTCGTGTCTTCGGCATCGTGCCAACCGGGTTGGCACGATGCCGCCGGTCGAGCAAGCTCGACTCTACTGGCCCTCACACTTCGCGATGTCGCGCAGCGCCAGGTCCTTGCCAACCTGGTAGCCCCCGTAAAGCAGGGCCAGCGCAAAAACCGCCGCCACGGGAATGGCCTTCGTAGCGCCCCAGGGCCTCGCTTGCTTGTCCTGCATGTCGATCATCCCTGTAGGCGGCGGCGCGCGGCGGGGCCAGCATGCGCTGCACGCGGCTGTCGAGCAAGCGTGGCGCTAGCGCTCCACCGGACGGCGCACCTGCTCCCAGTCCAGGCCGAACTTGGCCAGGTATTTGCGCAGGCGGTCGGCATCGTTGGTGCTGGCGCGCTGGGTGCGCGATACCGCGAAGAGCTCGCGGCCGGCCGCTGACAGCGACTTCGAGCGTGCGCAGACCTGCACGACCTCCTCCAGCTGCACGCGGTCGAAGCGGTCCAGTTCATCCACGGCCGGGCCCAGCAGCGCCTCCAGCGGCGACTGCGCCTGGCCGCCGCGCCATTGCTGGCGCAGGCGCGCGATCTCATCGTCCACGCCCTCGGTCTGGATGCGCCCGGCGTTGGCCAGCGTCGCCAGGCGCATGATCGATGCCCCCAGGTCGCGGAAATTGCCGCGCCAGGCGGCCTCGGCACTGGTGGCAAAGGCCAGGTAACGCGTGCGTGCCTCCACGTTGAAGCGCACCTGTGCATGCTGCTGCTGCGACCAGCGCTGCAGCTCGAACTCGATGTTCGGCTCGATGTCCTCCCTGCGCTGGGCCAGACCGGGCAGGTGGTAGGTCCACAGGTTCAGGCGCGCCAGCAGGTCCTCGCGGAAGCGGCCGTCCAGCACCGACTGCTGCAGGTCGCGGTTGGTGCCGGCAATCAGCTGGAACTCGCTCTCCACTTCGCGGTCGCTGCCCACCGGCAGGAAGCGCTTCTCTTCCAGCGCCCGCAGCAGCACGGCCTGCTCGTCCAGGCCCAGTTCGCCGATCTCATCGAGGAACAGCAGTCCCTGGTGGGCGGAGCGCAGCAGGCCGGCGCGGTCGGACGAGGCGCCGGTGTAGGCACCCTTGGTGTGGCCGAACAGCGTGCTCATCGCGCCGTCGCCGCGCAGGGTGGCGCAGTTCACTTCAACGAAACGGCCGGGCAGCTGGTGCTTGAGCTTCTTCAGCTCGAACACGCGCTTGGCCAGCTGGCTCTTGCCGGCACCGGTGGGGCCCATCAGCAGCATCGGCGCGCGTGAGCGGGTGGCTACGGTTTCGATCTGCGCGATCATCGCGTTGAAGGCCGCGTTGCGCGTGGCGATGCCGCTCTTCAGCAGGTCGCGGTCCTGCAGCTGCTGCTGGGCAAAGCGCTGGGCGATGTGGTCGTAGCGCGACAGGTCCAGGTCGATGATGGCGTAGCTGCCGGCCGCGCCGTCCTGCTTGCGCGGCGGCGAGGTCTGCAGCAGGCGGCCCGGGAAGTGCCGGCTCTCGGTGAGCAGGAACCAGCAGATCTGCGTCACGTGCGTGCCGGTGGTGATGTGGACGTAGTAGTCCTCCTCCTCCGGCTGGAACGGATAGCTGGCGAGGAAGTCATGCAGCGTCGAATAGACGCCTTCGAACTCCCAGGGATCGGCCAGGTAGGTGTCGTGCCGGCGCACGTCCATCTCCGGCGCCACCTGCTGCAGGTCCGCGCAGACCACGCGGGCCAGCTTGGCGTACCGGCGCTCGTCCAGCAGCAGCTCGATGCGGTCGGGCAGGAAATCCTCGTGCATGCCCAGCGACACCGTCGGCCGCCACTTCTCCCACCGGCCTGGGCCCTCGCCCGAATCGAGCTGGGTGCCGAGCATGCCAAAAACCACCTGTCGCCGAGACATATCCATTCCTATAAAAAGCGCGCCGAAACTATATACATTCCGCGGCGCCAGCGGACGCGCCCATACCATCTGGGGAAATAAAACCAAGCAAAAACAATGACTTGATCGAAACATCCAAAAGTTGGCACGGCCATTGCTGTATCCATCCCATGACACGAGGCGGGCTGTTCCCGCCGAGGACACCACGATGGCCAACCTGACGCTCTTCTCCACCCCGCGTGCCCCGGCGCTGCTGCCGGCCACCACCGTCAATGAAGCCGGTGGCCTGGCCTACCGCCGCGACCCGCGCGCTGCGCTGGCCCTGTACGCGGCCACCGGCTGCCTCAACAACACCTTCTACAGCGATGCCCAGGCACAGCTGCAGCACGTGCTGGCGCTGACCACGCAGGTCGAGCCGCGCTTCATTGCCCGTACGGCGGTCTACGCCCGCCGGGTGGCGCACATGAAGGACATGCCGGTGCTGCTGGCGGCCGTGCTCAGCGTGCGTGACCCGGAGGCCTTCGCCCAGGTGTTCCCGCGGGTGGTGGACAACGGCCGCCAGCTGCGCACCTTCGTGCAGATCATGCGCAGCGGCCAGGTCGGCCGCCGTTCGCTGGGGTCGCTGCCGAAGCGCCTGGTGCGCGAGTGGATCCAGCAGGCCTCGGCGGAAACCCTGGTGCGTGCGGCCATCGGCCAGCAGCCGTCGCTGGCCGACCTGATCCGCATGGTGCACCCGAAGCCGGCCAACGCCGAGCGCAAGGCGCTGTATGCGTGGATCGTCGGTCGTCCGTACGAAGAGGCGCAGCTGCCGGCGCTGGTGCAGGCCTACGAGGCGTTCAAGCGTGACCCGCGTGGACTGCCGCCGGACCTGCCGTTCCAGTACTTCAGCACGCTGCCGCTGGATGCGGCGCAGTGGTCGGCGCTGGCGCGCAGTGCGTCGTGGCAGTCGATGCGGATGAACCTCAACACGTTCGCCCGCAACGGCGTGTTCGAAGATCCGGCGATGGTGTCGGCGATCGCAGCGCGGCTGCGTGATCCGGCCCAGGTGCGCCGCGCCCGGGTGCTGCCGTACCAGCTGCTGATGGCCTACCAGGCCAGCGCCAGCCTGCCGCAGCAGATTCCCGAAGCGTTGCAGGACGCGATGGAAACGGCCACGGCGCAGGTGCCGGTGCTGCCGGGCCGGGTGGTCGTGGCGGTGGACGTATCGGGTTCCATGCAGTGGCCGGTGACCGGCTACCGCAAGGGCGCCAGCTCGGCGGTGCGCTGCGTGGACGTGGCGGCGTTGATCGCGGCCTGCGTGCTGCGCGGCCAGCCGCTGGCCACGGTGCTGCCGTTCGATACCGAGGTGCGCCCGGTGCGGTTGAACCCGCGCGACAGCGTGATGACGTTGGCGGCGCAGCTGGCGATCAATGGCGGTGGTACCTCGGTCAGTGCGCCGCTGGAACACCTCAACCATCGTCGCGAGCAGGTCGACCTGGTGGTGCTGGTGTCGGACAACGAGAGCTGGCGTGACACCCGCAAGGGCGGCGCGACGGCCACGATGCAGGCCTGGGATGCGCTGAAGCAGCGTTGCCCGCAGGCGCGGCTGGTGTGCATCGACCTGCAGCCGGTGGCCAGCAGCCAGACCGTGCAGCGCGAGGACGTGCTGCACATCGGCGGCTTCAGCGATGCGGTGTTCGATCTGTTGGCGCAGTTCGCGCAGGCGCCGGGTGATGGCAGCGGCTGGGTCGAGCGCATCGAGGACATGCCGTTGTAAACACGATGTTGGACGGCGGCAAGGATGTCGCCAGGAACCGCCCGGCTGGCAATGGGGCCAGCCGGGCTGGACCAGGAATCACGTTTTTCGCGGTGTTTTTCACCGCACCTGTTTCAACGCCGGCACTGCGAATGCCGGAGGAACTACAGCCTTCTAAGCTCCGGGTCGCGGGTTCGAGCCCCGCCCGCTGTGGCAACACAGCGGTAGCTCAGTGGTAGAGCAGGATGTTCCTCCACCCTCGTCGTGCTGCCGGCACCTTCGCTTTCGTTGCGCGGGGAATGCAGGCCGAACTACATCGGAAACCCTTCGGGGTCGGGTTCAAGTCCCGGCCGGCTGCCACGGCAACGCGGCAGCCGGAGCGTTCGGCCACCTTGTCACCGCACCTTCTTTGTTTTTGTATTGGATGAAAGGAAACATCACCATGACCACCTTGAACCATGACGTGATCCAGCAGCCGGGCGCTGCACCCATCAAGCTGTGGACGCGCGGCGTGCCGCTGGAAGACCAGGCACGCGAGCAGCTGCAGAACATCGCGCGCCTGCCGTTCATCCACAAGTGGATCGCGGTGATGCCCGACGTGCACCTGGGCAAGGGTGCAACCGTGGGGTCGGTGGTACCGACCGTCGGCGCGATCATTCCCGCGGCGGTGGGCGTGGACATCGGCTGCGGCATGATGGCCGTGCGCACCACGCTGGTTGCCAGCGACCTGCCGGACAACCTGTCGGCGGTGCGCGGCGCGATCGAGCGGGCGGTGCCGCACGGCCGCAGCGTGACCCGTGGTGGCCGTGACAAGGGCAGCTGGGATACGCCGCCGGAGCTGGCCATCGAAGGCTGGAAGCAGCTGGTCGATGACTTCGCGCTGATCTGCGAGCGCCATCCGCGCCTGAAGAACACCAACAACCTCAAGCACCTGGGCACCCTCGGCACCGGCAACCACTTCGTGGAAGTGTGCCTGGACCAGGACCAGCGCGTGTGGTTCATGCTGCACTCCGGTTCGCGTGGCGTAGGCAATGCCATCGGCACCTATTTCATCGAACTGGCCAAGCAGGAAATGCGCCGCTGGATGATCAACCTGCCCGACCAGGACCTGGCGTACCTGCCCGAAGGCAGCCAGCACTACGGTGACTATGTGTTTGCGGTGGAATGGGCGCAGCGTTTCGCCCGCATGAACCGCGAGGTGATGATGCGCAACGTGGTGGCGGCCGTGCGCACGGTCATCAGCAAGCCGTTCGAGGCGCAGGCCGAGGCGGTGAACTGCCACCACAACTACGTCAACCGCGAGGTCCACTTCGGCAAGGAAGTGATGCTGACCCGCAAGGGCGCGGTGAGTGCGCGCAAGGGCGAGCTGGGCATCATTCCCGGCAGCATGGGTGCCAAGAGCTTCATCGTGCGCGGGCTGGGCAACGAGGACAGCTTCCACAGCTGCAGCCACGGCGCCGGCCGCGTGATGAGCCGTACCCAGGCGCGCAAGCTGATCACCGTGGACGAGCACGCCAGGGCCACCGCGCACGTGGAATGCCGCAAGGATGCGGACGTGGTGGATGAATCGCCGGCGGCCTACAAGCCGATCGAGGCGGTGATGGAAGCCCAGCGCGATCTGGTCGAGATCATGCACACGCTGCGCCAGGTGGTGTGCGTGAAGGGGTGAAGCGGGCCGCGCGCGGCGTACACTGCGTCGCGCGCGGCAGGACGGCCTGCGGAACGACCGCAGGCAGCGAGGAACAGAACACATGGACATGATCGAACTTGATGGCGGGCACGGCGGCGGACAGCTGCTGCGCTCGGCCCTGACCCTGAGCCTGTGCACCGGCATCGGCTTCACCGTGCAGAACATCCGCGCGATCCGCCGCAGGCCCGGGCTGATGCGCCAGCACCTGACCGCGGTGAATGCCGCCGCGCAGGTCGGCAGCGCCTGCACCCACGGTGCTGCGCTGGGCGCTACGTCGCTGCGCTTCGAGCCGGGCGTGGTCAGCGCCGGCGAGTATCACTTCGCCACCGGCAGTGCCGGCTCGGCCACCCTGGTGCTGCAGACCGTGCTGCCGGCGCTGTGGCGTGCGCAAGGGCCGTCGCGCCTGCGCCTGGAAGGCGGCACCCACAATCCGCTGGCACCCAGCGCCGACTTCATTGCCGACAGCTACCTGCCGTCGCTGGCACGGATGGGCGTGCAGGCCTCGATGCAGCTCCTGCAGCATGGCTTCCACCCGGCCGGGGGCGGGGTGATCGAGCTGCAGGTGCAGCCGTGTGCCACGTTGCAGGTGCCGTGCATGGAACAGCGGCCGGCGCTGGATTCGATGCAGGCGCAGGTGGTGATGTCGGGCCTGTCCAGCAGTATCGGATTGCGCGAGCTGCAGGTGCTGGCCGATGAACTGGGCGTCGACCCGCACCCGCGCCACGTGCAGTCGGTGCGGCCGGCGCTGGGGCCGGGCAACGTGGCGATGGTCCGCGTGCGCCATGGCGACCACGTGGAAGTGTTCGATGGCCACGGCGAGCGTGGCGTGTCGGCCGAGCAGGTTGGCGCGCGCCTGGCCGGCCAGGTCCGCACCTACCTCAGCGGTGGCGCGTGGGTCGGCGAGTACCTGTCCGACCAGCTGCTGCTGCCGATGGCGCTGGCCGGCGGGGGCAGCTTCACCACCCACGTCATCAGCGACCACCTGGCCAGCAACGCGCGCCTGATCGAGAAGTTCCTGCCGGTGGAGTTCGACTGGCAGTCGCACGAGGGGGGCTGGCGGGTCACCGTCGAGGGATAAGGTTCAGGAGCGGGCTTGGGGTGCGGATGTAGCGCCCGAGCCGATGCTCGGGCGGCGGCGAAGCCGGGAAGGGCAGCCGAGCATGGGCTCGGCTCTACATGAGAATGGCGCGGCGAACGGCAATCCGCTGCCGGATTGATCCTGCTCAAGGCGCGGCCTGCACATCGGGTGTGCAATGGTGGTGTTCCCAGCTGGCACCCCGCCAAGGAGGCCCACCATGTACACCCGCATCCTGATCGCCACCGACGGCTCCGAGCTGTCCGACAAGGGCCTGGCCAAGGGCCTGGAGCTGGCGAAGGATCTCAATGCCGAGGTCGATATCGTTACGGTTTCCGAGCCGTGGGCGGTGGGCATGTATGACGCCATGGGCTGGAGCGTGGGCTACATGAACAGCCCGGAGTACAAGGCCGACCGCGAGGAGGGCGCGCAGAAGGTGCTGCAGCCGGCGCTGGCCAAGGCCGCCGAGCAGGGCATCCGTGCCAATCCCATCCATGTGCTGGACCGCTACGCCGCCGACGGCATCATCGAGACGGCCGGCGAGCGCAACAGCGATCTGATCGTGATGACCTCGCATGGCCGCCGTGGCGTGACCCGCGTGCTGCTGGGCAGCCAGACCGCCGAAGTGCTGGCACGCAGCACGCTGCCGGTGCTGGTCATCCGCTGATCGATACCTGCGGGCTCAAGCGTTCCCGGGGAGGGGACCCGGCGCCGGCACGCAGGACGCGTGCCGGCGCCACCTTCCCGCCCCGCCGATGGTGGCAACATGCCCGCTCAGGACAGCAGCGCCCCCAGTGCGCGCTGCCTGCAGGCGAGCCGCCAATCGGCCGGCGACATGCCGAACTGCGCCAGGAACGCGCGCTGGAACTGGCGCTCTGACGCGAATCCGACTTCATGCAGCAACCAGGTGAGACGGCAGTCGGGATCACGCACCAGATGGCGGTGCGCCAGCCAGGCCCGGCACCCGCGGATATAACGCGCCACCCCGCCGTGGGCCTGGAACAGCCGGTAGACCGTGGAGCGGGACATCCCGAAGGCCTCGCAGATCATCTCTTCGCCCAGTTCGCTCTCACCCAGGTGGTCGTCGATGTAATCAAGGATGCGCAGCAGGCGCGGGTGGGCCGTGCCGTTGCGGGTGATGCGCGCGCGCGCGTTGCTGCGGCGCAGGTCGGCGGCGAGGGACGCAACCAGCGATGGGGTTGCCGGTTCGAGGTTCATGGCAGCGCGATCCCGGCCCACCTGCGGGGCCTGTCATGGGATCAACCGGAAGATCGGGCGCGAACCTATCACCCGCGTGTGGGGGCCGGCTCCCTCTCCGACGGAAAGGGCGCCGCCCCTGGCTGGATCACCAGCTGTAGAGCTTCCAGTAGACCGGCGAGACGCCGTCCTTGTCGTTGTCCATGCGGCCATCGCCGTTCTTGTCGTACATGTAGAACGGTGCGCCGCGCGACGGGGTCACCTTGACCATGCGCAACTGGCCGGACACGCGGTATTCCTCGATGACATCGCCGTTGTCCATGGTGCGGCTGGACACTTCGGCGCCCTTCACGTCCACCGGGGGAGCGCCTGCACCACCCATGCTGGCGCAGCCAGCAAGCAGCAGCAGGGAAGCCAGCATCAGGGTCTTCATCGGCAGGGCCTTTGCATCGATCGGAGCCTGATTATGCCCCATGGACGCGTCGCCGCCGTGTCGCCGCGGTGCAGGCAGGGGCGCGTAGAATCGTCGCATGAGCAGATTAGTCCTGATCGACGGGTCCAGTTACCTGTACCGCGCGTTCCACGCGCTGCCGCCCCTGTCCAATGCACAGGGCGAGCCCACCGGCGCGCTGTTCGGCGTGGTCAACATGCTGCGCTCGACGCTGAAGGAGCGACCGGCCTACGTCGCCTTCGTCGTCGACGCACCGGGCAAGACCTTCCGCGACGACCTGTACGACCAGTACAAGGCCAACCGCCCGCCCATGCCCGATGAACTGCGCAGCCAGGTCGAGCCGATGTGCCGCATCGTCGAAGCGCTGGGCATCAGCATCCTGCGCATCCCCGGCGTGGAAGCCGACGATGTGATCGGCACGCTGGCCCTGCAGGGCGTGGCGCAGGACCTGAAGGTGACCATTTCCACCGGTGACAAGGACTTCGCCCAGCTGGTGCGTCCGGGCATCGAGCTGGTCAACACCATGACCGGCAGCCGGATGGATTCCGACGCCGCGGTGATGGACAAGTTCGGCGTGCGCGCCGACCAGATCATCGACCTGCTGGCGCTGATGGGCGACACCGTGGACAACGTGCCCGGCGTGGAGAAGTGCGGGCCGAAGACCGCCGCCAAGTGGCTGGCCGAATACCAGCACCTGGATGGCGTCATCGCCGCCGCCCCAACCATGAAGGGCAAGATCGGCGAGAACCTGCGCGCGGCGCTGGAACGCCTGCCGCTGAACCGCGAGCTGGTGACCATCCGCACCGATGTCGAGCTGGACGCCTCGCCGACCACCCTGGCCCTGCGCGAGCAGGACGTGCCGGTACTGACCGAGCTGTATGCGCGCTACGGCTTCACCCAGGCACTGAAGGAGCTGGGCGGCCCGCTGCCGGCCCCGGCCACCGCCAGTGAGGCCACCCCGAGCCTGCGCGGCACCGCCGCCGGCTTCGCCCGGGGCAGCGCCGAAGTGCCGGCCGCCGGCGCGCTGGACCCGGCGCTGTCCGCGCCCGGCGAATACGAAACCGTGCTGACCAGCGAACAGCTGAAGTCGTGGGTCGAGCGTGTGCAGCAGGCCGACCTGATCAGCTTCGATACCGAGACCGATGCGCTGGACGCGATGCGTGCACGCCTGGTCGGCGTCAGCCTGGCGGTGGAGCCGGGCAAGGCGGCCTATATCCCGGTCGGCCACGATTACCCCGGCGCGCCGGCGCAGCTGCCGCTGCAGCAGGTGCTGGACGCGCTGCGCCCGGTGCTGCAGGACCCGGCGAAGAAGAAGCTGGGCCAGCACGGCAAGTACGACCTGCATGTGCTGCGCCGCCACGGCGTGGACGTGCAGGGCTACCACGACGACACCATGCTCGAGAGCTTCGTGCTCAATTCCACCGCGACCCGCCACGACATGGATTCGCTGGCCCTGCGGTACCTGGGCTACACCACCATCAAGTTCGAGGACGTGGCCGGCAAGGGCGCCAAGCAGATCCCGTTCTCGCAGGTGGGCATCGACGAAGCCAGCCGCTATGCGGCCGAGGACGCCGACATCACCCTGCGCCTGCACCACGCGCTGCAGCCGCAGCTGCTGGCCGAGCCGGCGCTGGACAGCGTGTACCGCGACATCGAGATGCCGCTGGTGCCGGTGCTGACCCGCATCGAAGCCAACGGCGTGCGCATCGACACCGATGAGCTGCGCCGTCAGAGCCACGACCTGTCCTCGCGCATGCTGGCCGCGCAGCAGAAGGCCACCGAACTGGCAGGGCGCAGCTTCAACCTGGATTCGCCCAAGCAGCTGCAGGCGGTGCTGTTCGACGAGCTGAAGCTGCCGGCGGTGGTGAAGACCCCGAAGGGCCAGCCCAGCACGAATGAAGAGGCGCTGGAGGCGATCGCGGACCAGCACGAGCTGCCGCGGGTGATCCTCGAATACCGCGGCCTGGCCAAGCTGCGCAGCACCTATACCGACAAGCTGCCGGAGATGGTCAACCCGGACACCGGCCGGTTGCACACCAGCTACCACCAGTCCGGCGCGGCCACCGGCCGCCTGTCCTCGTCCGACCCGAACCTGCAGAACATCCCGATCCGCACCGAGGATGGCCGCCGCATCCGCCGCGCCTTCGTGGCACCGCCCGGCTTCCAGCTGCTGGCGGCCGACTATTCGCAGATCGAGCTGCGGATCATGGCCCACCTGTCCGAGGATCCGGGCCTGGTACGCGCCTTCGAGCAGGGCGCCGACGTCCACCGTGCCACCGCCGCCGAGGTGTTCGGGCGCACGCTGGAAGAGGTGACGCCCAACGAGCGCCGCGCCGCCAAGGCCATCAACTTCGGCCTGATGTACGGCATGAGCGCCTTCGGCCTGGCCCGCAACCTGGGCATCGACCGTGGCCAGGCGCAGGATTATGTCGCGCTGTACTTCAGCCGTTATCCCGGCGTGCGCGACTTCATGGAGCGGATGCGCCAGCAGGCACGTGACCAGGGCTACGTGGAAACCCTGTTCGGCCGCCGCCTGTATCTGAATGACATCCACGCGCGCAATCAGGGCCTGCGTGCCGGTGCCGAGCGCGCGGCGATCAATGCGCCGATGCAGGGCACCGCGGCGGACATCATCAAGCGGGCGATGGTCTCGGTGGACCAGTGGCTGCACAACAGCGGCGCCCCGGCGCGGATGATCCTGCAGGTGCATGATGAACTGGTGTTCGAAAGCGAGGCCGGTTTCACCGAGGAACTGCGTAGGAACGTGATCGAGCGCATGTCGCAAGCGGCCCAATTGCGGGTGCCGCTGGAGGTCGATACCGGCGTTGGAGTTAACTGGGACGAGGCGCACTGATTCGCATTCAGGCTAATAACGCCATGAATCGTTCATTTGCATCGTTTTTCTGACTCGAAGATGAATGTTCCTTGCACGGGTCCACAATAAATTGGGCCCCTTCACGAACCGTTAGTGTTCGGAGTGTTTCTATAACTCTCGACAGGCGCAACGCCTGTTGTGGATCTCTCCCATCCCCTGGAGCAGATCTCGGAACGGGGGCTCCTCCCCAAGCGCCCGTTCCCCGGCCCCGTTGACCTCCCCCTGGTCAGCGGGGCTTTTTATTTGTGCCTCGCTGCGCCACGCTGGGGCATCGCTTCGCAGGGGAAACCGCAATGCCCGATCTGTTCGCACTGGCGATGCCGTGGTGGGAATTCGTCCTGCGCGCGGTGGTGGTCTATGTGGTCGTGCTGGGCATGGTCCGGCTGGGCGGCAAGCGCGCGCTGGGGCAGATCACCCCGTTCGATGTGCTGCTGATCGTGCTGCTGGGCAACGCGGTGCAGAACGCACTGCTGGGCACCGACACGTCGCTGGGCGGCGGCCTGCTGCTGGCCGCCACGCTGATCCTGCTGAACTACGGCGTGGGCTGGCTGACCACGCGCAGCCGGCGCATGGAACGCATGATCGAAGGCGAGCCGGTGGTGATCGCCCGCGATGGGCGCCTGCTGGCGGCGGTGCTGCGTCGTGAGCTGGTCAGCACCGCGGATTTCGACGCCGCGCTGCGCCAGCAGGGCTGCCTGCGTGTGGAAGACGTCGAACTGGCGCTGCTGGAAACCACTGGCCACATCACGATCATTCCGCGGCAGAAATCCGCGTAGCGTCGAAAGCAGCCGAGCGTGGGCTC